>JADJPH010000024.1 GCA_016713335.1 Candidatus Fredericiella danica | reverse complement strand
TCGTCATGGATACGGATTTTAACCACGATCCGGCCATGATTCCGCAGATGGTGGACTTACTGCGCTATTACGATCTAGTCATCGGCAGCCGGTTTGTCATGGGCGGCGTAATGGAATACCGGCTGCGCTATCACTTCAGCCAGGTCTACAATATCTTCATCCGGGCGCTCTTTTCGACGCAGATTCAGGACAATCTGAGCGGTTACTTTGCCGTGCGCCGGGAGCGGTTGTACGACCTGGCGCCAGCGTTCCCTGAAATTTTCTACGGGTACGGCGACTATTTCATCCGCTTGCTGCTGGTCGCATGGCGCAGCCATTGGAAAATCCTAGAGGTGCCGGTGTTCTATATTCTCCGCCGGCACGGGGACAGCAAGACCGGTTTCTGGTCGATCTTTAAGCAATATACAAAAGCAGTGCTTCAACTGCGGATACAAGGCATCTAACAACCGTCATGGCCCGACTACGTCTGATAGGTATTCTGATTACCGTGGCCCTTCTGACCACGATCTATGTCCTGAGCAGCGCCGGCAGGTTTCACATCGTCGACGAGGTGAGCATGTACGCTGTCACCGAATCGCTGGCCCTGCGCCGCGACGTTGACACCAACACCATTGCCTGGACGCAATGGGTGAACAGCCCAGGTGAGGTGCTTGGCGCATTTGGCCCGGATGGGCAGGTCTACAGCAAAAAGGGACCGGCGCCGTCGTTTGTGGCGGCGCCATTGTATTGGCTGCTGCACCAGGTGACGCATCTGGGCGTTGAGATCGGCCAACTACAGGGCACGCTTCTCTTCAATGCCATCATTACGGCTTGGACTGCGGCGCTCTTGTGGCTGACAGCGCTGCGGCTAGGATACCGTGACCGTACAGGGTTGATCCTCGCACTGCTCTTTGGCTTGACAACGATTGCCTGGCCATACGCCAAGCAATTCTTCGGGGAGCCGCTAAGTGCAGTGGGGCTGCTCGGTCTCTTTTACGGTATGCTCGCCTGGCGCCAGACCGGGCGCTGGTGGTGGATGACCGTCGCCGGCGTCGCTGCCGGTTTAGTCGCAGCCACCGTCACGGCGCATACGGTGCTGATCGGCGTCTTTGTCGGTTGGCTGATCATCGACTGGTTTGTCCGGGAGCGGCAATCCGGAATTTCGCGGCTCCTCCTGGGTCTGGCGGCGTTTGCAGTGCCGGTGCTGATCGCTGCTGGTTTGCTTGCCGCCTATAACCAGGCGCTTCGGTAGTCCATTTGAAACGGGTTATCACTTTGACACCGGCGAAGGGTTCACCACGCCCATTTGGCAAGGGCTGCTTTATTGCCAGCCTTGTTGCCTTTGTCCCCTTCATCAAACGCCACCGCAGTGTTGGCATCGCGGTTGCAGCGGTCAGCCTTGTCCTGGTGGCGCTGTATAGCACCTGGTGGATGTGGTGGGGCGGCTATGCCTGGGGTCCGCGTTTCCTCGTGCCGTTGACGCCGTTGTGGGTGTTGGTGCTCGCACAGGTGATCGAGCCATTGCCGGCGCCCGGGGTGGAAACGGTCGCACTACCACGCCGGTCATGGCTTCGGTGGCTGGTGTATGGATTGGCTGCAGTGTCGTTCGTGGTGCAGTTGGGCGCCGTGAGCGTCAACTTCGTCAACTATGAGACCGCGCTGCGCGACATTTACGAGACCGACTGGTTGAACCCGCTTGCCTATGGCCCGCCGGCGCAGTCGGTCACCGACCTGCTCAACAGCCCGGTGATCGGCCAATTCAAGTTGATGCAAAACAACTTCATCGGCAACACCGATCTCGCGTGGCTGTGGGCTGATGGCAAGGTGCTTTGGCTTGTCGTTGCCATTGGGATGGCCGCCATTGCAACGCTGGTCGGGCTGCTTTTGCTCTGGTGGCGTGCCGTCGGTCCGGACAGCGATGAAGGCCAACGCAGCCAGGTGCTGCGCACCCCGACGTTGATACTGGTGCTACTGCTGCCGGTGCTGGTCATTGGGGCATGGCTGGGCGAGGTGAGCCGGGATCCGCTCTACGGCGCGCCTGGCGAAGCCTACCGTGGCATTGTCGCTGACCTATGCCGCGACGCCAACTCCACCGACGCCTTTGTCAATGTCGTGCCCACTGCCTATCAAATTCCTATGAACTGGATGCCCGGCGCCTGCAACGTCGGGGTTCCGACCTTCGGCTATGCGACCAACAGCCTGCGGCAACCGGAGACGCAGGCTGTCTTGGAGCAGGTGCTGAACCAACACGACCGCGTCTTCTTCGCGACTTCGGGCGTGCAGCCGAATGATCCAGACAACACCCTTGAGCAATGGTTGGGCGCAAACGCCTACAAGGCGACGGACAACTGGTATGCAGACTATCGACTGTTACAGTATGCGACGCCACTCCGCCTGAGCAACGTCGAGGACCGCCCAATTAACAAGGCGCTATTGGGCAAACAAGCCGAGCAGGTCACCATTCTTTCGGCGCGCACGCCTTCGATAGCGCCGGCCGGCGAGCCGATCCCGGTCGACATCAATTTCCGGCTTGAAGCGCCGACGGATCAAAATTTGCGGTGGTTTGTGCAGCTCTGGACCGGCGAAAATATCCCGCTGGCCCAGTTTGATTCCGGCCCCGACGCCAACTACACGACCTTCAGCAGTTTGCCGGCACGTGAAGAACTACTGGAAAAGGCAGGCGTGCTGATTCCTGCCAATACTCCAGAAGGAACCTACCGGTTGATCGCGGGTTTGTACAATCCGGATGCAGGGGGGGCGCGCCTCGTCACAATTGACGGGCCGGACTGGATCGAGTTGGGGGATGTGCGTGTTGTCAAGGGTGAGTAGGCTTCGTGCATTTTTTCACCAGAAATCAGGTAACTTGCATTTCCGACGACACGCAGGTATATTCTGACCATTATCCTGCGTTTGGATTCACCGAGGAGAACCGTAGAGATGACGGCGAAAATTGGCATCTATTTTGGCAGCAGCACCGGCTGCACCGAGCGTATCGCCAGCCTTTTGAAGGCGGAAATAGAGGCTACGGGGGCTGCCACCTGTGAAGTCATGGTGATCTCGGTCGCCAATGCCAAGACATTCAGCAACTATGATTTCTTGATGTTTGGCGGGTCGACGTGGAACATTGGTGAACTGCAGGATGATTGGGCGATTGCGCTGCCCACGTTGACGAGCGCCGGGCTGAAGGGCAAGAAGGTGGCGCTCTTTGGCTGTGGCGACCAGTTCGGCTACTCCAACAGCTTTGTCGATGCAATTGGCATCATCGGCGAGCGCGTCACACAATTGGGTGCGCAGACGGTCGGCTGGATCGTCCCGGATTCGAGCTATCAATATGAATTCTCGCGGGCCGCATTTGAGGGCGTCATGATGGGTCTTCCAATTGACGAAGACAACCAGGCGCCATTGACCCCACAACGCATCGTGAACTGGGTGCACTGGGTGCTAGAGGAATTTGGCTTACAGCCGGTCGCCGCATAACTTTGAGAAGCAGCAGGCGCAGATCGGAAGCTACGGCTGATTGCCGGCAGCAGCCGGTCTGCGCGTTGACTACGAACCCCCTGCAAAATCCCCTCGTCCGGAACCGGCAATGGTCGTATGGACGTTCATGCCGGCATGAGGATTCTCCCAACGCGGATTAACCTAACCCATTTTTGTAGTCGTTGCCCCATTGCGCATGGAAGCGCAACTACTGCATCGACATGAATTCCTGGCTATGCTCATCTCTACGCCATTTGCAGATGCGCACCGGTGATTCTTTGAGTAAAAATCACCGGTGCAGATTGGCAAAATCGACGATTTCTTTGACGCTGGCAGAGAGCTATGATAAACTGGCAGTTAGTGGGTGTGTAGCCAGTTGTATCGTGAAATAGGACTTTTCTGGCAGGCAGACCTAAAGACTTACACCGATAGGACGACGAATGAATTCGAAGCGAATGCGCAGCGGTGCCATCTATGCATTACTGGTGCTTGCGCTCGGTGCCTTTCTGTACACTTCTCTGGTCGGCAGGACAACGACCGTCGCCGCCGATGTGCCGGTGGGTGATGTGGCTGCTTTGGTGCGTGCCGGCGACATCAAGTCGATTGAGGTTGATAACGAAAAGTTACTCATCCGGAAGACCACCGGTGAACCTTTACAGTCCCGCATCGAGCCTGATACGGGGCTGCTTGAGACGCTCAACAACCTGGGTGTCACCACTGAGCAGATTAGCCAGGTCGAAATCAGTGTCTCCACGCCACAGTTCTGGGACACGTGGAGCAACGTGCTCATTGCACTGATTCCCCTGGCGCTGTTGGCGGCATTCTTCTTCTTCATCCTTCGCCAGGCGCAGGGTGCGGGCAATCAGGCGTTCAGTTTCGGCAAGAGCCGCGCCCGGATGTTTACGGGCGACCGGCCGACTGTGATGTTCACCGACGTCGCCGGCAACGACGAAGCCAAGCAGGAACTGGCTGAGGTGGTTGAATTCCTCAAGGAGCCACAGAAGTTTGCGTCTTTGGGCGCACGCATTCCCAAGGGAGTGCTGTTGGTTGGCCCTCCTGGCACCGGCAAAACCCTGATGGCGAAGGCAGTCTCCGGCGAAGCTGGCGTGCCGTTTTTCAGCATTTCCGGTTCCGAGTTTGTCGAAATGTTCGTAGGCGTCGGCGCCAGCCGCGTGCGTGACCTGTTTGAGCAAGCCAAGAAGAATTCGCCCTGTATTATCTTTGTGGACGAAATTGATGCTGTCGGCCGTCACCGTGGCGCGGGTTTGGGTGGTTCGCACGATGAGCGCGAACAGACGCTGAACCAAATCCTGGTTGAGATGGATGGCTTCGATACGGACACCAATATTATCATCATCGCAGCCACGAATCGCCCCGATATCCTGGATCCGGCGTTGTTGCGCCCCGGTCGCTTTGATCGCCGTGTCACGATGGACACGCCTGACGTGAAAGGGCGCCGCGCTATTTTGGACGTGCATGTGCGCGGCAAACCATTGGCCGCCGATGTCGATTCCTGGGATATCATTGCGAAGCAGACACCCGGTTTTGCCGGCGCTGACATTGAGAACCTTGTCAATGAGGCTGCCATTCTGGCGGCGCGGCGCAACCGTCGCTCGATCAGCAACGACGAACTCCAGGAAGCCATCGAGCGCGTGATTGCCGGGCCGGAACGCCGTAGCCGGCTGATTTCGCCCAAAGAGAAGGCGATCGTGGCGTATCATGAGGCCGGTCATGCGGTCGCCATGCATATCCTGCCCAACCATGATCCGGTGCACAAAGTGACGATCGTGCCACGTGGCATGGCCGGCGGTTACACCATGAGCATGCCCGACGAAGAGACATCGCTCATGACCAAGGAGAAATTCCGCGATCAACTGGTTGCACTCCTTGGCGGCCGAGTCGCCGAGGAGATCCGGTTTGGCGACGTTACGACAGGCGCCAGCAACGATCTGGAACGGGTGACTGGGATGGCCAGGGCGATGGTCACCCAGTGGGGGATGAGCGAAAAACTTGGCCCCATCCCGTATGGCGAACGCGAAGAGATGATGTTCCTGAACCGTTCGTTTGCGGAGCATCGCAACTACAGCGATAAGGTCGCCCAGGAAATCGATGAAGAGGTCCGGTTCTTGGTAGATGACGCGCATACGCGCTGCCATCAGGTGTTGGGTGATCACTGGGCCGCGTTGGTGCGCGTTGCCGACCGGTTGCTCGAAGTGGAAACGATCAATGCCACCGAGTTCCTGGCACTAATGCGCGGTGAAGAACCGGTGGATAACCGAAACGACACCTGGCGCGAGAGCGAGAACGCGATGCGAAAACCGGCGACCGATACCCCCGTCCGCGATGACAAGCGCTCGGACAGCGGAATCGATCTCACGGGTGGTCTTCCGCAGCCTGTGTAACTTCAGGGAGTGCGAGTACTTGCATTCCAAACCCTGATCTTCGCAATGATGCAGCGTGATGGCGTCCCACCAGCCCCGTCTCAACCGAGCGGGGCTTTTCGTTCCTCTGCTTCACAGACGACGTTTCCGGATGATCTGCCGATTGCCAGCGTACGCATGGTGGCGTATCAGGTGAGCCGGCAGCGCATAGCCGGTATCCCCCTGGCGCGATTGATCCTGTTCCTGCTGGGCGCATTCGCCATGTTGGGGCTGATGGCGCCGCCGCCGGGACGCTGGATGATCCCGCTAGTGAGCCTCTTGCTGATCGTGGCGTTCCTGAGCGCAATGGGGGCGCTGAGGCGCCAGTCGTATGTCCGTTTTGTTGAACGCAGCCTGTCACCCTATCCACCGCAGGCGCTCGCACAGCCGGCCAAAGTGCCAATCTACGCCAGCGGTCTCCTCGGTGTACAAGGTAGACAGCGGCACTTTGCGGGGGCGCCCGGATTCTATCGCACGTTTCCCACGCGTGAGCACGCGGTGATGTGCCAGGTGCGGCCGCGGCGGTGGCTCACCATCGCAGGGTGGCCGGAAGATGAGGTGGGGCTGTGGTACACGTTTTTTCGACCCGAGGAGTGCAACGCGATCCGGGCCGGCGTCATCCACTTTGATCGCCTGGAGCGGCCGGCGCTCGCCATTGACTATCGCACGCAACCGCTGCCTGACGCACGCGGCCGTCAACGCAAGGCAGAACCCCGCGTTCTTTACCTTGCTTTTTTGACGGAAGCGGATCGCGCCACCGTCTTATCCGATTTGGCCGTAGATTCACCTGCCCTGGCGCCCATTACTGCATCGCACTAGATGCTGTTGCAGCAACATCATCGAAGAGAAGAAAAATATGACACTTGAAATCACGCATGACCTACACTTCCCGCCAGGTTTCCTCTGGGGCACCGCAACCTCTGCCCATCAGGTGGAAGGCAACAACACGAACAATCAATGGTGGGAATTCGAGCAGACGCCAGGCAAGATCTGGCATGGTGACAAGAGTGGAAGGGCATGCAACTGGTGGGAGGACGCGGAAGCGGACTTCGACCGGATGCACGCCATGCACTTGAACACCCACCGGCTGGGCGTCGAATGGAGTCGCATCGAGCCAGAGGCGGGTCGCTTTGACCATCGGGCGATTGATCGCTACCGTGAAATGCTGGATGCCCTGCGCCAGCGCGGGATGAAACCCATGGTCACCCTTCATCACTTCACAAATCCGCTTTGGCTGGAACGGCAGGGCGGCTGGGAGAATCCAGCCGTCGTCAGCCATTTTCAGCGTTATGTGCGGTTCACGGTCGATGCGCTTTCTGACCTCTGTGATCTCTGGTTGACGATCAACGAGCCGTTGGTCTATCTGGCGCAGGGGTGGTTCCGCGCCATCTGGCCGCCGGAGAACAAGAGCATTCCGGCCATTATCCGCGTCTATCGGCATATGCTGCTGGCGCACGGGGTTGCCTACCAGACAATCCACGCGTTGCAACCTGAGGCGCAGGTTGGAATTGCCATGGCAGTTCGTCTCTTCCAGCCGTGGGATCCAAACAGCATGCTTGATCGATTTGCCGGCTCACTCAAGCGCTATATCGGGCAGGATGTCTGGCTGCAAGGCGCGCATGATGGGAAGATTCGACCACCGTTGGGCTTCGGCGACTACAACCATGCACTCGCAGATAGCATGGACCTGATCGGGATCAACTACTATACCCGCGATCTGGTTCGCTTCACACCCGATCCACGAAAACTCTTTGGTGAAGAGCGGTACCGGCCCGACGGCGAGTTCTCCGACAGTGGGCGCCGTGGAATCTACAGCGAACTCGCCCCGGAGGGACTCTATCAGATCATCCGTGAGGTCAGCCAGTTCGGAAAACCCGTCTACATCACCGAGAATGGACTGCCGGACCATGACGATGACCAACGCCCACGATGGCTGCTGGAGCACATCTACCAGGTCTATCGTGCAATCCAGGCGGGCAGCGACGTGCGCGGGTACTACCATTGGACCTTTACCGACAACTTCGAGTGGTCGGAGGGATGGGGGCTGCGCTTCGGCCTGATCGAACTTGACCCGGTCACGCAAGCGCGACGCCCACGGCCCAGTGCGGCGATGTATGCAACGCTCGCTGCGGAAAATGCGATTTCGCACGCGCTCGTGACGCGCTACGCACCCAGCCTGCTGCACCGGCTGTTTCCGAAACCTAGATGAGAGATAGGACTCAACGCGGAGACGCGGAGTTGGCGCGGAGAACGCGGAGGAAAGAAGTGCAAGAATGACTTCTTTTGATTCCTCTCCGCGTTTCCTCCGCGTTTCTGCGCCTCCGCATTGGCTTTTGGCGCGGGCACTTAGTGAACTTGACTATATTGAAAGGGAAAAGACACGTGCTTGACTTGATTCAAATCGACGTCTGGTCCGACTTCGCTTGACCGTGGTGCTATCTCGTCTCTTCCAGTTTGGAGGAGCTCAAGAACGGCGCCTCACCGGCTGATCCTGACGTCACTATTCAATGGCGATCCTACGAATTGCGCCCGCGCGGCGCCCCGCCGATGCCGCCTGAATACAGGGTAAAGATCGAATCGTTCCGTCCGCAGTTGTTGGCGGTAGCACGGGAACGGTATGGTCGCGAGATCAACCAGGGTCCCTTCGGCATCGATACCCGGCCGGCGCTCATCGGCGAAAAGTACGCACAGCGCATGGGCAAGGGTGCGGAATATCACGATGCGGTAATGGCAGCCTATTGGCGGGATGCGCTGGACATCAGCGATCGCACGCTGCTCGGCACCATTGCAGGTGCCTGCGGGCTTGATGAGCAGGCGTTTCTTACCGCACTTGACGATGAAGAGATGCTCAATGCGATGCTGGGAGACGCAAGTTTTGCGCAACGGGCGGGGATTCAGGGTGTACCGGCATTGGTGTTCAACCAGCGCTATCTGGTCTCCGGGGCCCAGCCGGCTGAAGTCTTGAGAAATGTCGTCGCCCAGATTGTGGCTGAAAATCAGGGGTGAGACGCGAAGCGGCGCAGACGCCTTTGGCGTCTGCGCCGCACATATTGGCGCCTGCAGGGAGAGCCGGCTAGTCAAGCAACTTCAGCATCTCGGCCGGTTCCACGATCTTCACGCGTGGTTTGCCGGTTGCCACGCCCATCTGCACTTCCACGGCGTCGAGCTTGCGCCATTCGTCGGCGGTGACAAAGCGTACGCCGCGGTCCTTCAGCAGGGCCACGATGGCATCCGGATTGGGATCCTGCGCCGCCGCAACCTTGCCCTGTTCCAAATCCTCAAACATGCTGTTCACCGACTCAATCGAATCCGGCTTGTTGGTGCCGATGACACCGGTCGGACCGCGTTTGGCCCAGCCCACCACATATTCGCCGCGCACGGCTTTGTCGGTGGCGGGATCCATGATGCGGCCAACTTCGTTTGGAATCACCCCGCTGCGCGAGTCGTACGGCACGCCGGGAAGCGCTGTCCCCTTGTAACCGACCGACCGGAGGATCATGCCGGCCGGGATCGTCTCGAACTGGCCAGTACCCACGGCTTTGATGTCACCGCCGGTGATCGGGCGCAGCTCGTTCTTTTCCATCTTCACCGCGACCATCTTGCCGTTTTCTACGATGATCTCAACCGGCGAGAGCAGGAAGCGGAAATGGACCCGGCGCGGTTTTCCACGCGAGCCGATCTCAGCATACGCACGAAGGTAGTCAAGATTCTTCTGCATCGAGGTGTCGCCCTCAATGGCGGCGCTGCTGGCGCGATCCATGCGGAGTTCACTGTCCAGCACGATCGGGTCGGCGATTTCCAGGTGCCCCATCTCGCGGACTTCGGCGTTGGTAAACTTCACCTGGGCGGGACCACGGCGGGCGACAATATAGATATCCTTGACATTACTTTTGCTCAACGCGGCCAGCGCATAGCCGGTGATGTCAGTGCCCTTCAATTCATCAACCGACTTGGCGAGGATGCGCGCCACGTCCATGGCGACATTGCCGACGCCCACCACGATTGCCGACTCGACGCTCAGGTCCGGATCGAGGTGCTGAAAGTCGGGATGGCCGTTATACCAGGCGACAAACTCGGTGGCCGACAGGCTGTTGGGCACGTCTTCGCCGGGAATGCCCAACTTGCGATCCGACTGGGCGCCTACCGCGTAAAAAATAACGTCATAATGACGTTTCAAATCATCATGGGTGATATCGGTCCCAAAGTTGACATGGCCGAAATAGCGAAAACCGGGGTCGGCGGCGGTGCGGTCATAGGTCTTCGCCACGGCCTTGATGTTCTGATGGTCAGGCGCCACGCCGTAACGCACCAGCCCATCCTGGGCTATCAACCGGTCGAACATATCAACGGTCACTTTGTGGTTTGGCTCCTTGAGCATGGCAGCCGCGGCGTAGAAGCCGGACGGACCGGCGCCAATGATCGCGGCCCGTAATGGCCGCGCAGGCGAGCCAAGGTTATCTGACATGAATGACTCCTTTAGATTCGGATTTTTTGTTCAGCTTAGGATTTTTTGAGCATACCGCCAAATTGGCGCGCAAGTCCGAGGATGGCAATGCCAAGGGCAAGATAGTCCATTGGCCCCAACTTCGTCACGGCATTGGTGCGATTGCCGTGCTCATCCTCTTGTGATGAATCAGCGGACAGCCATGCGAACGTTGCCCCGAGCATCGCTCCGGCGCCAGCGCCAATGAGTAGGGCGCGTACCTTGTAGTTCACGGACGCTTCTCCTCTGTTTTGATCAGTTTCTGCACACTTTCCGGCAGCAGATTGCGGACAGTTGTTTCAGCGCGTACGGACTCACCGTAGGAACGGACGAGCGGCTCAGCCACCTTCTGGCTCACATTGTGGCTTTGGTCACGGACGATTCCGGTGTAATACTTTGTGAGTTTCAAATAGCGCTGCACCGTGCGATTGACAATGGCCATGCCCCGCACTGCAAAGTAGAGCACCACCAACGGCAAGATGCCCATGATGAACATCATCAAGACGAGCCAGATGGTAGAAATATTGGCCCAAAAGTCCAGTTTTGCCAGCCAATCCATGAGGTTACTCCAAAACTTCGACACTCAAACTCCGCCTATTGTAGCGTATTGAGTAAAAAGGATCACGTATTGCGTATCTCGTAGTGCGTATCGTGTGTTGCGTGAGTCTGCGATGAGATAAGTGACACGCTATACGCTTCACGCATCCGCAATCATTTTCTTGACAATACGCTCTTCATCTTCACGAGAACCAACAAGGCCGTCGAGGCGGGCGGTGCGCAGGGCGGTCAGGATGTCGCGGTAGAAGCGGCCGCGCGGGATGCCCATGCGGTGGAGGTCGTCGCCGTTCAACTCGGCGTGGACATGCTGCCAAATGGCGCGATAACGGGCGATGGCTGCCAGGACCTGCAGATCATCACAGACGACAGGCGCCAACGCCAACGCTGCCGGCTCAATTTCGTCGAGCACGACGACCAGTTCACTGGGCCTGGCATCCTGCTTTGCAAGCAGCGGCAGGCTTTCGCGCAGCAGCAGCATGCTTGCCATCAACCGCGCCGTGTCGTGACGCAGACCAAGACGCGCAGAAAGTTCCGTGTGGACATCCGCGGACAATGGGTAGACCAGCACCGCCCAGTAGAGCAACTGCAGTTGGGTTTCCCGCAGGATCGGATCGGCATCAGACGCCTCGCGCAGTGACCGCAAGTGGATGAACTCCCGCTCGATCTCTACATCCATCCGCAGCGCCGGGTGAATCTGGCGCAGAATGCCAAGCTCATCCAGACGAAGCAGCGCCTTGTCGGGGATGTTCTCGTCAAGGATCCGTTCCAGTTCGTGGCGCACGCGGGCAGGCGTGACGCGGTCCAGTAGTTCCAGGGCGTCCGCCAGCAATTCCAGCGTGCGTGGCTCGATCTGGAAGGCAAAGCGCTGTTCGTAGCGCACCGCGCGTAAGATACGCGTCGGATCATCGACGAAGCTCAGGCTGTGGAGTACACGCACGGCGCCGGCGCGCAGGTCGTTCAACCCGCCCCAGAAATCGAGTAGTTGCCCCCATCGATCGGGATTGAGCGCCAACGCCAGGGTGTTGATCGTAAAGTCGCGCCGGTGTAGGTCAAGTTTGATGCTGCCCTGCTGCACCGTCGGCAACACGGTTGGCTCTGTATAGAATTCAGCGCGCGCGGTGACAAAGTCTAAATGCGCCGGCAGGTCAGCGGCACTGCGGGGACCGCGACGCCTTGCAGCAGTTTCTCAACGTCGGCGCGCTCCCCCTCCTCATTGAGCAGCCATTTGGCAGTGCCAAAGCGTTTATGCGCCACCACACGGCCGCCGTAGTGCTGCTGCATGCGCCTGGCAAATGCAATTGCGTCGCCTTCAATCACGATGTCTACGTCGAGTGAAAGTGCAATCGCACCGGCCGTGTCGAGCATCAGATCGCGCACAAAGCCGCCGACGACATAGACGGAGAAATTCATTGCATCAACTTCCCGGCCAATGAGCTCCAGCAGGTGCACCTGCACCGGCGCAAGCGCACGTTGCAGCCGGCTTGCGATTTCACCCGCACGCCGGTTGGGCAGCAGGCTCTCGTCCCACAGCTTGATCAGGTCGGTGCGCGTGACGATGCCGACAATTTCACCCTGATCATCCACGACCGGGATCTGGCCCCAGTTGCTGTCAATCATCGTCCGGCGCAGCGTGGCGATGCTGTCGCTGGGGTGCACGGTAAACTGGCCGGTGCGCATAAAGCGCCGCACGGGCTGGTCGCCCAGCCGGTGGGAAAGCGCCCGGTCAGCTTCGCGGCGGGTGAGCACACCCAGCAGGTGCTCCTTCCCAGCCGCGTTTAGTTCGACCACCGGAAAACCCTCATGACCCCACCGGCGCATCCGCTCGTCCGCTTCGGCGATGGTCAGATCCGGGTCCAGCGTCTGCGGTCTACCCCCGCTCATGATCTGCCGCACGTCGCCGGCGGTGCGGCTGGTCTCCTGCACGAGATCCAGGATCTGCTGGCGCACATCCACCAGAGAAGCGTCGCGGACGTGGGCTGCCGCTGCACGGCTGTGACCACCGCCGCCCAACGCCTGGGTCACTTTTCCCACGTCGACGGCATCGGTCGTGCTGCGCGCCACGACCTGAATCATCTCGCCCAGATCAATGACGATAAAGATCGCATCTGGCTCATGGAAGTCGCACAGCCGTGCCGCGAGTGTGCTCAGTTCGTCCAGGAATCCCGGTGCGGTGGCGGTCGTGATGATCACCTGGTGGCCGGCGATCTCCAGGAACTCGCAATTTTCCATCAGCGTCTGGAGCAGGGTTCGCTGTTCCTCCGAGATAGGATGATGGAGGAACTCGTTCACCTCGCGCAGGTTGACCCCGCGCGCAGGGTCCAACAGCCATGCCAATGCGGCTGCATCCCGGCTGGTGGTCGAAGCGTAGGTCAGGTTGCCAGTGTCTTCATAAATGCCGAGCGCCAGCAACGTCGCTTCCACCGGCGAAACAATGATGCCATGTTCAATCAACTTTTCGACCAGCAGCGTCGTGTTGGCGCCGGTGGCGCCGCACCAGAGCTCACGGGCGTTGGGCAGGCCGCGCCGCAATTCAGCCACCCGCTCGTCGTCAGCCAACGCGGTGTGGTGGTCGATGATGACATATTCAGTGTCAGGCTGCGTGCCTTTGGGAGAGTTGGCGACACGCGAATCGACGATGATCACGCGCCGCACCCGGCCACGCGGCAAATCATCCGCCGGCACAAACCGGAAGTGATTCTTGTAGAGTGCCAGGAAATCGCGGACGTTGCGGTTCATCTGCCGCGGCAACACAGGCACGGCATCAGCGAAGACGAGAGAGGCGCCGAGCAGCGAGGCAATGGCGTCGAAGTCCGTTCTTTCGTGGGTGACAATGATGTCGAGTTCGCGCGCGTTCATGGGTTGAGTATGAAGGCAAAGCTGCAAAGACGCAAAGGAAAGCGCTGAGCGCGTCCAAAAAGAAAAGCCCAGCTACACCGCGCGGCAACGCGATCTAGCTGGGCCTGATGTGGCAGGCTGAGGCTAACTTGCGGGCGCCGCCGCGGTTTGCTTCTGTGTGGCCTCGCGGAAGGTGACCAATTGCCGCTTGCCCTCGTCCTAGAGCGAGTACCTGGCCGTTTTCAGGCTGGATCGGATATCGAGGACAACGGCGCTGCATCAGTTCATTCTCTTTGTGGCAGCGTTCGAGGTTGTAGTTCGGGATGCGCGGGCTCAAATGATGAATGTGGTGGAAGCCGATGTTCCCCGTGAACCACTGCATCACCCGCGGCAGGCGGTAGTATGAACTGCCGCGCATAGCCGCCAGCGTGTAGTTCCATTCGGGCGTATGCTCCCAATAGGTGCGCTCGTATTGATGTTGCACGTAGAACATCCACACACCGAGCGAACTGGAAATGATCATGATCGGCACCGTGATGGCAAGCATGTTCCAGAAGCCGATCAGCAGGGCGATACCGCCGTAGATCACGAGCAACGCAAGATTGGTCCACCAGACCGACGCCTTTTCCCCATTGTGCCAGTCTTTCTCGGCTGAGAGCGGGAAACGCTCTAGAATCAAGAAATTGACCGTTGGGGCAACGGTAAAAAGGAACCAGGGGTTGCGGAAAACCCGATAGGCGATCTTCTTCCATTTTGGCGCCGTAAGATATTCATCGACGGTCATCGTCCATACGTCGCCGGTGCCGCGCTCTTCCAGTTCGGCATGGGTGGCGTGGTGGATAGCATGCGACTTGCGCCAATATTTGTAGGCGACAAAGGTGAAGACCGAGCACACGGTGCCGGTCATGTCATTTGCCTTCTTAGAGCCAAAAAGGAACCGTGTCCGCAATCATGCTGGATAATAAAGATGCGGACCACGAAGCCGGCCGCCGGAATCGACAGCAGCAGCGTCAGCCAATAGCCGACGCTCAGGCTCCAGTACATCAGGATCCACATCAGAAAGAGACCACCAAACGACGTGATCAACTGCCATGTCGCCTTGCGCGGATCCGCTTTTGTGTACTTGGCAACAATGCTCTTCCACCCATCATATTCAGGCGGAATCTTGGTTCGCGCTTCAGCGCTGACTGCCATCTGTGGTTTCTCCCTTGTTTTGACGGTAGCCAACGCTGCCCACTGGCCTCCAGACGCTTCCAGGACCAAACAGTTGTCGTGAGCAGGTTACGACGTACCGTAAACAACTGCATCTTAACATTCGATGCGCACCCCAACAAATGGAAAGTTGGCTTACGGACACCAACGCCGGGAGTGGCGAATGGTGCCCAACCATGCTCGATCAGAGCCGTCCAGCGCGCGCCAACAGGGCGAGCGCCGCCTTGTTGTGCCGTGCAACCATGGCCGGCAGATCAAGGTGGCGCGGCATCCCGTCTTGAACCAGCACGCGGCCGTTGACAATCGCCAGCGACACCTGCACCGGTTGGCAGAAGACGAGCGCCGCAAGTGGATCGTGGACGGCGCCACCGGAATGCCACAGGGTGCCCAGGTCGAATGCGATCAGATCGGCTGCCATCCCCGGCGCCAAAGCGCCGATATCGTCGCGGCCCAGCACTGCGGCCCCGCCCAACGTTGCGATCTCCAGCACCTCACGCGCGGTCATGGCGCGTGGGTTGCCCATCACCCGCTGCAGCAGCAGGCATTGGCGCGCTTCGTTGAGCAGGTGGCTGCCGTCATTGGAGCACTGCCGTCGACGCCAAGCCCCACCGGCACGCCCGCGTCGCGCATGGAACGCACTGGGGCGATGCCGCTGGCCAGCCGCATGTTGCTGGTCGGGCAATGTGCGACGCCGGTCTTGGTCCGCGCAAAAAGATCAATCTCGGCCTGATTCAGGTGCACGCAGTGGGCGTGCCAAACGTCTTTGCCAACCCATCCAAGCTGTTCGGCATAGTCACCAGGGCGATAGCCGAAGCGTTCGAGGCAGAACGCTTCTTCGTCCCTGGTTTCGGCCAGATGGGTGTGCAGATGCACGTCCATCTCCTGTCCAAAGCTACGGGCAAGGACCACGCTTTCACGCATGAGGTCGGGAGTGACGCTGAAGGGGCTGCAGGGGGCGAGCAAGACGCGGCGCATCGCAAAGCGCCTGGGGTCGTGGTAGGTCTCCACGACGCGCCGTGAGTCACGGAGAATGTTCTCTTCGCTGTCCGTGACGCGATCGGGCGGCAACCCGCCCTTACTCTCACCCAGGCTCATACTGCCGCGCGCGCCATGGAACCGGGAACCGACCGTCTCCGCGGCGGCAAACTGGTCGTCGAGCCGGCTGCCGTTTGGCCAGAGGTAATGGTGATCGCTGGAGGTCGTGCATCCAGACAGCAGGAGTTCGGTGAGCGCCAACTGCGTGCTGACAAAGACATCGTCCGGCGTCAGTTCCGCCCAGATCGGGTAAAGCGTCTTCAACCAGTCGAAGAGCACCACGTCCTGGGCGGCAGGGATGACCCGCGTGAGTGTCTGGTAGAAGTGGTGGTGTGTGTTGACGAAGCCGGGCAGGACGATCTTGCCCCGGGCGTTGATCACCGTGTAGGGATCGCTGGGATCCGGTCTTGGAATCTCGGCGGAAGGACCAACCCAGGCGATCGCGTTGTCCTGGATCAGCAGGGCGCCATCCTTGATTTCGCGGCGCGCCACGTCCATCGTGATGAGTACATCGGCATGTTCGATCAGGGTTGCGGTCATGGTGACTGGCTCGCTTCTAGATGAATGTCAGCGGATGAAGAGTAGCACTTCCAACAGATCTAATCAATAGCCCCAATCAGGGGGCATCCATGGTGAGCACAATAAACTGCGCCCCGGTCGGTCTAAAACCCAGTGAATGGTAGAGTCGTTGCCCGCGCGCGTTGTTCGACTGGGTATTGAGCATTGCCTCTGTACAGCCCATTTCAAGACCGCTGACGAGGGCATCGACCATCAGTTGGCGACCGATGCCGTGACCTTGCCAATCTGGGTGCACAGCCAACCGTGAGATGTAGACGCTGCTACCACGCAACGTCGTCGCAGAGTAACCGATCAGGTGGCCATGCTCAAAGGCCAGTTGCATCCGGCCCTGGAAAAGCAGTGAATGCAGGTCGCGGACGGTCATGTGCCACAGCAGGTCGAATGACTGGGCATCGAGCATTGCGACGGCGTCAAGTTCGTTGATGGTTGCAGGGCGCAGAAAGGCAGGGCCGGCGGCTGACCAGGTGGCTGCCTGGTGCCCCAGAAACTGCAAAACATAATAGACAACCGTTTGGACGGGGCTGGGCCCAGCAAATTCGAGCGCCCGCTCCAGCCAGGGCTCCTCGGCATAGGCGATCAACGTACGCCTGGCATGTGGGGACGTGCCTTTCCATGCCTGCACCAGCCGCGTGCTTTCGGCGCTGGGCGACGCGCCCTGTGCAAAGGCTGCGCCTGCCATATAAACGCGCTGCGGCGCGTCATCAGGCAAGCTGGGCGCTGGCACCTCGGGGCTGACGGCTAGCATCCCCATGGGCCGCCCATGCGCTGCGCTTATAAAGACGTTTCCGGCTGCGATCATCTCTGTCAGGTCTTCATCCCCAAAGCGGATCTGGCGCTTGGCGCCGCGGACCATCAGATCTCGTACTTGTTCCAGTAGAGGTTCTTGTGTCACCATGAATGCTACATTCTCTTGCTTCCGCGCCTTGGCGCCCGGTGCAGGTGCCGCCGAAGCACTGATTACAACATTCGCTCACGATCACAGCATTGCGTACGACGATGGTTCGTCCCTTTATTTTAGCATTGGTGGCTGCCGGACTCTTTGACGCAGCAACGCCGCTTAGCAAGTCGCTGTTGGGTGAGTTGACCCCGTTCCAATTATCGGGCCTGCTTTATCTCGGCGCTGCGGTCGGGGTGCTGCCGCTGATTCGCCGTGCCCGGACGCCGCTGGTGCATGGGCACAGGCATGAGCATGGGGGCTATAGCGCGCGGCGCCGATATACAATATACCTCTGTCAGAGCGCCTCTGTCAGAGCACCATCCCGTCAGGGTGGTGAGTCCCCAGTCCCTCTTTCGGGGTAGATTTTTTCCGCAAGGGCGTTCGTAGCGCCACCGGAGCGCCACCACCCCCAAAACTCGCCCCCTGGCTACTGCGCACTTGCCTCCCCCCGCAACCTCCACCCAAATTCTGCGTATTGTTTCATGCTATCAATTCTATGAACATCACCCTCATTCAGAGGCGGAAGGAAATAAATGAACGCAGCGAATTCAAATCAACAACAGCCTGTCTACGCCGTGAAGCAGGGTCCCGGCTGTCTGTTGCAGATCTTATGGTTTGTCTTTATCGGTTGGTGGTTGGGGAGCTTTGCAGTGGGGCTGGCCTACCTGCTCTTCCTGCCGATCATCACCATCCCCCTGGGCATCTCAATCTTGAACAACATGCCCAAGATCATGGCCCTGCGTGAGCCGGCCAAACTCGTCTCACCCTACGGCCCGGTCAACGTGCCGCAGCACAATATCCTGCTGCGCACCCTGTGGTTCATCTTCGTGGGTTGGTGGCTCGCCGGCGTCGTGCTCGCACTGGGTTACGCCCTCTGCATGACGATCATCGGTCTGCCGATCGGCTTCGTGCTCTTTGACACGGTGCCCGGTCTGCTGACGCTGAGGAAAAGCTAGCAACAAAAGGGTCAATTGACGACTGTCAATTGACCCTTTTTTCTTCTCCCTCGCCTCACCTCCCCAGCGCCGGCAGATACGCGTTAAACACTTTTCCAAACACATTCAACTTAAACTTCTGCTCGGTGCCGGCGCCGCCCGGATCGGTGGCGAGCAGGGTGATTTGATGCTCCCCAATGTCACTTGTCGCAGGCGTGCCTGTCACACTTCCCGTGTTTCCCCCCGTGGCCTTGAATCTCATCCAGGCAGGCAGCACCTTCGTCGTAATCGTGACCCCGGTCCCCGTTGGTTCGTTGGCATCGGTCGTCACAACCGTGTAGGTGTATGGCTCAGTCGTCATCGCGACCTGAACCGGGAAGCTGATATAGCGGGGCGGCGTGTTGCTCGCTTCCATCGCGCCCAGGTCGATCACTTTCGCTGCCTGATGCACCGCAATGAGGCGCTCCCCACCGATGGCGTCACTCGACAACTCATCGATGGTGGTGACATCGGGCAATACCCCCGCAATGGATGCACCGTTGTTCCCCAGGTCGATTTCCGCTGCCGCCGGCACGAGCGAATAGTCGCCCAACAGCGTTGGTGCATTCGTCGCTTGCGCCGGCGCCGTGAACCCTGCCACGCCGGTGACGATGTTGGTGCAGGTCGCGGCCGTGGGACAGCCATCCTCGACCTTGCTGATCTTGAATTTCGCCGAGCATTCGTTCTGCACCTGCGGGTCATCCGGTGCGCTGTTATTGGCGAAGATGCTGTTCTCAGCCTCAAACGCACAACTCGCCATGGCGACGCCGCCACCGGCAGTGCGCGCACGGTTGCCGGCCATCGTTACGTTCACCAGCCGAAACGCGCCCGATCCGAGCCAAATGGCGCCGCCCGTGCTGGCCGAATAGTTGCCCGCGATCAAGCCGTTTGCAATGATCGACGCACCACTTTCCATGGCGATGGCCCCACCGCGGCCGCCCCGGTTGCTGCGCATCACCACATCCACCCAACGCGGCGCGCCGGCCATGATGTACGCGGCGCCCCTGATAGCTTGCCCAGTTGCCGACCACCAGCAGCCGGCGCAACAGCGGCGAACCGCTGACGATGTAGATTCCGGCGCCCGAACCCAGCAGACTGTTGGTGGCGTCGTATTCCACCGTCTCCTGGCTGCTCTGGGTTGCGCCTGCGGTCACGATAAAGCCGTCGAGGACCGTCTGGTCGACGGCGTCGCTGAGCACTACCACGTGGCGTGCATTGTTCCCAACAATGGCGGTGACGTCGGTCACAACGCCGGTGCTATCGCTCTGATCGTCGCCCATCAGGTCGCCGCTGAGCACCGAAGGATTGTTGGCAAGGTCACGCTGATTCATGTTGGTGGCGCCGCTGGGGAAACCTCCGTAAACGGCTGCACCGCTTGGAATCACAAAGCTGACCTCGGGATCCGGCCCACGGAACGGGACGTAGCGGCCCTTCGCCACCCAGAGGCTGTTGCCGCTGTTCATTGCCGTCAGCGCACATTGCAGATCGGGCACGGCGTCATCCCAGGTCGTGCCGGTCTGGACGCAGGAACTGCCGCCCGCCAACGCACCGACCTGGGCTGCGCTCAATTCCCGATCATAGATGCGGACATCGTCGATTTGGCCGTTCGCCGAGATCCGCAGCGGGCCATTGCTCGCCTTCAGACTGGCGCCGCCGGGCTGGCTGCCGGCTGCAACGCCGTTGACATAGGTCGTGGCGACGCCGCCGGCAGACCAGGTGACTGCAACATGAATCCACGTGCCCGTGACCACCAGACCCGCCGTGATCGTATGGCGTGCGTCCGCAGCATCCCAGAAATCGGCGCGCAACACACCGTTTTCTGCAGCGAAGAGATATCCAGGACCGGTCGTCAGGTTGCCAACCTTGTCAATCAGCCGCACATCGCCGCCGGTGCGGTTCAAACGCACCCAGGCCGCAAGTGTCATCGAGGAGTGTGGGTTCAGGACGGCCGCATTGGGCGTCGTGACCATGCCCGACCGGGTCGATGAAAGGGAATAGAGATCGTTGAAACCGACCGGGGCGACATCCGTGCCGTACTCGAGGGCGGGGCCAAGCACCCCATTGTTGCCAAAGCCGGAACTGTCGAGTGCGACGGCTCCCGCACCTTCGTCGAAACGCCAATGGCCTACCAACCCGTCATTCAGATTGGCATTGCCATAGAAGTACTTGGCAAATTCGTACGCCCCGAGATCACAGGCTGCAACCTGATCGCGCGTGCCATCGCGGGGGCGTTGCACGCGGCGCTGATCGGTCGGCGCCAGGCAGGGTCCCGGCGGCGCGGCGTCGATCGCCGGGCTGTTGCTCTTCAACCCAAACAGCAAGGTGGGACCGCCATAATCGGTTAACGCGGTGAGGAGCGGATCGGCATGGATGCTGGCGCTGCAACTGCCATCGCCGTCCAGGTTGGCATTCTTGGGATTGAAGCTTGCCGTACCCTCGATCAGACAGTCACGCCCATCGTTCTTGGCGATGATCGTGCCTTCGAGCGTCAGGTTGCCATTTTCACGCCACAACCCGGCGCGTGTGCTGATCTCGGCTCGATTGTTGGTGATGGTGCTGAAGAGGATCGTGACCTCAGGCACTGGGCTACTGTCACTGGCGGGCACGACCTTGGTCTCGTCGCCCGGCTTGATGCGATCCCTGCCGGTGGCGACGAGGCTGCTTTTGCTCCGCACATCAAGCCCGGCCCAGTATTGATAATATTGGTCGATCGCACCGCCGCCACCCGTGGATCCGGGACTGTTGGCATAGTTGTCGGTGATGGTGGAACTGACTATCAGCAAACGCCCATTGTAGATCTCCAGCGCGCCGCCATAGGTGGCTTCATTGCCGTAGATCAGGCTGTGGGTGATGGTGACCTGGCCGCCGCTGAAGATCGCCCCGCCACCCTCCACTGATTTCCCGCCCGTGAGGGTCAGATACCGGATTTCAAGATTGCCGTCACCGACATCAAAGAGGCGATTGGCGTGGTTGCCGTCCAGCGTGACATGCTGGCCGGTGGCATCCAGGATGAGGTTGGTGAGTCCCAACTGCATCTCAGGCACGATGATGACCCCACTACATTCGAAGGTCACCAGCCCGCCACCCTTCATGGCCGTTTGCAGTGTGCCGGCGCCCGGTCCATATTTCGAACAATCGGTGACCTTGCCTTCGGCGTGAGCGGGGTGCGGGACCAGCACCAGGCAACTGAGCAGCACCGCACCAAATGCAAGGATGAAGAATCGATGGGGTCTGATCACTCTGTCCGGCTTGTTGTTCTCTTGTACAAGGGGCATGGCGCCTCCTTATGACATAAGCAAATGGTGCCATCCTCCACTGGATAGCACTCTACCCCTATATTGTATGACGATGTAGTGGGTTTTCTGTTACGAAAAAAGCAGGGACCTGCGGGTGCAAGTCCCTTATAAACGATGTAATTTTTCGAGTGTCTATCTAGTCAGTTTGCCGGGTGCTTACCCACCGAGAAGACTAGATCACCGCCTGCGGCATCAACCAAAACGTGATCGCCGGGGTTCACCGCACCCTCCAGAATCTCCTTCGCCAGCGGATCCGCAATGCGGTGCTGGAGCACGCGCTTGAGTGGGCGTGCGCCAAAGGCCGGATCGTACCCCTCATTCACCAGCACATCTTTGGCTTTATCCGTCAAAGCCAAAGTGATGTGTCGATCCTTTAGCAACTCGCGCAGCCGGCTCAGTTGGATCTCGATGATCTGTTTCAACTGATCCTTCCTGAGCGCATGGAAGACGACGATCTCGTCCACACGATTCAGGAATTCCGGCCGGAAGTGGTTGCGCAAGGCGTCACGCACCTTCGCTTCCACCTTTTCGTTCATCTCACCGGCCTCCAGGATATACTGGCTGCCGATGTTGCTCGTCATGATGATAATCGTGTTCTTAAAGTCGACCGTGCGTCCCTGGCTATCCGTCAGCCGGCCGTCGTCAAGTACCTGCAAAAGCACGTTAAAGACCTCCGGATGCGCCTTTTCGATTTCATCGAAGAGGACCACCGAATAGGGCCGTCTCCGCACCGCTTCGGTGAGCTGGCCGCCTTCGTCGTAACCGATATAGCCGGGTGGCGCAGCGATGAGCCGTGCCACGGTGTGCCGCTCCTGGTATTCGCTCATGTCGATCCGCACCATAGCCTGCTCATCGTCAAAGAGATACTCGGCCAGCGCACGCGCCAGTTCGGTCTTGCCGGTGCCGGTCGGCCCCAGGAAAATGAAACTGCCAATCGGACGGTTCGGATCCTGCAACCCTGCCCGGCTGCGCCGGATGGCGTTGGAAACGGCATTCACCGCTTCGTCCTGACCCACGACGCGCTGGTGCAGGAAGTCCTCCAGGTGCAGCAATTTCTCGCGTTCGCCCTCCATCAGCTTGGAAACCGGGATGCCCGTCCATTTGCTGACGATCGCGGCGATCTCTTCGCTGTCGACCTCTTCCTTGAGCAGGGCGCCGGATTTTTGCAGCGTGCGCACCCGCTCTTCCGCCTCTTTCAGCTCTGCTTCCAACTGGCGTGTCTTGCCATAGCGGAGTTCGGCGGCCTTCTGCAGGTTGTAGTCGCGCTCGGCCTGTTCGATCTCGACGCGGATGGCTTCCAACTGCTCGCGCAGTTCGCGCACCTTGGCAATCGACTCGCGCTCAGACTGCCATCGTCCGGTCAGCTCCGCGCTCTTCTCCTTGAGGTCGGCCAATTCTTTTTCCAGCGTCTGCAGCCGTTCCTTGGAGGCGTCGTCCTTTTCCTGCTTGAGCGCCTCGCGTTCGATCTCAAGCTGCATGACCTGCCGGTCGATCACATCCAACTCTTGCGGTTTGGAGTCGATCTGCATCTTCAGCCGGCTGGCCGCTTCGTCGATCAAATCGATCGCCTTATCGGGCAGGAAACGGTCGCTGATATAGCGATTGCTCAGCGTGGCCGCGGCGATGACCGCCCCGTCGGTGACGCGCACGCCGTGGTGCACTTCGTACCGTTCCTTCAGCCCACGCAGGATGCTGATCGTATCTTCAACGCTCGGCTCACCGACAAAGACAGGTTGGAAACGCCGCTCCAGCGCGGCATCCTTCTCGACGTGCTTGCGGTATTCGTCGAGCGTGGTCGCCCCGATCAAATGAAGTTCGCCGCGTGCCAGCATCGGTTTCAGCATATTGCTGGCATCCATGGAACCTTCCGCCGCACCCGCACCGATGAGTGTGTGCATTTCATCGATAAACAAGATGATGCGGCCCTCGGACTTGCCGATCTCCTGCAGTACGGCCTTGAGTCGCTCTTCAAATTCACCGCGGTATTTGGCGCCGGCAACCAATGCGCCCATGTCGAGCGAAATCAGTTGTTTGTCCTTGAGACCGGACGGCACGTCGCCTTTGACGATGCGTTGCGCCAGCCCTTCGACGATGGCGGTCTTACCGACACCGGGTTCGCCAATCAGCACCGGGTTGTTTTTGGTGCGCCGGCTCAGGATCTGGATGACGCGGCGAATCTCTTCGTCGCGACCGATCACGGGATCGAGCTTGCCCTTGCGCGCCTCTGCCGTGAGGTCGCGGCCATACTTGGCCAGCGCCTCATACTGTGCTTCCGGATTGTCGCTGGTGACGCGTTGGTTGCCGCGGATCCCGGCCAGCGCCTGCATGATCGCGTTGTAGTCAACGCCGTGCCGCTGTAGCAAATCCTTGGTTTTGCCGGGCGTCGAGGCCATCGCCAGCAGCATATGCTCGGTCGACAGATACTCATCGCGCATGTTCTCCGCGATCTTCTCGGCCTCGCCCAACACGGACGACAATTCGCGCCCCATTCCTACCTGGACGGAGGCGCCTGCAGCTTTAGGCAGGGCGGTGATCGTCTGGTCGACGCTGCGTTCGAGCATCGTAAGGTCCACGCCGATCCGGTTGAGGATGGCAGGGACAACGCCTCCTTCCTGCTTGAGCAAAGCTTCGAGCAAGTGGGCGGGTTCAACGGTCGAATTTTGATATCGCTGCGCCAGGCTCTGCGCTTCGACTAACGCGGCCTGCGCTTTTTGGGTCAATTTATCGAGTCGCATAGACGTCGGTTGCTCCTGGTAATCAATAGAGTATTGCACTATTCTAGCAACAAAGCATCAGTATCATATTGGCGAACCGTTAGAGCTTTGTATCAATGCTTACACTATCAGAAAGAGCCAAAGCCTCCCGCCAAGCCACAAAGGGGAGAAAAAACGATATCTCCCGCAGTGACGCAGAGCCGCAGGGAAATGCGGGGAGGAAGATGGAAAATCACCACAAAGAGCACAGAGAACACAAAGAAAAGGGCGGAGACTCTGCATTTTCTTTGTGTTCTTTGCGTTCTTGGGTCGATATCTCCCCGCGTCCCTGCGGGAGACTTCCCCCTGTCCTCCTTGGCGGCTTTGCGGCTTGGCGGGATACTCCTCTCTCTTGTTGCGGGTAAATATGTGGTTTTCTACGGAGGTACTTCCATGAAACGCCATTTCTTGCTTCTTGCTGTTCTCCTCTTTTCCCTGCTTCCGGCGCTCCCCGCCCATAGTGCCGAGCCTGCGGCGGCGTCGCCGTGGCCCCTCACCTTGAAATGGCAGCGCTGCCCCAACTGGTACTGCGAGACGGGCTGGTATGCCTCCCCCGCGGTGGGCGATCTCGACGCTGACGGCGCCGCGGAAGTCTACTGGGGCGGCTATACCCTGATGGCAGTGAACGGGACCTCAGGGACCATCAAGTGGATTCGCCCGCAGGGGAGCAGCGCCCGCCTTTGGCCCGGCATCGTGCTTGCCGATATCAACAACGACACGCGCCTTGAGGTGGTCACGGCAAGCGGCGACGGTGAACTTGCCGTTTACGGCCCCGGGCTGAACCCAATCTCACCCTGGCCGAAGAACCCGACCGGTGACGGCCGTGAGATCCGCAGCCTGGCGACGGCCGACATGGACAACGACCACGACCTTGAGATCGCCATCTGTTCAACGCGCTCCGACAACCAATGGTTTGTGTACGAGCACGACGGTACGGTCCGATCCGGCTGGCCGCAGCTCTCCCCGGATGGCGACACCAACGGGTATGCGTCCGGCTGCTTCAATGAGAATGTCGCAGTGGCTGACGTCGACGGTGACGGCAGCGCCGAGGTGATTGGCCCCAACGACACGCACTACGTAGCGGCGTTTCATGCCGACGGCTCCCCACTGCGCGCCAACCCGGTGTATGGACTGATCAACGGCGTCCGGAAGGCATGGGCGCGCGTGGGGTTGCACGTCGATCATGCCGTCGACCTGCGCGGCTATGCCGATTGCGGCGTCGAGCACCGGCCCAACATGGCGAACAGCGCGCCGACCATCGCCGACGTGAACGGGGACGGCAAACTGGAAATTATCATCGTGGGCAACATCTACAACTGCGGCGCCAATCCCTATCAAGATCTCTACGAGATGCCCTATATCCTCAACGCTGACCGTACGCGCTGGAAGGATGCTACGCACGACTGGACGGTGATTCCGACCCCGATGCGCATGCGGCGCCACTGAGCGAGGACTACAACGTGATCGAGAACAACGCACCCAATCCGGTCGTCGTGGACCTCGACGGGGATGGGCTGCGCGAGATCCTCTATCCATCGTATGACGGGCGCGTCCATGCCTATTGGCTCGATAAGACCGAGCACGGGAGTTGGCCCTTTGAGGTAACCGGCGCCAACGAAGGCTTCATCCGTTTTGCAACCGAACCGATCGTAGTGGATCTGGACAACAACGGGAAGGCGGAGGTGATCTTTGCGTCGTGGACCCAGAACGACAGCAACAAGCCGGGGAGACTCTACGTCGTCAGTTGGGATGGCAAGCTGATCGATGCGGTGGAATTGCCCTTTAACGTCAGTGATGGTCGCGGCGGGGCGTTGGGCGCGCCCACGATCGCCAACATTGACGCGGATCCTGACCTGGAGCTGGTGCTTGGGACCATCAATCGTGGGCTGGTGGCCTATGACATCGGTAATTCCGCCAACGCCCGCATCCTCTGGGGCACCGGGCGCGGCAACTACCTGCGGGCCGGGGTCGTCCCAACCCAGGTCAAGGGCACCCTTGCCACCTCACAGAAGCTCGTTGACAAGGCGCAGGCCGAACCGAACGACCCACTTCACTATACCATTCGCCTGCTTAACCCCGGCGCGCTTCTCCCCAGCGCTCGCCTGACCGACACCCTCCCCACCAATGCGACCCTCGTGACCGGCACCGTCCAAGCGAGCAGCGGGCAGGTGGCGGTTGCGGGCGGACGGATTCTGTGGGACGGCGAGGTGTCGAGCACGCAACCGGTGACGGTGACGTACACGATGACCGCGGGCGGCACGCCTGGCAAGGCGAGCGTGATTCGCAATACGGCGTTGATCGACAATGATCAAGGGACCGTCATTACGCGCACTGCCGTCACGATTCTGGGTGGCGAGGCAGTATATTTGCCAAAGATTGAGAATAGATAGGCGCCCGGCTTGCCGCCACTGGGCACCCAATCAGGCCACGCTTTTACCTGGGCAGCCACGCACGTACCAATCAGAGCCACGCACGTGAGTAAGTGGTTCGCCCTGCCGCGGCCAAAGCCACGCACATACCAAATCTCCGCGAACTCCGCGCTACCTCCACATCTCCGCGTTGATCATTTTCCTCACCGTCATTTTAACCTTCGCTTGATCCGCTGCCTATAGCAAATCACTGCCTCCCGTGGCATAATGGGCCGGCACGACACTGCAACGTTGGCACGCCGAACGCGGTGTGCGGCAAAACGCTACTCATGGGGTATGAGTGCCCCTAACCTAACCTGTGCATAAACTTTATGCTGTCGCTGCCCCAGGCCTTGCGCCGATTACCGAATACGAACTGAGCACCCTGGGCCTTGCATCTGCTGCGCCCGCCAATCCGCAAGCGCCGCGCAAACAAGATGCCGGTGATCCAGGTGGCGTAGCCTTCACGGGCGACCTGGAGGCCATTTACCGCGCAAACCTCTGGCTGCGCACCGCCAGCAGGGTCCTTGTGCGGCTGGGTGAGTTCCGTGCGATTGGCTTCACCGAATTGCGGCGGGCGGCGGCGAAGTTGGCGTGGGAGCGTTATCTGGTCCCAGGGCAGCCGGTGACCTTGCGCGTCACGTGCCACAAATCGCGGCTCTACCATTCGGATGCAGTCGCAGAGCGCGTGGTGGGTGCGATCGGTGACCGGCTGAGCACACCGCCTGCCGTGGAAAAGGCCGATGAGGAGGCCGACCAGCCGCCTCAGATTGTCCTGGTGCGCCTGCTGCACGACCAGTGCACGATCAGCATCGATGCCTCCGGTGCGTTGCTGCACCGCCGCGGCTATCGGCTGGCAACCGCCAAAGCGCCGCTGCGCGAGACGCTGGCCGCCGGCATCTTGTTTGCGTCCGGCTGGGCGGAGGGTGCGCTTGCCGAACCGGCGCCACTGCTCGATCCGTTTTGTGGGTCAGGCACGATTCCCATCGAGGCGGCGCTGCTGGCCTGCAACGCCGCGCCAGGTCGCCATCGCCGCTTTGCGTTTATGGAGTGGCCTGGGTTTGACGTTGCACTTTGGCAATCGTTGCTGATCGAGGCAGATCGCCTGGAGCGAGACCGGCGCGCCGCATTGGGCGGCAAGTTGGTGATTCAAGGGTCTGACCGTGATGCCGGGGCAATCGAGGCGGCGGAGGCGAATGCCGGCCGCGCACACGTGGCGGAGTTCATTGAGTTTCAGCATCACGCCCTTTCTTCGATTATCCCACCGCCAACCCCGGGCTGGGTGGTGACAAATCCGCCCTATGGGCAGCGGCTCAGCACCGATCAAGATCTGCGCAATCTCTACGCCCAGTTTGGCAATGTGATGCGGGCGAAATGCCCGGGCTGGCAGGTGGCGATGCTCTGCAGCGATGTGCAGTTGGTGCGGCAGACCGGACTTGCGCTAGACGCCGGGCTTGGGCTGGTGAATGGTGGCTTGTCCGTCCGCCTTGCGACGGGAATCGTACATCGCACATGATCCGCAACAGCTAACCGCGCCGCACCGGCTCCTGCCTCGTGCGTTGCATAGAATCAGAGAGCGCCGCCCTTGCAGGCGACGCTCTCTTTGATCACTCTTCTATTGTTGTTGACGGATGTAGCCCACGCGCACATGGCGTGGCCGTCACTGGTTGCCAGGGTTTATGCCTGGCTGGTTTGGATCCGCTGCGGGATCGGCTGCGCACCGTTGCGCGCCTTCAGTTGTCCGCCAAGACGCTCAAGCAGGTCTCCGGCGCGATACGCCAGGGTGCTGAAGCGCCCACCTTTGTCTCCGTTGCTCCGCCTGACGGATCGGCTGAGTTCGAACGCTCGTACGCGCTCCTCATGCTCCAATCGCGCCAAAACTGAATAGCTGTAGTCAATCATCTTTCTTCCTTTGCTGCCGGTCCAGCACTTTATTGCCGCATGCAATCAATCTCATACAGCAGGCCCTCACTGGAACACCGGCGTCCGCTTGCGCCTGCGCTGGGCCACACGCGACGCAATGCGAAAGGATACGGCATGCGCCCCGAATGGTATGTGACGAAATTCACAATTTCCAGATAACCGAATTGTGCGTCGAAACACAGGATGAGCTTGTCCTATGACACGGTGGGCGGCGATTTCGCCTGCTATGTTTGAATCAGTAGTCACCCCCATCCTGTTTCAACAGAGAAAGGAAGACCATCATGCGACCATCCATCCATCTGACACGTCGCCGCTTCCAACGCAGCCTGTCCTACCTTGCACCCCTTATCCTCATGCTCAACGTACTCCTGGCAGCGGTTTCGCCAGGAGCTGTCGCGCCGCTGCGTCCAGTGGACCCGTGCGCGTCCTCTACTACCATCGGAACGATCCGGCGACTGCTGCCCAGGTCGCCACTTTGCTCAATGCCAACGGATTCACGGTGCACGTCGAGCAATTGGGCGCGCCCACATTGCCCGATGGTGCATTTCACCTGATGCTTCCATCACTCGCGAAGAATGACGGGACGTCGGTGAGCGACGTCGCTGCTGTACCAGGGCTCGGCAACTATGACCTGGTGATCATTGGCGCCGATACCGGATCAAACGGGCAATGGGATCCAAACCGGGTCTCTTTGACGCTATCGTGGCGTCAGGGCTGCCGGTCGTCGGTTTGGGTACGGGCGGCTATACCTTCTTTGGCCGGCTCGGCCTGTCGATTGGCCATCCCAACGGCGCCAGCTTCACCGGTGCTGCTGTCCAGGCGCTGGAGTTTGGCGCCAGCCAGAGCGCCTACGATGGGATTGCGCTGCCGGGTGACAACACGGTGGCCGTCTACACCGGCGCCCAAAACGGCATCGGCCCGCAGTTGAGCGAGCCAATGGCATTTGGCGTTCGCATCGCCTCGGCAGTCGGGAATCCGGGACTTGTGCCGATCGTGCAGGAGCAGGGTCGCTACTTGCTCTGGGGTTTGATGCCGGTCCCGACGCCATGACAGGCGATGGGCGCACACTCTTCACCAACGTCATGCGCTTCAACGCCCAGACAATTGAACTGACCCTGCGCGGCCGCACCTTCACACCGGGGGCCGGGCTGGATCCGGAACTGGCGGCAGCGCTGCCGGGCACGCCGGGACTTCACGCCTTTGCGCAATTGAAGCGCCTGCCCACGGCGGATGAGCGCGCAGCACTGGAGGCGGCAGGCATCCGCCTGGTGACCTATGTCGGCGATACCCTCTACACGGCATTTGTGACGCCAACCCCTGACCCGGCGTCACCGATCTTCAAGAGTCTGGTGCGCTGGCTGGGGCTGATCAAGACTACCGACAAGGTCGATCCCAAGATCCAGGCAAACGAACTCTTTGCGTGGGCAGCAAATGCAGATGGCACGATCAATCTGCTCGTCACTTTCCATGCCGATGTCAGTGATCAAACGGCTATCGACCTGCTGAGTGGGCTTGGCGCGACCGCAACGCTCTACGGCGAGCATCTCTTTGCGGTCGTCATTGCCAAGACGTCGATCGAGACCCTGGCGCAGCAGGATCCAGTGAGTTGGATCGAGGAAGGCCCCGCACCGATGCAGGTGCTGAACGACCAGGCGCGCATTGACCTGAACGTCAACAATGCGCAACTGGCCAACACCGGCGTGTCGCCGGCCTTCTACGCCGGTCTCGATGGCAGCGGCGTTGCTGTCGGCATCTTCGACACCGGTCTGAACGCATCGGGCTTCAGCCACAACGACTTCTCCGGTCGCGTGCTGCGCACCCAGGATGACGGTAACGGTCACGGCAGCCATGTGGCCGGGATCATTGGGGCAAGCGGCGCCAACAGCGTCAGCAACTGTCCATTCGGTTCCTGCACGGCTTTCCAGTTGCGGGGGATGGCGCCCAATGCGAAGCTGGCGCCCTACGGTGGCTGGAATGCCGGCACCTGGAACGAGGCCGTCAACACCTATCACATCGAAGTCAGCAACCACTCCTACGTCATGACCTGCGGCGCGTATGATGCGACCGCACAGGCGGTCGACCAGTTGGTGCGCGGCGAAATGACGGACGGTAGCACGGCAATCCCACGCCACACCGTTGTCTGGGCGGCGGCCAATCAAGGGGGTGGCGCCCAATACTGCACGACCGGCACCGTGCCGGATGGCAGTGACCCTGACACCGACCCGGACCCAGACCCAACGACGGGGCCACGCGGCTACTTCTCGGTGTTGAGCCCTTCGAAGAACATTATCACGGTCGGTGCATTCAGCCCCGGCAGCGTGCAGAGCATCGCCAGCTTTTCCAGCCGGGGCCCAACATGGGACGGCCGCCTGAAGCCGGAGATCATGGCGCCAGGCTGCATGGACTCGACCGACCATGACTCGCAGGGCTACGTGCCGAAGTGCGGCACCTCAATGGCGTCGCCCGCGATCGCCGGTGTGACCGCACTGCTGACGGAGCAGTATCATCAGTCGTTCCCAAGCAAGGGCCGCGCCCGTGAGGCGACCATGAAGGCAATCCTGGTGCAGACGGCGACAGACATGCGCCACGAACCCACTCAGGGCGGCTTCACGGAGTTTGGGTGGAACGATCCGGATACCGGCCAACCGCTCATCTATCACGCCGGTCCCGACTGGTCCACGGGGTATGGCGCCGCCAATGCGCAGAAGGCTGCCGGCTATATCAAGGCGCACAACTTCGTCGAAGGTACGGTAAGCCCCGGCGACACCAGCGAGACCTACAACATCACCGTGGTTCCCGGCACGGCGGAGCTGAAGTTCACACTGGCGTGGGATGATGAACCCGGCAACCCGGCCTGGGGCGTGCAGGCGACCCAACTCGTCAATAATCTGGACCTGACGCTGACGGCGCCCGATGGCGTGACCGTGTGGCGTCCCTGGGTGCTGCCGCCACTGCCCCGAGCAGCGCTGAATGGCAGCAATCAGGACATCGGCACATCTGACCCCATCGTGCGCGCAACGCACGTTGTGCAGGCCAACCGTGCGGTGGATAACTTGAACAACCTGGAGCAGGTGCAGGTGCCGAACCCTGTGGCCGGCGTGTGGACGATCCGAGTCAATGCCGCCGCGCTGCCCAACGGCAACAGCCAACCGTACACGCTGGCCGGTGACTTCCGGACACTCAACATCGTTGACCCGCAGACCGGCAACGTTGCGGAAGCTGGTGACCCGGCCAATCCCAATGTGATTCAGGTGGTGCTTGAAGCGACCAGCACGTTGGGTGGTCCCAGTTCGTTTGCGGATGCAGCGACCGGCGACTTCAGCGTCCAGATTGATGGCGCCAACGCCTCGATCCTGAGCGGCGCCGCAGTCGGTGACCAGTTCTGGCTGATGGTCAAGCCGCAGAGTGGCGTCTACTCTGCCGGCAGCAAATATGACCTTGGCGTGACCTGGACCGGACACGGCAGCGACAGCGAGACGCGCGCGGTGTTGTTCACGGAACGGGAGATCACCGATCGCGCCATCGTCGTCGACCATTCGGGTAGCATGTCCGATTACGACAAGATGGCGGCAGCGCAAAACGCTGCACGGCTCTTTGTCGATCAGTCGCTGCCCGATGACCGCATCGCCGTGGTCAGCTTCAGCACAGGTGCAACGGTAAATTATGGCATCACGCAGGTGCCGGGTGTGGGTCCTTCGGCGGTGCTCGATGCGGCAAAGACCGCGATCAACGGGCTGACACCGGATGATTTGACTGCCATCGGCAAGGGGTTGCTTGAAGGTCAGAACCAGGTCACGGCAGCGCCGGCAGCCTACAGCGTGGCCGATGTCGTGATCTTGCTGTCGGATGGTATGGAGAATGTGGACCCGTATTATGACACGCCCGCCGTCAAGGGCGTCATTGAACCTACCGACACGATCGTCCACACCGTCGGTGTCGGTCCATCCAGTGCGGGCTTCCATGCCCTGCTTGAAGAAATCGCCGATGACAATGGCGGCGAGTTCCGTGCGGTCAATGAGACGGGGACAACGATGGCCGCGGCCGGCGTCGAAGCCGTGAGTGCCGTGGCGACCGGGATCGATGCCTGGCCCACGAAGCTCCCGAACCGGTTGGGCGACGTCTACAAGCAGTACGCCGAGGAGATTCTCGACGAGTCCCGTCTGTTCCAGGCGCGCGGCGCCGGCCTGGGGCGGACACCGTTCGATATCGAAGTGCCGGATAACCTGGCGCGGGTCACCTTTGCACTGAACTGGTCGAAGGCGACTTCGCCTCAGAATCCGACCTACTTCCTGCTGATGGATCCGAACCAGAAGAACTACTTCGACCCAAAGAGTCCGCAGGGAGGCATCTGCCGAGTCGATGCGACGCACCAGACCTGCATTGTTGAGAAACCGCAGCCGGGCATCTGGAAGGTGCTGATCGTCCCGGCGGACACAAGCGACAATGAGTGGATGTTCTGGGTGAGTGCCAAGACCAGTGTAAACTTCCAACTCTTTGTGGGTACACCGCCCAGCCAACGGACAATCGGCGCCCCCATCCAGATTCTCGGCTTCCTGAGCCAGGGTGAGAAGCCGTTGGCAGCTCAATCCGTGCAGGTGCGGGTGTATGGTCCCGACGGGTTTGTGGCGGCGCCCATGAAGCTCTTCGACGATGGTGAGCACGGCGACGGTGAAAAGGGCGATGCGATCTATGCCAACTGGTTTGAGGATGGCCATCAGGCAGGCGCTTACTCCGTTCGCGGCGTCGCCAGTGGCGTGGATACGCTGGGTAAGCCGTTTACCCTGCTCAAGAACACGGGATTCCACCTGATGCCGCGCGTCGTCTACATCCACAAAGGGGACCTCGATACGGCGGATGCCTATCGAGACCTGATCCAGGCGCATGGGATCGGTGTGGACCAGCTAGAGGTCGGTGAAGTGGGACAGGCGGACCTGAAGCCCTACAGCCTGGTCATTGTTGGGCCGGAAACGGGCACCCTGGACCAATGGGGAGATGGCGCGGCGCTTGAAAATATTCGGCGCAATAAGAAGCCGGTGTTGGGTCTGGGAGAAGGCGGCTATGCATTCTTCGGGAAGCTGGGGCTGGCGATCGGCTATGCCAACGGTGCGCATGGTGCGGGAACGTCGGTGCTTGAGAATCTCACCGCCGATCCGATCTGGCACTATCCGTACGACTTCAGCACGGCAAAGAACCGGATCTGGAAGCTCTATGTGGAGGACAGCCCACGCGTGGACATCTTCCTGGGCGACCAACCGGCGGGTGTGCAGCCGTTTGGCTTCTATGTGAGCGGTTCGAGCGTGGACACGCGGTATTCAGACATCACCATGCAGAGTGGCTGGTATATGCTTTGGAGCTTCCAGCACGGTCCGAAGCAGATGACAGCCGAGGGCAGGCAGTTGTTTGTGAATACGGTGTATCGCACCTTGCCCTAAACGAATGCCGGGGTGAAATCTGCACGAAACTCCGCCCGCCACCTGTGGGTTTCACCGTGGAATCGGTTTAGGTCGTTCGATGGCTCGCCAGGTAGCATCACGCTACCTGGCGAGCCTGTTTTCTATGGCGTGCCTGGCTGTACGATCTCGCTCAGTTGTGCCCTCTCAATGCGATTCTGCACCTTCAAGCCATGCTGCCACCTGCGCAACAACTTCCCCTGGCGCGACAGTGTCTAGATCAACCCATTCCACATAAGGTAGTTTGCGCAGCCAGGTCATCTGGTGGCGTACATAGCGGTGTGTCTCGGTCTTGATGTGTTCGGCCGCCGCGCCCATCGTGAGTTCACCCTTCAGCACCTGCACCATCTCCCGGTAACCAAGCGACGTCATAGCAGGCAATGCAGGATCATAGCCGGCGTCCACGAGCCTGCGGGTTTCATCGAGTAGACCGGCGGCGATCATGGCGTCCACGCGGGCATCGATGCGCGGGTACAGCGCCGTGCGATCGCGGGTGAGCGCCAACGTCAACATGCGGTATGCGGGTGGGTCGGCGCCCTCGAGTTCGCGCTGTGATTGTCCGGTCTGGATCACGATTTCGAGCGCCCGCAAGACGCGACGGGGATTGCGCAGGTCGGTTTGCGCCGCGCCGGCGGGGTCAAGTGAGCGCAGGCGGTCGGCTAACGCGGCGACCCCATGCTCAGCGAGCTCGGCTTCGAGTTGGGCGCGCAGCACGGGGTCGGGTGCGACCGCGGGAATGCGCAACCCTTCCACGACCGCGCGCACGTAGAGGACCGTGCCGCCGGCGAGGATCGGGAGGCGAGCACGCCGGTGGATGTCATCGATGGTGGCATAGGCGAGCGCCTGGAATTCGGCGAGGGTGATCACCTCATCCGGGGCACGGAGGTCGAGCAGGTGGTGCGGCGCGCGCGCCTGCTCGGCGGGTGTCGCCTTGGCCGTGCCGATGTCCATCCCGCGATAGATCTGCCGGCTGTCGGCGCTGACGATCTCCCCCCCGAAGCGTTCGGCGAGTTGCAGGCTCAGCTCGGTCTTGCCGACGGCAGTGGGACCGAGGAGAGTAAGCAGGGGGGAAGAGCGGGCCAGGAACTAATTGACAATGGACAATTTCCTCCGCCCTCTTATCCCAGCACGGCGCCTTTAACATGCTCGATCTCAACCAAATGCCCCTGGCGATCCAGTTGGATGGCGACAACATCGATCCGCCAGGGTCCCGTCCACCCGGTTGCCGCCAGGTAGTGACCGGCGACGGTGCGGAGTTTACGCTGTTTAGCGGGCGTGATCGACTGCAACGCGGTGCCAAAGGCGTCGCCGCGCCGGGTGCGCACCTCGACAAGCACCAGCCAGGGGGCGGCGGCTAGACCGCGTGCGTAGTCTGGGGCATCTTCTTCGGCAACGATATCGATCTCGCCGGCGCGGCACCGCCAATTGCGGGCGTGAATGGTGAAGCCGGCTTCGATCAGCTTCTGCACTGCAAGCGTTTCACCGGCTGCGCCAAGCCGTTTCCGCGGGTCCGCGGGGGCATGGGTGGCGTCAGCCATCAAAGAGTCCTGGCGCGTGCGAAAGTGGCGAGAAGCTGTGCCGGTGTTCTGGACAGGGGCCGTACTGCGCCAGCGCGGCCAGATGCGCAGGCGCGCCGTACCCCTTATGGTCGGCGAACCCATAGCCAGGGTGAAGGGCGCCCAGCCCGCACATCAGATGATCCCGATAGACCTTGGCGAGAATGGACGCCGCGGCGACGCTGACGATGCGGCGATCCGCCTTGGCTGTGCTGCTTTGGGGCAGGTTCACCAGGGGTAGTTTGACCCAGTCGATGAGCAAATAGTCCGGACGTACCGCCAGGTTGGCGATCGCCTGCTGCATGGCGGCGCGGGTCGCGGCGGCGATGCCTATGATGTCGATTGCCGCGGCGCCGACCGCACCGATGCCCCACGCCAGCGCGGGTTGCCTGAATCGGTTCAAAGAGCGCCTCCCGTTGGGCTTGCGAGAGCAGTTTCGAGTCGCGCACGTGACACCAGCATTCCGCTTGCATGGCGTCGGGCGCGATGATCACCGCACCCGCGACGACAGGACCTGCAAGTGCACCACGTCCGGCTTCATCAAGACCGGCGATCCGTGCGTAGCCTTTGTTCCAGAGACGGGTTTCTTGCTCGAATGAGGGAGCTTCCACCATCGCACTATTGTACTATTGAGGAATTGGGAGCGACAAACGAAAAACGGCGCCGGTCGATGACCGGTGCCGTAAGTCACGCAAAATCAGAAGCGATTTCAGGAAAACGAAATCCCTAAACCTTGAGGAAGCGCTTTTCTTTGAGGCGAGCGGACTTGCCCTGGCGATCGCGGAGGAAGTAGAGCTGGGCGCGGCGGACCTTTGCCTTGCGCAGGACTTCGACCTTGTCGACTGTGGTGCTGTAGAGCGGGAACGTGCGTTCGACGCCAACGCCGTGGGCGCCGGTGCGGCGCACGGTGTAGGTCGCGCCCGGCAGCTTGCCGCCGCGCATTGCGATCACGACACCCTGGAAGACCTGAATGCGTTCGTTGCGCCCTTCACGGATGCGTTGGTGGACGCGCACGGTGTCGCCCGGCCCGATTTCCGGAAATTCTGCTTTTAATTCTGGCTGCAGCGAAGCCATCAGTGCGTTTGTCATGCTGGACCGTCCTTCAAAATACCACCGCACGGGGCGGTTTTGCCTGGTTTCACCGTTTATCGTCACGCCATCGGCGCCTCTAGACGCGGCTCTGGGCGCAATACAACTTTCAAACTATAGCACAAGCGCCCTGCGAAAGCCAAACCGGTGCCCGCTTATTTGTAAACTACTCCGCGCCTGGCGGTCATCTCTATGACCCATCCTCCCGCCACCCCCGCTACCCTGGATTTGTTACCCCCTACCCAACGCCACTATAATGACGCGGTTTGCGCCGCCAGTCTGAGGTCAGACTGAGCCAGGACGCTCATCTGGCGGGTCCCATCCGTTCTCTTTGAGAAAGCGGCGATCGGCGGCGGACAGCACCGCGCTGCGCAGCAGATCGGGACGGCGGGCAAGGGTGCGGAGCAGCGCCTGTTCGCGCCGCCAGCGAGTCAGGTTGGCATGGTGCCCACTCGTCAGGATGGGTGGAATCGGCTCGCCGCGAAAAACCGGGGGCCGTGTGTATTGAGGACCTTCGAGTACACCGCCCACGCCGGCCGAATGGCTATCCTGATAGGCGCCCAGGGGATGGCCCAGTGCGCCTGGCAGGAGCCGGGTGACGGCATCAACGATGAGCATGGCCGCCAGTTCGCCGCCACTGATCACAAAGTCACCGATGCTGATCTCGTCGGTGACCAGTTGGGTGCGAATGCGTTCGTCAACGCCTTCATAGCGACCACAGATGAGGGCAAGGCGTTGGCGCTTGCTCAGTTCGTCAGCGACCGTCTGATTGAAGGTGCGGCCCTCGGGTGTGAGCAGGATAATCGGGACGCCATCGGGCAATGTTGCCGGTAGGTCGGGTTCCCAAGAGGGCAACCCGGGTAGGCGTCTGCCGGGGCGAGTTGCCAGCCGGCCGGCCGCGTCAGGACCGTTTCGACGGCCCGTGCGATCGGTTCAGGTTTCATCACCATCCCGCCGCCGCCCCCATATGGGGTGTCATCGCAGATGTGATGGCGGTCAGTCGTGTAGTCACGGATGTTGTGCAGGGAAATCGAGATCAACGACCGTTCTCGGGCGCGGGCAATGATGCTCTCGCCGAAGGGACCCTCGAACATATTCGGGAACAGGGTGAAGATGTCGAAGTGTAGACAGCGGAGAGGTTCCGTTTGATATTCAGTGAAATCGCCCGCCGCGTGCGTGATGCGCTCGGCTTCGCTCAAGGTTCGCCTTCCTCGCGCCGGCCTGGCGTAGACGCAGCGGGCAAGCCGTTGCTTCAAAAGGCCGACGAACGTTACGCCATTCTAGCACAGCAACAGGCAGAGCATGCCGGCGATGCATCTCCTGCACCTCCGAATGCCGGCGCACATGCGCCGCGTGGTTTGCTGGTGTTGGCGCTTGCAACCGGGGGTGCGGCAGTGCTCCTCGTCGCCGGCTGGTGGTTGTGGCCACGGGAGGGACGGAGCGTTGCCGGCTGCGAAGCAGCATCGGCCCGCGGTGGCTGCGTCTCCGACCTTTACTCCGACGCCAGGAATTGCCGGCACCCCCCATGCAGACGGTGAATGACGGCAATCCCCAGTCAGTGCCCATGCAGATTGTGATCGTGACGCCGACCCCCGGTGCGGTGCGTGCGCTGTCAATTGCCGGTGTCCTCGTGGATCGCCCGTTGGCGGTCACCGGTGGTGAACAGACGATGGATGTAAGCGCGGTGGAGCCTGCGGTCGCAAGCAACCCCGGCGCCGGTGAACTACCTGCCAGCCAGTTTGACCTGGCATCCCTGGTCGTGCCACCAATGGTGGAAGAGGTCGTGAACGGACCGCTCGCCCAGGTGCAAGTCATTCCGTTGCCTGGTCTGGAGCCCAAGATTACGCCCGTCCCAACCCTCGTGGAAGCACCGCCGACGCCGACGCCTTTGGGTCGGTCCGGCCATTCTGGCCGATGACGGCAATCAGATCGCCGCGCCGAGTTATCAATTCGGGTCGACGGGTGGTGGTCGCTATCGCCCGCACCACGGCATCGACGTTGCGAATCCCTATGGGACGCCCGTGCGCGCCGGCGTCGGTGGCGAGGTAGTGCATGCGGGGATGGATGACCCGGATGCATTAGGCCCGTATCCCAACTTCTATGGGAATGCCGTGGTCATCCGGCTTGATCAAAAGCTGAGTGTGGGTGGCGGTGGGCTTGACGCGTTTGTACTCTATGGGCACCTAAGCCAGGTCACCGTGCAGAAAGGCCAACGTGTGGCGCCGGGCGATGTGGTCGGTGCAGTCGGCATGACGGGCATTGCGATTGGCCCCCATCTTCACGTCGAAATGCGGATCGGGACCAACGATTACGCACATAGTGTAAACCCCTATCTTTGGCTCACTCCGCTGCCAGGGAATGGCGCCGTTGCGGTGCGGCTGATGACAGCCGATGGTCGCTCATGGCCCGGGCAGCGACTGACGCTCGCCCGCTTTGAAAACAATCAGGCCGTCTGGGGGCGCCTGATCGAGACTTATCTGGACAATGAGAACATTGGTCCGGATCCGGCCTGGGGCGAAAATGGCGCCATGGGTGACGTGCCTGCGGGGTACTATGTTTTGATTGGCAATGTCAATGGCGAGCCGGTGCGTGCTGAGTTTTTTGTCCGCGAAGGACAGACGACCTTTGTAGAATTGCGAACCAAGCAGTGAGCGAACCCGTCGTTATCTACACGGATGGCGGGTGCCTGGGAAACCCCGGGCCAGGCGGTTGGGCGGCGATCCTGCGCTACGGCGAGCATGTGAAGGAATTGTCGGGGCGCTATCGTGCGACGACCAACAACCGCATGGAATTGAGGGCCGCGCTTGAGGCGCTCAATGCGCTCAAAACGGCCCTGCCAAGTGGAACTGTACACAGATAGCGAATATCTTCGCAAAGGCATCACCGAGTGGGTCCATGGATGGCAGCGGAAAGGTTGGAAAACAGCATCCAAACAGCCGGTCAAGAATCGGGACTTGTGGCAGCAATTGCTGCTTGGCTGTTGCGCGCCACGAGCCGGCCGGCGGCATCGAGTGGCGGTGGACCAAAGGCCATGCAGGCGACGCCCTGAACGAGCGGGCGGATGTACTGGCAAATTCCGCAGCTCGCACCGTCACCGATAACGACCCACTCGATTCCTCGAATGCGCCGCCCCGCCTTCACCCGGGCCCCGACAGGTTGGTGACGGATCCTGAGTCAACGCGCCAGTTCCCCTGCGATCAGTCCGGGCAGCACAGCCGGGCTAAAGCGAGCGACCAGGGCGCCATGGCGTAGACCAACCTGACCGCAGGCAATATCGCGTGGACTCCAGACGCCACCATAGCGCACAAAGCCCGCCATCTCCCATGCATAGAGCATCGTGATCCCGATTGGGTTAGGCGCCCAAAAGCCAACAAATACGAAGGCCATGTAATGACGCACAGGGTTGCGATCATCCACCAATTCTGGGCGAAACCCGGCGGTGTTGAAACGCAGCGGAGGAGAGCCGGCCATCTGGCGCAAGAAGCGTCGTAGATTACCGAGATCCTGGAGCCGGATGTTGGCGCATTCTGCGCAAGTCTGCAGGATAAACCAGGCTGCGCCCGGATACCCAGGGGGGGCGAGCGCAGCCTGCGCGCTGATATAGGAGATAAAGTCATCGATGCCCCGGCGGGGTTGCTGGTTGTCCATATTTTCTGGTTATCCAGTCAAGAAATGAAAACGCAGTGCATACCTTAAGCATGCACTGCGTTTCCAAAGAACAAGGAGGAACCGGTCAGACCTGGTAAATTCAGCAAACGAAACGATGTGCGCCCAACCTAAGGGGTGGCGTTGTGTTCATGGTGGGCGGGTATATGGGACAACTGGCGCCAGCGGTCCGCCGCACCATGTCGGAATAAGCCTGGATCAAAGCCGGCCAGGAATTCCCAACCTTCCACGGCAAGCCCTTCCTGCAGGTCTTTGGTCAAGTCGAATTCAAGCGTCCGATCATCTGTGAGGACCACAAAGTGGAGCAGTTCGTCATTCCCGTCATCGACAATCTCGACGATGCACGGCCGATCGGTGCCCATCGGCTTGCGGAAGAAAGCCGCGGAACAACGCGAACAGAAGTTCAACGTTGCATCACAATAGCCACGATCCATCACAATCTTCATACCACCCTCCCCAAAGCTGTCTGGACTGTTGATACGCCAAACAGGGAAGTATGCGAACGCCAGACAGTGCGTACTAGTATGCACCACCCCCCTGCGGGTAACAAAGGACATTTGTCACATAAAGTGCGGGACTGCGAAAGGCGGGGCGTGTCATGTTTTGCGTATCTCGTATCTCGTAGTCCGTGCTCGCTGACACCGAGCACACGCTAAGTATCGCGCCAGTCGTCAAAAAACACGAGATACGAGATACGCAATTAGTTCTAATGCCTGAAATGCCTTGTCCCCGTGAAGCACATCACGATCCCCATGCGATTGGCGGCGTCGATGACGTCCTCGTCGCGCACGGAGCCGCCCGGCTGGACGATGGCGGTGATGCCATGTTTGGCCGCAGCCTCGATACCGTCGGCAAACGGGAAGAAGGCGTCAGACGCCATGACCGCCCGCGGGCGCGTTCGCCGGCCTTGTGACCGGCGACCAGGACGGAGTCCACGCGACTCATTTGGCCGGCGCCAACGCCCACGGTGGCGCTATCGACCACATAGACGATGGCATTGCTTTTCACGTTGCGCGCAACCCGCCATGCAAAGGCAAGATCGGCAAGTTGCTGGGGCGTGGGTTGGCGTCCTGTCACGACATTCCAGTTTTCTGGATCCATGTCTTCCTGACTGCGGTCGATCTCCTGCATCAGCACACCACCCACGATACTGCGGAGCGACAGGGGGCGCAGCGGCGCGCCGGTGTAGACAAGGAGGCGCAGGTTTTTCTTCTTTCCGAGGAGGAGGAGAGCGCCTCCGGTTCATAGGCGGGTGCAACGATCACTTCCAGGAAGAGATCCGCCATCCTTTCGGCTGCTTCAAGATCGAGGGTGCGGTTGACGGCAACGATGCCGCCGAACGCGCTCACCGGGTCAGAGGCGAGCGCTTTGTGATAGGCTTCCAAAAGGGTATCCGCCGATGCAAGCCCGCAGGGATTGCCGTGTTTGATGATCACGACGGTTGGGTCTGGAAAATCTTGTGCGGCGGACCAGGCGCCATCCAAATCGAGCCAGTTGTCATAGCTCATTTCTTTGCCGCTGATGATTTCAAACGCCGGTTTCTCCCCCGACATAACCATAGAGGCCACCACTCTGATGCGGGTTCTCACCATAGCGATTCAGTTGTAGCCGCTGGAGATCGAGGTGCACATAGGCGGCGAGTGGCGCAGGGTGCTCCTCGACCGCAGGTGTATCGGCGCCAACCTGGGTGGCGAGATAGGTGGCGATCGCAGAGTCGTACTCAGCGGTATGCCGGAACGCCTTGACGGCAAGTCGTTTGCGCAGCGCCATGGAAACGCCACCATTGGCGAAGGCGGCGCTGACCGCGGCATAGTCGGTGGGGTCGCAAACCACGGTGACTGATTCGTGGTTTTTTGCGGCGGCACGGAGGAGCGTAACACCGCCAATGTCGATCTCCTCGACGGCGGTCGCCAGGGTGACCGCCGGTTGCATGATCGTCCGTTGAAATGGGTAGAGGTTCACAACCACGACATCGATGGGACGGATGGCATGTGCCGCGAGTTCATCGAGATGTTGCGGCGTCCGGCGCGCCAGAATGCCACCATGCACGGCAGGGTGCAGGGTCTTGACACGACCCCCCAGAATTTCAGGGAAATGGGTAATGTCTTCGACCTGCAACACAGGGATGCCAGCCGCAGCAATGGCACGCGCTGTCCCGCCGCTGGCCACAAGTTCTGCACCCGCAGCAACCAATTGCCGCGCAAACTCAATCAGGCCCGTCTTGTCAGAGACGGACAGTAGGGCGCGAAAGGCAGACATAGCGTTGCTCCTTGAGATAGTAAAGGCTGGGCAGCCGCACGCACATGGCACCGGCTGCCCAGCCCAGGCGCGCGACTGTCGGCATTATCCAGCGCGCTTTTCCCTGTGGTGGGCGCCACAACCGCCGGATGGGCGGAATCGCCAGTTAAGCACGCTGCTTTGATTTGCTGCTTTGAGTATAGATAGCCAGCCAGCCGCTGTCAACAGTCGAATAGCGGGTGAAGCGGCGCCGACGTTCGTTTATTTGTATTGCTGTGGCCATGGCCGGAAACCCGCTTGACAACCGGGCATGCATCCTTTAGACTCTGTGTTGTATAGTGGCCTAGCCACTGAAGCTGAAGTTGTCTGACCGTCCGTAGCATTCGCGTTCGGTTCCCAAAGATGCCAAATCGACTTGTAAAGACGCCCGTATATCAGCAACTAAATTTGTTGTTGCGCGAGGAACTGCGTTCCGGTCAGTTTGCAAATGGACAGCAGTTTCTAACGGAGCGCCAGATCTGCGAACGGTTTGGCGTCAGTCGCGCCACTGCCAACAAGGCATTGTCCAATCTGGTTGCGGAAGGCATGCTCGAATTTAAGAAGGGCGTTGGCACCTTTGTGCGCGGGCGCGCGCTGCAATATGACGCCAGTGCGCTGGTCAGTTTCACCGACAAGGCGATCGCGGCGGGTAAGAAGCCATCCACACAAGTATTGAGGTTCGAGTGCGTCCGTGCCAGCGCAACGCCACCGGTCGTGGCCGACTATCTGCGGCTGCGTGAGGGTGAAGATGTCTACTTTGTAGAGCGTCTGCGGTTGGCCGACAACATCCCCGTCATCTTTGAGCGCCGTTTCATTGTGGCGAGGAGTTGTCCTGGCTTACAGGCCACCGACCTTGAAGGTTCGCTTTACACAATCTGGTCGCACAAGTATGGGCTTGCGATTGGCGGTGCGGACGAAACGATCCGCGCGGTGATGCTGCGCGGGCAGGAGGTAAAACTATTACAGGTCGGCCGCGCGGCTGCGGGCTTCCTGGTGCTGTCGACCGGCTTCCTCGTGGGCGGTGAACCGCTTTGGTGGGAACAGACCTGGTACCGCGGCGATCTCTACGAATTCCACAACCGGCTAGGTCCGGTACAGACTGCGCGGCCCGCCACCGGCGTACTGCGCAATGCATGAGCCCCCAACTACCTAAGGAGACAAGCCCTATGTATGACATTGGCGTTGCCATCACCGGCACAGGTTTCATGGGACCAACCCACACGGAGGCGCTGCGCCGGCTGGGTGTACGTGTGGAAGGAATCCTTGGTTCATCGCCGGAGAAGTCGCAAAAGTTCGCCAGCCAGTATGGGATTCCCAAAGCCTACCAGGACTTTGACGAAATCCTGGCGGACAAGGCGGTGCAGGCGGTGCACATTACGACGCCAAATCGCTGGCACTTTGACACCGCGAAAGCAGCGCTGCTGGCTGGCAAGCACGTGCTGGTCGAGAAGCCGCTCACCATGACCTCCCAGGAGTCGGCGCAGTTGGTGGCACTGGCCAGAACCGTGAACCTTGCGGCCGGGGTCAACTACAACTATCGTTTCTACCCAACCAGCCTCGAAGCACGCCAACGCGTGCGCAGCGGCGAGATCGGCGAAGTCTTCTCCATCCAGGGTGGGTATGTGCAAGACTGGCTGCTCTATCCGACTGATTACAACTGGCGCGTGTTGGCGTCGGAGGGCGGCCAACTGCGGGCGCTTGCAGATATTGGCACGCACTGGATGGACCTGGTGCAGACGATCACGGGACTCGAAATTGAGTCGCTCCTGGCAGATCTGCGCACGGTGTTTCCAGTCCGGCAGCGTCCCAAGGGCGAGGTGGAGACTTTCAGCGGCAAGGTCCAACAGCAGCAGGTAACCGAACCGCTCTCGATCGAGACCGAGGACATGGGCGGAGTGATGCTCCGGTTCAAAGGGGGCGCCCGCGGGATGTTGTGGGTTTCGCAGTTGACCGCCGGTCGCAAGAACTCGCTGCGTTACGAAATTGCCGGGTCGCAGAATGCCGTCTGGTTTGACGGCGAACGGCCCAATGAACTTTGGTTTGGCCACCGCGACCGGCCGAACGAATTATTGCTGAAAGATCCTGGGCTGATGGACGCCGCCGTCAGACCCTATATTGGGTACCCTGGTGGCCACAATGAAGGATACCCGGATTCGTTCAAGATGCTCTTTAAGGCTTTTTACGACTATATTGCCGCCGGTGATTTCAACGCTACGCCCCAATACCCGACGTTTGAAGAGGGGCATCGCGAGATTCTGTTGTGTGAGGCGATCCTGCGCAGCGCCAACGAGCAGCGTTGGGTCACGGTCGGCGCTTAAAACTGGAGGACCATATGAAACTCGGATTTGTCAGCGCCATTTTGCCGGATTTGTCGTTTGAGGATGTGCTCGATGTTGCCGCCGGGATTGGGTACGGCACCGTTGAGGTGATGTGCTGGCCCAAAGGCAAAGCGGAGCGCCGTTATGCTGGGGTAACCCATATCGACGTGGCCGGTTTCACGGCCGATGATGCGCGTCGCGTCAATGAACTCGTTGAGAAAACCGGCGTCACCATCAGCGCTTTGGGTTACTATCCAAATCCATTGACGCCCGATCTCGCTGAGGCCAAGGTCTACGGGGATCACATCAAGAACGTCATTCTTGCCGCAGAATTACTGGGGCTGACAGTAGTCAACACCTTTGTGGGCCGTGATTGGACGAAGTCGCTGGATGAGAATTGGCCGCGGTTCTTGGAAGTCTGGCGACCGATCATCCAGTTTGCCGAAGACCACGGCATCAAAGTGGGCATCGAGAATTGTCCGATGCTCTTTTCCAGGGACGAGTGGCCGGGCGGCAAGAACCTTGCGCGCACGCCTGCCATCTGGCGGCGCATGTTCGAAGATATTCCTAGCAAGAATTTTGGACTAAACTACGATCCGTCGCATATGATTTGGCAGCGCATGGATTATCTGGCGCCAATTCAGGAGTTCAAGGAGCGAATCTTCCACGTTCATGCCAAAGATGCCCGGATTGATCTCGAACGTCTCAACCAGGTCGGCATCCTCGCTTATCCGAACGAGTATCACACGCCAAAACTGCCGGGCATGGGCGGACGTCGACTGGGGCAAATTTTTCTCTATCCTGACAGACACAGGGTACCAGGGTCCGGTGTGCGTCGAGGTGGAGGATCGTGCATTTGAAGGTTCACTGGAACTGCGCAAGGCGTCCTTGCAGCAGAGCTACAACTATCTGCGCCAATATCTGGCCACCGATCTCTAGGGACCGCTTGATGACCGAAGATGTCTTTGCGAGTGTCGACCTCGGCGGCACCAAGATTGCATGCGCGCTGGCGACCACCGACGGCCAGGTATTGGCTGAACACAAAACGCCGACGCAAGCGCATGAAGGACCAGCCGCGGTGCTGGCGCGCATCGGGGCGTTGGTTGAAGCGCTGAGCGACGAGGTTGGGCGGCGCCCAGCCGCACTTGGGATGGGGATTCCTGGGGAAGCGGACATCGCTCGCGGGAGCGTCAAGTTCCTGCCCAACCTGCCGACGCAGTGGCGTGGCGTGCCTGTTGCGGACGTGTTGGAACCGCGCCTGGGTTGCCCCATCTATCTCTTGAATGACGTGCGTGCAGCGACGTTGGGTGAACTGGTCTATGGGCATGGCCGGCAAGTGGGCAACCTTGCCTTCTTTGCGGTCGGCACGGGCATCGGCGGTGGCTTTACGATCGATGGCCATCTCCACCTGGGGCCGAATGGTACGGCGGGCGAGTTCGGCCACCACACCATCATACCCGACGGACCAAGGTGCGGGTGCGGCAGCCGAGGCTGCCTCGAAACCCTCTGCAGCGGGCCGGCGATCACGGCTGAAGGGGTGCGGTTGCTCTTGACGGGACAAACCACGCGGCTGCAGGAGTTGGTCAACGGGGATGCCGGACGTGTGACGCCACATGAGATGGCGCTCGCTGCAGCAGCAGGCGACGTGGCCGTGCGCGACATCCTGGTGCGCGCTGCCGAATATCTTGGCATCGGCGTTGCCAATGTGTTTGCAATCCTACACCCGGATCTCGTCGTGATTGGCGGCAGTGTGGCCGAGATCGGGCCACTCTTGTTTGACACGGTGCGGGCCACGGTCCGGCAACGGATTGGGATGTTTCCAGCGGATGAACTGCGCGTTGAACCGTCGCTGCTTGGAAACAAAGCCGCCATGGGGAATTGCCTTGGGCGGCATTGCTCGGGCGGGACTATTGGTATCTCGTAGGCCATCAGAACGATGATACGTGATGCGAAAGGGACCATTCCAAAGGTCCATGGATCCAACCTATCAACAAATCGCAAAGATGATCGACCACTCGCTGCTCAATCCAACGATACCGGCGGCCGAGTTGGAAGCGGGGATTGATGTGGCGCTGCGCTACGATGTGGCAAGTGTTTGCATCATGCCGTACTACTTGCGCCGGTGTGCACAACGGCTGGCGGGGAGTGATGTGAAGGCAAGTACGACGATTGGCTTTCCACATGGCGGCCACACGACCGGCGTCAAGGTTGCGGAGGCAAAATTGGCGCTGGCCGACGGTGGGCAGGAATTGGACATGGTGGTGAACATCAGCCAGGTGCTCAGCGGAAAACTGGGATTATGTGCGTGCGGACATTCAAGCGGTTACCGGCGCCAGTACACGACGCGGGGCAGAAAATCAAGGTAATCTTCGAAAACTGCTATCTCACCGATGCGCAGAAAATCCGATTGTGCGAGATCTGCAGCGAACTCGGGTGTGACTGGGTCAAGACGTCGACGGGGTATGGCACGGGCGGCGCCACCGATGCGGATCTGATCCTGATGCGCACCTATGCGGCCCCGCAGGTGCAGGTAAAGGCCGCCGGAGGGGTGCGTTCGCTTGATCGGCTCCTGGAGGTGCGCACGCTGGGCGTCACGCGCTGTGGTGCAACGAGGACAAGCGAGATTCTTGAAGAGTACAAGGTGCGGTTTCAGGCATAACTGGGCGGTTGATGCGCCGGGCAGTGCAGGGTGTAGGCTGCGCCTGATGGGTGGCTTGCCCCAATTCACAGAAGTTCCCGGCGTTGGTTTACAATAGAGGTGTTCCCCATTCTTTTTTCATCCAGACAGGAGGATACATGAATCGCAAAGTTGCGTTGTTGCTGACGACACTGCTTGTCGCCAGCATGGTATTGGTGGCCTGTGCGGCGCCCGTGGCGGCTCCAGCAGCTGCCCCTGCGGAAGCAACAGAAGCAGCAGCCGAGGCTGCGCCTGCCGCAGATGCGGCTGTACTGCCCCAGGTTCCGGCCGGTGAGCCGCCATTCACCATTGGTCTGTCCAATAGCTTCGTGGGTAGCGAGTGGCGCACGCAGATGATCCAGCAGATGGAGGCCGTCAACACGGAATTCAAGGATGCCGGGCTGACCAACGATCTGGTCATCGAAAGCGCCGACACGGATGCGCAGGGCCAGATTCAGCAGATCCAAAATCTGGTGAATAAGGGCGTGAACGGCATCATCATCAACCCGGGTGATGTTAATGCCTTGAACACGACCCTGGAAGAGGTTGTCGCCGCGGGTGTGCCGGTCATTGCGATCGACCAGGAAATCTGCGCCCCAGGTGTGATCAACGTCGTGATCGATCAGAAGGAATGGGCCAAGATCAGCGCACAGTGGCTGGCCGACCAACTGGGGGGCAAGGGCGACATCGTGCTCATCGAAGGCTTTGTTGGCCATCCAGCCAATGAAGCACGCATGGCCGGCGTGCAGGAAGTGTTGGACAAGTATCCGGACATCAAGGTGGTTGGTCGCGACACCGGCAAGTGGGACCAGGCGACCGGACAACAGGTCATGAGTAACTTCCTGGCCTCCATCCCCAACATCGACGGTGTGTGGACGCAGGACGGGATGGCGTTTGGTGTGCTGACCGCCATCAAGACGGCAGCGCCGGCAAAGTGGCCGATCGTCTCCGGCGAAGCGCGCCAGAGCTATCTGGCCCTGTGGGAAGAAGTGCTGCAGGAAAATCCTGACTTCAAGAGCATCGGCGTTGTCAACCCACCGGGCGTTGCTGCCAGCGGGCTGCGCGTGATGGTGAACCTGTTGCAGGGCAAGCAACTCGATGAATCCAAGCTTGCGGGTCCTTGCGGCAATACGCTGTATGTCCCGATTCCTGGCACCGTCACACCGGAGACCCTGGCCGATGAATTTGCCAAGGTGAAGGACCTCCCGGCGTCGTACACACTCGACGGTATCATCGACCAGGCGACAGCGGACGGATTCTTCAAGTAAGCGATCGGGTATGCTGCTAATAGGGGGAACCGCATAGGTTCCCCTCCCATTTTTCCACCTCAAAACCGCTATGCAAATTTCACTCTCAGCCCAGCACGTCACGAAGCGTTATGGGGGTGTGACGGCGCTGTCGGACGGCACCCTGGCGGTTGCTTCCGGTGAAGTCGTCGCCCTGGTTGGTGCCAACGGCAGTGGTAAGAGCACCCTCAGCAAGATCATCACCGGCGTGGTGACGCCGGATGGCGGCGAACTCATTCTAGACGGACAGCCGGTGACTTTTGCCCATCCGCATGCCGCGCGGGCGCGTGGGATTACGGCGGTCTATCAGGAACTGAGTCTGATCCCCGATATGAGCATTGCGGAGAATATCTGGCTAACCCACGAACCGCTGCACTTTGGCTTGCCGGTGAATCGCCGTGCAACGCTGGATCGCACGCGGGGCCTGCTGGATCAATTTGCGGGTGTGATCCCTGTGCTGGATCCGGAGACGCCCGTCAAAGATCTGACCCCTGACGCTAAACAGATTGTCGAGATTCTGAAGACATTCAGCCTCGACCCGCGTTTCATCATTCTGGACGAGGCGACGGCAAGTCTGGATAGCCAGCAGGTGAACCGGCTCTTCGATTTGATCGAGCAATGGAAACGGGATGGGCGCGCAATCGTCTTTGTATCGCACCGGATGGAAGAAGTCTTTCGGATTGCTGACCGCATCGTCGTGATGCGCAATGGGCAGACCGTCGGCGATCTGGTGCATGCCGGTGCGAGTGAGGCTGCCGTGGTGGCGCTGATGACAGGTGAGTCAGCCGATGCCGATGCCGCGCTGGCTGCCCACCGCGACGACACCCATGTGAATGGGACTGGACTAGCGGCCGTGCGCCTGCAAGTGCGGACGCTGACCTCGCAGACGTTGCGCGACGTTAGCTTTGATGTGCATGACGGGGAGTTGCTCGGGTTGGGCGGGCTGCGCGGCCAGGGCCAGGAGGACATCCTGTTAGCGGTCTTTGGCGCCATTCGTCACGGCGGCGCGATTGAAATTAGCGGCCGGCCGGTGCAATGGAAACACCCCAAGGATGCCGTCGACGCCGGCGTTGCTTACGTACCGGGCGATCGCAACACCCAGGGCCTCCTCGCCATCCGTTCAATTCTTGAAAACCTCCAACTGCCATCGTGGGCTAAATATGGTTTCCCGCTGCGAACGAGCGCCGCCACACGCGATGCAGGACAGGCGGCGACTGATCTGAGCATTGTGATGGCCGGACTGGAGGCCCCGGTCAATAGCTTGAGCGGTGGCAATGCGCAGAAGGTGGTGATCGGCAAGTGGCTCCTGCGCAACCCGCGCATCTTGTTGCTCAATGACCCGACCAAGGGGGTTGATGTGGGCGCCAAGGCGGAGATCTACCGCCTGCTGGGAGAATTACGTCAGGCGGGCACAGCGATCGTCTTCTACAGCAGCGACGATGCCGAGTTGCTTGGGCTGTGTGACCGGGTGCTTGTGCTGCATGATGGCGTCATTCGTGCCGAACTGGTGCGGGGTGATTCATTGACTCGCTCAAACCTGATCGCCGCCAGCGTCGGCGCAAGTCATGGGAGCATCCAATGAGCCGGATGACGCTGCAACGAATTCTGCGTAGAAATCCCTATCTCTTCACACTGGGCCTCCTACTTGTGTTGCTTGCCATCAACTGGATGCTGCAGCCGAATCTCTTTGAGACGCGCGTGCTCAACGGCAATTTCCGCACCTTTGTGCCGCTGATGATCCTTGCGGTAGGCCAGACCTTCGTCGTCATCGGCGGTGGCATTGATTTGTCCGTTGGCGCTATTTTGTCGATGGTCACGGCAATTCTTGTCACCAACCTTGCCCCGGACACCGGTCCAGGTGGTTTTTTACTCATTGTTGGGCTTGGATGTCTGGCCGGCATGGCAGCGGGAGCGCTCAACGGTTTTGCCGTTGCAATCTTGCGGCTGCAGCCGATTGTCACGACCTATGCGACCTCATTCATCTTCTCCGGCCTCGCACTCTGGGTGCTGCCCCGTCCCGGTGGCACGGTGCCCAAATTGTTGTCGCAGTTCTATCGACGTGAAACGCCATTGGGGCTACCACTGGGGATTTACATCGCACTTGCGCTGGTGCTTGCGTGGTGGTTGTTGCGATCAACCCGCTATGGTCGCTACCTATTTGCCGTGGGTGGCCAACCAGACGCCGCCTATGCCACGGGCGTGCCGGTTAACTGGATCCGTTTTAGCACCTATGTCTTGTCCGGTTTGATTGCGGCGTTGGCGGGTGTGGCGCTGTCGTTGGGCACCAGTTCCGGTGACCCGCGGATTGGCGATTCCTTTACGTTGGACTCGGTGGTTGCGGTGGTGCTGGGCGGTACACGGCTGAGCGGTGGTCAAGGTGGCGTGTTTGGCAGCATTCTCGGTGTGATCGTACTGGGGATCATTCGCAATATCATCTCGTTTGCGAACGTGCCAAACTGGTGGCAGACCCTCGTCGATGCGTTGATCATCGTGGTTGCCCTTGCTGCGCCTGGTCTGGTGCGATTGCTGAGGAGGAATCGATGAGCGCTGTTCGCGTAAAACTCTCCCCCCCAGTTGATCGCACTGTTGCTGGCCGTGGTCCTCTTCTTTCTGGGTGGTCTGCTACAACCGGGCTTTGTCAGTGTGGCCCAGGCCATCAACATTATCCGTCTGGCCGCCTTCCTGGGGATCATTGCTGCCGGGCAAACCCTGGTGATCATCTCCGGCCATGAGGGCATTGACCTCTCCGTCGGCGCGGTGGTGACATTGAGCGCGATTCTGGTCTTCCGGATTGTCAACGGCAACAATGGCATGGTCATACCGGCCCTCGCCGTCGCCCTTGCCGCCGGTGCGCTGATTGGCCTTGCCAATGGCATTGGCGTGATGGCGTTGGGGATTCCGCCGTTGGTCATGACGCTTGGCATGACGGGCATTGTGCAGGGGACGATTCTTGTCGTCACCCAGGGCCAGATGATCGGTAAAGCGGCTCCCATCATGGGGGAGGCCATTTCACAGCCATTGTTGGGACCACTGCCGGGGATCGTTGTCATCTGGCTGCTGGTTGGCACGCTCATGTGGATGCTGTTGGAGCGCACCGGCTACGGCAAGCGCCTGTTTGCGGTTGGCGTCAACCGCGAGACCGCGCGCTTGTCTGGGGTGCGCGTGCCGGTTGTCGTAGTCCTCACGTACATGGCGTCAGGCGTGCTGTCGGCGTTTGGCGGCTTTATCCTGCTTGGCTTTACGCAGAATGTCTTTCTTAACCTTGGGACGCCCTATCTGTTCCCCTCGGTTGCGGCGGTCGTGATCGGCGGTACGGTGTTGGCCGGTGGGAAAGGCTCGTATTGGGGCACGATGGCTGGCGCACTCGTCTTGACGTTGTTGACGAGTCTGCTAACCGCTTCGCAACTGCCCGAGGCCACGCGCCAGATCGTATTGGGCGTGCTATTGCTGGCGCTACTGTCGGTGTATGGAAGGCAGCGGGCGCTGAGGCAGTAGAGGAAGGTTTCCTCTATCCTCACTTCTTGCCTGTGCATTGCTTTGTGTCGTTGCGCCCTGGCGGGAGGGTTTGACTCGTGCCTTGAAAGGTGTGGAAGATTGGGAAGCGGTAGGGAGTTGGTTGCTGAGTTTATAAGAGAGTCTCTTCGGAGGAGATTTCGATATGCAAAAGGCACATCAGGTTGCGATGTTAGGCACGGGGCTGATTGGGATGTTTTATACGATGTCGCTCCATGGACAGCGTGGGCGAGATCGGGTGGCGGTGGTCTATTCGCGGCAGCAAGAACGCGCGGAGGCTTTTGCCAAGACGTGGGATGTTCCAAAGGCTACCGATAGTCTGGCAGCCGCGGTGCAGGATCCGGAGATTGATACGGTGGTCATTGGTCTACCCAACTTCCGCCATATCGAGGCCATCGAGATGGCGGCAGCGGCAGGCAAGGCAATCCTTTGCACCAAGCCGCTCGGCCGTACCGCCGCAGAAGCCAGGCACATGCTGGATGTGGTGGAGAAAGCGGGCGTCTTTCATGGCTACCTCGAAGATCTCGCCTACACCCCAAAGACACTCAAGGCGTTGGCTTCGGTGCAGGCGGGTGCATTAGGTGACGTCACCTGGGCCAGGTCACGTGAGACGCATCCCGGCCCGCACAGCGCCTGGTTCTGGGACAAGGAGCAGGCGGGCGGCGGTGCCATTATCGACCTGGGGTGCCATTGCGTCGAGATCATCCGCAACTACATGGGCAAGAACAACCGGCCGGTCGAGGCGATGTGTTGGGCCGACACACTGGTCCATCCAATCCCTGCGGAAGACAATGCGATCGCTTTGATCCGGTTTGAGAGCGGCGCCATCGGGCAGTTTGAAGTGAGTTGGACCTTCCGCGGGGGGATGGACCTCCGTGACGAAGTGGCGGGTACGGCGGGCACAATCTGGACGAATCACTTCCTGCGCACCGGTTTTGAGATGTTCACCGCTGCGAGTGGCGGCTACGTTGCAGAAAAGGCCGAATCCGAGACGGGTTGGCTTTTCCCGGTTGGCGACGAGGTGCACGAACTTGGTTATCCGCACATGTTCACCGATATGTTTGAGGCGATGGACAGTGGCAGACAGCCAATGGAAACGTTCTATGATGGCTACATTGTGAATGCGGTGCTCGATGCCTGTTTCAAGTCGGCCAAGACCCGAAAGTGGGAACCGATTAACCTGGCCGACTGGCGTGCACCCGAACCGGCCAAGCGGATCACCGTTGCGCCACGGCTGGTCGACGGCATGGCAGTGGTCAAGGAAGAACGCATGCATGGCAATCGGTTGAAAGTGATGCTGTGCGATCGGGAGAGCGGGCATATCACGGAGCGAATCATTGAGATCGACGAATGACACGCACGACGAAGAATGCTAGACAAAAGCTATCATTCGTTGACCATGTAGCTTTTGCGGCATGCTTGGTGAGCGCCGGCGCTGGCTTTGTCGACGTTGGACAGAGTGGCAGACCAACGCTTGCCAAGAAATAGATACAAACACATCACAGAGATTACACAGGCGTAAGGTTTTGCCGGTGTTGTGGGTGCAAGCGGAGAACGCGCCGCCCAGGAAGCAAAAACCCTTCCTGGGCGGCGCTTGTTGATTGATTCGGGCGTGTGTCAGCCGGCCTGCAGCCAAAGAACCTGATAAGGCTCAAGCACCAGCGGCTCACTGCCAAGCACAAGGTCGCGCTGTGTAACGAGGTCGGCAAAGTGATAGTTCAGCCCATAAAGGCGCAATTCGTTGGCGGCGATTGCCTGCGTACCTTCTGAGAAATTTGCAAGCACCAGCACCCGTTGCCCACCTGTGCTGATCCTGGCGTAAGCAAAGACATGGTCGTTGCCAACGTTGATCACTTCGGTCTTATTGCCCCCGAACGCAGGTGTGGCCTTACGCACTGCGATGAGATGCTGCAGTCCCTGATAAATCCGCCCCTCGATGGTGGCTGCATCATGGCGCACTTCCCTCTTTGCCCAATCTGTGCGTGGGCGATGCACCCAGCGGCTGTCTACTGCCTTGGCGGGGTCTTCGACGTAGCCGTAGTCATTCATCGCGCCGATTTCGTCGCCGAGGTAAAGCAGGGGAACACCGCCAATGCTCAAGATGATTGCGTGGACGAGCAGGATGCGGCGCACCGCCAACTCGATTTCAGCGGTGTTGCCCGACCGCAGAGCACTTTCGAGACCGGCCAGGGATGCCAGCATGCCCGAGATGCGGGCGTCGCCGGTGCGGGGATTCTCCTGGAAAGGCAAGCCGCGCGCAAAGCTCCCTGGAAACCGCCCCGTATAAAATGCGTTGAGAAAGCGGCGATGGTCATAGCCATTGATGCCGAGCGCCTGGGCGTCGGTATCGTCAAAGGTCCATCCGATGTCGTCGTGGCAGCGTACATAGTTCACCCACGCCGTATCCGGCGCAATTTGGAAGCGGCGCGACAGAGATTGCCGCAGCAGGCGCACCTCACGGGTGGCGAGTGAATTCCACAGCAGCGCCATCAGCAGCGGATTGTAAGAGAGCTGGCACTCACTACTGCTGATGTACTTCGCAACTTCGTCCGGGTGCACGATGGCTTCGGACTTGAATAGCAGACTGGGCGCGGCGATGCGCAGGAGTGCGTTAAAGGCTTGCACCAGGGTGTGCGCTTTGGGCAGGCTCTCGCAGACGGTGCCCATTTCTTTCCAGGTGAAGGCGAGCGCATCGAGGCGCAGCACTTCCGCACCGGCGTTGGCCAGGTAGAGCATTTCGCCTGCCATTTCGCGGAAGACGGCTGGGTTTCGATAGTTGAGATCCCACTGAAAGACATTGAACGTGGTCCAGACCCACCGGTCGATTTCAGTGCGATAGGTGAAGGCGCCTGGATGCTTGTCCGGAAAGATCTCGCGCAGGGTGCGTTCATAGGCATCGGGCATCGTGCGATCTGGATAAAGAAAATAGTAATCTTGTGTGTCCTGATCGCCGCTGCGCGCAGCGATTGCCCAACGATGTTCGTCAGAAGTATGGTTGAAGATAAAGTCGAGCACAAGCGAGATGCCGGCCTTGCGCAATTCGGCGGCAAGCGTGCGCAGGTCGTCCATCGTGCCCAATCGAGCTTCTACTTCGCGGTAGTCGCTGACGGCATAACCGCCATCGTTATCCCCCAATGGCGCTTTGAAGAGCGGCATCAAGTGGAGGTAGGTCAGCCCAAGTTCTTGGAAGTAGGGGATTTGTTTGCGTAAGCGGCGCAGGTCGCCGGCGAAAAGGTCGACATAGCAGACGCCGCCCAGCATCTTCTCCGACTGAAACCACTGAGGGTTTGCCTCACGTGATTCGTCCAGTTTCTTTAGCTCCTTGGGCCGCTCGCCCCAGGTGGTGGCTGCCAGCGCCAACACCTGTTCCAGTTGGTAGTAGAAGTCGTATTGATCGCCGTACAGGATCAACAACTGTTCAAAGAGGGTTGGAAAATGCTCGTCCAGGCGACGCCGGAATGTTTTCCAATCCGATGGTCCCATTGCCTTCGCATATGCTTGCTCGATGCGGGGCAATAGACGTGCCAGTGCCAGTTCAGTGGCTCGGTGTAGTTTAGTCGGTTCGATCATGTTACTTTCACTCTTTGTGTGCCAGAAGGATTAAATGGTCCCTGGTGGCGTCATAACCGCCACCGTCAAAATCGCCCCAAACATCTTCTACAACAAAACCGGCGGCCTTGAGGAGCAGTTCGGCTTCGCCGCGCCAGAGGAAGCGGAGCATAAATGGGCACGCAGTGCGCGTGCTTTGCCCGCTCGGCTGGATAGACTCATAGATGAAGACAGTTTCTTGAAGTTGTTCTGCCCAATCCACAGTCCGCACACTCCACTTGACGACTTCATGTCCCGCCCCCTCGCCCTCCCACCGGTCTGCCAGTTCCATCAAGCCGTTGATCGCCGTGAGCCGCTGAACATCAGGATTGAACAAGTCGATCAAGAAGTGGCCGCCCGGTCGTAGGTGATGGAACGCCGTGCGCAGCACCGACAACTGATCAGCCTGGGTTGTGAAGTGCATCAGGGTGTTGCTTGTGCAGTAGGCAAAAGCGTAGTTGCGGCGCGGCAGCTGCATGGTCAGCAGGTCCGCACAGATGAGCTCAACCTGCTGCTGCAGCCGCTGTTCGGCGACCTTGTGCCCGGCGATGTCAAGCAACGCCGGGCTGAGATCAACGCCGGTGATGTGGTGCCCCGCAAGCGCCAGGGGCATGAGCACACGACCCGTGCCACACCCAAGTTCCAGTATGGGATCGCCTGCTTCTTCGGCCAACACACCGATGGCTTCAATATCATCGAAGTAGTTGCGATAGTCGCCGTCATAGAACGGGGCGAAGCGATCGAAAGGTGTTGCCAATGGGTCTGAGCCGTCCATCGATGACTTCCTGTTCTTACTCAGGGTTGAGCACTTAAGGTGATGATCACGATTTTACACCGGTGTTGGTCTGCGCTATAATAGCAATTGTCATCTAGCCGACCTCACCGAAGGTCGGTTGTTGCTTTGGTAGACAGGGCAAGTAGATGCGCCGCCTCAGGGCGGTGCTTTTTATGTACTCTGTGTGTAATCGTCTGTGACCGGTGAACGTAGTGCTTGCGCCAATCTTCCGTCAGATGGCTCGGAAGGCTGAGGAAACAAGCGATTGCCTCGCAACGTTATACTGTCACAGCAATGCGTTGTCTTTACCCAGCACCTGTCGTCGTAATTGTTTTTGGGCGGTGCGCCCTTCGTTGAACCCCCAGTTCGGGTGGCTTGCACTGTTTTCGCACCTGTGCCGGAAGGCACAGATTTTTGATTATTGAGAGTAGGACCCATGGCGAATAATCAGCCGATTTACCTGACAGCAGAAGGTCTGCGCAAGGTGAAGGAAGAACTTGAGTATTTGACAACCACACGCCGGCGTGAGGTTGCCCAAATGATTGCTGAAGCAAAAGCTGAAGGCGATATCAGTGAGAACGCCGGCTACGACGAAGCAAAGACGGCCCAAGGCTTCCTCGAAGGGCGCATCCGTGAGTTGGAGGTGCTGCTGAAAAACGCCAAGGTGATCGCCGACGATGCCGCGGCGCCGGATACGGTCAGCCTTGGCCGCACCGTGATCGTGCGCGAAGCAGGCACCGAATACGAGGAATCGTATACGATCGTTGGCCCTCCGGAGGCCGATCCAGCAAAGGGGCGCATCAGCAATGAAAGCCCGATGGGAAAGGCGCTGTTGGGCAAACGCGTTGGCCAGAGCGCGATTGTCACCTCACCCGGCGGCGAGATTGCGTTTGAAATCGTGCGCGTGAAATAGGATAGTCCAGCGCAGTTTGTGTTATTCTGAATAGGTTGCGCGTGCCCGGCACAGACCACGTGCCGGGCACGCTTTCAATTTGGATTCAAGGAATAGACTGTGAGCGAGCCGACCCATCCCTTCTTCGACCCAGCCAACCTGCCCGATCAAGCACGCGGGCGCATCGAGAATATGCGTAACCTGCTTGCCGCCGGCATTGATCCGTACCCCGCACGCGTCCGGCGCACCCATACGATTGCGCAGGCCCGCGAACTGTTCGACAGCGGCAACGCCGGCGACGCGTATGTCATTGTGGCCGGTCGCATCAAGCGGATCCGGATCATGGGCAAGATGAGCTTCGCAGACCTGGAAGATGGCAGTGGCTCTCTGCAAATTGTTTTGCGCAAAGATAATCTTCCGGAAAACTTCTATGACGAAGTCTGGAAGAAGTTGGTGGACCTTGGCGATTTTGTCGGCGCCATGGGACCTCTGTTCTTGACCAAGACTGGGGAACTGAGCGTCGAAGTCCATGAGATCCAGTTTTTGAGCAAGGCGCTCAAACCAATGCCCGACAAGTGGCATGGGGTGCGGGATCCAGAGAAACGTTACCGGCGCCGATACGTCGACTTGATGGCGAATCCGCCCGTTCGTGAGGTGTTCCGCACGCGCGCGGCGATCGTGCGTGCCTTGCGCCAGTATTTGGATGATGATGGGTTTCTTGAGGTCGAGACTCCCATTCTGCAGCCGATCTACGGGGGGGCCGCGGCGCGTCCATTCACGACGCACCATAATCAGCTCCATCAAGATCTCTACCTGCGCATCAGCTTCGAGCTCTATCTGAAGCGACTGATCGTCGGCGGCATCGACCGCGTCTATGAGATTGGGCGTGACTTCCGCAATGAAGGCGTCAGCTTCAAGCACAATCCGGAGTTTACCCAGCTTGAGTTCTATGAAGCCTATGCCGACTATCAGGACGTAATGCGCCGGACAGAGAATATGATTGCCTACGTTGCCGAAAAGGTGACTGGCGGGCACATGATCACGTGGCAGGGCAACGACATTGATTTGACGCCACCGTGGCGGCGCATTCCTTTGCGGCAGGCGATTCTGGATGCAACCGGCATTGACTATGAGGCGTATCAGGACGCAGAGTCGCTGGCCGCCGAGATGCGCCGCCGCGGCCATGATCCGGACCCGAAGAGCAACTGGGGCAAGTTGGTGGACAGCCTGATGGCAAAGTACGTCGAGCCAAACCTGATCCAGCCGACCTTCCTAATCGATTATCCGCGCGATGTCAGCCCGCTGGCCAAGGGGTCGCCCGACGACCCGCGCCAGGTCGAGCGCTTTGAGGGCTTCATTGCGGGGATGGAAGTCTGCAACGCCTTCAGTGAGTTGAACGATCCGATCGATCAATTGCAGCGATTTATCGATGAGAACTACCGGGCGCGTCACGGTGATGACGAGGCGCATCCGATCGATGAAGACTACATCGAGGCATTAAGTTACGGTATGCCGCCGACCGGTGGGTTTGGCATGGGCATTGATCGCTTGACGATGCTCTTCACAGACAAGGACACGATCCGCGAAGTGATCCTATTCCCGCATTTGCGTAGCGTCAAAGATGAGCCGGCTGAGACGGCGGACGAAGAGTAGGCGCACAACCTGGGGCTGGCGTTCATGAACCAACCCAACGCATTGGCAGCGTCCGGACCCCCGCAGACCGGGCGCCGCAACCGGACGGCAGCAAGGCGTGCGACATGGGCGCCGGCGCTCGTGATGGGTGCCGTGGCTGCCAGCATCCTGTTCTTGTCGCTGGCAAAGTGGCCTGACACTCCGGACGGCTGGCTGCATCTGCAGCGGACGCGTGCCTTGGGTGAGGCATTTCGCTACGGTGTCCTCTATCCTCACTGGTTCCCTGATTTCTCCTTTGGGTATGGGTACCCGGTACTCAACTTTTATTCGCCCGCCTTCTACTATCCACCGGCGCTCCTTGCCTGGCTCGGCGTTGGCGTGGTGGATGCGGTGCGCATCAGCCTGGCCGTGGGCTATGGTATCTCTGCGGCGGCCATGTACATTCTGCTCCGCACCCGGAGCAGCGGGATCGCGGCGCTTACCGGCACGGTGCTATTTCTCCTATTTCCCTATAGACTCTACGACTTGTTTGTGCGCGGTGCGCTGCCTGAGTTTGCTGCATTTATGTGGCTACCGCTCATCGTCTATTTCTCTTGGCCGCCGGTCAACTCAGGTGATATTCCCTCCAAGGTGTGGCGTCTCCCGCCGGGGGGGCTCGCTGCATCCCTCTGCTGGGCCGGGCTGATCCTGACCCATAATCTGACGGCCATGATGGCGGCCGTGATGGCGGCCGGCGCGTGGATTCTATTGGCTATCGTCACACTGGTGCGGGTGCCAAGGGCCGAAGCTCGAAGTGCGGTGCTTTGGAGATACAGTCTTCACATTCTGGTTCCGGTGCTGCTTGGCGCCCTCCTCAGCGCCTGGTATTGGGTTCCCGCGCTAATGGAAGCCGGCTGGGTGGGGATTGGCGCCGGCGCAAGTGGGGCGGGTTACGCCAATCACTTTGCCACCTGGGGTGATCTGTTCACCTGGGCGCTCGTCTATCCGTATCCGGCGGCGGCGGCGCCGACCGTACCACTGCCGAGTTGGATTCTTGCCGTGTTGCTGCTGGCTGCGATTGGGGTGGCAAGGAAGTCCACTGCGCCATTGCGAACCGCCCTCTTGCTGCCTTGCGGCGGCAGTCACTGTGATCTGGCTGACGACGGCTAGCAGCGCTTTCGTCTGGCAACTGCTACAGCCGTTGCTTGGTAAACTTCAATTTCCCTGGCGCTGGCAGGCTATCCTCACGCCCGTGCTGGCGATCTTGCTGGCGGTTGCCTGGGCGAACGTCGCACCTGGGGGAGGGTGGACAGTTGAACGCGGGCGACGCGCCAGGGTGCAGGTGGGGGTGGGCATCGCCTTATTCGTCTACTTTGTTGCCTACAGCGCGATCGGTTGGCGGTCTCGCCTGCCGAAGGGGCGGCAGCCGATATCACGACGGCAGGGATGTGGGCATTCGATGCTCAGCATGGCCAGGTCGGCGCGAGTTGGACCGGGGAATTTTTACCAAACACGGTGGCGGAGCAGCGCTGGGCGATTGGCCGCGCCCCGTCGGATGGATCTTCGGCGGCGTCGCTTGCGCCGGTGGCACTGGCAGCCGAGCCTGAGGCGATAGGATACCTTGACGCCACCTATCAGGTGATGCTTGCGCAGCCGGGTATTCTGATCCTGCATCGCTTCGATTATCCCGCATGGGAGGTCACGGTAGACGGGGCTGGCGTTCCGTCTCGCCCCGTCGGTTCTCTTGGCCAGCTTGGCGTGGATCTGCCAGCCGGAGCGCATCGAGTCACCATCACCTGGGGCGCCACGCCAGCAGTGTGGTTTGGCCGGCTGTTGACCGTCGTGGGGTGGGGAGTCGTGCTCTGGCTGCTGTTACAGACCCGCCGGCGCAGGTGGGCCGTGGTCACCTGGTGTGTCGTCGGTGCGCTGTTTCTGTTGGGTGCATCAGGGGTGCTGGCGGAGCACGCCAGGCCAACGCCGATTGGGGCCGATTTTGGCCCGGTGCGCCTTGAGGCAGTGCGCGCTGAACAGGTTGTGCATGCGAGCCAGACAGCGGCGGTTAATCTGACCTGGTCCATTTCAGGTCCGGTTGAGCCGTTAACCGTGTTTGTCCATGTATTGGGATCGGATGGTGCGGTCGTGGCGCAGCAAGACGCGCCGCTTGGTGGCGAGTATGCACCCGTTGAACGCTGGCTGCCTGGACTTGTCCTGGAAACGGCGCAGCGCATTCCTATCCCGGCAGATCTACCGACCGGCAAGTATGCGCTCAAGGCCGGGGTCTACCGACCCGGTGCAGCGGATGCACCGCTGGCCCCTGTGGGGGCGGCGGATCCGCGTGTCGATGCCGGCGTTCTAGAGGTGCAGCGATGAGCCGGCGCATGGAGCATACCCTCCTTGCCCTGCTGTTGCTTGGGCATTTCCTGTTGGCCTTTGCCTACAGCGCACTCAACCCACTGGGTGAAGCACCTGACGAAGCGGACCATTGGGCGTTTATCGTGCATCTGGCGCGCGAACACGAGTTGCCGCAGGGTGCAAAGATGACACAGGCAAAGCATCCACCGCTCTATCACATCACTGCTGCACTGGTTGCCTCGATTTCTGATCCGACCAACGACTTTCTGCGTGCGAATCCCGAAGTTGAATTCGCGCCACGCACAGGGTGGTCACCGAACTTCTTCATTCACACGGCACGCGAGCGCTGGCCGTGGCAGGGAGAGGTGCTGGCATTCCACCTGGTGCGGCTCTGGTCAGTGTTGTTGAGTACGGCGACTGTTGCCGCAGTTTACTTCCTGGCGCGCACGGCGCTGCCAAATCAGCGCGCAGTGGCATTAGGCGCTACTGGGTTGCTTGCCTTCCTGCCGGAATTTTCGTTCATTGGTGGGTCCGTAAACAACGACAATGCCGCAGCGCTTTTTGGTACGCTGGGGCTGTGGGGGGCCTTTGCGATCATGCGGCATGGCGGGCGGTGGCGATCCTGGTTGGTGGACCCCGTTGGCGCTAGGGCTGGGACTGCTTTCGAAAGTCAGTACGCTGTCATTGTGGCCGGTGGTTGGCGTTGCAATCTTATTGGGCGCGGCGGATGCTGCCCGCCTGGGCCGCGTGTTGGCGCCCACAGCCGGGAAAGGTCTGTGGACCTGGGTGAAGGATTTGCCATGGCGCCTTTGCATCGTGGCGCCGGTGGTTGGCGACGGGGCTGGCGGTATTTCTGCCGGCGCTGCTCATCGGTTCGCCGTGGCTCTTGCGCAACTGGCAGCAATATGGTGATCCCCTTGGCATGGAATTGGTGCGGCAGACGATCGATCTGCGGACGACGCCCTGGACATGGGGTGACACCGGCTGGCTGCTGCAAGGCTGGTTCCTTTCTTTCTGGGGTAGATTTGGTGGCGCGGGCCATATTCCGATGCCGGGTTGGCTCTATCTCTTGCTGGCCGGCGTCACGCTGGTCAGCCTCCTTGGCGTCGCTTCGGTGTTTGTGCGGCGCGCATGGTGTGATGGGCGCGTCCCTATTTCCGTGCTTGTTTTGGCGGTGATGGCAGCGGCGTTTGGGATCTGGCAGTATTCGTTGACGGCGTTGGGCACGGATCAGGGCCGGCTGCTCTACCCTGCAATCGGCGCACTGTCATCTTGTATACTGCGGGCATCCTCATCTGGTTGCCGCAACGCCTGCTACCAGTTGGCACAATCGCAATCGGGGGCGTAAGCCTGTTGCTTGGTGTGTACGGTCTGTTTGGCGTGCTGCTGCCGGCCTTTGCACCGCCGGCGACGGCTGATCCGGCGCTGCTGACGAATGGCGCAAGTGATCCAACCGTCGATTTTGGTGAATTGATGCTGGCGAGTTGGGAATTGGAGCCGGCACCAGTGCTATACTGGCGGGCTGATGTGGCGCCGTCGCAAGATTGGCGGCGGGTGATCCGCGTCACGGCTGCCGACGGTACATTGGTCTGGGAGGGGCGCGGTTCGCCAGGGGGTGGGCGCTGGAACACGGAGCTATGGCCAGCCGGCGCCGTGGTGCGCGATCCATTGCGAATTGGGTGGCCAGATTGGGCAGGACCTGGAGAGTACAGGATCGAGATCGGTCTGGCGCCTTTTGGTGGGGATCTCGTGGTTCCCGCACGGGCTGACGGCGCCACACCGGCGGACGGTCCGTATTTGTTTGTTGGCACGGTGACAAGATGAGTAGCGCAGTGAAGACCGCAGGACCTATAGACGTACAGAGCCAGAAGAGATTGCCCTGGACGTGGAGCGATGTGATCGCCCTGGTCGTATTGATTGGCGTCACGATTCTTGCGACTTTTGAATTGTGGAAGCCCGGTATGCAAAATCCCGGCGACATGTTGATGAGTGTCTACCGGATCTTCGAACTGGACGCAGCGTGGCAGCGGGGCATACTCTATCCGCGCTTTGGTCCCAATCTATACTTTGGGTACGGCGCCCCACTATTTCAATTCTATCCGCCGCTGTCCAGCTACATGGGCATCCTATTTTACAATTTGGGTTTTGGCTTTATTGCGTCGGCAAAACTTGTCTTGTCCGTCAATCTGCTGCTGGCGGGGCTTGGCATCTACGGGTATTTGCGCTGGTTAACCGGTCGCAGAATAGGCTCTGTCACAGGCGCGATCCTGTTTATGTTTTCGGCCTATATCCTGGTCGTAGTGTACGAGCGCGGTGCGGTCGCAGAGAGCACGGCGCTGGCAATCATGCCGTGGCTATTCTGGGCGATGCACCGGCAGGTAGCCCATCGGAGCTTCATTGCGGTCTGCGCCACTGCCATACTGGTAGCGTTGCTGATGCTTGCCCATAACATCAGCGCGCTCTTCATGATCCCGGTGGCCACGCTCTATGCTGTGCTGTTGGCGCTGCATGCCAGGCAGTATCGATCCTCCTGTTGATGGGCGCAGCACTTATGCTTGATTGGCGTTGAGTGCCTTATTGGGCGCCGCATTGGCCGAACTGCGCTACTCGCGCAGAATCGATGATGCTGGCAACATGACGATCGCGACGAACTGGCTGGGCGACGTCAGCGGACCTGGTCCAGCGCTCCATGTATGCCACATTTGCCGGTCCAGACCGTTTCCGGTTTGGCCTTTTGTCGGCTGTATTGGGTGTCATTGCGCTGGTGACGCTGCCGCTGCAAAACCGTGCGCTCAGGTTCAATGCTGCGCTCCTGGTTCTTGGCTGGCTTGTGATTCTGTTTGTCCAGCTTGAGCCTGCGCGGGTGCTCTGGGATCACACACCGCTCGTGCGTTTTATCCAGTTTCCGTGGCGACTCTACGGTCCCGGCTCGTTGGCGGTGGCCTTGTCGATCGGGATGCTGCTGAACTCGGATCGATTTGGACGCTGGCACGCCTGGGCTCGCTGGTTGATCAACGGACTCATCGTGGTGGCTGCCATCCTGGCAGGCACCAATGGGTTGAATATCGAGCACTTGCCCCTTTGGGTGTCGATTCCCGAGGAGCAGATCAACGCCGCCGATCTGCAGCGGCGGGGCGCCAACAATTTTCCATTGTTTATCGACTATACGCCGGCGTCGATGAGCGTCTATGCCAACGTGGTGACCCTGCCGCCGGAAGATCCGCCGGCGGTTACCGCCGGGGCCGCGTCTGCGCCACGCATTGATCAGATGAGCCTGGTGCGGAATGGGGTCAATGTGCAGACCACCGCGGATGCGCCGTTCACACTCCGTTTGCATCGAGTCTACTTCCCCGGCTGGCGAGCTACGGTTGACGACCAACCCGTGCCGGTAAGCGCCAGCGAACAACTGGGGTTGGTCAGCATCGAAGTCCCCGCCGGAGTTCATCAGATATCGGCACAATTTGAGCAAACGCCGTTACGCCAGGCGGCGGATGTGGTGTCATTCCTGGCGCTCCTGGGGATGTGTGTTGCGCTGGTGTGGTTCAGTCCGACTCGTCGCAAGGTACTATGGACCAGCGTTGTTCTGGTTCTCTTCGCCGGCGCCGTGCTTGGAATTTCACGTATCCCGGCGATAGAGCGGCAGCCGGCTTCCTATCAGGCGGTGCTGGGCGATGGGGTGCAACTACTGGCCTATGACCTGAACCAGCAGACACTGCAACCGGGTGACGTCTTGGAGTTGCGTCTTTACTGGTACACAGACCGCATCCCCACCGACGACCGGCAAATCTTCATCCATCTGGTGACACCCGACGACAGTGCGCGCGTGGCGCAGGTGGACCAGATTTCCACGTTTGGGCATATCCCGATCACACGTTGGGAAGATGGGCCAGATCTTCATTGACGAACACGAGATCCCGATCGGTGATGATATCCCATCCGGAACCTACCTGGTGACCGCCGGGATGTACCATCTTGACCCAGTCCAGAATCTACCGGTGTTGAGCGGCCCCACCACGCTGCCTGGCGACCGCATGGTAATCGCGCAAATTGAGATCCGCAATGACCAGTGATGTTGCAACGCCGGTTCCGGCAGCGCAAAGCGCACAGGCGAAAAACGCACCTGGCTGATCGAAATCGCCATCCTTCTCGTGATCTTTGGGGCGGCGCTGGTCGTGCGCACCTACCGGCTTCACGAGTTTCCACCTGGGTTGCACAACGATGAAGCGGCCAACGGTCTAGATGTTTTGAATATTTTGGAGGGCAAAAACTCCGTCTTCTTTCCCCGCAATCAGGGGCGCGAACCGCTCTTCATCTACCTGCAGGCTGCAGTGGTTGCCCTGTTGGGCGCAACGCCGTATGCATTGCGCTTGACGGCTGCCATCATCGGCGCGCTGGCAGTTCCAGCCGCGTACTGGATGGTTCGTGAAGCCTTTGTCGGGAGCACCCTTGGGCCGCGGCGGCTTGCAACCTGGACGGCGCTGTTCATGGCGTTTGGCTATTGGCATATCAGCATGAGCCGGATCGGCTTTCGTGCGAACATGTTGCCCTTGCTCGCCGCCATTACCTTTGCGTTGTTCTGGCGCGCCTGGCGCAAACTCACGGAAGAACACAAATTTCCCACGCTCTGGCTGATCCTGACAGGTGTTGCCCTTGGCGTCTCGCTCTATACATATACTGCCGCCCGCATGCTGCCGGTGCTCGTCGTGATCGTCGCAGGGTTCAGCCTCTTCCAACGTGGCATGACGGGCAAGCAGCGGCTACAGGTCATTGGTGCGGTTGCCATGATCGCCGTTGTAAGCGCCGTGGTCTTTGCACCACTTGGTCTGTACTACCTACAGCATCCGGACGCATTCATCGGGCGCACTGCCGCAGTCTTTGTCTTCAACCCATCTGCCGAGGGGGATGGCGCGCCGGCAACGCTGCCGGAGACTGTTCTCCAGACGGCACTGATGTTCTTCGCCTCCGCAGATCCGAATCTCCGCCATAATCCGGCGGCGCAATCGGCGACGGATTTTGTACTCGGACTTTGGTTGGTGGCGGGCATCTTCATTTCGGTGATTCGTTGGCGCCGTCGCCCCTATTTCTTTTTGCTCGCCTGGTTCGTACTGTTTTCGCTGCCGGCGGTGTTGAGTTCGGAAGGAATTCCACACTCGCTGCGGGCCATCGGCATGATTCCGATCGTGTATGTGTTGCCGGTGGTTGCCATGGTGCTTGCCGGGCAGTGGCTTACGCCGCGCTGGCATATCCTCCGTAACTGGCTGCCCCTGCCGTTTTTGTTGTTCAGCGCCACGACAAGCGTCTATTCCTACTTCAGCGTCTGGAGTGATCTGCGGGAGTTCGACGGTGCGTTTCTAGGCAACTACGTGCAGTTAGCCGACGATCTAGGGGCGCATGGCAGCGCCGATTCGGTCTGGCTGTTGCCGCTCTCACCGAACTATTTCAATATCACCAAGACTTTTTGGCAATTGATTTTCTCTACGATGACGCAGCCGGTTATACGTCCGTGTACTCCGATCCGCAGACTGCAGCGCAAACCTTGGAGGAGAAACTGAAGGGGTACCAGTACGCAAGCCTTCTCCGTCCGAAAGCACCTATCGCTTCATGGATGCGGGTTACATCCTCGGTGATCCGAAGAACCTTGTGAAGTTCCTGCTTGACAAATATGGGGCATTTGTCGCCGAACGGAATAGCGATGAGGTCGGCATGCCGTACCTCGTGTACGAAGTGCCGGAGCAAACGGGCATGCGTGGCCGGAACCTTTGCGCCGCGCGATGACTCGTTTGACGGCAAGGTGAAGTTGACGGGTGTCGACTATGGACGGGCTGCCGTTGGCGAGGCGATGATCGACGCCACCAGCCGGCAAATTCCGGCCGGGTCGCCGATCTGGGTGGTGTTGCAGTGGGTTTCACAGGCACCCATAGATTATGATCTGAAAACGAGCCTCATTTTGAAAGATGAAGCAGGCCATCTGGCCGGGCAGGTCGATGATCTGCTCGTCGATGATCTGTACCCATTTGAGCGCATGTGGGCAGAGGGCGAGACAACGAATACGTACCATGTGTTGCCCACGCTGCCGGCCATTCCACCGGGCAAGTATCAACTCTTCTTGAAAGTCTACGAAGACAAAACGCCCCGCCCGTACCCCAAATTGGATGCACAGGGTAATCCTGCGCTGATCGACGTTTTGATCGGTTCGGTCGATATTATGCCTGCGACGCAGCCACAGACCGTTGCGCCGCAGTATCCATTACAGAATGCGCCTGACATGGCGCCAAACCTCAAGCTGATCGGGTATGATCTTCCGGTCTCGAGCGTCGCCCCAGGTGGGCAGATCCCTGTCACGTTCTTTTGGGAGGCGAACGAATCACCCGCCGCCGACTACGAAGTGGAATTGCAACTGCGCACGGCAGACGATGATGTCGCAGCGCAAACTATATCCCCCATTGGCGGTGCGTATCCTACATCACAATGGCGCGCCCAGGAAGTTGTGCGTGACTGGCAGGATCTGACCATCCCCCCGGCACTCGCAAATGGGACGTACGAATTGTGGATCGCTGTAAACGATGAAGCGACTTCGAAGGGAGAAATGAAGCTTGGGGATCTCACGGTTGAGGGTCGTCCGCACACCTTCGAAGCTCCCCCGATCGGAGTCTCGGCGGAGGCGACATTTGGCAACCTGGTGAATCTGCTTGGATTGAAGTCGGCTCCGGCGCAAGTGGTGCAAGCGGGCGAGCAGATTGCAGTGCCTTTGGTGTGGCGTGTAGCGCAGCCAACTCCGCTCCCGCTTGTCCGGTTCGTGCATCTCTTGGGAGCAGACGGTGCACCTTTGACTCAGTCCGACGGAATCCCCTGCTCTGGCGCGTGCCCAGCGTCAACCTGGGTCAAAGATGAGATTCTCGATGATGAACTCACACTGACGATTCCGCCAGACGCCGAAGCAGGAGACTATACGTTGGTGACTGGCTGGTATGATCAGAATACCCTGCAGCGGCTGAACGCCATGGACGGTGAAGGAGCGCCGCTACTGGATCAGTTAATGCCGCTCCCGGTCAAGGTGACAGTGGCATCGGATTGACCGATGGCTGGGGGTAATTGTCTACCTCAGCTGCCGTCAAGGCACTTGCACAGCGGAACCCCACCCGGTAGCTGCGGAAGTACGGAGCGTCGTCGCCCGGCGTGTCGCCGTGGTGTCCCCCCGCACGATGATTGATGCGGGCGTACCACCAATTGTCGTGATAGCTGCCGCCACGGATAGTGAAGTACGGAATCGGTCCGGGCTGTACCTGATTGACCGGATTCTTGTATGGCGACTGCCAATAATAGAAATCGTAGAAGTAATCTTGGACCCACTCGAAAATGTTCCCGGACATATTGACTGCGCCATACGGGCTTTGGTTTCCGTGATAGTCGTCTACCTGCGCCGGCGCCTCTGAACAACGATTCACGCGGCCACAGTCCCAACCCTCATACCCCCAGGGCCACGGGCGCGTGTCAATCGTGCCACGGGCAGCTTTTTCCCATTCGGCCTCTGTGGGCAGGCGTTTGCTTTCCCAAGCGCAGAAATCCTGGGCATCCCAGTTCGATACGAACATGACCGGATAGTAGTCAAACTTGGGCTCGAAGAAGTAGGGCTTGTTCCTGTCGTTCGTGGATTTGCGTGGTGGCTGGCAGGCGCCGGCATCCATGCACGCACGGTATTCACGGTTGGTGACCTCAAATTTGTCAATCTTAAATGAATCTAGGTAGACTTTGTGCAGCGGGTTTTGATTGAAGAGGCAGGTAAACCCTGAGTGTTTTGGATCGCAGCCCATGGTGAACTCGCCGGCGGGGACTGAAACCATCGCATCGACGTCCGGCGGATATGCGAATACATCGGTGCGAAAGGTCCAAACTTCACTGGCATGCCTCACACCACTCGCAGTCGTACCAATGACCTGCCAATAGTATTGAGTGTTTTCGGTAAAGGTGAAGGTGTCGAGCGCCGCGCCATAATAGTCCTGGGCGATCACCACATCCGGTGTGGAGTCGTTGGCCTCGAGCAACACGGTGTAGCGTGCACCGGACAACCGGCTATCCATGGGCAACCAGGACAGGATTGCGTTAAGGCTTTGACCAATGGATTTGTCTTTAGGGTTTGGAAATCCGATGGGGTAGGTGCGGCGAATAATCGGAAAGTTGATGGTCTTGTCGGGGACGGGCGTCATCGGCGGCACCGTCCCCCCCGGTCCGTCCTGACCTATCGTTGGTGCGCTCCAACTGAGGGCCAAGAGAAGGCACGCGACTGACGAAATCACCAGAACGGCAACACGGCGGCGGGATAGCATAGCCGGTTTCCTTCGAGAAAGAACACAAAAAGACCAGGAGAATGACGGGCGGTAATACCAAAGCGCCTCTAGCGAGTTGGCTAGAGGCGCTTATCAGTCGGGGCGGGTGGATTTGAACCACCGACCTCGTCGACCCGAACGACGCGCGCTACCAAGCTGCGCTACGCCCCGAACTTGATGGATTAGGAGTATACCGCAAGGCTCGGTTGCTGACAAATTAATCAGGGCGCGGTGAGGCAGACAAAGAGACAAAGAGACAAAGAGACAAAGAGCTAGTTAGTCTCTGATTCAGCCAAGGCCCGAAAACATTTGCCTGCCGCAGCCAGCCCGGCATGGAACACAGCGGGGTGTTGCCCGATGCCGATGCGCAAATACTGCTCATAGCCGAATGCTGACCCCGGCGCCAACATCACGCTGTACTCCGTCGCCAGTCTGTCCGCCAACGCCAGTGAAGGCATCGCCAACGTGTAGTGCAGCAATGCCAATAGCCCGCCGCGGGGCGGCTGCCAGTCGACCAGATCGGCGTTTGCATCGATCCACGTTTGGGCTGCCGCCAGGTTCGCCTCGATGATCGCACTGTTGCGCGCCACGATCTGTGCCCGATGCCGGATCGCTAACTGCGCCAATGCATCGTTCAACTTGCCCGGGCTGAGCGAAACGTAGTCACGCATCGACCAACATTTGGCGACAATCTCCTTTGGCGCGGCCATCCAGCCAACGCGCAACCCCGGCAGGCCAAACGGTTTCGATAGCGTACCCACGCTGATCCCCCGCTCGCCCAGGTCAAAGACCGGCGGCGCAAACGCCTCACCGCCCGGCACCGCCAGCCACCGGTATGCCTCATCGCACAGCACCCTGGCCCCCACGCTGTCGGCCAACGCATAGATGCGGCGCAGATCCTGGTCCGGGATCATGGCGCCGGTTGGATTGTGAGGGGTATTCAACACGATGAGCCGCGTCTTCGGTGTCAGCAGTTCCTCCAGTTCGTCTACGTCATAGCGAAAGCCGTTTTCAGGCCGGATGCGCCATTGGGACACGTCGCAGCCAATGGCGCGGCACGCTGTACAACTGCTGATAGGCTGGGTAGGGGGCGATCACGTGGTCGCCCGCATCGAGCAGCACGTTGAAGAGCAGGAAGTTCGCCTCGATGGCGCCGGTGGTCACCAGGATGTTGTCCGGGTCGCAGTGGGCGTAGGTGGCTGCCAGCGAACTGCGCAGCGCAGCGGTGCCGACCGCCTCGTTATAGCCCAGCGGCAGGCTCAGCAGTTGCTCCAGCGTCGCCGCGCGCGCATCAGCTGGCTCGAAGTTGAGCAGATCGTGCATGGTAAGGGGTAGAATGCCACTCTCCGCGATGTCATAGCGTACATGCAGTTCGTGGCGGGTCAGCCACCGTTCCAGGGCAAAGGGTTCGATCTTCATTGCTGCGCTCCGTTCATGTGGGCGGTCAGCCAGGGGATGAATGTATTCTACCACTCGTAATGATTGGATAGTAAGGGGATGAAAAAGCGGAGACATCAGCACCGTTACAGTGCGGTGCTCTGGCAGACGGCGGGACGGGAGGACTTACCACCCTCACGGGATTGTGCACTGACATGCAGTGCTCCGACGGAGGTGTGCGGACATGCGGCGGGACGGGTGATTGCCATAATAAGTTGACAGTGCGATCGGCGATGGGGTTAAATAACGAATGCCCCGCGCGTGCCACTGCGACGGCAGGCAAGCATGTGCGACGGTAGGTAAGCAACGACACCGGCAGGTAATCAATCAACTGCATGTACGCAAACATAGACTGCGAATTTATCTTATGACGACTTCTAAAGAGATCTACGAACAAGCACAGGCGATGGCGGAGCAACTCGTGGCGTGGCGGCGCGATATTCATATGCACCCGGAACTTGGGTTTACGGAAACGCGCACGGCGGGGTTGGTCGCTGAGACCCTCGCCGAACTCGGGCTGGAGGTGCAACCCGGCGTCGGGAAGACGGGCGTAGTGGGCTACCTGGGCGAGGGCCAGCCTGTGATCGGTATTCGCGCGGATATGGACGCACTCCCGATTCAGGAGGCGAACGATGTGCCCTATGCCTCGCAGACGCCGGGGCTGATGCATGCCTGCGGTCATGATTCACACACCGCTATGCTGCTGGGCGTTGCTAACATGCTGGCGAAGATGCCCGACCGCCCGCCCGGTCAGATCCGCTTTCTCTTCCAGCCCAGTGAAGAGATGTCCGACGACGACAACAAGTCCGGCGCGGTGCGGATGATCGAAGACGGTGCGCTTGATGACGTCGATGCCGTCATCGCCCTGCATGTGGCCAGTGATATGCCCGCAGGCAAAGTCATGGTCAGCGAAGGCTTCTGCACCGCCAATGAGGACTCCTTTGAGATCGTCATCAAAGGCACCGGCGGGCATGGCGCCTTCCCCCACCAGGCCATCGACCCGACCTTTATTCTTGCCCAGGTGCTCAACGCCATCCATGGCATCCGCGCCCGGCGCATCGACCCCACCAAGGCCGCTGCGATCTCGATCGGCAGTATCCGTGCCGGCAATGCCAGCAACGTCATCCCCAGCGAGGTTTATCTCAACGGCACGATGCGCAGCTTTGACGACGACACCCGGCAACGGCTGCGCGACGAACTTGCGCAGGTGCTGCAGGTGGTCCAGGCATTGGGTGGCGAATACACGCTCGACATCTGGCCCGGCTATGCTTCGGAACTACAACGACCCGCTGGTCGTGGACGTGATGCGCACATCCATCGCCGAAATTGCCGGTTTTGATGTGCTCCTGCCGCCTGAGGCGATGATGGGGGCAGAAGATTTCGCCTTTATGACGCGCAAGGCGCCGGGCGCTATGTTTATGCTTGGCGCGCAGATCGGGGATGACCATCGCCCTCATCACACCCCTGTGTTCAACATCGACGAATCGGTGCTGCCGCTGGGCGCGGCGGTGCTTGCGGACGTGACTTGCAGACTATTGCGCGAGCGGGCGCTGTAAAGAGGGTATATGAAGAAGCAAGGGATTCTCAACGGTCCAGTGTCGGCCGTGGTGGCCAATCTGGGCCATTTCGATATGATCACCGTCGCGGATGCGGGGCTGCCGATTCCGGACGGTCCGCAGCGCATCGATTTGATGGTGCGGCCGAATCTGCCGCAGTTTATCGATGTGGTTGCGATGGTGTTGGAGGAGATGACGGTCCAGGAAATCGTCGTGGCCGCGGAAATGCTTGAGCGAAGCCCGCAGGTGATGGCCGCGCTGGCGGAGTTGCTGCCGGGCGTCCCGGTGCGCACGCTGCCCCATAGCCAGTTCAAGGCAGAGACCGCGGCCAGCAAGGCGGTGATTCGGACGGGGGAGTATACGCCGTATGCGAATGTGATCTTGGTGGCGGGGGTGAATTTTTAGGGGATGGAAAAATTGTCAATTGCCAATGGTCAATTGTCAATGGTCAATGATGCGTGTCGTGCGTTTGGGCCTGTTGGCGATTGAGGGCGTCGGTTTGGAATGCATTTGATATGCAGGAACCGGCGCGGGTTCGGAGATAGATGACGCGAGGACCGAAAGCAATTGCCAATTCCACTGAATTGGCGTAGAAACGATTGATTGCGTCGCGGTAAAGAAGAGACTCCCGCAGAGACGCAGAGACGCAAAGTAAAGACGGGGGGAGAGTCTCCCGCAGAGACGCAGAGACGCAAAGAAAAGACGCAGGAGAGGGGTTTCCCCCAGAGAGCACAAAGAGCACAAAGAAGAAGCAGAGGCTTTGATTTTCTCCCCTTGGCGGCTTTGCGTCTTGGCGGGAGGCTCTGATTTTCTCCTCCTTGGCGGCTTGGCGGGAGGCTCTGGCTTTTAATGATAAAGGGATGTTCTTGTAATGAGTAGTGAGTCGCGGTTTCCGGCTTGGGCGTGGGGTATTGCCGGCGCTATTACGGTGTTGGCGCTGACCATCCTCGTCTTTTCCGTCGTCATGGGCATTCGTGCCGGGCAGGACCAGGTGGAGATCCAGCAGCGCCAACAGATCGGCATCGCCCTCCAGCAGGCCACCGATTTACAGATCGAAGGGCGCCTTACGGAAGCCCTGGCGCAATACCAGAAGGTGCTCATCCTTGACCCGAATAACGCGGTGGCCCAACAGGGCATCCAGAATCTGTTAACTCTGGCGGCCGCGGGCACGCCGGTCGCTGCGGTCGTGCCGGCGCCGGCAGCGGCACAGCAGGCGCCTGCCACTACGGCGCCAACCCAGGCGCCGGCGGTGGCGACGACAGGGGCTGTCACCCCAACCGGGGCCACACCTGCGGGCGATCCGGCCCTGGCCGGATGGGAACGCGCAGGCGGCAGGGAAGGCAGGCCGGTGGCAGGTCGTATTGGACGAACTGATTGCGCTGCGCCAGTCGAGTCCCGGCTTTCGCCCGGCGGAGGTCACCGCGCTGCTCGGCGCAAGCTATACCAACCTGGCAGCGGCCAGCGACAATGCCGACAACCTGGAAGAGGCGCTGACGCTCTACGATAAGGCGCTGGCGCTGCAGCCCGACCCCACCGTTCAAAGCGAACGCGATCTAATCTCCATGTACCTGGACGCACTCACCTACTCTGATGCGGATTGGCCGCGTGCCATTCAGGCGCTGGAAGATCTCTACGCCGAAGAGCCCCAGTATCGTGACGTCGAATCGCGGCTGCAGGATGCACACACGGCCTACGGCGATCAACTGGCGGGTGGGGAACAGTGGTGTCTGGCCACCGAAGAATATGAATCGGCGCTGTCGGTCATCAACAATCCGACGATCGCCACCAAGCGCGATGCGGCCGAGACCGAATGCGCCCAGAACGGCGACCTTGCCGCCAGCGGTGGACTCACCGGCACGACAATCACGAGCGCAACCGCAGGGAGCACCCTCGGTCTACCAGGCGGCGCGCCCACCGCCGCGTCCGCGCCGGTGACCAGTGGGGATACGACCGATGAAAGCCCCAAGGTTGGCACGCTGCTTTATTCCGCCAAAGACATCAATTCGGGCGCCCCCAGATTTGGGAGATGCCGGTGCGGCTGGGCACGGCGCAGCTCCTGCTGCAAGACGCCGCCCAGCCGGCGATGCGCGGGGATGGTACGCGATTGGCCTTCCGCAACTTGCGCAGCAATATGGCGGGCATCTCCGGTTTTGACCCTGACACAGGGTTGACGCTCCGCTTCACCACCTATGCCGAAGACAGCACGCCCAGTTGGAATCCACAGGGCAGCCGCATCGTCTTTGCGAGCAATCGTGAAGGGGACCGGCGGTGGCGGATCTACACCGTCTGGGCAGAAAACGACGGCGCCACCGAGACGCTGGGCTTTGGCGAATCGCCCAGTTGGAGTCCGAGTGCGGACCAGATCGCGTATCGCGGGTGCGACGATTCAGGCAACAACTGCGGCATCTGGACCATGTCCGGCAACAGCAACAACCATGTGCCGCTGACCCGCGTGCCCGAAGACACGCACCCGGCCTGGGCGCCGAATGCCAGTTTTGTGGCGTTCATGAGCAGCAGTCGCGACGGCAACAACGACATCTACCGGGTGGACACCGCCACGGGTGAGGTGATAAATCTCACGGCCAAATCCGGCGTTGGATGCGTTACCGGCCGTCAGCCCTGACGGCGAGTGGGTGGCGTTCGTGAGCAACCGCGACGGTGGGTGGAAGATCTATGCGGTGCCGGCGAGTGGAGGGACCGGCCCAACTGATCGCACCGATCATTGGCGATATAGGCAATTGGAGTGATCAGGGGCTGCAGTGGACGTGGTAGAGGGAGACAGGGAGACTAAGAGACAAAGAGACAAGGAGACAGGGAGACAGGGACGGAGACTGGGAGACTGGGAGACAATACGTGATACGCTAGGCGCAGCAGTTTGTCTAAATTTGCGGCGTAGTGTACTCTTGGGGATACTTATCGGGGAGTAGCGCAGTTTGGTAGCGCACAGCGTTTGGGACGCTGGGGTCGTAGGTTCAAATCCTATCTCCCCGACCTTTTTACCTCGCCGGGTGCGGGTATAGCTTAATGGTAAAGCATCTGCCTTCCAAGCAGAATACGCGGGTTCGATTCCCGCTACCCGCTCTCACACCTCGTCATTGACCTCAACATCTCGGATCGGTAGCTCAACGGCAGAGCAGGGGGCTCATAACTCCTTGGTTACAGGTTCGAATCCTGTCCGATCCACAAGACTACAGCGGATTCAGAAAGGAACGGATACTGCCATCCGTCGACCACCTTGCGCGCGTGGCGGGGGAGGGAGACTTCAGCGGATTCGTAGAGGAATGGATAGGTGTTTGATGGTGAGCGCCAGGTCGATGTCTGGCGCTCACCAATCGACGCGGGTGGCGACGGGAGGATCCGGCGGCTGCAGCGCCTGCAGCGACATCGCCAGCGTCGTCGTCCCTCAACAGATTACACGAGGGAAAAGCAACCTGAATAGAACCTTAATTAGGGCAAATATACCAGATATTTGTGAAATTTGCAACTAGCGTGCAACGGGGTAGAAACTGATTGGGATCTTGCCGGGGGTTGAAACCCCGGCTAACAGCCAAAGTCGGCCTGCGCCGACTGCAGATTGGGTAAATGGCCAGTCCACGTAGGTGGACTTTCGCTATTAGCCGGGACCTTGGTCCCAGGCGGCGGTCCCAGGCGGCGGTCCCAGGGTGATGCCGGTGGCTGGCCGCGGCTTTGGCTCCGTAGGTTGAAACCTCGGCTAGCGGCTTAAGTCGGCCTGCGCCGACT
>JADJPH010000023.1 GCA_016713335.1 Candidatus Fredericiella danica | reverse complement strand
GATGGAAGCGGGTGATCGTTTCTTGTCGTTATGGGCATGGCCGACCTGGAAATAGAGACCGCCAACCTGGAGAGCGTGTTGTGTGCTCGACGAGACCGAGCAGGTGCCGGTGCCGAACGGGGGTGATTGGATATTAGCACTGCAAGACGCCGATGGCAATGACCTCAAGACGTATGCATTCACCCCCATGGAACTGACCGATGGTGAAGAGGTTGTGGGGCGTCCCGCCGTTATTGCACTAATCGTGCCTGCCATTGAAGGCCTTGCCAAAATTGAGATCCGTGTTGGCTCGCAAGTGGTCGCGACTCGTAATGCGAGCGCTACAGCGCCCGTGGTGCAAATCACTTTGCCTGCACCAGAGCAGGGAAGCGTCCACACGTTGGATACACTTGACGTTGCTTGGACGGCCTCCGATGCAGACGGAGATCCGCTTTCGTTCAGCGTGCTGTATAGCAATGATGATGGTGCAACCTGGCAGACGCAGGTCACCGGTCTGACCGAAAACCACTATACGATTGATTCAAGCCTGATACCGGGCGGCAACAACAGTCGCGTGCGCGTGTTGGCGAGCGACGGCTTCCTGGGCGGGGAGGCCATCTCTGCGCCATTCTTCATCCCAGGACATGCTCCCCAAGTGCTGATCAATTCGCCAGTTCCTTTGGCTACTTTCTGGCCTGGTCAAAGTGTGGTTCTCAATGGTTCGGCCTACGACCTTGAGGATGGGACGCTTTCGGGCAGTTCGTTGATATGGAGTTCCAGCATCGACGGTTTTCTGGGGACGGGGACGATCTCTGATACGGTCAACCTTTCCACCGGTGACCATGTGATCAGCTTGACCGCCACCGACAGCAATGGGATGCAGCGCTCTACTCAAGTCAACATTGCGGTCGTGGGTGGCGCGGCGCCGGAGCCGATCTTGATCCAATCCAGCCCCAATGCCCTAAGTCACATCGTTTTTGAGGGTGGGGCAGCGGCTACACTCGAATTGGCGCTTGGCGGTAGCGACGATAGTAGCTTGGCTTGGGAGGCAAGTGCTGATCACGCGTGGATCCGCCTGAATGCGACATCCGGCACGCTGCCGGCCCAATTCGAGGTCACAATCGCCCCGGCAGGGCTCGACGTTGGTTCCTATAAAGGCATAATCACGATAGCTGCCGAGGGTGCGGCAAACGCTCCGCTCGAGATACCTGTCGTGTTAGAGGTCATGCAGCGGCCCACGCTGTCGCTGGCGCCGGGTGCACTTCAGTACACAGTTGTGGCCAACGGCGAGGCCGGCGAATTCGAAATCAATCTGGGCAGCAGCAATGACACCAGCTTAAATTGGCAGGCCAGCGCCAACACCCCGTGGATTAGCTTAGATCCCGCGGCGGGCGTTGTACCGGCCACGCTTGTGGTCAGAATTTTACCCGATGGGCTCGATCCCGACACCTATCACGGAGTGATTAGCGTTGCTGCGTCGCCAGCCGGCAATAGCCCTGCCACCATTCTGGTCACTTTGACGGTCAAACCGGTGGATATGTATCTGCCCTTCCTACGTGGGACGAAATAGGTGTCTTGTCGGGGTGAGGCCAGAGGATGTTGTCTGGCCTCACCCAACCGATGGCTGTGAGACCTTACCGCCCTCACGGATTCTCGTGGTTATTCTTTCTGTGTGACCAGACTCCACTCGGTTAGTGCACTTGTCGCACTGCGGCAATTCAATCTACAATTCCCCTACACGACGTATCGTTACTGCACCGGATACGTAGCCAGCACCCCCAGTGCGACTAGAAACACGGTGCCGGCCATCACGAGCATGGCGAGATCGATGAACTTGGATTGAAACTTGCCGCTGATGCCCCCAAAGAAAAGCACCGACGCAAAAATGACGGTAAGTAGGATATAGTGGTCGCTGGTGTCATTCGCAGCGTCGGCAAGGGCCGATTCGTCCTCCGCCTGTTTGCTAAATTCAGCCGCCCGCGCCGTTTCCGGCAAGGAAAATTCCTTCATCTCGAACGGCGTGCCCGGCGCATCGGGATTCTCGCGCGGTTTCGTCGCAATCCAGGCATCGGTCGCAACGCGCAGTTCCTTCGGAAACCGTGCGTAGAGAAAATCCGCCAGTTCCGTGTTTTCCTCGCTCATTGCGGTGGCCCACTGTACGAACAGCGTTGCCTGTAGATTGCCCCGTTGCTGGGCGATATTGGTCTGAAGCGCCGCTTGCATGTTGGCCGTAGTAGCTGCCGTCGTATGCCGCGTTTGTTCGCCGCCCCACATCGCGGCCTGATAGCCGGCCCAGGCGGTCGCCACCGTGGCCAGCGACAGCACGACGGCCGCCAGGAACTCAACCCACCGGTCGAAACGGCTCACCTCGGTCTGTGTGGAAAGAATCCGGTCGCCAACACGTGCGATTTGATCGGAAAATGCGTCACCGGCGCTCTCCACATCATTTGGCTGCGCCTCAGGCTTATGTTCACTTTCCATGGTTGCGAGAAATCTCCGTATCTGTGATGTGTTCCCTGTCTCCCGGTCTCTTTGTCTCCCGGTCTCTTTGTCTCAACTGCCCTCTTGCCTGATCCTCAATCCCGTATTGCGCTGCTTGATCGATCAGCGATGACTCGGGGCCATCTGGTGTCAATTCGCCCACGGTGTTTGCATGGAAGTTGGCAGTGATCGTTGTCGCGCCTTCGGTGCGGAACACTGCCTCCGTGGCTTCGGCGTCGATCGGATCGACGGCGACCAGGGCCGCAGAGCTGCCGGCTGTGAGCGTCTCGCCCAGTTTTTGCAGCATTTCCGGCGAAATATCATGATCCTTCGCCGTCGCGACGCCACCCACTGCTGCGCCACCCACTGCCAATACCACACCCAGGGGCGGCACGACCAGGCCAACGAGGGCACCGGTCAACCCACCGGCCACCACGCCCTTGACCCAGCCCCAATGATGTACATCCTTCACATGCAGGCTATTGTCTGCCGCGCGCTGGACGTAGGCAGCGTCATGAACATCGATGCCTTTGGTCTTTTGAACCTGCTTCAAGGCATTTTCGGCGTCATCGGCGCCGGGAAAACTGCCCGCTACGATTGTAATCAGATGTTGGCTGGACATCGTCAAGGCTCTCCTTATCGTTGACTATTGACTATTGACCATTGACAATTTGTGTTGCCGTTGGTTTGCCCTCAGTTGAAATCCAAGTGACGAGGCTCACGCCTCAAACCACCGGTCGATTGCCTGCCCGGCGAGCACGCCGGCCACGCCTGCCGCGGCGGCGATCGCCACAGTCTCAAGCACGGTGCGCAGCGTCGGGCGATGTCCCAACCGGGCGCGGCCCACGCCGAGGATGGCCATCATCAGCGCTGTGACCACAACCGAAACAATCCGCGCTGTCCCCATGGGCAGAAACACAAACGGAATCACCGGCACCAGGGAGGCAAAGAGATCGGCCACAAACATCCAGATCGAGTGCGAAAACGGCCCCTGTTCCTCGTCATTTTCTCCAGCCACAGTGAGGGCCGTGGCCATACCGGTCAGTGCGGCAGGTTGGTTGCGGATGGCAGCCAGTACCTTGTCCACTGACACTGCATCCATTCCGCTTGCCACCAACCGATCCTTCACCCGTTGTGCGGCGGCGTCCGCATCCGTGCGGACGGACTCCGCTACCGCCTCGGTCTGCACCTTCACCTGGTCGCGTTGGGACTCGATGTCAAGGTAAGAGCCGGCCATCATCGAAACCGCGGCGGCAATGGCTCCAGTTACCCCGGCGATCAACACGACGCTGTTCTGGTCCGTTGTTGCCGCGACGCCAAAGACGAGGCCGAAGATGGAGACGGTGCCATCTTCCATGCCGAAGACGACCTCGCCGGCTGAAGCATGAAAGGAACGTTTGATGCGGGAAATGACGCCACCCGATGCGGTCATAGCGGTATCATACCCGACATCCTATATTTCGGCTATGGCGCAGTGGGCCTTTTGCGCCTGCCGCCAAGACACTTTATGATCATCCTACCCCTGCTCGCTGGACGTTGTGCGGAAACATTCGACACTCGGTCAGGTCGGCATGGATTACAACACGCAGTTGGGTCAGCCAACGGATGCAGAGACTCCGGGCGCGCATGCTTCTCCCCAGGCATCCGGCGCCGCCACCGCGCACGACGCCTCCTTTCGCGATCTACTTACCGTCAGTGAGGCGCTGCTGAACCAATGGCCGCCGCGCGACCGCCAAGTCATCCTACAGATCCTGGCGCATAATCTGAATGCCGGGCGCGCACAAAAAGTCATCAGCCGGATGAATGCCGATTCACGCGACTTCGTCGCAGCGCCGCACGCCGAGGTCAGCAGTCTGCCAGGTTCGGCGCAAGCAGCAAATGGTGATGAGCGGCTCAGATCCTGGACTGCGTATCACCTGCGCGTGGTGGATGTCTACCGCCAGGAACAGGCTCGCATCACGGCACTGGCCGCCAATGATCCGCAAGCCTGGCGCCTGCTGTGGGATCAGTTGGATCGACGGGCCTATCAGTTGTTGGTGCAGCGGGGTGTCAGCGCCGAATACGCGCGTGAAAAGTCGGCAGAAGTTGCTCAACAGGCGTGTGAGCGCGTCTTCGTCAGTGTGTTTCCCTGTGACGTGCCGTTTGAGTTTTGGGTGCAGACGATCTTAAAGAATGTTGTGCTGCAATACCTGACGCGGTCGCGCGATCTGCTGGACCGGCAACCGGCCATAAGTTCACTGGATGACCTGGAAGAGCGCGGCATCAACTATCCGTTGACAGAGAGCGCACACATGGGTGGGCATGCGCCTGTGCAGGATCTGGCGGCGCTGACGACTGAAATGCAGTCATTGATCGAAGCAATCGAGCGAATCCACAAGGACGAATGGCGCGCGGTGATCGTCTATACCTACTTTACGGGACTGAGCGATGACGAGATTGCAACCCGGCTTGGCCGCACGAAAGGGTTTGTGTACACCGCGCCATCGTGCGCTAAAAGAACTGCGGATCATGTGCGGTGACTGACTGTGCGCAGGCTCACAGTGTTGGCGACAGATTGTAGCGCTGGCCTTGTGCCAGATTGGAAGTGACCGTGTCAACTACTCAGGAAATCGACGAGTTTTTGCGAAAACTGCGCGAGCCGGATGTCGCCGCGACGTATCGCAGCCAAATGGAACGCCTCCTGCAGGACATGGCGCAAGTGCAGCCAGAGACTGCGCCAGTTCTCGAAGAAGCCGCTGCCCCGTGGTTGGCAGAGCGCACGCCTGATCTATCTTTTCTGACGGAGGTGCGAGGACGCACCCTGGCGGATGGTGCTCCAGTCGCGCTTGACCGGTAATCCACTCCGCATGCTCTTTCGTTTTACAACCGAATTCCTGATAGGGCTGCGGCGTCCACCGTTGGCTGCCGCAGCCTATCGCGACGGCGAATGGCCGGATGCGCAAGGTGAACAGGTGCAGCCTTTGTTGGCGCAGACGGTGGAGATCGATGCGGAGCAGTTCCTGGTGGAAGTCTATGCGACGCGGCAGCTGGCGACTCCGGACGAACTGCACCTGCATGTCGTACTTGCCGGGGCGCAGCCGCTGCCACCGGGCGTTGAAGTGCATTTAACGTGGGACGCGATTGTTCGCCGCGCCACCCTCGGCGCCGATGGCAGCGCGGATCTTGGCGTTGTCTCACTGGCGAGCGTTGACGATGCGCTGGTGAATGAAGCCGGTGTCTTTGAGATCGCATTTGTCATTCACTGATCTCGCCAGGATCTCAAAAAAGAAGGGCAACTTGACCCCACTTGTCCAACAAACGCGAAGTGAGGAGGTTGCCGCCTGTGCCGACGCGGCGCTTCGCCGGAATGGAAATTCTGCCGGAGCGGCTGCCGCCGAACTACATGGGTGGAGCCGTGATCGATTGGCGAAGGCGCCAGCGCAGGCCTGGGTCTATGCCGATGCGGCAGTGCGGTTGGCGCCACCTGGGACAACACTCCGCCTTGACTGCCAGGTTGGCCTTGCCCTGGCGCTCAATGAATTGGGGGAGTTTCAAGCGGCTTTGCGCCTGGTGGGCGATCTCTTGGCGGCGATCGCCTCCTCTGGGCGCACTGACCTGATGGCGTGGTGTGCGCTTGCCAAAGTCCGTGCGTATGTAGAACTCCGCCAGCATCGCAGTGCCGAGGCGGCACTTACCCACCTTGAGGCACAACTGTCCAAACACCCGAACCTCCTGATCCAGGCCCGTGCCACACGTTTGAAAGCGCAACTCTTTCATTACCGGTCGGATCAGGTGGCTGCGTTGGAAACGGCGCAGCATGCGCTGGCACTGTCAGAAGCGCTCGGCGAGCCCCTTGAGGTATTGCGCGCGCAGATTGAGGTGGCGCGCCCGCAATTCATGAGCAATCCTGAAGCGGTGCTTTCGGCAATGCGGGAGGTGGAGCCGCAGTTGATCGACCGCGAATGCCGGGTAGACGCTGCCTTTGCCCGCCACCTGCGCGGGCTGGCCCTCGATCGCCTGAATCGATACGAGGAGGCGTTGGCGTTATTTGACATAAATCATGCGACCTTCGTCGGTGAGGCAATGGAGCACTATGTCGCATGGACGGACAACATGCGGTGCATTCTGCTGTGGCGCCTCAACCGGTATGACGAGGCGTTGGCGGTGGGCAATGGTGTCCGCAGCTATTTTGCCGGGCGCAAGATCGCGGTATGGCAGGCGATGTGTAACAACAACCTTGCGATCGTCCATTACGTTTTGCGGCAATATGAGGCGGCCGCTGATCTCTACGGCGAGGCTGCCGAGATTTGCCGGCAGGAAGCAATGGAAGAGGACGAGGCGCGCTGCCGCGCGAATCTGGGGCTGGTGTGGGCGGAGACCGGGCGGTATGACCTGGCGCTGCTCGAAACACAGCGGGCGCGCAGCTTGTTTCTGCAGTGCGAGCGCAGAACGGCGGTAGCCGACTGCGACCAGAATCTCGCCCATTTGCTGCTGAAGCTTGGCCGGCCGGAGGATGCGCTGGCGCAGCTATGGCAGGCGCGCCAGGGGTTTGTCGAGCAAGCGCGAACCCTTGAATTGGCCCTGATCGATATCCAGTTGGCGGAGCTGCTGTTGGCGTTGGACCGGCCAGCCGATGCCGCGCCGGTTGCGGCACAGGCGCAGCAGGTGCTGGCGCAGGCTCACCTGGCGCATCACGCCGCGTTGGCGGGTAGGAGCCACGGGCTGGCGCTGATGAAACTCGGGCGCGTTGCCGAAGGGATGAGTGCGATCCAGGCGGCGCAAGCCCACTTTCAGCGCAGTGGCTTGCAGGTGGATGCGGCGGTGTGTGACCTGGATCTCGGCGAATGGTGCGGCAACGACACTGCGGCGCTCGATGAAGCGGAACGCCACCTGCGCACTGCGCTGGCCGTGTTGGCGCCGCTGCAGCCGGCCGAAGCCTGGCGTGGTTGGGCCGGACTCGCCCGTGTGGCGCAACAGCGTGGCGACAGAGCGGCGGCGCTCAGCGCCTGGATGGCGGCGTTGCAGGTCGTCACCGCATTGCGGACAGGGCTGCCCACCGAGCATGGGAGCAGTGGCTATTTCACTGCGCAGGCGCGCCTGTATACGGAGGCCCTGGCCGTGGCGCTGGAGGAGCGCGCCTACACGCAGGCACTACAGATTGTCGAGGCCGCCAAGACCCAGGTCTTTGTCAACCAGATTGGCGTGCGTACGGCTGCCCTTGGGACCACCGATCCATACATTGAACAACTTGCGGCGGAAGAACGCCGCCTGCGCAGTGAGTTAGATGCACTGCGTGCCGACCAGCGTCTTGGATTCCAAGCGCAAGGCGGCGGCGTTGAGCCAGAACGTGCGTCAGCACAGATCAAGGCGCTTGGCGCGGCCTATGAAGCGGCTGTCGATGCGCTGCGCGTGGCGCAACCGCGTGCGGGGCTGGCGCTAGCGCCGGCTGAACTTGCCCTCGAGGCGTTGCGGAGTGGGCTTGCGTTGTTGGCACAGCCGTGGGCTTGCCTCAGCTACCACCTGGATGGCGACCAACTGCTTGTGCTCTATCTGGACGCCGAGCAGTTGCGAAGCTATCCCGTGCGCTTGAGCGCGTATGATCTGGCGATGCTGCGACAGGCGACCGATCGTTCGCCGGGCTATCGGGAGCTTGTCTACAGCAATCGCATCCTGGGCAAAGCTGCGCAGCAGCCCCATCTACGCCATCTTGCGAAGCTGCTGTTGCCGCCGGAAGTCGCGCAGTTATCGCCGCAGCACGTGTTGTACATCGCGCCGCACAAACAGCTGCACACGCTGCCTTTTGGCGTGTTGAACGCCGGCGCCGGTCCGTTGCTAGAGCGTGCGCTGCCCGTCGTGGCACCCAGCCTGGCGGCATTGCAGCGCCTTGTGACATTGGCGCCGGGTCGAGAGCGGGAGGGGCGGGCGCTCGTCTGTGGTGTCGCGCACTTTCAGGGCCGCGCGGCGGATCTACCCGCGGCGCTTGCGGAGACGGAGGCATTGCTGGCGCGGCTTGGCGCCAACGGCGACGCATTGTTGGGCGACGCGGCGACGCGTGACGCCTGGTTGGCGTTGAGCCGTAGCCATGCGCTGGGCGGTTACAGCCTCATTCATATTGCGACGCATACCCAGTCAGAGCCGGCGGCGCCGTCGCGTACGGCGTTGTTGCTGGCCGACGATGCTCTGAGCCTTTACGACATCATGAATCTACAGCTTGCGGCTGATGTCGTGGTGCTATCGGCCTGTAGCAGTGGGGTAGGCCATGCTCTGGCGGGCAATGAACTGATGAATTTAGCGTGGGCGTGGCTGCAGGCGGGGGCGCAGACCGTGGTGGCCAGTCTGTGGCCGGTGACGGATCAGGCCGCGGCGGCGTTTATGGATGCTTTCTATCGAAATCTACTGGTTGCAGCGCCTGGAAACCTGGCGGGCCGGGTAGCGCCGGCGTTGCGGGCGGCGCAGCAGGAACTGCGGGCGGCTGGGTTTGACATGATCGACTGGTCGCCCTGGATCGTGATCGGCGCCGGTTGAAGGATCTCTCCGCCAAGCAAGGGAAGAAGAAAGAAACCCCCGCGCAGGGCGGGGGGTAGGAAGAAACGCTCCCGCCAAGCCGCCAAGTCGCCAGGGGAAGAGAAGCAAGAAATCTCCCGCAGGGACGCCGGGACGCAGGGCGGGGGGAGAAGGGCTAACCACAGAGAACGCAAAGAACACAAAGAAGATGCGAGAAAGCCGCTCTTTTCTTTGTGTTCTTTGCGTTCTTTGTGGTTAGCTTCCAACCTTCTTCTTGCATTTCCCTGCGTCCCTGCGGAGCTTCTCTGTCTTTTCTTGCCTTTGCGGCTTAGCGGGAGTCCCTCCCCCCGCGCCTGCGGCTCTTTGCTTGGCTGCAGCTCCCCTCCCCGGGAGCTCTCCGTCTTTTCTTTGCGGCTTGGCGGCTTGGCGGGAGTCTCCTCTCTGTTCCCCTGCGTCCCTGCGGGAAATTCTCTGCTTTGACGGGATCGTCCCGAACTTCCCCAACTTCCTTGTAAGAAATCGCTCTGTCACCGCATTTTATCTAGTAGTGGCTTGTGCGAATGGAGCGCAGCGACGAAACGGTGAGGAGCGTGTGACCTGCCATGACGGAATATTTGGATCAACTGACAGCGCGTGAGATGGAAGTCTTATCGCACGTTGCCGATGGGAAAAGCAACCAAGAGATCGCCATGGCGCTGAGCATTGCGGTGCACACGGTGGAGCAGCACCTGAAGCACATCTATACAAAACTGGAGGTGCAGAGCAGGACCCAGGCCAGCAAGCACTATTATCGGCGGAGCACTAGCGAAAGGATAACGGAAATACGGTATAGACCAACCGCCTAAGCTGTACTAAGGTAATGACGGGACGAACGGCGCATTCAAAACAAGTGACCAAATGCATGGCACCTGAATCTGGTTAACAACTAAGAAGTTTTTGGCCCGGCTGCGGGCCTTACTGAAGATCCCGCGTTTCAGTCGAAGGTCTGACGTAGCCTGCCTGGCCTAAAGATTGAGTTCGAGGGGCGGTGGTTGTGTCGGACCAGCGCCCCTCGAAGCGGCAGGCATGCTGGGTAATCGTTATTTACTTTGGTGGACATTTTTGACACCCCAGGCTATGAAAGTGTGAATTCACCTCACCAGACAGTGCTTGAACGCCGCCCCTCGAGTGGACCTTAGTCAGCCTCGCACGAAACAACTTCGTTGCAAGGAGTCCGGGTGCAACTGGAATTCCAGTTGCGCTGGCGCGTACTAATTCGGCCCCGAGAGAAGAACAACGAGCAGCGAGGAGAACAGAGTGTAATGGCGCCAAATGTCAGGCCGCTGACGCCGCGTGAATGGGAAGTATTGAATCAGGTTGCGGATGGGAAGAGCAATCACGAGACCGCGCTCGAACTGGGCATCGCCGAGCACACGGTGGAACAGCATTTGAAACAGATATTTGCGAAGTTGGATGTCCGAAACCGCACGCAGGCGAGTAGGAAATATTATGAGATGGTGAGGCGTGAGGCGGGAGACGGGGATGGATCTCCGGTATAGACTTTGGGGTCGACATTGTGGACCCGCAGAAACGTCACCCTCGCCCATCGGCGCCAATCGTCCCAACCGGTTTTAACCGGTTTCCCGTACCAGACGGTGAATTGCATTCACCGGGGGACTGACGACACGATCGCAATGAACAAGATCCCGGCTTGCGGTGCCGTGATTCGCCAAATTGACGAAACCACGGCGCCGCAAGCCGGAGTCTTTGTGTGCAAGATCAACCATGAGACGCCGATGATCGCGCCCGCCTCCACCGCGCCGAATCCAATTCGGCGCCTGATACGGGAAACGTGGTTCAACACGTTGGGGACAACCGTCACCCTCGCGCATCGGCGCCAACCACCCCAACCGGCTTTAACCGGTTTCCTGTAGCAGGCGGTGAATCCAATTCACCGGGGCACTAACGTCCGGCGCGATAGCGGCGGATCAGCGCGTTCGTTGAACTGTCGTGCCCCAGCGCCGGGTCTGCCTTGCTCTCCAACTCCGGCATGATCTGCTTCGCCAGCACCTTGCCTAACTCAACGCCCCACTGGTCAAAGGGGTTGATGTTCCAGACCACACCCTGCACGTAAACGCTGTGCTCGTACATTGCCACCAACTTGCCCAGCACTTCGGGCGTGAGCCGGTCCACCAGGATCGTGGTCGACGGGCGGTTGCCCTCAAAGGTGCGATGCGGCGCCAGCCAATCCGGCGCACCCTCGGTCTTGACTGCTTCAGTGGTCTTTCCAAACGCCAACGCTTCGCCCTGGGCAAACATGTTCGCCATCAACTGGTTGTGATGGTCGCCAATCGGGTTGAGCGTCTGGTTAAACCCGATGAAGTCAACCGGGATCAGTTTCGTGCCCTGATGGATCAACTGGTAAAAGCTGTGCTGCCCGTTGGTGCCCGGCTCACCCCAGAAGATCGGGCCGGTCTGGTAGGTAACGCGCTTACCCTCGAGTGTGATGTATTTGCCGTTGCTTTCCATCGTGAGCTGCTGCAGATACGCAGGGAAGCGCTTGAGATACTGGTCGTATGGCAACACCGCAATGGTCTCCGCACCAAAAAAGTTGCTGTACCAGACCGCCAGCAACCCCATCAACACCGGCAGGTTCGCCGCAAAGGGCGCCGTGCGGAAGTGCTCGTCCATCGCATGGAAGCCGGCCAATAGGGCGCGGAAGTTATCCGGACCAATGGCCACCATCGTGGACAGCCCAATGGCGGAATCCATCGAGTAGCGACCGCCCACCCAATCCCAGAAGCCAAACATGTTCGCAGTGTCGATGCCGAACTTCGCCACCTCGGTGGCGTTGGTGGAGACCGCCACAAAGTGATTGGCGACAGCCTTCTCGTCTTTGAGCGCAGCCAGCAACCACTTGCGTGCACTCATGGCGTTGGTCATGGTCTCCAGCGTGGTGAAGGTCTTGGACGCAACGATGAAGAGCGTCTCCGCCGGGTCCAGGTCCCATACCGCCTCGGCAAAGTCGGTGCCGTCCACGTTGGACACAAACCGGAAGGTGAGGCTGCGGTCGCTGTAATGCTTCAGCGCCTCATACGCCATCACCGGCCCGAGATCGGAGCCGCCGATGCCAATGTTGATGATGTTGCGTATCCGTTTGCCGGTAAAGCCCAGCCAGACGCCGCTGCGCACGCGCTCGGCGAAAGCCGACATCTTGTCCAGCACTTCATGGACGCCGGGCACAACGTCTTCGCCGTCCACAAAGATGTGGGCATCGCGCGGCGCGCGCAATGCCACATGCAACACAGCGCGATTCTCCGTCACGTTGATTTTGTCGCCGCGGAACATCGCGTCGATGTGGCCACGAAGATCAACCTCATCCACCAGGTTGAGCAGCAGCGCCATCGTTTCGGCGGTGATGCGATGCTTCGAGTAGTCGAAATAGAGACCCGCTGCGTCGACGGTGAAGCGCCGGGCGCGTTCCGGGTCGGCTGCAAATAACTCGCGCAGATGCAACGGTTTCACCTGCGCAAAGTGGCTGGTGAGGGCCTTCCAGGCAGGGCGTTCATCGAGTGGTTTGACAGATGCCATTTTTTCAGTCTCCATCCATTAGTGCGCCAACAGCAATGACAATATGAGTAACTCGCCTCAGCGACCAATCCGTGAGGGGCGCAAGACCGAAGAAGCCCTTTAGGATTGGCAGGTACGGGCTGGCGATCAGCAGCACGAACAAACCGGCCGCCAGGATCGTAGGCCGCCAGTCGGCAGCCAGACGGTCGCCGCCAGTCCAGAATTTGGTCGGCGGCTGCACAAAGACGACCAGAATCAACCCCATCGCAATTGATGAATAGGTGAGCGCCAACTGGGTATAGTGCCAGTCGCGCGTAGTGTAGATGAAGTAGACGTAGATAAAGATTGAAAACAGACCCGTCACGATCGTGCCGGGCACGACAAAGTTCACCAATTGCCGCACGATGCTGGCGTGCGGCGTTGCGCCCGGCTTTGCCCAGATGGCCAGGAAGAACGCCGGTATGGTGAGGCTAAAGATCGAGATGATTGAGTTCTGCGCCGGGGTGTAGGGAAAGCCCACTTCGAGCATGGCGATCGCACCGATCAGCATCGCCAACGTGAAGATGCGCACCAGGTAGAGCCGGAGCACATCACCCATGCTGTTCATGATGCGCTGCCCTTCCAGAAAGGCTTTGGGCAGCGCCGCAAACGAATCCTGCAATAGCACGATACCGGCAACGGCGCGCGTGGCTTGCGAGCCGCTCTGCATCGCAATGCCGAGCCGAGCTTCTTTGAGCGCCAAAACGTCGTTCACCCCATCGCCCGTCATGGCGACATAGTGCCCCTGTTCCCGCAAGGAGCGCACGATGTGCTGCTTCTGCTCCGGTGTGATGCGGCCAAAGATGTCGGTCTGCTCCACGGCGGTGTCGAAGTGCGAGCCATCGTAGGCCGCAAGTTCCGGGCCAGATAGCAGGCTGAGTGGTTCATCTTCCGTGCCCAGCCCCGCCTGTTGCGCCAGCGCCGCCACAGTCTGCGGGTTATCGCCAGAAATGATCTTGATCTGGATGCCGGCCTCACGAAAACCTGCGAGTGTCTCTTTGGCGTCAGGACGCAGTTCGTCGGTGAAACTGATCAACGCAATTGGGGTCAATCGGGCCGGCAGCACCGGTTTGTCGGAACCACCCGCAAACTGGTCGATCTCTTCGGAATAAGCAAAGACGAGGACGCGCTCGCCTTTGGCGGTCCAGGCCAGCGCAGTCGGTTGCCACTTCTTGTCCAGTGGCAGGTGGGAGAGCAACATTTCGGGCGCACCCAGGACGTAGACCCCTTTGAGCGGGGCGACGTCCCCGGCGCCAGGCTGGCTGCTCCCCTCGCCGTCAAAGGCGAGCGCGCTCCACTTCCGCGCCGATGAAAACGGCGCCTCGGCTGCCACCGGTTGCTTTGCACCGGGTAGGGCGGCCGCGATGGCTTCGCTGGTGCGATTGCCGGCGGCAGTGCTGGCCGCATAGACGCTCAGCGCATGCCTCGCTGCGGCCTCGGTCATCTCGCCCAGTGGCTGCACGGTGTTCAACTTGATGCGGTTGGCGGTCAACGTCCCCGTCTTGTCAAGGCACAAGACGTCGACGTGCGCAAGCGACTCGACCGCGTTGGACTCTTGCACCAGCGCGCCCTGATTGGCGATGCGCACGGCGCCCAGGGCATAGGCAACGACGATCATCAGGAACAGGCTACTAGGAGCAAGACCAAAGACGACCGAAGTTGCGCGCACGCTTTCGAGGAGATTGTCGTTCTCCGTCAGGAAAAACTGGGTGGCGATCATGGCGCCAAAGAAGAAGACCACTAGCAGGAGCAAACGCACGACCAGATTGACTTCGCTCTGGAGCGGGGTCTGAGCGCGGTGTGCGCTCTTCGCATTGGCGGTCAACTTGTTGGCGAAGCTGTCTGCGCCAACCTTTTCTGCTTCATAGGTGACTTTGCCGCTCACCACGAAGCTGCCGGACAGCAGCGGCTCCTCAGGTCGTTTGGGCACCAGATCGGCTTCACCCGTCAGCAAGGACTCATCGAAATCAGCCTGGCCCGCAGTCACCTTGCCGTCAGCCAGCACCTGGTCGCCCGCTGCCACCACAAGGAGATCGCCCACCACAATTTCGTCCGGCGTGATCTGGCGTTCTTGCCCGCCGCGGATGACCGTTGCTTGCGGGCGGGTGAGGAGCGAAATCTTGTCGAGCGTGCGCTTGGCGCGTACCTCTTGGAAAGTCGCTACAACGGCATTGAGTGCAGCGATGGCGCCGGTGAAGAACGCGTCGCGCGGCGAACCCAAGAGGAGGAGCACCGCCCCCAATGAGAAGAGCACAATGTTGAAGAATGTGAAGACGTTGTCGCGCACGATCTGGCCGTAGGAACGGCCGGCTTTGATCTTTACGTTGTTCCCATGGCCTTGTACGGCGTTCGGCGGCTTCGGCATCTGTGAGACCGCCGGCCGGTGTTGGGGCAAGTGCTTTCTCTGTCAATTTTAATCTCCGCAGCTCGTTGCATTTGCAGCGATCGTTATAGTTGTTGTTTGATGCAAACGCTGGCGCTGTTGCGTTCGCTGCGGGTTAGTCTACCACACACGTACGCTACCGTACGGCGCTGCGAGAGAAAAACGAAAGGCGGCGCACCGCACTGCGCCGCCTTTCTGAGGTTTCCGGGTTTTATGTCAAGTACTGTTCGATCGCGTTCGCCTGTTGTTCGTGCCGATTGGCAACCCGGAATTGCAGCGCAGGCTGCGGAGCCGGAATCCGCAGCCTGCCACTGCCATCGAAGGAGTCTATCTAATCACCCGTACCGTCACGGGAGGATTAGCACCTGCCCAACAAAGATGATGTTGGGGTTGGCAATGCCGTTGGCATCCATCAAGGTGCGCACGGCAAGCCCGTTGGCCGCAATCTGGCTGAGGGTGTCCCCGCCTGGACGGCGTAGGAACTGCCCGCCGGGGTCATGGCGACGGCCTCATAGCCGGCGCCTGGCAGCGCGGCGTCCGCATACGGGAGCGCATCGACTGGGCCATAGGCATCCTGCCCACCGGTGTAGCCCTGGAAGTCCTGCGGCGCTGCGGACGCCGGCAGGTAGTCCTGCGCTGCCCCGGCGTAAGGGGGGCGTAACCGGCGGGATAATCCGCACCTGCCCCCATCGCCACCTCACCCGCCGCATAGCTGGCAGCGACCTGGTACTCACTCATCGCGGCCGCGTAGTCAGGCGCCGTGTCGGCAACCGCTGCGCCGGTGTCGTACGCCGCGTCGTATCCCGCACCACTGTCGTAGGTGGCGCCATAGCCGGCGCCGGTGTCATACGCTGCGCCATACCCAGCGCCGCCGGTGCTGCACGACGGGTTGCTCAGCACCTGCCCGACGTAGATGAAGTCCGGGTTGGCGATGCCGTTGGCGCTGACGATGTCATAGGTCGTGGCGCCCATCGACTGCGCCACCCAGGCGAGTGTGTCGCCCGCCGCTACGGTGTAGCTGCACATCCCCGCTCCAGCGCTGTAGGTGCTGCCACCCATCGCTGCGTAGCCGGCGCCGCCGTAGCTGTCCTGCCCATGCCCGTCCCAACCGTCATACTTCTCCCAACCACCCTTGTCGTACCCCTTGTGCCCGTCATACCAGGGTTCAAGGATCGGCCCACCCGTGGGCAGACAGCCCCGCACCTGCACGGCGTCGATGTTGAAGTCCATCTCCACCTGCGGGATGCCCCACTTCTTCCAGCCCCGGATGAAGAGCGTCATGTCGCTCGCCGGCGCCGTGAACTTGAGCTTGTACTCGCCCATCGCCCCCGGCTCGGTGCGCTCATAGATCGGCCCCAGATTCATCTCGGTCCAGTTGCTCACCGCACTCCAGTTCGCCTGGTAGCCGGCGCTGTAGCCCACCTGGGCGGCGAAGCGATACGGGTCATCCTCGTTCCCCGCACCCCGCAACAGCCCCTTCATCGAGAACTCATAGGTCGCCCCTGGCACCAGCCCCGCAGGTACTGGAAGATGCCGGCATAGCGGTCGTTCTCCAGGGGATAGATATTCTTCGTGTTGATCTCAATCAGTTGGCTGCTGTGCCCATCTGCCCGCACCCGCGGCCACTGGTCATCGTAGAAGCCGTAGTTGGCCCCGCCACCCGTGATGAAGTACCCCCAGCCGGTCCCCACATGCCCCACCGACACCGGGTAGAAGCCCGCCTCAAAGTCGCCGTTGTAGACCAGGTTCGGCCCCAGGCACAGGTCACTCGGCGGTGGCGGCAGCGGCCGGCACGGGTCCACACACCCCGGTTGCACCGGGGGATAGACGGGCGCAATCGGCTGCACCGGATGCACCGGCGTCGGCCCGCACGGCTCCACACAGCTCGGGGGCACGGGTTGCACGGGGGCCACCGGGTGCTGCCAATACAAGGGGCTCGGCCCGTGCAGCGCAAGCGCATCCAGGTTGATGTCAATCTCTTCGTTCGGCACGCCCCACTTCTTCCACGCCCGCACATACACCGTCATCGTGTCGGCCTGCGCCGTCAAATTCGTGCTGTAGTGGAAGAAACCGTGTGGCTCCGTCCGGTCCCAATAGTTGTCCAGCCCGATGTCCTGCCAGTTCGTCACCCGCGTCCAGTCGGCGTAGGGACCGGCACTCCACCCCACCTGGATCCGATACCGCCACGGGTCCCCGTCGTGCATCGTCGTCCGGATCATCCCTTCCAGGCTCAGGGTATAGTTCGCCCAGTTCACCACTTGCACCGTCTGGTAGATCCCGGCGTATCGGTCTGCATCCCCAACCATGATCCCTTTGGTGTTGATCTCGATCAGTTGGCTGTGCTTCCCGTCAAAGACCGTCCGGTCCCACTGGTCATCGTAGAAGCCGTAGTTGGCCGCCCCACCATTCGTGAAGCACTGCCACCCCGCCCCCACCATCCCGCACCCAGCCTGGCTGGTGAACCCCTGCTCAAAACTCCCGTTGTATAAGACGTTCGTATACGACGCACTCGTCGGGGTGGGCCACGCCGCCATGGTCACCATGCTGGCCACCACGGCCAATGTCACCAGGCTGGCCACCAGCCGCTGGCGCGGCTTGCCACTGCTGTTCAGCTTGTTGCGGCGGATTGCGGCCCGCACGCGGTGCAGACGTTCCTGCACGTTGAAGAATTTCATGGTTCACTCCTTATTCGATGGTACAACTTTGGACGCTGTATGTGCGCTGCTGTGTTGCTTGTGGCAACCCGGCTCAGCAGGGCCCTGTTCCGTACATGAGCATAGCATCGCAGTTTCATGTGTTCAACGACGAAAATTTTCAAATGGAAATGAAAAGCGCTGGCTATGGGAAACCATATGGTGTGCGATTTAATGGACAAATCGCGAGGAGAGATGGTTATGCGAAGGGTAGAATTGCGGGGGGAAAACGATCAACGCGGAGACGCGGAGTTGGCGCGGAGTTCGCGGAGGAGGAGAGAGAAATAAGGAGGAGAAATACAATCTCCTTCTCTCTTTTCGCGCCTCTCCGCGCCTCTGCGTCTCCGCGCACTCCGCGTTGGCAGTTAAAGATTCAGGAATATCCCTCGATGATTATGCGAAATGTGAGGGTTTTACCTGGAATTTGCTGGGCTTGTGACTGGAAAATACAGTGACCAGGGGCGACGAGAGGGTCATTGGGCGTGGGGCGCCACGACATCAAGGGGTTACTCGGGCGTTGAGAAGCTGCGGCCAAAGCGGGCGATGCGCGGTTGGAGCTCGGCAATGATGGCGCGAACTTCCGCCAGATCCGGTTCGCTGAGATGATGGCTCAGCTCTGCCAGCAGCGGTTCCATGTCCGGCGCGTACGCCTGCATCAGGGTTGTGATGTCGTTTTCGTATAGTCCAACACGTGCATAGTTGCCCTGCCGGTACAACGACGGCAAGGCATATAGCTTGAGTAACAGCAAGCCTTCCACCGTGGCAACGGGAATCGTGCGATTCCCAAACTGGCCACGCGTGGAATGGTTTTTGCGGACATGGTCAAAGAGACGGTTGCGCGTCAGAAGAAGATCAATCTGCAATCCCTGAAAGTGGCTCCGCGCGAAGTTTTTGTCCTGTTCAAAGATCTGGATTTCCTCACGTGCGTGGCTCTGATTTTCGCCCCCCGTCGTCGAGCACCACCGCGGGTCTGATTTTCACGTCCCCCGTCCGTCAGAGCACCATCCCGTGAGGGTGGTGAGCGCGATTTTCACCCCCCCCGCCGTCAGAGCACCCCCCTGAGGGTGCTCGCCAAAGCCCGAAACCGCAACCGTCATCCTTAGACGCAACTGGCTGATTTTCACGCCCCCGTCCCAATCGGCACACAACCGGTGACGGTGACGATGATCGGTCACAGTAGCGTCTTCACCCTGGCAGCAACAGCCCGCCCAAGCTTGGCATGCTCTGATGCCTCAAAGTGAATACCGTCGAGCGGGCTTGAGACGATGACGGCGCCGGCATTCAGAAAGGCACAGCCAAGTTGCTGGGCGACCGCTTCATACTGGGCTGCGAACTTGACGGACTTTGGCCCGGCCCCTTCGAACATGTCGGCAAAGCCGGTAAGCGTCGTCGTGGGCGGTGGCGCCATCAATAACGTGATCGGCGGCGCGCCGTTGCGTCCGGCCTGGCTTGCTTGAATCGCCCGCACGAGCACGGCTGCGCCCTGGGCGATATCAAACGCCGTCAAACTGAAACGATGTTTGAGATCATTGGTGCCCAACATCAACACGACGAGATCGATCGGGCGGTGCGTCTCCAGGCAGGGAATCAGATAGGTCAGCCCATTCTTGTACCCCTCAATCGGATCGTCCCATACCGTTGTCCGGCCGTTCAACCCTTCTTCGATCACTTCGTAATCGGTTCCCAGAGTCTGGGCAAGGACGCGCGTCCAGCGCGTCGTATCGTCGAATCGATCCTGTGTTTGGGGGTCATAGCCCCACGTGTTGGAGTCGCCGTAGCAGACAATGCGCTTCATCGATGTTCTCCCTGGAGCATGATGGCTGGTTTGTACGCATATTTTAACGCGAATGCCGGTAGAAATGCCACCCCAGATTCCAACCTTTTTCCTCCCTTTTCGTCATGTGCTTTTGCGCAACAAAACGCGTATACTAGAGAAGGTCGCGATTGGCCGTAACGTGCCCATGCCTCTCCCTGCGACTGAACCATGCGCCCACCATGCCAGCTCTCTGTTTTTCGGCGCACGGCGCGCCTCAGATTGGAAAGGAGATCGAGCAGTATGGACAGAGCAATCGTCAAGCGGTGCGTGATTGCGTTATTGCTTACCGCGGTCGCCATCGGTGGCTGGTACGCTGCTCCGGTGCTGGCGCAGGATACCCCTGCGACGCCGGCGCCCGCACCGTCCGCCTATATCGTGGTCAACCCCAAACCGGTTTCCCACTCGATCCTTTCTTTGTGAGTTTGCAGGGTGGGGGCCCTGTTGCGGCAGACAGCGTCGCAAGCGGCTGCACCGGTTTTGTGACGGCTGCGCCCTCCTGACCGTAGATTACAAGGGCGCCGCCGACTTGATGCGCATTTTCTTCTATAGCGACGGCGACACCGTACTCGTGGTGCAGATGCCCGACGGCTCCTTCAAATGCAACGACAATACCAATGAGCAGTTGCTGGATCCCACTGTCACGCTGGACAAGCCGGCGCAGGGACGCTACAACGTCTGGGTCGGCAGCCGGATTGCCAAAGATCTGGTGCCAGGCGTGTTGGTGTTTACGTCGCGGCCGGCGACAGATTTGGGGACCTTTGCACTCGGCAGTCTGATCAAACGGCCGCTGGTGCCGGCGCTCCTACCGATGCGTGATCGCATTGAAGGTGGGCGCATTGCGCGTGCCGCTGGCGCACTGACCCCGGTTCCGTTGCAAGTGACGGGCGCCCCGATTACGGCACAGTTAGCGCTTACGGGTGATACACCGGCAGTGGAGTTGACGAACGGCGCCACGCTCTGCAATGGCCTTGTCAACCTGGCGCCGGATTCCGTGTTTGATCTCGCAGCAGGCGCCGATGCAGTCAGCATCTACTTTGAAGGAGATGGCGACACGACGTTACTCGTGCGCGACCCAGCCGGTAACTTTGTCTGCGCCGATGATGCAGGGGGGCGGCAAATCTGAACCCGCTGATCGTGCTGCCGAAGCCGGCTGCGGGCAACTATCTGGTGTGGGTGGGCAGGCTAAACCCCACTGCCCCGGTGAATGGCACGTTGACCATCGCCCCTGCCGCTGACGCGAAACCGCAGCCGTTCACCAAACCATAGTCCAGACAAGGAGCACATGAACCATGAAACGCAAATCGCTCATGTGGATCGCTGCGCTGGTCTTGGTGACCCTGGCGGTCGTGCCGCAAGCGCTGTTGGCGCAGACGGGGAATACGTGGACTGTCCAGTTCTTCAACAATCCGAACTGGGCAGGAACCCCGACACTCGTGCAGTACACGTCCTACATTGACTTCAACTGGGGGACCAATCCACCGGGTGCCGGCATGCCGGCGGACAACTGGACCGCAACCATGACCACCAGCGCCTATTTCTATGCAGGCGCCTATTCCTTCAATGCGCTTGCCGATGACGAGATCTCGCTACAGATTGATGGCGTGACCTACATCAATACCATGGGCGCCGGTATGTCGGGCAAGCCTGTTGCCACGACGGTGAATCTCAGCCAGGGCTATCACAACCTGGTCGTGCAGTACCGGCAGTACACCGATACCGCCTATGTGTACCTGACGTGGGCCTACACGAGTGGTGGCGGGTCGGCGCCGCCGCCACCGCCGCCCCCACCGGGTCCGACCGCGACCCCGGCGCCGGCGACCTGTAACCCGTCGTGGTCCTGCACCTGTCCAACGCAGGCCACGAGCGTGACGACAGACTATGGCGACTACACCAATTGCATCCAGCAGAACCTGCCACAGTCGCAGTGTTTTGTGTCGAATGGGCAATGGAATAGCCCGAACATGGGTTCCATTACTTCGGAGCCAAACATCGTGGTCTGGGGCGCGTGCACCCCGGGGACGATTCAAACCATGCAACTCTACTGCAATCAAGCGCCGCAGCAGGCAACCTGCTCAAAGACCGGCGCCGGCTGGTTTGCATACTGAGTTTGAAGGACCTTGTTGGCGTACATCACCGGAACGTTTGTGTCGAAGGAGCAACAATCCATGTCAAAGCATGTCACTACGCTAGTGGTTGGGAGCTTTGCCGATCAGCATGGCGCCGAGGCTGCCCTCAAGCAATTCAAGCAAATGGAGACGCTAAAGATCTATGATGCTGCGCTGGTGGAGAAGTCGGCCGACAACCGGCTGAAAGTGAAGGATACGAAAGACTGGGGCTGGGGCAAAGGCGCAATTGCCGGTGGTATCGCCGGTCTTGTCGTCGGTCTTCTCATCCCGCCCGCCGGCGTGGCCATTGCAACGCTCACAGGGGCAGGTGCGGGCGCCATCGGCGCCGGGCTGCATGATGTTGGCATCTCGTCCGACGCGCTAAACGCACTGGGTGCGACGTTGGCTGCCGGCGGCTCTGCCGTGGTGTTAGCTGTGGACCCTGCGCAGGAACAGGCCGCAGAAGATGCGCTCAAGGCAGCGGGCGCCGCCACAGTGCGTCAGGGCCTGGGTGAGGATGTCGTCGCGGCGCTACGCAAGCAGGAAGTTGCCGAATCTGAGAGCGAGGCGATCCTAAACGCCGCTCAGAATGAAGCCAGGATGCAATAGGCGGTTTGATAGGCATTCGGCCCCCGCGCCTATCACTTCCATTGATGATACGTATTCAACAACCGGTATTCAGACAGGAGAAATCATCTCATGGTAGAAAAAGCAAAGGCCACCAAGAAGGCGTCAGTCAAGAAGAGCAGCGCTGCCAAGGCCGCCCAGGAACTTGAGAATCTTGCGGTCGACACCGCGCTGGATGGCGCCGAAGACGCACTCGATGGCATGGACGACATCGATGTGGCGCGCGCGGCTGCGCGTGTCGGAGTGGCCGGGGTGGGACTCGGCGCCAGCGACCTGACCCGCGCCGAAGATGCGGCGTTGGTGGCAGCGCGTGTCGCACAGTTGAGCCAGGTCGTCGGCGCGGCCGGTGAGGCCGATATCGCACAGGGTGCAGAAATGCTGGCAACGTCGGAAGATATCGACGTCATGGCCGCCGTGGTGGGGCTGATGGGCGAAGAGGACCTGGAGCGCGGTCTCGAGCTGGCGCGTCTTTCCGGCGAACTCGAAACCGTAGGTGAAGTGATGGAGCGCATGGGCATGCCCGTGCTGGCCGCGTTCCTGGCCGACCGTGGCGAAATCTTGCAGGACATCGCCGTCGAAGTCGTGTTGCGGCTGGGCAGCACGCGTGCCCTGGCGCAAGCGCTTGCGGCAAGTGGATCTGACCTGCGGGCGCTCGGTGAGAATGAAGTGGGCGAAGGCCTCGTGCGCATGGTCGCCGCTGAGGAAGCCGCCGCGCCAGCGACGCCCTGGCTGAAACCAGCGATGCCCTGGCCGAGCGCGGCGCAGTCGAGATGGTCGCTGCCGGCGCCGCGCTTGGCGTTGCCAAGCGGAAGGCGCGCCAGGGTGTCGCTGAAATTGCCGCAGGCGCTGCCGAACTTGGCGCCGCTGAGGCCGAAGCGGAAATCGCCGAGGCCGTGAAGAGCGGAAAGAAGTAGTAGGTAGGGAGTTCTCGGCGTGGTGTGTGGCAGGGTGAAAGGTGCTGCACCGCAACACGAGACGCACTGTTGCTGGTCGTTCGTTTTGCAAGAGAAGGAGAAATTCCGTGAGTGATCAGCCAGTAAAGTTGATGATTGCGGTTTATCAAGACGAGTCATCCGCCCAGAAGGCGTTTGCAGAGCTAAAGGAAAACGCCAAGGCCAAACATGTCGGGCTTAAGAACGCTGCGCTGGTCGAGCACGCAGTCGACGGCAAGCTTCATATCAAGGAAGTGCATGAATTCAACGCCGGCAAGGGCGCCGGCTGGGGGCTCGTGCTGGGCGGTGTCGCCGGGTTGTTGACCGGTGGCGCGGCGTTGGTGCTGGGGGCAGCAGGGGCCGCGGCCGGCGCCGTCATTGGGAAGGTGGTCGACAAGGAGATTCCAAAGCACCAACTGGAGTTTCTTGGGCAGGCGTTGACGCCGGGAACCTCGGCGCTCATGGTGATCGCCGAGCAAGGCTCGGCGGAAGCCGTCGAGCAGGAGTTGACGGCGGCGGGCGGTGTGATCAAGACCACCGAACTGCAGGCGCAGATTGCCGAACAGGTGCAAGCGGCAACTACGGTGGAGGCGCCCACCGGCGACATTACCGACCCCTCCCAGGGGGAGAAATTGTCGACGATGGCGCGGACGATCAGCACAGAAGCAGGGGGCTTGCCGTACTGATGCTTTGCTGCCTGCCTGGAATTGACCTTCCAGGCAGGCAGGTTTTGTGCCCTTTGCCGGTGACCCTTCCCTCTACTCCTTGGGCTTGCCGGCTACAGTGGCTTCCGGCACTTCGATCAACCGCCCCGACCTGACGTCATAGATATAACCATAGATCGGGCTTGTCGCCGGTACGAGCGGCTGGGTGCGGATGCGCTGGGTCTTCTAGACTTTAACAACCTTCCCTGTACGCGCGGATTCGTAGGTCGCCAGTACGCTGCGTGCAAAGATTCGGCTCAGCGAAAGCGGGATTATTGGCGCTGCGCCGTCAAGGACGCAGGCTTCCATTGCCGCCACTTCGCAAGCATAGGGGTTGACCGCCGGCGTTATCACTTCCTCGGCGCTGTTGTCCAGGTTCGTATAAATCATCTGGCTGTCTTTGCCCGTGACGCCTGGCTTCCAGGGTTCCATGATCTGGATGATGCCTTTGTCGCCGACAAGGTAGGCTGCCTCGCGGAAGGGGGTGCGGAAGCCGCTCGAAATCTGCGCAACGACACCGTTCTCGAAGTGCAGTTGCGCGCGCATGGCCACATCCACGCCGCTCTCGCCGATGATCTGTTGCGCCCACACTTCGACCGGTGCGACCCCACCCGCCATGACGATCGCAAGGCTGTTGGGGTATACGCCCACATCCCAAAGTGCGCCGCCCGTCAGCCCGGCCTGAAGACGCACATTCGCGGCATGCACCGGCGGCAGCGAAAAGTTGAACCAACTGTTGATCGTCTGAAGTGCGCCGATCCGCCCGCTTTGGATGTCGGACAAGGCGCGGCGCGTTTGGGGGTGATGTAAATACATGAATGCTTCAAAAACTGTGACGCCGCTACTGGCGGCCGCGGCTTCGACCTGATCCAGCTCGGCCAGGGAGACAACCAGGGGTTTTTCGCAAAGCACATGTTTGCCCGCCTGTGCGGCCTTCACGGTCCATTCGGCGTGCATCGAATTGGGCAGGGAGATATAGACGGCGTCAATTTCAGGATCTGCGAGCAGCGCTTCATAGCTCCCGTACGCTTTGGCGATGCCGTGTTTGCGCGCATAGTCGGTGGCGTTCGCCCCATCGCGGCTGGCGACCGCAGCGAGTTCGCTACGCTGGGCTTGTTTGATTGGATTGATCAGGGCGTTGTTGATTTTTGCGGTGGAGAGCAGCCCCCACCTGAGAATTCGACTCATAGATTTTCCTCTGTCGTAGGTTGAAATAGGGGCTGGACTTGATACAAGCAGCGATATTTTAGCCGTTTGTTTGTCTTTTGTGTAGCCCATCCGCGCGTCGCACTGGCTCAACGGGGTCACACTGCAGCGGATTTCAGACCGGAACGGATTTGGTTGTACTGACCATACCTCCTCTTCTCCTCCTCCACGCACTCCACGTCAACTCCGCGTCTCCGCGTTGATCTTTTTCTCTCCCTGATTGACGCTATCACTATCTTGACACGAAAGAGGCTGAGATCTACACTTCTTGCGACTGACCGACCGGTCGGTCGGTTTTGGAGGCTGGTGTGGTGAGGCGGGATGGGTGATGCAATGAACGAAGCCAACAAGGATGAGTTTCTCCCGAGTGCGGAGACCACTATCTCGCCGCAGAAGCAGGCGATTCTTGAAATCGCCCAGGGTCTCTTTGCGGAACAGGGGTATGCAGGGCTTTCAATCCGCGATCTCGCCGACCACTGCGGGCTGGCAAAGGCGACGGTCTATCACCATTTCCGTGACAAACAGGAACTCTTCCTCATCGTTCTGGAGCAGGAGATGCTGAGCCTGCAGGCCGCGATCATTGCGGCCGCGGCGGAGCAGGCGAGCGCGCTCGACAAGTTGCGCGCCGTTGTCTACACCTTCTGCCGCATCATTGCGGAGCGGCGGCTGATCATCATGTCGACGTTGCACGCCACGCCAGAGGTCGCAACGCAATTGCGTGCGTATCTCAAGGGCATCGCCACCTCCTGCTGAAACCGGTGATGGAGATCGTGCAGGAAGGCATCGATGAGGGTGTGTTCCGGCCGGTGAATGTGCAAATGACGGCGCTCTCCTTGCTGGGTACGCTGCATGCGTTTGTCACCTATCAAACATTTATTGCCGATGGTGAGTTTGAGGAGGACATTGGCGGTCATGTTTGGAATCTGTTTTTACATGGAATTATTCACCCACAATGATCTCGGTTTAGGAATGAATTTATGCGCAGCTTGAAGGAATTGTTTCACAGCCGGTATGTTCTGGCCATCCTATCGGTACTCTTGACGCTGGCAGTGGTTGCGGGCTGTTCAATGCCCGGCGCAAATGCGCCGGCTGCCGCGGCGCCGCTGCCCACCTACGCACCCGGCATCACGCCTGCCGCCACAAGCGCAGCCGAGAATGGTTCCCCCATTGGCACGCCGGCAGCCACAAAGTCAGGGGATGGTGCGGCCATACCGGATGCGCCGGCAACCACCGAAGAAACCGCAACGCTCTCCGAAACAGTAGCGACTGCGCCCGCATCGGGCCGCTACAGCGCCGAGATTGTGGCCGACCAGCAGGTTGTGGTCGCGGCGCAGATTGGCGGGACTGCGCTGGAGGTGCTTGTTGATGTCGGTGATGAAGTGAAGACCGGCGATGTGCTGGCGCGGATTGATAGCACCGCGCTGGAGGCGCAGCGCGCCCAGGCGATGGCAAGCATGGAAGCCGCAAAGTCGCAGTTGGATCTGCTCACTGATCCGGCCAAGGAACAGGACCTGGCCGCCGCACGGGCTGCGGTTGACGCCGCCGGCGCAGCCTATGTGCGGGCAACCAATGGTCCAACGGATGAAGAACGCCGGCTGGCGCTGGCGCAGTTAAAATCGGCTGAAGCCGCGGTGACGGTTGCCCAGGCTGGCTATAATCGGGTCAAGGGCGATCCCATGATTGGGATGTTGCCGCAAAGTCTGCAGTTGCAGCAGGCGACGCTGGGGCAAGAAGCCGCGCAAGCCCAATACGACAAGTTGATGAAGGGGGCGACGGCAGATCAGGTTGCCGGCGCCTATGCACAACTGGCCAATGCGCGCGCCGGGCTCCAGCGGCTGCAAGATGGCGCCAAACCGGCGCAGGTGCATGCGGCGGAAGCGCAGTTGAGCGCGGCCGAGAATGCGCTCTACCTGGCGCAGTTGCAACTCAACAAGGCCACCATCACCGCCCCCATGGATGGCGTCGTCTCGAAGTTGCAGATGGTGGCCGGCGCCCTTGCCGCACCGGGTGCGCCGGTGCTCACATTGCTCTCCAACGATGTGCGCGTCACGATTGCGGTCGAAGAGACGCGGCTACCGCAGTTGAAGATTGGTCAGCCGGCGATCATTCGGACTGAGGCCTATCCCGGCCGCACCTTTGCAGGCGCCGTGGCCATCATCGCGCCAGAACTCGACCCAACCACGCGCACCGTGCAGGTGACGATCCGCCCGGCCGACAATGATGCTGGTTTGCTCAATCCGGGTATGTCCGCCACTGCGGAATTGGTCGCCCAATAGGAAATCAGACTATGAAACTCTGGGATATTGCGATCCGCCAGCCGGTCTTTATGACCATGGTCCTTACGGCCGGTGTCGTCATGGGCATTTTCTCGTATTTCCGGATGCCAGTCGATATCTACCCAAATGTGGAATTTCCAGTCGTTGTCGTGACCACGATCTACCCCGGCACCAACCCGACCGAAATGGAAGACCAGGTTACCAAGCGGCTTGAAGAAGAACTCAGCACCATCAGCGGCATCGATACGGTGCAGTCCATTTCGGGCGAAGGGCTGAGCAACATCATTCTGCAGTTTGACCTGAACCAGTCTGCCGACAAGGTGACAGAGCAGGTGCGCGAGAAGGTGAGCGTCATCCGCAACCAGTTGCCTTCCGGCATCCAGGAGCCAATCATCCGGCGCTACAACCCGTCTGACCTTCCGGTCATGCGGATGGGCGTTGCCGATACAACTGGCCAACTTTCCCCAGCCGAATTGCGTTCGCTTGTGGAGGACGAAGTGCAGGCGCCCCTCCAGCGCGTGCTGAATGTGGCTGCCGTTGACGTCACCGGCGGTCAGGAGCGTGAAGTACGGATACTTCTTGACAGCGAAGCGATGCGCGCCCGCCGGATTTCGCCGCAGCAGATCGTCGGCGCCCTGCAAGGCGAGAATCTCAACATCCCTGGCGGTGCGCTGGTGCAAGATGGCACCGAATTGACCCTGCGCACCCCCGGCAACTTCGCCACACTCGATGAGATCCGCAATGTCGTGATCCAGGATCGCGGCACGGCAGTCTACCTGCGTGATGTTGCGACCGTCGAGGATGGGTACAAGAAGCGAGAAAGCATCACACGGCTGAATGGCGAAGAGTCTGTTGTCGTCAACATCCGCAAACAGAGCGGTTCCAATACAGTGGCCGTTGTCGATGGGGTCAAAAAAGAGTTGGCCCCGATCATGGAGAAGAACCCCAATCTCCAGATCACGATTGCAAGCGATCAGTCGATCCTGGTGCGCAGCTCGATGGAAGGCGCAATCGAGGACCTGTTGTGGGGCGCCTTGCTGGCGTCGCTGGTGGTCTTCTTCTTCTTTGGCGACCTGCGCAGCACCATCGTGACCATTGCCGGTCTGCCCGTCATCATGATTTCGACCCTCTTCTTTATGGACTTGATGGGGATTGGCCTAAATAACGTCTCGCTGCTGGCGCTAGCGCTTGTGGTGGGTCTTGTCATTGATGATGCAATCGTGGTGCGCGAGAACATCTTGCGGTGGGTGCACAAGGGCTCACCACCGCGCGAAGCGGCCAGCATCGGCACCGCCGAGGTGTTCCTCCCGGTGCTAGCGACCACGGCGACCGTCATGGCGGTCTTCTTGCCTGTCGCATTTGCGGAAGGTATCATCGGCCGCTTCTTCGTCGCCTTTGGCTTGACGGTGGCCATTGCGATGGCGATCTCCTTCTTCGAATCGCTGACGATGGCGCCGATGCTCAGCGCATACTTCATCAGCAGTAAACCCAAGCACGGAAAAGAGAAGAAGAAAAAGAAGGAAGTGCAGTACGAAGATGGCGAAGCCATGACCTGGCTGGACCGCATCTATGAAACGACGCTGCGCTGGGTATTGCGCTTCAAGTGGTTGACGATTCTGTTCACTACGGCCATCGTGGTGGGCAGTCTGTGGGCCGCACAGTTCTTGACGTTCACATTCATGCCTACGGTGGACCAGCACCAGTTCGATATGACGGTCGAGTTGCCGGCGGGCACGCCACTGGCGCAGGCCGAAGCGGAGTCGCGCACCATTGAGAACATCCTGCGCCAGCATCCGGCCGTGCTCGATGTCTTTACGACCGTCGGCACCACTGGGGCGCCTGAAAAATTGGACTTCTTTGCCAAGCTTGAAGAGGACGTATCCTCGCGCACTGTGATCGATGAGGTGCGTGGGGCGCTTGCACAGGCGCCTGGGTTAAGCTTTGTGCAGAGCGGCGGTCCCGGTGGGGTTTCAGCGACGGATATCACGGTCGAAGTACGCGGTTTATCAACCACGAACTACGACACGCTGGGCGCTGAAGCTGCCAAAGTGGTTGAGCAGTTAAAGACAATCCCGGGTGTCGTGGATATCAGCAGCAGTTACAAGCCCGGACGTCCGGAAATGAGATTTGTGGTCGACCGCGAGAAAGCCGCTGGGCTTGGCCTGACGACCGCACAGATCGGCTCTACCATCCGAACCTTGATCAATGGCCAGGTTGTCACCACCTATCGGGGCGAAGGTGACGAGGCGGATATTCGCGTCCAACTGGATGAAGCCGACGCCAGGAGCCTCGACAATGTGCTGGATCTGAGCCTGCTTACACCCTCGGGGAGGTTGGTCCCGCTCCGCCAGGTCGTCAAGACCGAGCCGGCCACGGGACCGAATCAGATCTCGCACACCGACGGCCAGCCGACCGTATCAATCACCATGAACGTGGCAGATCGCCCGGTTGCGGTCGTGAACACGGAAGTGACGAAGGTGGTCGCCGCGCTTCAGGCGCCAGAAGGGATCATCGTCAAGATGGGCGGCACAGCGGAGCAGATGACGCAAGGCTTTGAGAGCCTCGGCATGGCGATGCTGCTGTCGATTGTCTTCATCTATATGGTGCTGGCGAGCCAGTTCAACAGCTTTATTCAGCCGTTGCTGATCATGCTGGCGTTGCCATTGGCCATTGTAGGTGCGCTGTTGGCACTGCTCGTGACCGGCCGTCCGCTGGATATGACTGCCATGATTGGGTTCATCATGCTAATGGGGCTGGTGACCAAGAACTCGATCTTGTTGGTGGATTTTGCCAACCGAGAAAGGGAGAAGGGGGCGACGGTCTATCAGGCGATGATGAAAGCGGGGCCGATCCGTCTGCGGCCGATTCTGATGACGTCGCTCTCGTTGATTCTGGCAATGGTGCCGTTGGTGTTGGGGCTCAGCGCCGGCGGTGAGTTCCGCCAGGCGATGTCGATCGCCATCATGGGTGGCATGATCACCAGTACGCTGCTGACGCTGCTGATCGTACCGGTCCTGGTGCCAAAGTAGCGCCCAAGGCGCAGCGCTGTGTCGGCTGTAATTGAACGCTGGCCGCGGACGATCTGGCTGATGCGGATCGGCGTGACGCCCAGATCCTTGGCCAGTTGATATTGGCTGAGCGACAGCGGTTTCATGAAATCTTCCAGCAACACCTCGCCAGGATGGATCGGTGCAAGTCTGGTCTCCATAGTTGCTTCTCCCCCACATCAGTGCACTTCCCAGGGACAATTTACTGTGTTAACTAATATCGCAACTCGATAACAAGGTCAAGGTCGAATATCGCAACGGGGGTGCGCATGGTGCTCTGACAGAGGCACTCGAACTCACGCCGGTGGCACGACCAACAGAGCCGGTTAGCGTCAGCGGCCGGAGGGAGGTGCTCCAGCCCAGCCAACACCGCCCTCACGGGCTGGTGCTCCGATAGGACAAACAGAGCCACGCACGTGAGTAAGTGGTTCGCCTTGCCAAAGCCGTTGCCGTCTGAACCACGGATGTCACGGATTGCGCGGATTGCACGGACGCTTTGGCTTTGGCGGCGCCAGGCGCGTGAAAATCAGAGCCACGCACGTGAGTAAGTGGTTCGCTTTGCCAAAGCCGCGGCGGTCTGAATCACGGATGGCACGGATTGCACGGCGGCTTTGGCTTGGGCTTGGGCTCCGTAGGTTGAAACCTCGGCTAGCAGCTCAAGTCGGCCTGCGCCGACTGCAGATTTGGGAAGTGGCCAGTCTATGGCGGTGGACTTTCGCGATTAGCCGGGACCCCGGTCCCAGGCGGCGCGAGAACATTCGTTATGGCGTCTGCGCCCCGCGCACATTCACATAGAGCGCATAGAGCGATTGGCCTGCGGTCATGAATAGGCGATTCTTTCGCAGACCGCCAAAGCAGAGATTGGAGCACGATTCGGGCAGTTTGATCTGCCCGATGCGCGTTCCGTCGGGGGCAAAGCAATGCACTCCGTCAAAGCCTTCACCGCCCCAGGTTGCAGCGGACCAGAGGTTGCCGGCGACGTCCACCCGGATCCCATCCGAACCCCCTGGCCCCATCGTGGTAAAGACCCGATCATTCACCAGCCTTGTCCCATCCACCACGTCAAAGACGCGGATATGCTGGGGCGCACCCGTATCCACGATATACAGTTTGCGCTCATCCGGACTGAAACAGAGCCCATTGGGGCGGTCGAAATCACCGGCAACCACGGTTGCCTTGCCGCTCACGGGATCAAGCCTGTAGACGTTCCTGGGCAGTTCGAACTCGGCGCGCGTCCCTTCATATTCGTAGAGGATGCCGTATCCCGGATCGGTGAACCAGACGGCGCCATCGCCGGCAACCACTACGTCGTTCGGCGCGTTCAGCCGCTTCCCCTGAAACTGATCGATGAGCACCGACACGGTCCCATCATATTCGGTGCGGGTGACGCGGCGGGAGCCATGTTCACACGTGATCAGCCGGCCCGCACGATCTCGCGTGTTGCCGTTGGCGTAATTGGCCGGCGCACGAAAGACGGACACGGCGCCGCTCCCCTCATCCCAGCGCAGGATGCGGTCATTCGGAATGTCGCTAAACAAAAGGTAGCGCCCGTCCCCAAACCACACCGGCCCCTCGGTCCACCGGCCACCGGTCCAAAGCCGCTCGACCGCGGCGTTCCCAAGCCGGAGGCTGTCAAAACGAGGATCCAGCACTTCGATAGATGGGTCGGGATAGCGGATGGGGGTCAGGCAGGTGCTCATTGCGTGTTGCGTATTGCGGTTGCGTATCACGTATTGCGTATCACGGTTCGCGAGTCACGAAACACGCAGCACGAGATACGAGATACGTGATACTCTATCTACCAGGCATACGCTTCCGGTGCGGCGCCGCCGGGGCCGGGCCAGATTTCGTCGAGTTTCTTCATGGCGGCTTCATCCAGGTCGATTTCGAGGGCGCGGAGGCTGCCGTCGAGTTGTTCCATCGTGCGTGGGCCGATGATGGGCGACGTCACAACCGGGTTTTTCAGCATCCAGGCCAGGGCGACGTCGGCGGGGCTTTCACCCAGTTCGGCGCAGAATGCCTCATATGCGTCTAGCTGCGGGCGATGCTTCTCGATCGCCTTCTGGACGCGTTCGTCGGCGCGGCGGCCGGCGGCTACCTTCTGCAGGACGCCGCCGAGTAGACCGCTCGCGAGCGGGCTCCACGGGATCAGGCCGAGACCGTAGTCCTTGCAGGCCGGAATCACCTCAAGCTCGATCATGCGGGCGTTGAGGTTGTAGAGGCTTTGTTCTGAAACAAGACCCATGAAGTTGCGAGCTTTCGCGGCCCCCTGGGCTTTGGCAATATGCCAGCCGGCAAAGTTGCTGCTGCCGGCGTAGATAATCTTGCCCTGCTGGACCAGCACTTCCATCGCCTGCCATATCTCTTCCCACGGCGAGTTGCGGTCGATGTGGTGAAACTGGTATAGGTCGATGTGGTCGGTCTGCATGCGGCGAAGGCTCTCTTCGCAGGCTTGCCGGATGTGCAGCGCGGACAAGCGCGCGGTGTTCGGCCAGTCGCCCATGTCGCCATAGACCTTGGTGGCGATCACCGTCTTCTCACGGCGGCCGCCCCCCTGGGCGAACCAGCGACCGATGATGTTTTCGGTGATGCCTTCCCCGCGTTTCCAGCCATAGACATTGGCGGTGTCGAAGAAGTTGATGCCAAGTTCCAGGGCATGATCCATGATGGCAAAGCTGTCGGCCTCGGAGGTGAGCGGGCCAAAATTCATCGTGCCCAGGCAGAGTCTGGAGACTTTTAGACCGGTCCGGCCTAGATAAAGTGTATTGCATCAGCGTGTTCCTTGTGTATGAAAGTGAGATTTGATTCGGTTTAGTGTACGGGTATTAAGGTGCAACTGCAAACCGCGGTCGCCGGTCGCGGGGTTGGGGACCGCGCGAGAGGATAGGGAGAAAAGATCAACGCGGAGACGCGGAGTTCGCGGAGGAGAGACAAAGAGACAAAGAGACAAGGGAGACAAGGAGACAAGGAGACGTTGACTCGCGCTTCTCCCAGTCTCTTTGTCTCTTTGTCTCTTTGTCCCCCTCGCGCGGCCGGGTGGTGGGCTAATCCACTGTGAACCCAAACCCGAAATTTCCACCCGGCTGGCCGTTGTAGTCGCCGTCCAGGGCGGTGCCGTCGTCTGCCGTTAGCGGCGGCGTCGGCACGCCGGCTGACGGATCCCCCTGGACCACCAGCCGCCAACTGCCCACGGTCAACACTTCAGGATTTGTGACAACAAGCCGCACCGTCTGTTCATCCACCACTGCATCGAGCGCAATGCTCACCGGCTGCCTACCGAAGACAAGCACGGCGGGCAGCGGCGCCTGGTCCCAGCGGTCTTTCAAAAATGGCCGGTTGAAGGCAAGCTCGATAAATCGCGGCTTTCCTGCCGGGCTTACGTTGATGGATTCCCCTTCAGGCAGCGGCACAGCAACGGGTTCGCGCACGAGGTTTCGATTGGGGCCCAGGAAACGGACTTCCTTGACCTGCAGTGGCCCTGCCGGTTGTTCGGCCGCACCGATGAAGAACCAACTCTGAAAATCGCTCGCGCGGGCATCGTCGCCACTTGGGAAGACGAGCGCCGTACAAGGCGTCTTTTTGTCGGTGCGCAGACCGGGCACGCCCAGCGCCTGTCCATCGAGATGCTTGATGCCGTCCCTGCCAGTGCGCCAGATGCGGCTGCCTCTGAGGGTCACCGTGATGCGGTTGGCGAGGGTGCGCGTCACCGCTACTGCGGCAAGCGCCTGTCCGCGCACGCCCACGAAACCTGGGCGCAGATCCACGGCGCCGGGTGTTGTCGCCGGCTGAAAACGCCAGACGATCGTGCGTGGCTCGGCAGGGTCCAATGCCACATCGCCGTCCAATTGCACCGTCACGAATGCACCGGGTACTGCCTGGTTGTTGACCATAAAGGGCATCTCCAGGCTGACCATGACGCTGGCATCGCTGATTGACAGCGGATCAGGCGCCTCGTCGAGTGTCATACGCAACTCGACCGCAGCACCCTGGATGCGGAAGATGTCGTCGTTCCGCCAACTGGTACCGACTACGTGTAATGCCTTTGTTGCACACCGCACGTCCACCAATGGGCAGAAGATCCGCCGGCAATCGCCTATCACGTCCAGGCGCTCCCGCTCCACCAACTGAATGACCGCCAGCCGGCAGTAGTGGTGCTGGACGCCGGGTGCTGGTTGCGCAATTGGGCTGAGATTGGGTACGGCGTAGGGCGGCCATTCGATCTCGCCGTCAGCCGCCCGCGCCGGAATCAGCCAGTAGTCACCCGTGCGATAGTCTCCGGCGCCGAATTGCACCTCGATCCCACCTTCGAGCGCCTGCCAGGCGCCATTTGTCATGATCCCATCCTCGGCGCCGGTGATGGTTTGTTCGTCCATTTCCATCCAGCGCCGGAGGCGAGGATGCCGCGCTGGGTCGACACCGTCGGGTTCGGTGGAGAGGGGCTGGGGCGCGGTGTTGCGTAGCGTGATGGCCAGATTCGTCTCATCGATCTGGTCAATCTGTCCCAGTTGGCCCGCCACCCCTGCAGTTCCAATGCATCGTCGAGGATTTCAACCCAGTCGCCAGGTCTGAAACCCAACACCGTGTCACGGCCCAGGTCGGCCACCTCGATCGTCGAACCGGTAATCCGCGTGATCCGGCTGACCACACTGCCGTTTTCCCGTGACCACTTGAAGGTGGCTGTGCCCAACGCACCGGGCCGGTGCACTTCGACCCGGTACAATTGATTTTCGAGCCGGCGATAGCCTGCACTCGGTGGTAGCAGACAGGCATTCTGTGGATCCTGGACTGGCCGCGTTCGCGCATTGAGCGTACCCGTGCTTAGCCCGGCCAACGCCGACCACTCTGAGAAATCAGAATCACAGCCAGGTCCCGCTGCCGGTCCCAACGCCGCCAGTTCCGCTTCTGCTGCCGCCAATGTGTCGGACGCCTCTTTGACGGCAGCATCCAGTTCGACCAGTTTGGCCTGCAACTGGGTTGAGGCTGCGCTGCAACTGACGGAGGCGCAACGGGTTATTGAGGAGTACAGCGATCTGTTCCTGCACCAGGGATCTGCGAAACGACCGGATCGCGTTTGGCGTTGATGTCTGTGAGGGCGCCTTTCGCATCAGCCACGCGGCCTTCAAGCTCCCCGCGTTTGTCGGTGGCGCCGCCGGCCCGTACCGGCAGGAACCGCACCTGCCAAGTCGTCTGCAGGCGCGTCGCCGTGTCCGGCCCACCCAGCGCGCGCTCGCGCAGCAGCGGATCCTCCAATGCAGTGACATGCCGGCGCCAGACGTCGAGATAGACGATGCCGAAGTCGGTCTGGTGTTCTTCCATTGCCTTGCGGATGTCATCCAGGGTGGCGCCCGGCAAATCAGGCTGCGCACCATAGTCGAGGGTCGCCTGGGTGTTCTGGCAAAGGATGCCGTCAACGTAGTAGCGGCCCGGGCCGATGAAGAGCGTGTTGCCGTTGGACGTGATTTCGAAGCCGGCTTCGTCTTTGGGCGCGCCGCAACTGCCGATCACGTCGCGTGCGGTGGCGTCGTCGCGGTGTAGATGGATCAGTTGCGCTTCCGTGGCATCGGCGTCGGTCTGCACACGGCCCTGTTGCATCATGACGGCTGCGTAGTGACGCTGTGGCTGGAAGCTAATACGGCTAAAATCGCCTTTCATGCGGTTTCCTCCTTCGATCTTGCTAGCTTACGTAAAAAATCCCGGCCTCCAACCCAAACCGTAGATATTCCGCCAGACGGACGCGCAGATTGGTTTCACGCTGCGGCTGGAACAGATCGTGAAAGGCGCCCATCTCGGCCTCGTCGCTTGCGCCACCGCGAATCTCCATAGGTGTGCGGTGGCTCAACTGACCGTAACCGGGATCCCCGTAGCGCAACGATGTAAACTGCGGCTTGACGCGCACGTCGTCCTCTGGGGTAGCCGGCTGGCAGCGATGCCGTTGCGGAGTCTGCGATCCAAGTGGCACGTAGCTGAAACGCACGCAACCTTGCTGGCGGCGCACCACGAAGACTGGTGCGCTCTCCGGAGGGTCAGCCGGTGCGCGCCGCGCCAGGAAGAGGGTGTTCGATGCCAGCGGCAACCGGCCCGCCCTTACCTGACCGATCACGGTTGTCTCTTCCAGCGTCAGTGCGCCGCCCACGGCTTCTGCGCCCGGGCCGGTATAGGCGATGGCATCCATTGCGCCGGCATCGACGATGCAACTGCGTACCGTCGTCTCAGCGTCGCCTATCACACGCAACGCACCCACGATGCTCTGCTCAATCACTAATGCAGTATCAGGGGTCTCCACGATGATGGACGGCAACACCTCATCAGTCTGGTCGCGCGCCGACCCGGGGACGAAGGTGCAGTGCCGGATGTGCAACCGGCGCAACTTGCCTGTCACCCGTAGCGGCCCACCGATGACGAGGAGCCCATCCAACGTCAGCTCACTCTGCTCCAGCCCGTCTACGACCCATTCACCGCTCAGTTCAAGCGTCGGCCGGTTTTCATTACCACCGCGGAGTTCGACGCGTTGGCCCGCGCCAAGCTGTGTCGAGAGCGTTTCCGGATATCTGCCGGTGTCGCCGACCTCCACTGCGCCGTCGTCGCCCGTTGCAATCACCGCAAGGAGGGCGCCGCCAATTGTTTGCGGCATCGTGACCTTCTGCGTGGGGAGTGCAAGCTCAAAGTTCGCTGCCCGTTCATACTCGCCACCGCCCATCGCGGCGCTGAAACCATAGCGAAATGTGACGAGCACCATGCGGCCCGGGTCTGCATCAAATGCCAGCCGCCCCAGGACAGGGTCTGCGCGCACCTTCCCTGCAGGAGCAGGTGTATTGGACCACAGCGCATTGCCTTGCCCATCGACCACCACATCACCCGCCGCATCCAGCAGGTCGCGCAGATCGCAAACCTCGATATCCTTGACGGCAATCGCGGTCACGGGTTGGGCCGGGTCGAGTTTGCCGCCGTCCACTGCGGCGGTCTCGATCAACAGGCTCTTGCCGGCGCCATAGTCGTCGCGCAGCGCACCCGCAAGCAGGTGTGGATCCAGGGGCGTGGGCACATTGCGTGGCGTAGCGAGATGCGTGATCTCCGCCTCAGCCTCAGGAAAACGGAAAAGCGGTGAATCGATCCCGGCAGGGTGAAAGTGATAACGGATCGGATCCCCGGCAAAGGGCACGGCCGGCGAGCGTGTGAGTGAGTACGCGCCCAGACGCCACAAGAAAACGCCCACGTTGGGTATGTTGTATTTGCCGCGTGTGGGTTCGATGCGGCGCACCTCAAGCGTACGCGTCGTGGTGGTAAAGGGCGTCGCCAGCAAGCGTAACTCGGTGCGGTTCCGAAGATCGGGCGTCGCAAGGTTGCCGGGACGGAGATGATTCATGTACTGGGTTGTCGCCAGTAGTTGAAAGAACTCGATGACGCGTGCGTCCCAGCCCGTTACATCGCGCGCCAGTTGTTCGAGCACTGCCGCCGTACCTTTGCGGCGCCGGTACGCAATCGTGTTGGCGACTTCAGCGCGCGGGCTACCGATCTGCGGGGCGACGGCATGCAGCGGCTGGTGGCCGATCAGGTCGCCGATATAAGAGGTAACCCACGGCGCACAGGTCTCGATGAACTGATCGTCATACAACTGGTCGAGGTTTTCAGCCACTACCTCTGCCTGTTCGGCCAGCACTGACACCAGCGCCTTGAGCGCACCGCCCTGTTCCGCATCGCGGATGCGAAAGATCGCAGGAAGAAGGCTGTATAGGGTGTCCGCGTCGTAACTAGACATTGCGCCTCCAAGTTAGGTGAACATCAAATGCAGAGTGTTTCATGCCTCTTCTGCCGCCAAAGCTTCTAAACTACATTGATCTTGATTCCCCCCGGGTCGATGAGCAGCAGTTCTGCCGGCGCCACGCTCAGCCCGCTGCCTGCGATCGGCGCTGCTGAGGGCAACGGTTGTTTGAGACCATCGATACCCGGTAGATCGTTGCGCATCAGCTTGTTCACGTCCACACCAATGACGCCATCAACCGCCTGGATGACGGCCATGACTTCGCTCAACGTCACCGGCTGGCCGAAGCCGCGCGCTTCGAAAGCGAACGCGGAGACGAGTGCATCGGTTACACCGGCCTGAATCGCATCTGCCAAAAAGTCGGGATCCCGGGTCACCTGCGCATCGAGCACAAAGGTGACCAGCGTACTGGAAGCAAGGCGAAGGGGCACGCGTGGATCACCGGCTTTGCGCAGTGCACCGAGGAGGTGCGTGTAGGTCGGGTTGTCCGGCAGCACCGCGGCGCCGTCCTCGCCGGAAATCGTGATGAAGACGCCGCGGCGTTCTCCATCCCAGGTCCAGGTCGCCAGCGCCTTCGCAATCCCGGCAAACGCCCGTGCGAAGTCTTCGTAATCTTGCAGGGAGACGACGCGATCCAGCGTCAACACCGTCAGCGGAGCATTGCCGCGCACCTGGTCGCGCGTCTCGGCGTCCGCGCCGCCGGTGGCCGGCACCGGGTTGTTCACTGCCTTCACGCCCAGGGGGCGGGTCAGTAACGTACTCAACTGGTTGGCGTCAAGGTTGCCCGCCTTGCCGATGCCTTTACGATAGGTGGCGCGCACGTTATTCGCCCCGGTCTGGGGGCGGGCGCCACTGAATCCGTCCCCAAATTGCACGGTGGTTTTGGCATCGTCGTTGGTTGTAGTGACGTAGACATGATCTTCTGGTTTTCGGTCGAGCAGGTCAGGTGTTTCGTGCCAGAGCAGGTCGTTGACCCGCACCTCAAGCGTCGACGTCGCGCCCGAAGGATCATCACTACTCACATAGGTCAATGGTGGCTGGCGCAGGGTAAAACTCTGGAATGGCACGGCCGCATTGCCGCTGCCAAGCACCTCGACGGCAGTCTCACCGTGAGTGGCGGCGGCGACGTTGGCATAGAGGATTACAGAACTCAGAATGTAGTCATTCTGCAGTGCCGCCGTCAGACGAAGCTCGGTGACGCCTCCGACGACCTTTGCCTCAGCCAGGACGACGGCTTCGCTCGCAAGAAGCGCGCTGCCGGCGAGTGCACCCGCAACGATCAGGTTGCGACCCTTTGGCAGATCCGGGGCCGGCGTTGCCAGCCGGAGATTCGCCACATGGCCCGTGGTGGCATTAGCGGGAAGCGGTTGTTCCACGACGAGTGGAAGCCGTTCGCTCTGGGCAAACACACTGGTGGTACGCACCTCATCCTCGAAACTGGCGGTCAGGTTTTCACCGGCGAGCGTCACTCGCGTCGTTTTGCCGCTGAGCATAAACTGTGCACGCCCGGCTTCGGTGACGCCGGTCACCCGGTAGAGTTCCACCGCGCCCGGTCGCGTCAGCAGCGCCCAGCCATCGCGTTGAATCTGCGGGTAGGCGGTGTCGAGGTCGATGGTGCGGGTCTCGGCCGTAGTGGCGGCGCCTGGCTTTGGATTTATCACTTTCCCCGGCTCAAGGCGGATGCCCTCGCCGGCTAGCAAGTTCGGGTCGACGGCAACTTGCGCCTCAGGCGCCGGCATGGCCAGCACGTTGCCGAGAAGGACTGGACTGGTAAAGTCAAAGGCGAGGTCACCGACGAAGTTCAGCGAAAACGGTGTGAAGATCGAGTATTCCGGCCACTCGTCAGGAAAGCCGCCTTCCGGCGTGCCGCCCATGTAGGCGGCTTTGGTGCTGTCTAGCAGGGCGCGCCATTCGGGCGCGTTGTAACCAAAGATGCTGGCGCGTTTGCGCAGAACATAGACCTCTGGAGAGGCGCCGGTCGTCGCATCTTCCACCGCAGGCAGCGCATCCAGCCAGGTCACGCGCGTGAAGCCGGCGACGGCGTCGGCACTAACCGTACTTACACGGCGCCATGCCCACCGTTCGCTCGTCATGCTCGAAATTCGCTCATTGGAAACGAAGATCAGGATATCGCCGGTGGCCAGGTTGAAGTCCGTGCCACGGAAGTAGGCATCGGTGCTGCCCCCGGCCAACCTCTGTGGCGTTGTGGTGCGTGCGCGCAGCCCATTCCAACCGGGCCGCGCCTCAATGGATTCCACGGTTTCAAAGGTTTGTGCAGTTTCGCCAGGACCCGGCACACTCTGCACCTTCACCGCCACGGGAATTTCCACGCTTGCCGGTGAACCGGGCGCATCTTCCAAAGTAAACGCCAGCAGCGTACTGGCCGCGACGCCGGGGCGGGGCCGGTAGCCAATCAGCCGGGCGAGTTCAAGGAGAGAGAGCCGCTCGGTCGCAGTGCGCAGGTAGGCTTCATTGGCCAGCCGCTCCTGGTAGAAGGTCAACACGTCCAGGGTCGTTGCCCAGGCGTCAATCAGGGCGATAGAGAAGTCATCGTTGCTGCGTGCCGTCAGGCGCGCCAGGGCCGGCGAACGCCCTGCGGAGAGTGCCGCGTGCATGCTGGCCACAAACGCCGCATGATCACCGGTGCGATAGGCGACCGCGGTCAGCCCCGCCCGATTGTCGATGGGCGCCGGCGTTTCGGCATCGACGCCGGTGCAGCAGTCGCAGTCGTTCAATTCACGTATGCTGGAGTCCAGGCTGAGGTCCATGCTCACTTGCCCCCCTTCATCACCAGGTGAAAGACACCGCGCTCCGGGAAGTTGCGGTCATTGTCCAGACGTGGAATCTCAAGCCGGTCGAACGTGAGCCGGCCCGTATCGATGCCCGTGGGATCGGGCCGGCCCTGGCGTTCAAATTGCGTCACCTGCACCGAGGCTACGCCATCTACTTCCATCGCCGCGGCATAGATCTGGCTTAGATAGACAGGTTGGCCAAAACTGAAATTGTCAGGATGGAAGAGGCCGCGCCGCCCGTCCGGCAATAAGCGGTTGCTAAAGACTTCGAGCAGTGCCGCCTTCACCTGGCTGCGGAAGTAGCCGGGCAGCACGCAGACGTGCAGCGTCATCTCGAGGGGCGCCGGTCGTGGCGAGTCCACTTCAAGATCCTGCACTGCCATGCGATACGATTCCAGATAAGCGCGCAGATCCTGTTCAAAGCGTTCGTCCACGCCGGCGCCACCGGTGCGATCGGCAGTTACAAAGGCCGTGTACCAACTACCGGTCCAGCGGAAGGTGGCCGCAGCCTGTTGTACACCGGCAAAGGCGCCGGCCCGCGCGGCGTAATCCTCGGCCGTCACGGCGCGCTCCTGGCGGCGAAAGGCAAATGGTGCGCGCTGGCGCACGGTTGCCACGCTCTCCATCTCGACGCCCCCTTGTGCCGGGAGCGGATTGCGGATTTTTTCGATCGCCGGATTGTCGGTGACGACGTGAACGAGTGAATCAGCACCCACGTTACCGGCGACGCCGCTACCGACACGGTAGGTAGCCAAGAATACGGTTTCTGCCTGAGGCCGCATGCCGTTGGCATCATCGCCAAAGCGCAATCTGGCGCTGCCGTCGCTTTCGGTCTCCACGACAAAGTGCCGATCCGCGGGGCGGCTATTGAGCAGGTCACGCCGGGGCGACCACGTTTCACTCCGGGCCGCCCGTGTGCCCACAAGGCTAATCACATGTCCGGCACTCTCCGGTGAGATGCGAAGTGAATGGACCGCGGGCTGTATGGGATCGTAAGCGCCTGCACTCACAAGCGGGGCGAGTTTGAGCCGGGGCCGGAAACGGGGCGGCAGCGCCTCCGGCGTGGCTGGGGTGCAATCCTCCCCTTGCCGCGGTGGAAAGGCAAGCCGCGCCTGCGGCACGGCGCCGATGCCTTCCGGTTGCAGCAGGGTCAACCCATGGTCGGCCAGCAACATGTTGCCAAGGGCGACGCTGACGCCGGTGATCGACTGAGCGCCGTGGGCGCGATCGGTGGTTGCCGACAAACAAAGCGGAAACGGCAGCCCGTCGGCGGTATCCCATTCGATCTCGACAATGCCTTGCTCTGTGACCGGGTCGGTCAGCAGATTGGCTGGCTGCCGATCGGCAATTGCTTTGGCATGCGCCACTTCCTCCGGCGACGCACTCTTGAGCGCTTCATCGTCCAAGATCAACGTGGCGGCCGGACGCACGGCGGTCAAACGCACCGCGTGCCGGTGGGTCATATTGGCGTCAGCCGCTGAGCCCGTGCGCGGACCGATTCGCTCCTCAAAGACAAGCACGTCACCGGGGCGCAGGCGAAGACGGCGCTCTATGTCATCGGCCAGCGTCGCTTTGGTGGCTCCCTTTGGCAGGCAGCAATCCGCTGCCCCCCAGGTATAGAATTGGATCTCATTATGGGCCGTAAAAAGGTGTGACGGGTGCAATGCTTCAAAGACCGTAGGCTGCGATTCCATCAGCACACGCACCAATTGATCCGGGTCCACGCGTGGCGGTGCGCTGCAGGCGGTTAGAAAACGCGACCGCACGTTAGAAATGGGATCCACGGGTTCAAACGCCGCATCCTGTGCAGCCGTCAGCTGGATCCATGTGCGTGCATTCACGCCGTCGTGCATTGGATAGTCCACCAGGCGGGCATGCCGGCGGACCGAAGTCCGCAGCCGCGCTGTGTCGAGGTAGGCCTCGGTAGCGACTGCATCCTGCTGATAGCTGAGGCGGTCGCCAACATAGGCGAGTAGTTCGACGAGCGTGACGCCCAGGTCGGCGACGTTGCGCTCTTGCCAGGCCGGTAGTACCGTTGCCAGGCGATCCAGCATCAACCGGCGGAAGGTGGCGTAGTCTTTCGCCAGATAATCGATCTGTGGTGAAGACGTCGACGTGGGCGGGCAAATCTGTATTGGTGCGCAATCGAATTCGCTGGGGCATTCGACCTTGAACGAGAAGTCGACGACCGAGAGCAGCGGATCAAAGGTCGCCAGCGGGCTGAGATCCGCGGCGTTCTTGGCAATGCGCAGTTCGTAGGTCGAGAAGTCGCCGGCCGCGTTGACACGGACCTCCAGTTGGCGCGGTTGTCCGGCGACGACCTGCACGGTGGTCACCTTGATGCCGCGGATGCGTTCGCCACCTTCGATCACGAAATTGGACGGCGCCAGCGTAGCGGCATACCCATCCTTGACAGGGAATGGATTGGCCGGATCATCCTCGATCAGGTGCACGATCAGCGTGCGTTGGCGGTCTGCCAGGGGCAGGGCCGCATGATCAACGACCTCCAAGAAGTCGATGCCGATCAGGGTTGGGTGGCGCCGCACCAGAGCACGGCGATCTTCATTGCAGCAGAAGTAGATCATGGCACGCTGCCTTCCTACACGTTCTGGGTGAATTCGCTCACCAGGCGTTGCTGGGTGCGGCGCACGACATACTGCACGAGCACACGCAAGGTCGCATCGTCGCGGGTGACTTCCACCGCTTCGACCGCAATCACGTCGCCCAACCATTGTTGCAGGGCGCCCTGCACAAGAAACTGCGTTGCTGCGGTCAGGTTGTCACCCAACGGCGCAAAGACAAGCTGAAGTAACCCGCTGCCAAAGGCCGGCCGGTTGACGCGCTCGCCAGGCCGCGTAAAGAGCACCAGCTCAATCATGTCGCGCACATGGTCGGCGTTGGTCGTTTCACCCGTGTGGCCGCGACCGTCAATGCGATAGGGATAATCTACGTTCATGTGGCAATCACCCTTGTCTGAAAGGCCACGGGCAACAATGGCGTACCGGTCGGCGTGCAGACAGCTTGACCGGTGGCAATCACAAGCGGCTGGCCATTGCTCAGTACGCGCGTGGTCGCAACGATGGTCTGCGCCGTGACGCACGGCCCGTTGCCGCCGGGCGGCACAAATGGGCAGCCCACTACGGCGTACGGCGTCGCCATCAACACCGTTGGTTGCCCAGAGACGAGCACCCGCGGGTTCGGCGCCGTTGGTTGTGCTTGACCGCCGTGCGAGCAGAGTACGGTTGCACCAAAATGAAGAAGAGGGCCAGGCATTGGTAGGTTCCTTTGACTCAAGTAATCACAAGCGCACCCTGATTGATCGTCACCGTTGGCCCTGCCATGATGATCGAGGCGCCTTTGCCGTTTTGAATATAGATGCCGGTGTCGTTGACGATGATGGTGGCGCCGGTGGCGCTTTTGAGCACAATGCCGCCGGTTGGCCCGGGCAGGTCACTGACCTGTAGGCTATTCTGTAAAGGTGTCTGCAGCGTGATAGCCGGTAGGGGTGGCGGCGCGAGTTTTGCTGCGGCAGGCACTTCGCCCAGATTGCCCCAGAAGGAGCCGGTCCAAATCGGATAATCCGGGTTACCCTGCTCAAACTCGATCCAGACGCCCGCGCCGATCAATGGCACTGCAAAGAAACCCATCTGGATCCCACCGACCGGCACGCAGGGCATGGCCCAACTGGTCAGCACCACGCCGGATACGTCCGGCACAATGGCCTGGATGCGTCCGATCTGGAGCGGGTCGACGTTGTTTACCACGACGCCACGAAATTTACCGTAGAATTTTTGATCGCTCATACAGGCACCGCCGGCAGCGTTGAAATCAAACCATTGCGCACAAGTGTGAAATCCTGCTTATATTCGCCGCGGCCAAGTTTATGAGTCACACTCTTGACGTAGTAAAGCCCATCGTAGGCCAGACCCGCGCCACGCACGCCCACCAACTGCCGCGCCTTGAGCACGCGGCCATAGCGCAGCACATCCAGTGAGCCGTCAGCGGTGACCACATCGGCGGAGCGCGCCGCCTTGGCAATGCCAATAAGCGCCGCCTGCACCGGCGAGTACTTTGAGGTCATGTCAACCGGTTCGATGTTTGTCGGGATGGGCGGGACCAGCCCCAACGGCGGGTTGAGCGGCGTAATGTCAGGCACGGGAATTGGGATCGGCGCCTTCGAGTTCTGTTCCTGGATGAAAACCACCGGCAAACTGCGCTCGGTGTTGTCCATACGAAAGGTCAGGCTTTCGACATTGGTCAGCGCATCCATGTTCGTGGTCAGCGCCGGCTGCGGGATGCCGACTTTGATCTCCGGTCCCCAGTAAGCAAACGTTGTGCCCACGGTTGGACCTGGCTCCAGATAGAAGGTGTAGCCCACCTCTTCGGCCAGACTCTTGATGTAGGCCAGGTCCTTGCCCTGGTGGCGCGGGATGCGCTGGGTGGGGAGTGGGATGTCGATGAGTACGCTGGGAATTACCTTGGGAATCACACCCAGCGGTGCATATTTGGCAAGCACCAGCGCCACACGGGCAAAGTCGGGCATCGCGGGATAGGGGATGCCGCTGAAGTCGATCCAACTCATAACCGTCGTCAAGTCTTTCCCCTTGAGCGTGAGCAACGATGGGCTGGGTGCCGTGCCTGGCTGGAGCGCGTATTGGGTGATCATCCCGTCGATCAGAACCTCGGCGATGCCGTTCACCGTGACGGCGATAACGGTGCGCATGATCGGCGGCAATTTGCCCGTGTTGAGTTGAAACATCTGTAGTAGCGGCGACGCCGCACCCAGGTCCCCAGGTTGAAGGTCAGGTCAAAGCCACTTGCCGTCTCGCCGGCGTTGGTGAGCACCGTTACGCTGGCAAGCGAATCGATGGCCACCTGCGGCGCAGGCACCGGTACGGCGGGTCCCATGTAAAGCGAGAGATGGATCGGCTTGCTGGCCATTCGCGCTCCCAGTCAATCCGTCAGGCAAAGTAATGCGCAGGGTGCGTCCTATCGTTTCCGTCAGCTCATCCGGCGCCAGGGCGCCATTGGCATCGGCAATGCGCCAGAAGAGCTCTGGGTCGCCAAAGTATTGAGCGGCAAGGTTGTCGAGCCGATCACCTTGCACCACGCTGTGCTCCTGGAGCAACGCAAGGCGTTCCGGCGGCGGCGCAAACCGGCGGCGTAAATAGACGACGACGCGGCCATCGGGCGTTTCCAGACTCGCAGTTGCGACGCCATAGTAACGGCTGTTGGGGGCGAAGGTTGTCTGTGGCCCGCTCACCTGGAGCAGCGCCTGCAATGCTTCGTTGGGATCCATCAGGGCAATCCTCCAATGCCAAGCGCAGCCAGTGTGCCCGCGCGCGCCTGCGTCGCAAGCTGCTCTTTCTGCTGTTGATAGGCCAGATAAAGGCTGCCGCCCCGGTGGCCAAAGCCCAGGTCATCCACATTCAACACGCGCAGCCCGAGACTTACCTTGGCCCGGATAGGGTTCAGCAGCGGGTCAAAGGCTTCTTCGGTTACGCTGAAGTCGGTGAGGCGCACCGGGACGATCCGGTTTTTGCTCCAGACGAAGAGTGTCAGCGGCGCCTCGATCGGCGCAATTTCCAGCGTGCCCGCCTGCGACAGCGCATTGCGGGCAATCAACTGCGCACTGGTCGGGTAACAGAGCGCCTCCAGCACGGCAAGCTGTGGGTGAATCCCAAGCTGCCCCGCCGTGTTGTCACCAACTTCCAAGGCATCGGTGGCGTCCAGCTCGGCCTCCACTTTGTAGGTTTCGATGGGCGGTCCTTTGAGCCGCAACGCCTCCCCGCGGTCGCCGCTGCCCGCTCCGCCGCCGGTGCTCGTATAGCTTTGAAGTTGCAGCGTGCGGCTGACCGTGTCCGGGTTGTACTGCAGCGTGATGACGCGCAGGATAGAGCCGGACTCCGGATCGACGACGACGATGCCGCCCTTGAGCAGGCGGGGGGAGTTAGGAAAGGTGGACATGAATTAATCCTTAGGCCTGTGCGATAACCCGATAATCCGCTTCGTCCATAGACGACGTGTTCTTCTGGTCCGTAAGCGGCGGGCGCCAGAGCATTTTGACGATCAGGTCATCACGGTCAGGCCAGTCTTCGTCATACACTTCCAGCGCAATTGGCTCGCGGAGCGGCCAGAGCGTCGCCAGTGGCGCCTCAAAGCGGAAGTGCTGGCCGTCATTAAGCTTGCGCTTGGGTGTTTGATGGCGCCGGTCACCGGTGGCTAGTTTGACATAGACCTCGTCAGCGCCAAGCCAGTCTTCCGTTTTGACAACGTTGACGTCAACAAACAGTTTGCGCTGTTTCAGCGTACGTTCCAGTTCGCTGTGGCGCGCCCGCTGCGTGTCTGCGTCACCCTGCGGCAAACGGGTCGGCGAGGGCACGATCTAGCGTCAGCCATTCGCCGAGTAGTTCAGAAGTGCTGCTCCCAGGCACACCGGCAGCCGCAGCCGTGGCGCCCGCCACAGGATCACCAAAGGTCGAGATGCCGTAGTAGGTTGCGTCGCTTTCCGGTGGGTTTAGCCGCTTGCCCTGCTCGTCCGCGATGATCCGGTCGACCACATAGTTGGTCTTCTCGGCCTGGACTTTCACTTTCCAACCCTTGCTACCGGCCTTGGCGCCGGCAACGCGCCATTCGCTGATTTCCGGTCGAGCCAGATTCGCTTCTCCCCATTTCACAGCTTCTTCCATGGCTGCGTCGATGGCCTCCTGTTTGGTGGTCTTGTCGCGCACTCTGGTGTTGTAGCTAAGGTTGAAAGCCGTGGCGACCAACTGCCGGGTCGCGCCTTTCTTGGGTATGAGTTTTGCCCAATGTTCCGCGCTCAGATGCGTGTATTTTGTCTGGAAATCTGCCAGTTGATCGTCCCGCCCGATCTGCTGGTTGCCCTTGTATTCGATGAAGTAGACGTCCAGTGCCTCGTAGTGCTCGGTCTTGCGCGGCACCCTTTCCGGAATACTTCGTGCCGTACACCTGTTTGTGGGTCGGCGCTGTCACCTTGCCCTGGCCGCCAAACGCCTGGTCGAGGGCATCGAGCATCCTGGTTGACCGCCCGATGTTGCAACCCTTGATGTGGATTGTGGTGCCGGCGTCGATGATCCCCTTTGGCAGGTTGAAGAGTTCTGGCGAATCCTTGAGCGCGGTTGAGAGGGCGCCAAACGTTGTCTTGCGTTCCTTGTCGCCCGTATGGAGCGGGAAGGATAAGGTGCCGTCTTCGTTGGCATGGGAAACCAGGTAGAGATTGGCCACGCGTTCCGGATTAGCGCGGAGGTAGTCAAAAACCGACTCGAGGCTACGATAGTCGTCATCGTTGACAAGCGTTGCCTGCGGTTGGGCGACCTTGAAGAACTTCACCGCTTCCTTGTAGAAGGGGTTTTTCTTGTTCTTATCCTTGCCCATGATGAAGACGATGTCTTTGCCGGGCGCCTGGGGTTTAGCGGGGGTGGGGGTGCGCTGGATACGCCGCCCGCTGAGACTGTGCACCCGTTCTGCCGTTGGACCGTGGGTGGTGACTGCGTGCGCAATCTGCTCGGCCTGCCGTTCAGAGGGGTGGTCAGCAGGTGTTACGAATGTTGATACGGCCGCGCGATCGCCGGCCCGTGCTGCGATCCTTCCTGAATCCGGAGCTGCGATCGGCTCGTCTACCGGTTCCAGTGTGGTTTGGTGCAGCGCCCGACGACAAAGCGCCCGTGTCGTTTTCCTCGCCTGTGCTTTCGGATAGTTGCACAGCCTCAAAAGTGAAGTCGGGCACGGCGCGATCGGCGTCGCGTGTTGCGGCGCCGCCGCCTTCCTGTTGCATGACGTGGACCAACTCGTGCGCAAGGAGTCTCTTCCCTGTGACGGTTTCCGGCGCATACTGCCCTGCGCCAAAGACAACATCGTCGCCGACCGTAAACGCCTGGGCGTTCAGCGCCTGTGCGGCAGCCTGCGCAGCGGCGTCTGTGTGGACCCGCACATTCGCAAAACTGCGACCAAGTTGCTCTTCCATGAAGCCCTGCACTTCGCCTTCCAGCGGGCGCCCTGGCGATTCGAGACCAGCCTGGACAGCGCCAGGGTCTGCGGCGGGGACATCGCTGTTCTTTGCGCTGCGCTTGATCTTGGCGGCAAACGTGCGCGTCTCCTGCTCAAAGCGGGCGAGGATCTTCTGCGGGTCCTCGACCGCCTTGGGATCAAATGGCAACCCCTGAAGCAGACGCTCGAAGATTTGCTTTTGCCAGGCATCCACGGCCGGTCGCACCGCATTTTTCAGGCGATCCGCAGCATGTTTCTGCACCTGATCATGTTTGACGCCTGCAGGCGTTTTGCGCAACAGAGCCAGCGCAAAGCGAGCATAGGCAGTGGACAGACCCTGAGCCTTGATAAAGTAGGGCAAGTAGCCCTGGGTCAGGTCCGTTGCTTTCTCATATTGTGCCCAGAGTGCTTGTAGGTTCGGATAGCTTGCACTTGCGGCAGGTTTTCCGCCAAAATGCCCTTGGCAACCGGGTCATAAAGCGCCGTCAAGCTGTCTGCAAGCCGTTTGGAGAGCGTAAGAATGACGGCATCGTAGGCGAAAGTCTGCATTGGATCGAAAATGAGTGCTTTGGCGTCTTTGGCGTGATCATCAAAGCGCTGCTTGCCGCGCAAGAGTGGTACTGCCGCTTTGGCAAGTGCATTCAACTTGTCGAGATAAGGTTTGGCCAGCTGTTCCGCTTCAGCCGCTTTGGGTATAGGCTGCGGCTTTTGGTTGGCGGTGCGCTCTGCTTCGGCTTTTTTTGTCGCCGCCTGCTTGTCAAGCGCTGCCACGAGGTCGGCGCGCAGCGGATCCGCATAGGCACGCTTGAATGTGTCGCCGAGCAACAAGTCGATATCGGTGAACTGCTTGGTCACGACGTCGTCAAAGGTTTTTAGCACCCGACCACGCTGCTTACCCAGCCTGTATTCGACCATCACGCGGACATGCATGAACTTGAATTTGTCCGGACACTTCTGCTGCAATTCGGCGGGCTTATCAAAATACGCTGCGAACGTCTCGGCGAAGTCATCTTTGGGCTCGGTCGCAGCATACGGTGTGATGAAACAAGCATCCTTCTTCAGCCGGAAATAGCGGGGGTTTGCCGGATCGGAGTCGTAGCGAGAAAACCGATAAATGAAGCCGTCAAATTCGTGGGGATCACCCTGGAAGTAGGTGTCGGTTGTGGCGCGTACACGATCGGCATCAAGCACTTTCAGCAATTTGGTCCGATCTTTTTGATCGGGGATCAACTTCGTAAAATCTGCAACGGTCAGGAGCTCCCATCCTGAAAGCGCCCTAAATGCATCAAATAGCTTGTCGTCGTCCCCGTGGATGAAGTGACCGACTTCATGGATGGTGGTGTCAAATGTCAGATCGCCAAAAAGCGTGATGTATTTGCCACCCGCTTGACCCGCAAGACCCGGCTCGGCCGGGTTGATGGCGGAGCGGCGGAGTCCCGACAAGTCGGTATTTGCCCGGAGCAGATCCTCTGGGAACTTGGCGAGCAGTTCATCGATCCTGGTGAGATCCTTTGGTGTCCACGCACGGCCATACGTTTCACCCAATAGCCGGTTGAATTCGACGTTGTATTTTAGTTCAAGCCCAAATTCAGTGCTTTTGTCCTGGATCAACTTCTCAAGACGTTTTTCGAATTCCTTGTTGATTTTGGCGATTTCACCTGCATCGACCTTTGGATCACTCAACGCACTATCAAGCCTGCGTTTGTAGTCGGCCAATTCTCGAACCAGGTCGACAGCCGCAAGTGACAGTAGCCTGCCAATCTCAGCCTGTGTCCGCTTTCCCTGCGCAACGCTCTGGTTGGCTGCAATAACGAAAATGCCTTGGAGGCGGCTCTTCAGGTCCTGACCTTGCGATCCGAGTACACCAGCGATGATGGCCTCGTAGCGCCGCGAGAGCCGTTCTGTGTCGATGGCGTCGCGCAGGTCGCCGATGCGGCTGGTGTTGGCCAACAGCGCCACCTGGTCTGTGAGTGGCGTGCGCTCCAACACGACGACGATGGCCTCTTCTTCGTGCTCGCGCACCCACCACATGGCAATGAAGGCGTCGAGGTAGACAGTCTTCACACCCCGCCGCGTCATGTTTTCCGACAGCAGTTTGAGTAGTTCTCGATATTCGTCGCCGTGATAGTCGTCCAGGAGCTGTGGCAGCCGGCCTTGATCCGTCAATGCCTGAAGCCCCTCGTCGAACAACTTGTCCTTGAGCAGTTTACGCAGAATGCGCAGACCGGCCTGTTCATCGTCGTTCAGCGTCGCACCGTCCAGAAGCTGGATCAGCAGGGTGGCGGCTTGCTTGGGGGTGATCTTGATCTCCGGCCACTTGGGATGGAGGGTCAGCGCGCGCGCATCGTTGTCGTCGCCCTTCAGCGCAACGGCTACCGGATCGGGCTGGGCGACGGCATCGTCGGCGCGCATGATCGCGGCCGGAACCGAGCGGACGCCGCCAGAGCCGGACTGGGCGCCGCCCGTCTGCTGCACCACATGGGCCAGTTCATGCGCCATCAGGCGTTTGCCTTCAGGCGTATGCGGTGCATAGCGACCGGCGGCGAAGACAATGTGGCGCCCTGCAGTGTACGCGTGGGCGTGTACCGCCGCAGCCGATGCGGCCGCCTGTGCGTCGTGGTGGACGCGCACGTCGCCGAAGCTGCGGCCAAAGCGCGCTTCCATCAGCGTGCGGACCCCTGCTTCCAGCGGCTGCCCACTGGCGCCGAGCACAGAATTCACGATGGGAGGAGCCGTATGGACTGGCGTGGCGTCCGCTTCCGCGCGCATGACGCTGTCGTCGGGCTTCTTCTCGGGTGGGTTGGTTTCCGATGGCGTCACTGCCGGTGGCGCGTAGATGCCACTGCCGGCGGACGGCGGGCTGAGCTTTGGTGTTGCGCCAACGCCAAACGAACTCCCCGCCGCACCAAAGGAGAGCGGCGACGGGCGTGGGGTCAGGGAGCGCGAGCGCGCCCACGCATCGATCATCCGCTGTTCGTCACGTTTCTCCCGCGCCTTCTCGTCATCCGTCTTAAGCCCCTCGCGACACTTCTGCTGTTCTTGCGCCATGCGTGCGGTCTCCGCGCGGTACTTCTCCTTCGCGGTCGGTTGTGATTTGCTTTTCTGATCGGATTTGCCACCGCCAAAGCTCAAGCTGAAACTGACGGCGACCTTGGTCGGCTTGTCCACCGGGCCCTCGTAGGTGAGCCGCATCTTCAACCCGGGCCGGATGCGATCCAGCGGGATCTCCGGAATGTCCATCGGCAGCGGTTGGTGCGCCACTGCCAATCCGGTTACGAGACCGGCGATGGCGGCGCCTGTAATCACCTTACCGGGCAAAGTCGACACAAAGGCTTCGCCCTGTTCTTTGGCGCGCGCCTCGATCTCCTTGCCGGCCGGCGTCTTGAGAAAGGCTTCGGCGGTCTTTTTCGCAGCTTCCTTCAGCTTTTCGTCGTCGCTTTTCTCCTTGGGGGTTCTTTCGGTGCGCTACTTTCTCCCACGTCGTCACGATGGATCACGGGCTGATTGGCATAGGAAAAGGCGGGCAGGGCAGCACCCGAGGTCACAGCCTCTGCGGCCCGATCGGCTTCGCGCTCAAACCCATCGCCCGGCTTATTGACGGCCAATCTGGGGCGGCGTTGCGCCAGCCGGGCGCCACTCGCAACGCTCGATGCGGGTTGGGCAGCAGGGGCTGCAGAAGTGCGCTCACTCATGGGTTGTCCCTCCCGAGCGCCTGGAAGAGCTGTCCGGCCACCTGGATGCCGACCGGCGTCGCCACGGCTGCCGGCCTCTGGCGTAAAACGCCGGCGTCGACGCGATCTTGCGCCGCGCCCTGCTGCCACAGCGCCGGTGCGGCGTGTTCTGTGATCAGCCGCGTGAGTTCCTGCTCGACCGCCGCCGCAATGACGTAACGATCACCGGGCGCAAAACCATGCAGCACCAACTCGCCGATCTCCACTTGAATCGATTGCGGGTTGCGGGTGTGTTCACTCATGGTTCACCCAGCCTTTCGATTTCGCTCAACGGCTTTTCCAGCTTCGCATACTCCATGCGCGCTGCCGCAAGCACGTGCGCCATGCACACCGGTTCTGCTGCATCGGCCGCCAGGAAGGCGGCGTGCAGTGCCACGTTGCGAATATGCCCCCCGGCCACATTCAACTGCGCCAGCCGTTCGATCTGGAGATCGGCCGTTGGCGCTTCGGCGGGGAAGATATTGCGCCAGATCTGGGCGCGCTGCGCTGTGTCCGGGAATGGGAAGTTGACCACGAAGCGCAAGCGCCGGAGAAACGCCGGATCCAGGGCATGCTTCAAATTTGTGGTGAGAATCGCCAGGCCACGATAGGCTTCCATCCGCTGGAGCAGGTAACTCACCTCGATGTTGGCATAGCGGTCATGGCTGTCGCGCACTTCGCTCCGCTTGCCGAAGAGCGCATCGGCTTCGTCAAAGAGCAGGATTGCGCCGGAATCCTCCGCCGCGTCGAAGACCCGGCGCAGATTCTTCTCTGTTTCACCGATGTATTTGCTCACCACCTGGCTCAGATCGATGCGAAAGAGATCCAGGCGTAGCTCATTTGCGATCACTTCGGCGGCCATGGTTTTGCCGGTGCCACTGGCGCCGGCAAAGAGGGCGCTGACGCCAAGTCCACGATTGTGCTTGCGGGCAAAACCCCACGTCTCAAAGACCTGGGTCTGGCGGCGGACATGAGCGGCAATGGCGTGCAACTGCAGGCGTTGCCCTTCCGGGATGATGAGATCTTCCCAGGTCGCCAGCGGTTCGATGCGTTGGGCCAACTCGTCCAATTGTCCGCGCACTCTGGTCCGACAGGCATCCCAGAGTGCAGCGCCATTGACAGGACCGCCTACAGATTGTTGCAACGCCACCTGGCCGATCGCCTGGGCGCTTAGCGAGAACTGCGCCGCCAACTGCTCCACGGCGCCATTAAGCGAGGCGGCTGCCGGTCCAAGCGCTGCCTGCCAGAGCGCGACTTGTTCGGCATGAGACGGCTGTTCAACGACCAGGTCAAGGGAGGGGCGCCGGACCTCTGTCAGCGGTTCACGCGCCCAAACCGCCACCGGACAGTGAAGCGCTTGGAGGAATTTTTGGATGATGTGGCGATGCTGGCCATCGGCGGCAACGCTGCCGGTGGCGTCGAGAAGCAGATCGCCAGAGAGCGCCGCCTCCGCGTCCACAGTCGCACAAATTCCGCCATGTCATGCGCGTTTGCGGGCAAGTCGAGCGCAGAAATGACGTAGTGTGGACAGCCCAGCGCGCCGGCGGTCGCGGCCATGATCGCAAAGGCATCTTCACTGTGCCGCCCACAAAGTTGCACAATCGGCAACTCACTGCCGCTCAGCCCCTGGGACCACGCCGCCAGGATCGCCTCGACGACACGTTCGTGGCCTGGCGCAAGGGGCGTGACCGGGGCGCCTGGCATCACGCTGCCTGCCAACCGAGTGTCCAGACCGTCGAGACCGGTCAGGTAATGGAGGACACGCTCATCAATGCGCAGTGGGCTTGTTGCCAGCGTGGCGCCGGCGTCGAGTTCCAGCAGCCGCCAATACCGCAGCGGCGCGCCTGGGGCGATTGCACTCCAGTGCCCGCCGGGTAAAATGCTAAACGCGAGCCCGAAGGTGGCGAAGCCACGACCGCCGGCGCCCTGAAGTTCGGCGCACAGTTGGGAAAAGTCCGCATCGAGTTCGATCCCCGCACAAAGCAGCAGCAGATCGCACTCGAAAGGAGACAGGCCAAACCCAGCACGGATCCGCTCAAGTCCCGACGGATTCGAAGGCGGCGCGGTGGCGTTGCCCTGGAGCAGGCCCCGAATCCGATTCAGTGCAGCAATGAGCGCAGCCTGGTTGGCGTCAAGCCAATCGGCAGAGCGAATCGGCGGGTTCTCGGACTCAGTATCTGCACCGGCTGAAGCGGTGTACTGGCTGTCAGTCACTGCCATTTCCTCATTAGATCGTGATAGACGGCGCCGAAAACTGGCCGGCGCCGTTGACTTCGAGTGGACTCTCGGCGCCATCCACCTGCACACGCACCAGATAGGCGCCGGGAGCGACAAATGCGATCGGAAACACGATGGAGGCGGTGTCAGCCTGATTCGGCGCCGCAATCCCATTGTCGGTTGGCGCGGGAAAGCTGTAGGCGCGCGCGTTGCGGCCCACAGGCGCCGTTGCCTCGTTGAGTAATAGTACCGCGCTGGCTGCGGCCCACGTGGTGCGAAGTTGACCGTCACCTCAGCCGACTGGAGCGTCACCCCATCGACCACCACCGGTGCACCGTTGCGCAACGTTGGCGTGACATTCGCCACCGACGGCCCGGTGACAGGAGGTGGGAGCGGGCCAGCCGATGCAATGGTCGGATGCAGCACAAACGCAGCCACATTGGAATTAAACCCTGGGTGTGGCTCAGAAGGTGAGGCCGTTCCCAAGTTGAGCCGGTGCGACACCTGGATACTTTGCACGCCGGCGCGCAGTCCCGCCGGCACCGCGACGGTGATTTGTGTGTCGGTCGTTGCCGCGTCTGGCGGCGTGACCTCAGCAATGCCAAACGCAACGCGCGTGACATCACCCCGCAACTGGTACCCACGAATGGCCAGGCTGCTGCCTTCGAAGATCCAATTCGCTGGACCGTCCGCGGCCTCGACCGCTTCGATCACAGGCTGCCCCCAGGTGAAGACCTTGACATTGTGCGTGCGCACCGGCAAGGCCGGGCGCGTCGAGCGCTTGCTCTCGATCAGCACCACGGACGCCAGATAAACGGCGGATGGGCGGAACTTGGCGAGCGTCGCGGTCCAGAGTTTGGATAGTTCTTCCAGACTAAGTGACTGTGGCGTGAGTTTGATCTGCTCCACCTGGTCGGCAAGTTCGGCTGCTACAAGCGCTTGCTGGGCGGGCGGCAGCACTGAACCGGTCACGGGTGGCGGCGCGCCGAGTGACCGGCGAATGGCATCGCGACCGAGGGCCGGCGTTTCATGCAGCACCTGCATTGCATAGCCGAGGAGGATCTCACCCTGCAACTCAGAGGCGCCATAGACGGTGAGCAAATAGTGCAGATCCAGCGCAAGCGGCGGATTGGCGATGCGATCCCCGCGGGCATCACGCATCGGTTGGCCCACATTGCGCCAGCCGGCGTTGTGGGTAACCTGATAGAGAAATAGATTGAGGCGTGTCTGCTCAACACCGTCGCCCACTTCGATGCGGTCCGGTGGGAGGCATGACACGGTGACGTTCCCGCCCACCGCGCCGGCGACGTCATGGTCGATCATGCCGTTGTTGAGCAGATCGCGCAGCACGGCGGTCACTGCTGCAATGGCCAGCGCGTTGCTCATCGGGCGCCTCCCTTGCGGCCGTGCAGATAGTCCTCAAGCGACTGACCCGCAGGCCGCGGCGCCGGCGCCGGACGTACTGCTGGTTGCGCAGGCACGGCACGGACATCGACGCGGCCGATCGTGACCTGGATCACCGGCTGCGTGCCGCCGTTTGTCGCGGTTGCGTCCTCCGCCGGCTGGGCAGGTGATTGGCGGTGCAAACTCATGGCTTCAGGCTGCGGCGCCGGGCGCAGCGTGAGTCTGGGCGCCAACAACGGCTGGACGAGCATCTGCTCAACGGCAATTGACTGTCCACCGGCAGTGTGAACTTCAGATTCCAGTGGCGCAGGCGCAACGTCGCTGCTCTGATCGCCTCCGGCAACAGGTTGGCTGCTCCTCTGCCATTGCGCTTCTTGCCGGATCGGTGCGGGCATGGGTTCCGGATAGATCTCAACTTGTTGTGGCAGTTCTTGCGTGTCTGAAAGTTGCATTCCTGGCCCCGTGCGGACTTCCGTTGCGACTTCCGCTGGAGATTGGCGCGGGGCCGGAATCTCCAACGGAGCAAAACCTGCGAGTTGCGCCTCGCCATCATTCGCCGTTTGTTCGAATCGCGACGGCAGTAGTGGTTGCACCGCTTCAGAAGTGGGCAGGGCGCCGAAGGACCGCTGTGCCAGCCGGTTGAAAAAATCGTTCATGACTGAACCTGCTCCACAATCAACCCCAGGTAGTGCGCACGCCGCCAGGGACTCAGGGCGAGAATCTCGGCCTCGTGCCAACTGTAGGCGCTGGCCAGCACATGCACCTCATGCAAGATGCGTTTCGCCCAGTGTTCCAGTTCTCGCCAGAGTAGATCGACGATATCGAACGCGGCCCGCCACTGGTTGCCACATTCCGGACAGGTCAGCGCAAACTGCACGTCGGCAAGGGTGTCAAGCGTCGCCATCTCATTGGCAACCGCACTGACCACCGGCTGTGGTAGGGTAGTCGCCTGTACGATCTCACTGCCGTAACTTGCAGTAACGATGCATCTTGTAAACAGCGCCGCTGCACGTTCAGCCGGCGCCAAATTCATCGTAGCGATGAGGTCCCTGGTGGTGAGCAGCCGAAGTTCCAATGTGTAGTCTCCAACTGTCAGTCGTCTTGGCAAGTCAAGGGCCGGTGCAGTCTCCAAACCCAGCAAGGTATCTGTTTCCAGATCCATCTCCAGCGGGGCGCTACAGTGCGGACAACCCACAACGCCGTGAATTGTTGGCCCGAATAGCCCCGCGCGCAGCCGCAAGAGCACCCCATCGCGTCTGCCAATCGGGATCGCCAAAAGGGCGTCCGCATCGGCATCTGGATACAAGGCATGGAGCAGCAAGTCCGCGCGTGCGAAAGGCATTTGAGCGCGACCGGCCTCCCAGAGATCGAGCATCGTCGACGGTTCTAGCACGCGCATCTCCCTGTCTCCCTGTCTCTTTGTCTCCCTGTCTGCTCTACGGCTCCGTAAATGTCGGCTCCTGCGGTTCGGCCACCTCGTAATCCCGCTCCCAGCCCTCGTTTTCGAGTTTCAGGGTCTGGATCAGCACGGCGTTGGCGTTGGCATCGAGGTCGGCTTGCGCCTGAAACTCGGAGACCCAGGCGCGATAGACTTTGTAGGCGATGGCCAATTGGCCGGCTTCGTTATAGACCTCGATGATGATGTCTTTGCGGAAGTCCTTGAGCGCCACCTCGGCGCCGAGGCCAGAGCCGTAGTTCCAGACCTTGTTGGCCCAGCGTTCGAACTCGGGATCGTGGGTAACGCCGCGCTCGAGTGTGATTGCCTCATACTCGGTGCGGCCCGGTGACTTGCGGCTGCTGGACGGGTCGCCCCCTTCCCGGTGCTTTACAACTTCGGTCGTGCGCTTCAGCGCCCCGACTTTGCTCACACCGGCCACATAGCGACCATCCCACTTGACGCGAAACTTGAAATTCTTGTACGGATCGAACCGCTGTGGGTTCACAGTAAACTGCGCCATGGTTATTTGCCTCCTACACGGCGATCTGGCCGGCCAGTTGCTGGAGCTTGATGATGACGAACTCGGCGGGTTTGAGCGGTGCAAAGCCGATGACCACGTTCACAATGCCGAGATTGATGTCGTTTTGGGTGGTGGTTTCGCGGTCGCACTTCACAAAGTAGGCTTCGCGGGGGTGCGCCCCTGGAAGGCGCCCTGCCGGAAGAGATTCTGCATGAAGGCGCCGGCATTCAGCCGGATCTGCGCCCACAGTGGCTCATCGTTGGGTTCAAAGACGACCCACTTCAAGCCACGGAAGAGACTCTCCTCCAGATAGAGCGCCAGCCTGCGCACCGGTACATACTTATATTCGTCGGCCAATTCATCGGCGCCACGCAGCGTACGTGCCCCCCATACGACATTACCGACGACCGGGAACGCACGCAGGCAATTGATGCCAAGCGGGTTGAGTTGGCCGTTGTCGGGGTCATTGAGCACCACTTCAAGCCCCTGGATGCCCTGCACAGCGGCGTCGATGCCGGCGGGCGCCTTCCAGACCCCGCGCTCGGTGTCAGTGCGCGCCATCACGCCGGCGACAATGCCCGAGGGTGGGAAGACATCAGACTGTCCCTGGAGATTCGGGTCAGATTCCCGGACACGTGGAAAATAGAGGGCGGCGTTCCGTGCACCGGTTCCCGTCAATCCCAGCGCGCTTAGCCCGCTCTTTGCGGTGGCGGCGGCTGTGTCTGGGTTTTTCCCCCACGCTGCTGGGGGGTCGACAATCAGCATGGCGCGGCGTTCGACACAATATTTCATCCCTTCCTGGTACACAGCGGCATCTGTGTCGCCACCCCGTTTGTCAGGGGGGATGCACAGGAGGTTGAATAGATCGGCCTTCTCCAGCATGTAGAGCCCGGTCTTGATCGCCTTGTTGCCGGTATAGGCTGCGTTGTCCAGATCCGAGCCGTCCGAACCCGTGGTAAAGGCGGCAATGGCATTGGCCAGGGTGTCGGGGGAGGTGGGATCGGCGGTCGCAACAGTGTCGGTCGGCTTGGCAGGCAGGTCGGGTGTGCCGTCGTTCTTCTTCTGGACGCGCACCAGGTTGGATTCGGCGGCAAGCACCCGGTCGAGCCGCCTGGAACCGGCCGCGGCGTCGACCGATACGGCCAGGAAGCGTTCACTCCGGACGATCTTCTCGGGGAGTGGTTTCTCGACCACACTCAATTCGAAGATCGTGAGGTTGAAGAGCTTGGCCTTGTCGATCCCATACCGGGCGGCGACGTCGTCGGTCAACCCCAGTGAATCGACCTTGAAGGTCAGGCGCTCGCCCCATTTGCCCGGGTTGGCCGCTTCCACCTTCAGGTCGGCGTTTTTGGCGGAGGTGGCGCCTTTGTGCAGCCGTACGATGATCGCCTGGCTGCCCCCGTTTAGGAAGAAGTCGCGCACCGTGTAGGCAAGTGCAAAACTGCCCTGCAGCCCGCCAAAGGTCCGATCAAATTCACCGAAGTTGGTCACAAGCACAGGGTCGGTGACGGGGCCACGCTGGGCGCGACCCACAAAGGCCGTAATCGACGTTGCTACGCCGGTGATGGTGCGTACGCCGCTGGGAATTTCCTCGACGTAGACGCCTGGAAAGGTTGGTGTGACAGGCATCGCGATCTCTCCTCCTTAAACGAGCAGGTAATCCATAGAACACTATTCTTCTGGACAGGCGCCCATGTTTTCTAAATGCGACGACAAGAACGCCGTGATTTCGGCCAGACTCTTTACATAGCGCCGTTCGCGGCTGATCACATTGGTGATATGGCCGCGCCAGCAATCCGGGTTTCCACCCTGCTGGTGGTCTTCAAGCCAGATGCGAATGACAAATGAGGAAGTTGTCTTCTCGATCTGCGCCATCGATGACCTCAGCAACCGGATGCGCAACGTCGCTGCGCGGGCGGATTCGGATTGATAGTGACAGATGATACGGAGCGGCGTGGCTCGGCGTTGCTGGAGCGTTCTGAAATTGGTAAGTCTCCGACAGTTGTTGGCTTGGCGGCTTCGGAGAAAATTTATGGTGGTCCAGTCGTCTCGCCGCGGCATAGCCCCGTTGGTACAGAGCACCGCTTTGGCTTTGGCTGCCGGGAGGTTACGTGCGTCGCACTGGCCCAACACAATCCATCGAGCGCACCACTCGCGGCCAGTGCGTCGCACGTAACCGGTGACGCCGATCCCACTCCGGATGCGCGCGCCAGGTGCGACGCACGGTGCGCACGTTGGCGGTATGACCACCACGATTGGCACCGTGCGACGCACCGCTTTGGCTGGCTTACCGATCGCCGTGATGACGAATTTCTGTCGCTAGAATTTCTTATAGTAGTAGCGTCTCAATCGCTGCGATTTCTTGGTCGACCTGGGCTGCTAGTTGCGCTAAAGCTGTCCGTAGGCTGTGAAGGTGTTGTGCGACATCCATGAGCGGGGAAGGTGGTGGAGGCTGCACTGCCCGGCCCAATGCGGGGAGTGCTGAGACCGGCGGATAGTGACCGGCGCGGATTTGCTCGTGAAGACAGACTGTCACTTCTGCCGGTGGCACATCCAATTCGTCCCGGAGTGCCTGTACGCAGCGTTCAAATTGGCGCAGCGCGCGGGCTCGATCTCCGGCAGCCGCGTAGATCCGCATCAGGGCGCAGTGGGTGTGTTCGCGGGCATGATCAAAGCGCAAAATCTGCTGGCCGTAGGCGACGCTCTCCTCAAAGGCGCCGCGATGCTCGTGATAGGCCATCAGTTTGTCGAATGCACAGAGCAACAGGTGCTGAAGCCGCTCACGTTCGATCAGGCACCATTCCTGGTACCAGCCGTCGAGAAGGTCACCCTGATAGAGGTCGACGGCGTTGGCGAGTTGATTGGCGGCATCCTGGGTGAGGGACTGCCCTGGCATGCCGCGCGTGGCCAGGCAAGTTCGTTCAAATTCGCAGACGTCCAGCCTTAGCGAGGCATGTGTGTTGACCTCGACCCATTCAGGCGATACGGCAAACAGGCGCTTACTCTCGCTCACATGCTCTTCGCCAAGCGCAGCTTGCAACTGCCAGAGCGCCTTGCGCAGATACTGTTTGGATCGTGCGGTCGTCTGATCGTCCCAAAGGATGCTGGCGATGCATTCACGCGGGTGGGGGCGTCCCCGAAACAGCATGAGGTAGCAGAGCAATTCCTGAACCTTCGCCGCTTCCAATTCGACGCAACGGTCGCCGCGGCGCACCTGAAGCTTGCCAAAGAGCGAAATCGTATAGCTGGCCATTGTAAGGTTCTCCTCCCCCGGCGCACACCGGCGACATCCAACTGGGGGCAACTGGCAACGCAGGTGTAGCATACATTATCCGATAGGAGAGGCGACGTCAATCACCAAACGCGCGACGAGTGGTGTACGACACTGAAAGTCGATCAACTTTCGTCCCTGTCGGGCGAGGGCACGGCGCAGATTCGCCAACTCAAGCCGGCGCTGGAGTGGCAAAATCCGGTGTGGCAAGGATGCAAACACGACGTCGGCGTCCACCCATTCGGCTGCCTCCGCAATGGCGCCACCGATAGAGATGTACTGAAAGCGCTTCACCGTGCAGGGGACACCCGCTTGTGCAATGATCTGCAGATATGAAAGCAGGTTCGTTTGCTCTTCTCTGGGGAACTTTCTGTCGCCCAGTGGGGTGCCGAGTAGCCCGATCTGCTGGACCCGCGCCATAGAAAGTAGTGTGACTTCGGCGCCACTCGCCCGCGCCAGTTGGCAGGCAGCGTGTACAGCCTCTTCGGTCCAGAGCCGATCGGCGAGTTGCACCATAATCGTGGGTTGGGTCTTCATTGTCGCGCCCTATCCGATTGCCCCATGCATTTGGCGGCACTACAACCTGTTGGTGTGAAATCTGCACCTCCAGGGTAGACCTATACGCGGTGAAAAAGCGATCAGAAACTCGGCACGATCGGTCAAGAAAGCGTCAATGCCTGGCTATATGGGACTGCGTCAAATGACGCATGGAAACCTCAATGCATTCGCGATATGATCAATGAGGCAGACAACGTCACATCATCGCTCCCAATCAAACCGAATCTTGAAGGAGCACTCCATGAAAACGATTTTGCAGCTTTCGCTTGTTGTCATCCTGGCGCTAGGATGGTTGCCCGCTGCCGCACAGGGCGAGGCGCCAGTTGGCGTGCCGCAACCGAGCCCGATGGCTGAGTCGTTTACCATCGACAACACCGAACCATATGCGCAGGAACTGGTTGGACAAGTGTTCCTCCCTGCGTTAGGCACGGACCACAACGGCGCAGACTCCTTAGAGCCGTCGGGGGTTACTGCCGGCACGGTCGCCGCAGTGGGCGCGCGCACGACGGACAAAGAGTACGTGACTCGCAGCACCTTCTATCCTGGGCAGGCGATCAAGTATATCGGCACGGTCGGCAACACGACCGGGGCGGCGCGCACGGCTACGCTGCGATGGCGTCTCGCCGGACCCTGTGGTGCAGGGACTTTATGGTCCGGGAGCAGGACCGCGGCGGCGGGCACGATCCAGTGGGTGCTGGATCGCTTCGTTCCGAAATGCCCAGGCAATTACACTTTCACATTCTCGGTGATCTATGCTGGGGTCACGACCTCGCGTAGCAGCAATTTCTCCGTGATCTCCAACACCGGCAGCATCACGGTGACGGGTGCGCGTACGACCGACATCAACGGTTATATCCGCACAAGCTACTATCGCAACCAACCGATGTGGTATGTCGGAGACCTGTACAACACGACAGGCGCGTCGCGTGTTGTGTTCATGAAATACTCGTTGGCAGGTCCTTGTTGGGCGGGCATCCTCTGGCAGGGCAATGTAACGACCGGCACCGGGACGATCCCCTGGGGCATCAAATACTATGCACCGCCGTGCCCGGGCAATTTCACCCTCACCGTCAGCGCCACGTACGGTGGCTTGACGACGTCGCGCAGCACCAACTTCTCCATATACTAGCGACCGGCTTTCCAACCTATTGTTTATGCACCTACCAGGGAGTTTCGAACTTCCTGGTAGGTCTTTATAGGCGCCAGCAGGTCTAGAAAACGCCAAGATCGGTTGGTCGTTGCTGCGTCAAATGACGCATGAAAGTGCCGGTGTTTCGGAGATATGATCAGAAAGTTTAAAACGTCACCGCCATTGTCTCAATTTACTCGGATTTTGAAGGAGCGCACCATGAAAACGATATTGCGGCTTGCGTTTGTGGTCGTCCTGGCGTTTGGATGGTTACCTGCGGCGGCGCAGGGCGAAGCGCCGGTGGGCGTGCCTGAGCCGAACCCCGTCGCTGACCTGGCTGCGGATGAGAACTCCGAACCGTATCCACTGGAGTTGGTTGGTCAGGTGTTCCCGCCGGCGTTGGGGACGGACCACGACGGTGCGAATGCTATGGCGTCGTCGGCGGTCGATGCCGGGACGGTAAAGGCTGCTGACACTTTTACGATGGACACAAGGTACAACGAACGCGACTACTTTTATTCGGGTGAGGCGGTCAAGTACATCGGCATCGCCGCGAATACAACGGGCGCCGCGCGCATTGCCACGCTGCAGTGGCGGCTGACCGGGCCGTGTGGCGTGGGAAAATTGTGGTCGGGGTCAAGCAGCGGCCGCCGGCGTTAGCCAGTGGTGGGTTCTGAATCGTGTCATCCCCTGCGCAACGGTGACTATGTATTCACGTTCTCGGTCACGTACGCCGGCGTGAAGACTTCACACCAGCAACTTTTCAGTCGTCGATCGCTTCGACGGCGGTCTGAAGTTGTCCAACGCGGATAACCGACAAAGAAGGCAAAATCATCCAGCAAACCTATCACCGCACTCCGGTGCTATTCAGGCTCGACATCTCAAACGATTCCGACAAGGAAGAAATCGTCACCGTATCGTACTACAGTTATAGTATGGGGTCCGGCTTGGAGCGGTTCTTGTTTGATCGACAATCAAGTCGAAGGCGCATACCACTAAGACTTTTGACGTCGAAACGATTATGACTTGGGGGCCGGGGACGTTATCGACTGAGGGTGGGAACCAGCTTTGGTGACCAGGGCGAATCTCAAATAGTCTGGGTTCTCAATTGGAATTGAGGAAGCCAGTGAGCAAGTACGCACCCACTGGAGGGTGCGCCGGTAAGTCGCCGAGGCCTGCCCTGGTCCACTTCATTGCTTTTCCGAGGGGTGCACGATGAAGACTTGTTGTTTGCGATTGTCGATCATTGCTATGCTCGCCTTGACGTCGGCGCCTGTCATGGCGCAGGGGGAACCGGATCCAGACGCCCTGATCCTGATCATCGAGTCAATTGGTTTCGCCTGTGTGCGTACATCCAAATTGACTACGAACAATCCGATTCCATTTGAGGTGCGCTGGACGTTGCCCAAGTGAGGTTGGCGACTACCTGCTGAACGAACTGGACCACAATGGGCAACAAATGCCGTGGGGCCGTCTGCGGTCGATGCCGGCACGGTAGCCACGGGGCGCGGTCACGGCGGACACAAGGTACAATACGCGCAACTATTTTTATCCGGGCCAGTCGCCTGGCGACATCGGCATGGTCGGTAACACGACCGGCGCTGCGCACCGCCACGCTCGCATGGCGCCTGACCGGGCCGTGTGATGCCGGCACATTGTGGACAGGCAGTAGAATCGTGGTGGCCGGCACGATGCAGTGGATCTTGGATCGTAGCACCCGGCCTGCGCGGGCGACTATGTATTCACGTTCAAGGTACCGTACGGTGGCGTGACAACTTCACGCACTAGCAACTTCTCTGTCATTGCACTGGACGGCGCCATAAGGCTAGGCTATGTACGGACAATTGACTCAAATCGCAATATACGCTCCACTTTCAGACGCAGCGAAATGATTGGATTCATCAGCGAGATCATCAACGAAACCACCGAGCCGCTAGCTGTCGAATTATGGTACCGCCTAACTACGAAGTGTTATCCGGAAAGCGTCTTGACTTACCGCACGATCGAAGTGCCCCCGGGTAAGAAGATGTTTGACCATTGGGGTAAGATCTCAGATTGCACCGGCAGCGCCCGCTTTACGGTAGAGATCCGTTATCACAACGAAGATTATCGAGGCGGGCGCGATCTCAATGTCCTTCACTAAACTAATGCCAAGGTGAGATCTACATGAATCCCTGCCCGACATCTGTGGGTTTCATCGTGGAATCGGTTTAGGAATCAACGTGCCAATATGGTGAACGTGCAGCCTCCCGACAGTTCCGAATTTTCGGGAGGCTGCATTCGAAAATTGGCAATCTAGCCCGTTGTCCAGCAATCTGTAACTCCAGGGCATTTGCCATGCCCAATCCCCCTTCGAAGGCATACGCGATTCATGGCTGACAGCGGCCAGGAAAGCGTCTTCTGCCTGGTCCACCATTCTAGATCGACGAATCCGGCAAAATCTGAGCACAGAATTGGGTAGATGACCGATCTTCATCAATCCAATGTGATCACGCCCATCGTTTTTAATTCCATACGATCCGCAACACCGTGAATCGTCGCAGCGTTTGCCAGGTACGGCAGCCGGCATGGCGAGTGTGCGGAAGTCTTCAACACGCGCAATTCAAGAGGGGGACCGTTGTCCCAAATATTTCATCGCCGCGCAAACACCGTAGCCAGGATATCGTTGTTTGTGGTGATTAGCCTTCTCGTGGGGCTTGCGGCAATTGCCTACCTATTGATCAATTCACCTGTGGTGACAGGCGTCAGAATCGCGCGCACGCAGCCGGTGGCGTATAGCCATGCGCTGCACGTCGGGGAATTGGGTCTTGACTGCCGTTACTGCCACACGCCCGTTGAAGTGAGCAATACCGCCGGCATTCCGCCAACGGAGACCTGTATGGGCTGCCATGCGGAAATTGCGCCAGACTCGCTCGCACTGGCGCCTGTGCGGAATAGTTATGCCCAGAACAAGCCGATCGAATGGGTGCGCGTGCACAACCTGCCCGACTACGTCTATTTCAACCACGCCATCCACGTGAAGCAGGGGGTGGGCTGCGAAACCTGTCATGGGCGCATTGATCAGATGCCGGTTGTGGCAAAAACTGAGTCAATGCAGATGAGTTGGTGCCTCGATTGCCATCGAAATCCCGAGAACCATATCCGTCCCCGCGATGCCGTCTTGACGATGGGATGGACCGCCCCAACGGATCAAGCAGAAATGGGAAGCACACTTGTGGCGGAATATGGGATTGAGAAGGCGCGATTGATGGATTGCTCGGTGTGCCACCGATAGGCGGCAGGGGCAAGATTCAGACTATTCAATACGCAACACGAGACCCGTATCATGGACGACAGTTCAACTAGCCTTGCAGAGATCCAGCGCCAATTAGAGACCAAGCGGGGACGCGCGTATTGGCGCGGTTTGGAAGAACTGCTTGACACTGAGGCGTTTCGAGAATTCCTGCATCGCGAGTTTCCGCGGCAGGCATCTGAGTGGCTGCCGTCGCTCAGCCGGCGCCGCTTTCTGCAATTGATGGGCGCTTCACTGGCCCTGTCAGGATTGACCTCGTGCGCAGGGGCAGCGCCGGAAAAGATCGTGCCTTACGTCCGTGCACCCGAAGAGACAATCCCAGGACATCCGCTCTTCTTTGCGACGGCTATGCAATTGGGCGGCTATGCTCTGGGCCTGTTGGCCCAAAGCCAGCTCAATCGGCCCACCAAACTCGAAGGAAACCCGGATCACCCGGCCAGCCTCGGCGCTACGGACGCCTTTGCGCAGGCGTCGATCCTCACACTCTATGATCCGGATCGTGCGCAAGAGGTCACGCATGAGGGTAACCTATCCAGTTGGGCTGACTTTTTAGCTGCCCTTGGACCGCAATTGGAACGACAGCGCACAAAAGGTGGCGCCGGGCTGAGAATCTTGACCGAATCAGTGACGTCGCCCACGCTGTATTCGCAGCTTCAGGCAATCCAGACGCAATTCCCCAACGCGGTCTGGCATCAGTATGAGCCGGTCAATCGTGACAACGTTTACGCAGGCGCACAGCTCGCCTTTGACACCGCGGTCGAGCCAGTTTATCGACTCGATCAGGCGTCTGTCATCGTCAGCCTGGATGCAGACTTTGTTAGCGCCATGCCCGGGCACGTGCGGTATGCCCGTGACTTTGCCAGTGGGCGGCGGGTTGAGACTTCCTCAGAGCGTGCACACAATCGTCTCTATGCCATCGAGAGTTCGCCCTCGCTTGTAGGCGCAGAAGCCGATCATCGATTGGCGTTACGTGCTGCCGAGGTCGAGACGTTTGCACGTGCGCTCGCCCAGGCAGTAAGTGACGAGGCTGCTGTTGACGAAGACAGGGCAACTGTTATCCCAGAAGACTGGGTCGCCGCCGTGGCTCAGGATCTGCTGGCGAACACTGGCGCCGGGCTTGTCATTGCCGGCGACCACCAACCCCCGATCGTGCATGCACTGGCGCATGCCATCAACGACAGGTTGGGAAATGCCGGCAAAACCGTTTACTACATTGCACCGGTCGTTGCAAATCCTGTCAACCAAACGGAATCTCTCCGCGCACTGGTAGACGCTATGGCAGCTGGCAAGGTTGAACTGCTGCTGATCCTGAGCGCCAATCCCGTATACAATGCGCCGGCTGACCTCGGCTTTCCGGATGCGCTGGCGCAGGTGCCGTTCCGAGTGCATCTTGGATTGTACGCCGACGAAACAGGTGCACAGAGCCAATGGCAGATACCGGAAACGCATTATCTCGAAGCGTGGAGCGATGGCCGCGGCCATGATGGCGCCGCAACCATCCAACAACCTTTGATTCAACCGTTGTACGCCGGGCGCTCCGCCCATGAACTACTTGACGCAGTGATAAACCCTGAGCCGCGATCAGACCATGACATCGTGCGCGAAGCCTGGCGCCAACGCGCCGGCTCCGGCGACTTTGACGCATTCTGGCAGAGGTCGTTGCATGATGGCGTGGTGGCAGATTCAACTGGTTCACCAGTCTCTGTCACACTGAGCAACTTTGACTTGTCTACCCCCGCAGTCCCCTTGACGCCGGGAACACTTGAGATCAACTTTCGCCCCGACCCGACGACTTGGGACGGCCGCTTTGCCAACAACGGTTGGCTGCAAGAACTTCCAAAACCGCTGACTAAACTAACGTGGGACAATGCTGCGCTGTTCAGCCCTACGACCGCCGCAGAGTTTGGTCTCGCAAGTGGCGACCTCATCGAACTGTCGTATCGAAATAGAACCGTGCAAGCGCCTGTGTGGATTCAGCCAGGACATGCAGACGGCGCAGTGACTGTACATCTCGGGTATGGGCGCACGCATGCCGGGCAGGTGGGCACAGGCGCCGGATTCGACGCGTACGCACTACGCACTGCCGACGCCCCGTGGTTTGGCGGTGAACTGGCGGTGCGCAAGGTGGGTGAGGGGTATGCGCTTGCTTCCACCCAACTGCATCATAGCATGGAGGGACGCGACCTGGTGCGCGTGGGCACCGTAGAAGAATTCGCCTGCGATCCCGGTTTTGTTGCGGCGATGGATCACACCGCCGAGGTCATCTCGCTCTATCCAGAGCCAATACAGAGTGAATACGGTTGGGGCATGGCGATCGATCTGAATGCCTGCAATGGCTGCAATGCGTGTGTGACCGCGTGCCAGGCAGAAAACAACATTCCGATTGTGGGGAAGGAGCAGGTCCTCAAGGGGCGGGAGATGCATTGGATCCGGCTGGACCACTACTATGAAGGCGCGCCCGAAGACCCCGCAACGCTGCATCAACCGGTGTTGTGCATGCACTGTGAAAAGGCCCCATGCGAAGTCGTCTGTCCGGTCGCAGCGACCATCCACGATCAAGAAGGGCTTAACACCATGACCTACAACCGGTGTGTGGGCACACGCTATTGTGCCAACAACTGTCCCTACAAGGTCAGGCGTTTCAACTTCCTCGAATTCTCTGATTTTACGACGGAGAGCCTGAAACTGCAGCGCAATCCCAATGTGACGGTGCGGGCGCGCGGGGTGATGGAGAAGTGCACCTACTGTGTGCAGCGCATCAACGGCGCCCGCATTGCGGCGGAACTTGCGGGCCGGCCGATCGCAGATGGCGAGGCCGTCACCGCCTGCCAGGCGGCGTGCCCAACCCAGGCCATTGTGTTTGGCAACATCCACGATCCAAACAGCCGAGTCGCGAAGCTAAAAGCGTCCCCGCTGAATTATGGCATGTTGGCCGAACTAAACACGCAGCCGCGCACCACCTACCTGGCCAAGTTGCGCAACCCGAATCCGGCGCTTGAGAAGCTCACACTTGCGGGAGAGAATCACGCATGATTGCGCCTACACCTGAACCGGCTGATGCCATCGTTGCCCCAGGCCACACCTATCGGTCGATCACTGAAAAGATCTCCGGGATCGTCCTGACGCGGTCGACGCCGAAACCCTGGTTTGCCGGCATGGCGCTCGCAATGGGTCTGCTTCTGTTGTTTCTCTATACCGTGGCTCATCTATTGACGACCGGCATTGGGATCTGGGGCAACAACCAGCCGGTTGGTTGGGGCTTCGACATCACGTCGATGGTCTGGTGGATTGGGATTGCGCATGCGGGTACCCTCATCTCCGCCATACTCCTGCTATTTCGGCAGACCTGGCGCACTTCCATCAACCGCTTTGCGGAGGCGATGACGCTTTTTGCGATCTTATGCGCCAGCATGTATCCCGTGCTCCATGTGGGCCGGCCCTGGCTCGCCTACTGGCTCTTCCCAGTCCCCAACACACTCGATTTGTGGCCACAGTTTCGCAGCCCGCTGGTCTGGGACGCCTTTGCGATCGGGACCTATGCGCTCGTTTCGCTGATGTTCTGGTTTATCGGTCTGGTGCCCGATCTGGCGGCCATGCGTGATCGCGCCGAAAACAAGTGGGCGCGCTACTTCTACGGCATCCTCGCGATGGGCTGGCGCGGCGAAGCCGGTCACTGGCAGCGCTATGAAACAGCCTACCTGCTGCTGGCAGCGTTGGCGACGGCCCTGGTCATCTCTGTGCACTCTATTGTGAGCTTTGACTTTGCGGTGGGGGTGCTTCCAGGCTGGCACTCGACGGTCTTTCCACCCTACTTCGTGGCCGGCGCGATCTTTAGCGGCTTTGCCATGGTGCTGACGCTGCTCATTCCGCTGCGCAAACTCTATCACATCGAAGATCTCGTGACCGCGAAGCACCTGGATAACATGGCCAAAGTCATGCTGGCGACCGGTCTTTTTGTCATCTATGGATATCTGACCGAAGCATTTATCGCCTGGTACTCTGGCAACCCGGTCGAGCGCTTCTGGCTCTACAACCGGACGTTTGGCCCCTACTGGTGGGCGTTCTGGGCACTGATGCTCTGCAATGTGTTGATTCCCCAGGCACTCTGGTTCAAAGGGGTGCGGTCGCGACCGATCCTGCTTTTCCTGGTCGCGATCGCAGTGGATATCGGCATGTGGATCGAACGCTATGTGATCATCGTCGGTGGCTTACACCGTGATTTCCTCCCTTCGTCCTGGGGCACATTCTCCGGCACAGTCTGGGATTGGGCGACCATCCTCGGCACCATCGGCCTGTTTATCTTTCTCATCTTGCTCTTCATCCGCCTGCTGCCGATGATCTCCATGTTTGAGATGCGGCACCTGGTGGCGCCAAACCCTGATGTCGCGCCAACACCGTTGGCAGCAGCGACGCCAACCGGCGAACAGTCACCCGGCGCGGCGCCTGCGTCGAACACGCTCTATGGCCTGATGGCCGAATTCGACGATCCACACACCCTGGTTGAAGTAGCCACAACAACCTACCAGGCGGGCTATCGCAAAATCGACGCCTACAGCCCGTTCCCAATCGAGGAGTTGCCCGTGGCGCTCGGTCTTCGCGCTTCGAGATTGCCATTCTACGCGTTGGCCGGTGGGATGGTGGGTGCACTGGCCGGGCTGGCGTTACAGTACTATGTGTCGCTGGTGGCGAACCCCTGGAATGTTGGCGGCCGGCCGCTAAACAGTTGGCCGTCCTTCATCATCGTCGTCTTTGAGATGACGATCCTGTTTGCCGCAATGACGACTGCCTTTGGGATGCTCTTCTCCAACCGGCTGCCCCAACCCTACCATGCCGTTTTCAATGCGTCACGCTTCCGGCATGCGTCACAGGATCGCTTCTTCTTGTGCATTGAAGCGCGTGATCCGAAGTTCGATGCCGTGCAAACGAAAGCGTTTTTGGCGGGTCTACACCCGGCGCAAGTGATGGACGTCGAGAAGTAGCCGATGATGAAACTGCTGAGTTGGCCAAAATTCGGATTGTTTGCAGTGCTGCTCGCTGCAGCCGCACTCGCAGTGGGGTGCACGCTGGATATGGTCGACCAGCCGCGTTACGACCCTTTCGAGGAGAGCACCTTTTTTGCCGATCGCCCTCCGCCCGACCGCGGATCGAAGACACGGTGGCGCGCGGCCAACTGCGCCTCGATGCACAGCGCTACACCGGGCGGGTCGACAACAAGTTGACCGAGTCTTTCCCCTTCACGGTGACGCTGGCAGTGCTGGAACGAGGGCGCGACCGTTACGACATCTTTTGCGCACCGTGTCATGGTTTTGTGGGCGACGGAAATGGCCCTGTGATCCGGTATGGCATGAAGACGCCAACGTCATTTCACGATCCTGAGATGCGGGATGAACCGGCCGGCTTCTATTTTGAGACCATTACAGATGGCACCCGCGTAATGCCTGCCTATGGCGCTCGCGTCGCACCAGACGATCGGTGGGCAATCGTCGCGTATATTCGCGCACTGCAATTGAGCCAGAATGCCAATGCGGCGCAGGTCCCGGCAGACCAACTCCCACTCTTGGAACAGACGGACACCATCACGAAATGAACACAGCGGAAGATACGGTGGTCGAAGCCATAGACGGCACGAATGTTGCACCACAAGCAGTGGCGCGATGGCGACGCGTGGCGTTCATTGTTGGCCTTGCGGGGGCTGCAGTGGCCGCGATTGGCGCCTTCATCTTGCGCGAGCAATTTTGGTCCGCTTATCTGCTGGCGACCATCTACTGGCTCCAGATCGCCCTCGGGTGTCTGGGGCTTGCCATGCTGCATCACGTCGCAGGGGGACGGTGGAGCGGGCTGATTCGCCGCTGGATGGAAGCGGGGGCGATGACACTGCCGCTGTTGACAGTCTTCTGTGTGCCCTTGTTCTTTGGGATCAGCACCCTCTATCCTTGGGCAAACCCGGAGATCGTGCAGCATAGCGAGGTGCTGCAACAGAAGACCGCGTATCTGAATGTTCCATTCTTTGTTGGCCGCACGATCTTCTATTTCCTGATATGGAACGGTCTTGCATTGGGGCTGAACCGCCTTTCGCACGCTCAAGACCGCACCGGTGACCCGCAGTTGGCGACGCGTATGCAGCGGCTTAGCACGGTGGGGTTGATCCTCTATGTGTTGACGTGCACCTTCGCCGCCTACGATTGGCTGATGTCGCTGGAACCGGAGTGGTATTCCTCGATCTACGGTCTGATCTTCATTGCCGGTCAGGTGTTGGGCGCCCTGTCGGTTGCCGTGCTTGGGCTGCGTGTCCTTGCCCGGCGGAATGCCGGCGCGAAGGCGTGGGTGCAGGGCTTCAATGACCTGGGCAACTTCATCCTCGCTTTTGTCATGATTTGGGCCTACTTCTCATTCTCGCAGTTCTTGATCATCTGGTCAGCCAATCTGCCGCACGAAGTGACCTGGTACTATCGCCGGCTGAATGGCCTGTGGTCAGTTGTTGCGCTGGTGTTGGTGCTCTTTGACTTTGCGATCCCATTTCTGGCGCTGCTCTCGCGCAGCTTCAAGCGCAAGGCGCAGTTGCTGTCAGGCCTCGCCGTCCTGATTCTTGTGGGCCGCTGGATCGAGTTGCAGTGGTTGATCATGCCGGCATTCCAGCCAGAGAGTGTTCGATTGCCATGGGTCGATATTGCGTTGCTCGTCGCCATTGGCGGGCTCTGGGTTTCGCTGTTTCTGCGGATATGGGCCGGCAAGGCGCCACTGCCACTGCATGACGCACGCTTGGGAGAAGTGAATGAACATGCCGACGGCTTCACCCCCGCCGAACAATCCGCCTGACGTGGCGGCAAAGAACAACCGGTGGCAGCGCACTGGGATTGGCTGCGCGGTGGCGCTTCTGGTGTTGGCTGCCGGCATGGTCCTGGCAGGGACGCTCTGGGGACCAGGCGCCTTGCGCGTATTGATGGGGGCCGGTGTGGTCGCACAATTGACTCCAAGTCCGGATGCGGAGCAGCTTGCGGCGCTGCGCTTGACCGCCGAAGAACGACTGAACAGTTATGGCTGGGTCGATCCGACTCTGCAGATTGTTCACATCCCGGTTGAACAAGCCATGTCTATGCTCGCGGATTCAGGGCTGCCTGTTGGCGTTACACCGGCGCCGACGCCTGCCGCCGGTGCAATGCAGCCAGAATCCGCACCGGCAGCGCCTGCCGTTGATCTAACGAATGTGAGTTTCACAGCCAATGTTCTGCCCATCTTTGAACAGCATTGCGCCGAGTGTCATGGCGATGAGAAGGCCGAAGAGGGGTTGAAATTGATCCGGTATCGCTCGGTGATGGGTGGCTCGCAGAATGGGCCGGTGGTTGAGCCGGGGAACCCGGACAACAGCTACCTGGTCGAGATGGTGGTCAGCGGCAAGATGCCGAAAGAGAGCGATCCACTGACACAGCCAGAGATCGACATCATTGTGGCGTGGATCACCCAGGGGGCGAACGAGAATTAGGGCAAGGACAGAAGGGTCAATGAGCAACGCGATACGCCTCGCGTCACTGGATTGAGCGGTGACAGTTTACATACTTGAGTGATCGTTTGAACAAAGGAGAAAACCATGGAACCAGCGCAGTTTGTTCGAGATGTAGCACGTAGGCCGTGGCGGTTCGCCGTTGCTGTGGCGTTGTTGGTGGTAATGGCGACGGTGCTCGCGGCCTGCGGTGGCAGTGAGCAGCCGGCTGCGACCGAAGCGGCCGCAGCCGCGGCGACGACGGAGGCTGCGACTGAAGCAGCGACTGAAGCAGCGACGACTGAAGCGCCAGAAGAAGCGCCGGCGGCCACAACCGAAGCGCCGGAAGAGGAGCCTGCTGCTGCCACGACCGAGGCGCCGGAAGAGGCGCCCGCAGCAACGACGGAAGCGCCGGAAGAGGAGCCGGAAGAGGCCGGCGGCACGAGCGCTGTGATGGGCGACCCGGTTGCAGGTCAATACATCGCCAATTTGACCGGCGGCTGCGGCTGCCACTTCGACTCCGACCTTGGCGGTCTTGCGGGCGGGAGGAAGTTCGAGGGTCCCTTTGGCGTCGTCTATGCCTCAACTTGACCTCCGACCCCGAGACGGGCATTGCCGGTTACAGCGATGAGACCATCGCCAGCATCCTGCGCACCGGGCAGGCGCCAGGCGGGGGTGGAGCGGTCAAAGTCATTCATCCGATCATGCCTTATAAGACCTTCAGTGTGATGTCGGACAAGGATGTCCAGGATCTGGTTGCCTACCTGCGCACACTGGAACCGATCAGCAATGCCGTGCCGAAGCGTGCGTTGAATGAAGAGCCACCGGCTTGGACGCCACCAACGACGCCCCCTGCCGAGGCGCCGGCCGAACCCGTCGCACGTGGCGAGTATCTGGTGACGCTGGCAAATTGCGCCGGCTGCCATACGCCGAAGGGTGACGACGGCAGCCCAATGACCGATATGCTGTTGGCCGGTGCGGTGATGCCGGGCGATGCCGGCGAGATTGCCTCGAATCTCACGCCAGACGAGGCCACCGGCATCGGCAAATGGACCGAAGCGGAAATCGCCACGTTTATGCTGACCGGAACCCTGCCTAGTGGAGAGCCGATCGAGGGCGCTATGGCGCAGCAGATCCAGCGCCGCTTCAGCAAACTGACGGAAGACGACGCCGCAGCGATTGCTGCCTACTTGAAGTCAATTCCCGCAGTGAGCAACGAACCGAAGGCTCCATAATCCGTGATGCAGGCGTCCGGCGCCACAATCATGGCGTCGGACGCCTGCATGTCAGTGTCACCCGGCAAGGATGTTAATGGCGCGTGCCGCGATGGTGGCGACGACCACCAGCGATAAACTTGACTGAATCATCATCAGCACCTTCGCGCGGTGGGATAGCGGCAATACGTCGGTTGGGCTGAAAGCCGTGCTGGTGTTGAAAGCGAGGTGCAGGTAGTCAAGATAGCTCGGCGCCCATGCATGCCACCCGTTGATCTCCTGTGTCTGCTGAGGGAAGACGAAATCATGGCGGTCTTCCTCCGCCCCACTCATCGCCTCTGGCCACCCCGAGTCGATCAGCCAATACCAGAGCGAGAAGGCCAGTACGGTCATCGCCCACACCACGAATGCATCCTTGAGCAGCAAAGTAGCCTGTGCCGCCGTGTAGACTGAAAGCGTAAGTACCAGCCCGAACAGCGATACGATCAATACGACAGTCGCTAGTGTCGCATAGACGTAGATCAGCCGGCGCACGACCGCGTGCGATCCTGACCACCAGACGGCGATCCCAATGACGATCAGCAGCAGCGAGATCGCAAGTTGTACAGCCCCCGTATAGTGGTTGGAAAGGATCGGAAAAATGCGTGCGACCAATGGCGGCGCCTGCAGTTCCGCGGACAGGAGCGCAGGCATGGCGATGACCGCAATGATCGCGAGCAGTGGCTGGATGCTGCGTTGTTTACGATTAGGTAGGTTCAGAGCCATGATGAACTTCGTACGATGCGCTGCCGGTGGACCAGAGTGTGGCGCACCGGCAGCATGGAGAAGGCTAGCTCATTCGACAATGCTACGGGATCGTTGTGGCAGTTGCCAGGCCTGTGACGTATGCCTGGTATGCCGGTAGCAGATCCGGGCAATAGGTCGCTACAACCGCCTCATCATAGGCAAGGACCTTTGGATCCATCATGACGCGGCGGCCAATGCTCGGACTGCCAAAGCCGGTCAGACCTGCCTGGTGCTGCAACGCTGCGACGTTGGTACATGAAACGCCACCGTCGGCACCGTAGAGGATCGTCAACACTTGTGTTGGCGGAACCGGCAATCCGGCCGCCGTGAGCGTGTCACCGAGCTGTATTGCCAGTTGTTGCGCCTCTGGGCTACTTGCTTCCTGGCCTGGCGTCGTGCCGGCGGAGCAGCCAGCAAACGCGAGTGCTGCCAACAAGACGATCACGACCACCGTAACCGTCGACCATCTGTGCGTGATTTGAGCGTTCATGGCACGGTCCCCCTTATTGGCCTTTCGCTTTGCCGGATGGCTGGGCCGGCGTTGCTGGCTGTGCAGCCGTGGTTGGCTTCACCACGTTGATGACGGGTTGCGGTTCAGCGGTGCGCCAATTCGGCTTGCGGAGCGCATAGAGAATGAATGGTCCGCAACCCAGGATGACGATACCGGCGACCAGGATCAGCGCATAGGTCGTCTGTGGGAATGAATTGCCGGATGGTTCGACGAAACCAATCAGGAAGGCCAGTAAGCTGGCAATGAAACCAACCCAACCCACGAGGGTCATGGCCGGCGTGCGGAAACCGCGCACAACATCAGGCTTCGTTTTGCGCAACCGCATCGCGGCAAGGAACATGACCATATACATGATCAGGTAGAGCTGCACCGCCATCGCCGAGAAAATCCAGAAGACACTCTGCACCGAGGGGCTCAGCGCAAAGACGAGCGCCAATGCCGTCACAATCACACCCTGCATGAGCATGATGTTGACCTGCATATCCTGCTTGTTTGTCTTCTGCAACCACAACGGAAGATAGCCTTCCCGACCAACGATGAGCAGGCCGCGGCTGGGACCGGGAATCCAGGTGACAACTGACGCCAGGATGCCGATGACGATCAGCAGTGCCATCACCGTAGTACCCCACGGCATGCCGATTTGGGTAAAGAAGACGTCAAAGGCTTGCAAGACACCCTGCGTCAGGTTGACGCTCGAGGCTGGGACGCCGACCGAGATCGCCAACGTGGGCAGGATGAAGACAAGAAGGATGACGACTGTCGCCAGGAGGATTGCCTTTGGGAAATTCTTGCCGGGGTTATCCATATCGTTGACATGGACGGCGTTCATTTCCATACCGGCATACGACAAGAAATTACTGACAATCAAGACAATGCTGGCGATGCCCGTCCATGCCGGCATGAACTCGCCGGGCGCAGGTGGTGGTAATTGTGACTTACCGCCTGTCATCAAGTAGATCAGGGCAAAGACGACAAGACCGGCGGAGGGAATGATCGTGCCGATAATAAAGCCTTTGCTGCCAACTGCGGCAAAGGCCGCGACGCCACGAAAGGCAATCAGTGTTGAGAGCCAATAGACGACCAGGATCACGGCGCCTGTAAACAGACCATTGTTGGCGAGTGCAGGATTGAAGACATAGGCGAGCGCTGAAGCGAAGAAGGCCAGTTGGGCAGGATACCAGACCACGTTCTGGATCCACTGCTGCCAGATCGCACTGAAGCCGATCCGGTCGCCGTACGCTTCTTTGACCCAGATAAAGACGCCGCCCTTCCAACCACTGGCTAATTCGGCGGCAACCAAAGCAATCGGCACCATGAACACGATCGCCGGCAGGACATAGAGGAAGATGGATGCCCATCCGTAGGGGGCCATTGCCGGTAGCCCGCGGACACTGGCCACCGCCGTTGCCGTCAAAATGGCCATGGTTGTCCAACTGATTGCGCCTTTTGGGCCTTTTTCTGCCATAGGACTTCTCCTCACGACATTTGTAAGCAAGTGGACGAATGATGATGCGATGGCGATGCTATCTGCCAGGCGCGATCCAAGTCGCGTGGATGTGGGTGGGGGCGTGCTACGCAGGGCAAGCGAACACTGAGGTTATTGAGACCATTCTATACCAAGTGCGGTGCAAATGAAAGCCCCGGCACGCAAAGGAATTCCTCGGAAATTGACGGCAAAACGGGGGAATGGCTCACCATGGCGCACAATGCAAAAAACTACAGGAGCGCTTCGATCTCTGCCAATTTGGCCTTGAGTTCGGCAGCACCTTGTTCCTGGGCCGCAATGAGGTGCTTCAGTTCTTCTAGTTTTGCCTTTGGATCCGTGGGATCGACTGTCGCCACCGCCGTCTCGGCGGCTTTGTCTTCGTTTTTACCCGGGGAGAGGAATGTGTTGGCGAGGAAACCACCAGCGTGCCAAACAGACCAACACCCGCGGTCGCGACAAAGATGCCGACAATTCTGCCCCAGTTGGTGGTCGGTATTTATCGCCGTAGCCAACGGTGGTGATGGTCACATAGGCCCACCAGATAGCATCCGCCGCACTGGTGATGTTGGCGTTCGGAGCACTGCTTTCGGCAATCAACACCGCAATTGAGCCGAACTCCAGGACGCAGATGACGAGAAAGATGACCGTCAGCAGTGCATTCTGGGCGCGCTGCGTAATGAACTGATGGATGAGATTGCGTGCTCCGAATTCTATAAAGAGCCGGATGACGCGCCAGAGGCGGAAAAGGCGTAGGATCTTGACCTGGGGCAGGGGAATGCTCGAGATCAGGTCCGCCCAGCCGAATTTCCGCCAGAAGTATTGGGAGCGAGAGGGGGCGGTGACAAAGCGGTAGATGAAATCACCCAGGAAGATGGGCATCATGATGGCGTTCATGATACCCAACACGATCTGGACGTTGTGTTCCCTTAAGAAAACGTAGTACGCCACGAGGTTGAAGATCGACAGGATCGACAAACTTCCAATGAAGAGTTCATAGCCGATGTTCTTCAACTCGCGGCGATTTCCAGGTGTTTCGGTCATGGTGCTGCTCCTGCGTGAGGGTTGGGAATCAAGGGCAAACGGCTCTGCGAGGAGTCGTACTGATTAGCGGATTGATCTCGATTCTACGATCGGGGAAATGGGGCGACCACTTGCATACCTCGGAGTTGGTCACGCGCGGCGTTCAACCGCACCTGCGGTTTCCTGGACCTCTCCAGGCTGCGAATTGCAGCGCACGCAAGCCTGAGGACCTGACTTTATGCGCGCGGAAGTTTCTCGATCGCAGCCCTGTCCAAATTCAAATGAACAACATCGTCCGCGACGTGGACGTCGCATAACCTGAATGGCGAATGTATGACTACTTTGCCACGGAGACAGTCAACTTGCCGTTCACTGGCGTGCGCATGTCAGCGCGTCCAATCCAGACACCATAACGTCCTGCCACAGGATCGGACACCGACATCTCCGGCGTCAGGCCGGGGGCGTCCTTGTCACAAAGGATGGCCTCACCTTCTGCCACAAGCACCAGGGTTGACGGTGCATCCCCCTTGAAGGCGACGTCGACCGTTGCTACACCTTCGGGTAACGTGAAAACCAGGCTCGGAATGGCCTGCATAAAGCCTGCGCAGGGTGGATTCCCCTGTGTGAGGTCGTAGGCGGGTACCGTGCCAACGAGGTTAGTGACGTCGATGGACGTTGCTGGATTTGTTGCACTCAACTCGATGATTTGATCCCCGGATTCGCGGTACGCCTGTAGCACAGCAGCTGCAGAATCGTCTTCGGTTTCGTTCACGTCGGTGTTGACAGTGGATGATTGTCCGCAGCCAGCGAGCACGAACATTGCAAACAGTAGTGCTAGCGCCGCAATGGCGCCGCGGATTCGTCCTGAACTTTGACTCAGCATGGAGTGCTCCTATTGATTCAAACTATTCTTGTGCAGGTGCATCGGTTGGGGGCGTTTCCGGTTGTGTGGGGGCATCATAGGTCAAGTTGATGCCCGGCGCCTTATTCAGCACCGATGCGACGCCCGAAGAGAGCACTTTTGCCGTCCCGTCTGATGCCTTCTGCTGCAATTCCTGCGTCTTGCGCCCGGCATCGCGTTCGACCAATTCTCCGCGTTCGAGCGCCCGCTGCAAGAGCGCCTGCACCTGGTCGGACACAAGCATCGTGGCGCCGAGACTCACGAGCACGAGTTTGCGACCCAGGGTATAGGCATTTGCCGTCTGAACGATTGCTTCATTGCGGACAGCGATGACGCTCTCATCGATCTGATCACGAACGGACTTTGATTCATCACTCATCTTTCGCTCCCGGTTAATTACATAGACTTGTGCCGGCGTCATGACGCCGGACTGCTTGACAGCCAGAAGTCCTGCCCACGGCATTGGCATTGCGCTAGTAAGTCAAACATATACCATACCACCGATCACCGTATCGACGCCTACTCAGCTAGTCAGATGAATTATAGGTCAAAGCATGTGACCGCGAAACTAACCAAATGTCAAAGTACGGGTGTAGATCGGAGGGGTTTGTGGGGGGGAGGGGATTCCAACGATTTCAATCCGTGTTACCTTGCCACTATAATGGTGGAGACATCCGGTTGGGCGAGAACGGCAACATGAGAAAGTGAGCATTGCATGGCAGAGCAAGCGCAGGTCGTCATTTTGGGCGGTGGTTTTGCCGGCATGGGGGCAGCAGTAAAGTTGAAACATGCTCCTGTCAAGATCACACTGATTGATCAAAATGACTATCACACATTTCAGCCGCTCTTATACCAGTTGGCGACCGCCGAAATGGAGTTCGACTGAGGTCGGCTTCCCGTTGCGCGAACTCATGCATCGCCAAGATAACTTGCTGTTCCACCAAGCGAAGGTGACAGGCGTCGATTTCGCCAATAAGAAGGTAATGGCAACCGGCGTTGATCCTATCCCCTACGACTATCTGGTCATCGGGCTTGGCGCCATCGTGAACTTTTATGGCACGAAGGGCGCGCAGGAGAACGCATTTCCATTGTACACACTTCGCGATGCGGTGCGTCTAAAAGACCATATTTTCAAGACCCTTGAGGCAGTTGATAAAGACCCTGCATTGATCGACGATGGCGCACTCACATTTTGCATCGTGGGTGGTGGGCCAACCGGTGTAGAGACCGCCGGCGCCATGGCTGAGCTGTTGCATGCCGTGGCCGAGATCGACTATCCGAATTTACCGATCAAGGAACGCGCACAGATCCTGCTCTTTGAACATAGCCCACATCTGTTGGGACCGTTCAAGCCCAAATTACAGGACTATGCCAAGAAGTCGCTGAAAAACTAGGCGTTGTCGTCCGTCTTGGCGAGGGTGTAGCGGAAATCGGGCCGGCCACGATCTCGCTCCAGTCTGGGAGGTGGTCAAGACACACGCTATTTGGGGAGCGGGTATTCAGGCGAACCCACTTGCCCAAAGCTTTGGCGCCGAACTGGCAAAGGGTCGTGTTCCAGTGAACCTGGATCTGAGCCTCAAGGATCATCCCGAGGTCTTCGTGGTGGGCGATGTTGCCGTGATCACCGATGCGAAGACAAACAAGCAATTGCCACAGTTGGGCTCTGTTGCCCAGCAGGCGGGACACCACGCCGGGGAGAATATCACCCGCATCGTCGACGGCCAGCCAACCAGGCCATTTGAGTATTTTGATAAAGGGACGATGGCCACAATCGGCCGCGGCGCAGCGGTGGTTGAACTGCCAGGCCATGGGACGATGACCGGGCATGCTGCCTGGCTTGCCTGGCTTGGCGTACACGTCACGTTGCTTTCCGGTGGGGAAGAGAAGAGCTCCACGATGGTCGACTGGGGCTGGAATATCTTGACCAAGAAGCGGGGAAAACGAATTGTGATCAGCGACGAAGACGTCGCGGCGGAAAGTGCAGGCGCATAACGCATCCATACGGTTGAGACCAATCTGAATCCGCCAACTTTCCATTGGCACACGCAGCGTAGCCCCATCCAATGCCATCTGTTGACGCAGATAGAAGACGCTGTGACGCTTTCATGCGGCGACCCACGCCCTGGCATGTGAGAGGCAAATCCTATGACTATTTATGATACTCGCGAAGGCGTTCGCCTTGGTATGAATGCGCGCCGTGTCGGGCACTGGAATCGATGGGGTCCCTACCTGGCGGAACGGGCCTGGGGCACCGTGCGCAAGATTACAGTGCTGATGGCGACGCCTGGAATTATTTCACCCATGACCATGCGCGGTCCCGCCTATCGCTGGAACGAGGATGGAATTCTCGGGATCAGTGATCGGCACCAATATCTGTGTTTTGCACTGGCGTTATGGAATGGCCACGATCCGATTCTAAAAGAGCGGATGTTTGGCCTGACGAGCACCGAGGGCAACCATGGTGAGGATGTGAAGGAGTATTACTTCTATCTGGACAACACACCGACCCACGCGTACATGAAGGCGCTCTACAAATACCCGCAGACCGCCTATCCATATGCCGAACTGATTGAGGAAAACCGGCGACGGTCCAAGCTGGATCCGGAATATGAATTGGTCGACACCGGTATCTTCGCAGAAGGACGTTACTTCGATATCGAAGTCGAATATGCAAAGCTCCAGCCGGAAGATCTGCTGATTCGCATCAACGTGAGTAACCGGGGACCGGAACCGGCTCCCATCGATGTGCTGCCAACGCTCTGGTTTCGCAACACGTGGAGTTGGGGGCGCGACGATCGCCGGCCTGAGATCAAGGCGGGCGGGGCCGAGCACTATCTAACCGGCGATGGCGTTTCAATGGTGGCCAAACACTATGATCTCGGCGACTACATTCTCTATTGCCAGGGCGCCGATGAACTCCTCTTCACCGAAAACGAGACGAATTCCGCACGCGTCTATGGATCGCCGTCGCCCACACCGTATGTGAAAGATGCTTTTCATGCTTATGTGGTCGAGGGGCGATCCGCAGCGGTTAATCCCGCACGTACGGGAACGAAGGCTGCTGCGCGCTTCCGGCGCGTGGTGGCGCCAGGCGAAACCGTCTCGATTCACTTGCGTCGATGATCGACGCGCCGCATCCGCTGGAAGCGCCGTTCGCCGACTTCCGATGCCATGATCGCACAACGCCGTGAGGAGGCCGACGAGTTCTACAAAGTTGTCATGCCTGAAAGTCTGTCCGGATGACGCCAAGATGGTTGCGCGCCAGGCGCTTGCCGGGATGCTCTGGTCCAAGCAGTACTATCACTATGTGATCAAGGACTGGATAGATGGCGATCCAGGGGCGCCCCCGCCGCCAGAGGAACGGCGCAAAGGGCGCAATCATGATTGGACGCATCTCTTCACGCGGTGATGATCTCGATGCCCGATAAGTGGGAATTCCCATGGTTTGCCACCTGGGATTTGGCTTTTCACTGCGTCACACTGGCCAACGTCGACCCGCAATTCGCCAAAGATCAGATCGTGCTGATGCTCCGTGAATGGTATATGCACCCTAACGGTCAGGTGCCTGCTTACGAGTGGAATTTTGAAGACGTGAACCCACCCGTCCTCAGCCTGGCTGCAAAAGCGGTCTTCGAGATCGAACGTCGTGGTACGGGCATCGCTGACTATGCCTTCCTTGAGCGCGCATTCCAGAAACTGCTGCTCCAGTTTCACCTGGTGGGTCAATCGCAAGGATGCACTCGGCAACAGCATCTTTCAAGGCGGCTTTCTGGGTATGGACAACATCGGCGCATTTGACCGGGATAATCTGCCACCAGGCTACCTACTCGGCCAGGCCGACGGGACGAGTTGGATGGCGGCCTTTGCCAAAAGCATGCTCTCCATCGCGCTGACGCTAGCCGAAAATAACCCTGCGTATGAGGATCTTGCGACTAAGTTCTCCGAGCATTTCATCTATATTGCAGATGCACTGAACGGTAAGCGCGGAACCGAGCATTCGCTCTGGAATGAGCAGGACGGCTTCTTCTATGACAACTTGATCGCACCGGATGGCGGACGCATACCGGTGCGTGGCCGCACCATGGTGGGGTTTGTGCCCATGTTTGGCGTTGCCAGTGTTCCCGGTGAACTCTACGACAAATTTCCCGAGTTCAAACGCCGCCGCCAGTGGTTTATCGAGCATCGGCCGGATCTGATCGATCCTGTCGGCCCCATGGTTGTGCCTGGCGCCACCGGCGCATTGCTGCTGGGGCTGGTCGAGCCCGATCAGTTGCGCCGCATGCTCGAGTATATGCTGGATGAAAGCGAATTTCTCTCGCAGTATGGGATTCGGGCCGTGTCGCGTTACCACCTGGAGCAGCCGCTCGTTATCAAGCTGGGCGAAGAGGAGTATCGGTTGGACTATGAGCCAGGCGAATCGACGACCAATCTATTTGGCGGCAACTCGAACTGGCGCGGCCCCATTTGGATGCCGGTGAATTTTCTGATTTTGTATGCCTTGCTGCCCTATTACGAGTACTTCGGTGACAGCTTCCAGGTAGAGTGCCCCACAGGCTCGGGCAAGCAAATGAATCTTCTGCAGGTGCGTAACGAACTGGCGCACCGCCTATCATCGATTTTTTTACGCGGGGCCGACGGCCGGCGCCCGGTCTTTGGCGGGAACGATCAGTTCGACAGGGACCCGTACTGGTGCGATCTGATTCCATTCCATGAGTATTTTCATGGCGACACCGGCCGCGGCTGTGGCGCCAGTCACCAGACCGGGTGGACGGGGCTGATTGCTGAGATCTTGATTCGCAGCGCCGATCGCGGTCCGGTCACACCCAAAAGCATCTCTGTCTAGAAGTCAAAGTCCAGGAGAGATCAACTATGTCACAGAGTTACGACGTCATCATCATCGGCTCCGGCGCAGGTGGCGGCACCCTTGCCCACCGCCTGGCCGCCTCCGGCAAGAGTATTCTAATCCTTGAACGTGGCGGTTGGCTGCCGCGCGAGCAGGAGAATTGGGATGCCAGAGAGGTCTTCATTGAAAACCGCTACGTCCCGAAAGAGACCTGGTACGACAAGAATGGCAAGCCATTCCAGCCGGGTGTTCACTACTGGGTGGGTGGTGCGACAAAACTCTATGGCGCTGCACTCTATCGTCTGCGCAAAGAGGATTTTGGCGAACTGAAACACTATGACGGAATTTCGCCGGCATGGCCGATCCCTGGATGAGTTGGAGCCTTATTACACCAGGGCCGAAGAGATGTATCAGGTGCACGGCGCCCGGGGTGAGGATCCGACCGAACCGCCAACCAGCGCGCCGTACCCATTCCCGGCCGTGTCGCACGAACCACGCATCCAACAGTTGCATGACGATCTGGCGCGCGCTGGGTATCATCCATTCCACGCGCCAAACGGCATCATGCTCAATGAAAAGCAGATGCAATTCAGCCAGTGTATTCGCTGCAACGATTGCGATGGTTTTCCCTGCCTTGTGCATGCCAAGTCTGATGCCGAGGTGCTCGCAGTTCGCCCTGCGATCAAGTTTCCGAATGTCACGCTGTTAACCGACGCACTTGTGGTCAAGCTCGATACGAACGCCGCCGGCAACGCCGTGACCGAAGTTGTCGTGCAGCGCAACGGCCAGACTGAAACGTACCAGGGTGGGATCGTCGTCGTATCTGCAGGCGCCGCCAATTCCGCCAAGTTGCTCTTGATGTCGGCCAACGATCAGCATCCCAACGGTTTGGCAAACGGTTCGGACCAGGTCGGCCGCAATTATATGTTCCACAACAGTGTGGCGGTGCTTGCGATCTCCAAGGAACCAAACCCGACGAGGTTCCAGAAGACGCTTGGCTTAAACGATTTCTATTTTGGCATGGATGGTTTCGACTTCCCGATGGGCAACATCCAGATGGTGGGGAAGTCGCAAGGCCCGATGTACAAGGGTGAAAAACCGATCGAGGCGGGTCTTGCGCCGATGTTCTCCCTGGATGACGTTGCCAAACATGCTGTCGACTTCTGGCTCTCGACCGAAGACCTTCCGCGCAGAGAATCGCGTTACTGTCGAGAAGGATGGCAACATCAGGCTGAGCTATACACCGAGCAACCAGGAGTCCAAGGATCGCCTCTACGACACCTTGAAGCGCATGCTGAACCACCTGGGAATGCACGAGCACCTGGTGAAGCGTAACGTGTATATGAAGAATGAGATCGATATTGGCGGTGTGGCGCATCAGGCTGAACCTTGCCGCTTCGGCTCGTCCAAAGACATCCGTGCTGGATACAAACTGCAAGGCCCATGAGTTGGGCAACCTGTACGTAGTCGATACCAGCTTCTTCCCGAGCATCGGCGCTGTAAACCCGGCATTGACGGCCATGGCCAAACGCTCCGGGTTGGAGACCATCTCCGAGCGCATCAAGTCAGCGCTGCACGCCAGGAAGTGTTTTCATGGCGACACGCAACGGATCGCCGCCGTTGACGGGTGGGCCACCAGTGCCCTCGCCTGGGTGTGCTTGCCTTTGCATTGGCTGGTAAACGACGTGAAGTAAGCGTTTAGTCAAAAGATGAGTTCGACAAGGAGACTATAGGATGAGCCTAAAAGGAAAGGTTGCGATCGTCACCGGTGGCAACAGCGGCATTGGCGCCTCAATTGCGCTGGAACTGGCCAAACACGGCGCCAACATTGTGATCGACTATGTTGTTCATCCAGAGGCAACCGAAGCGTTGGAAAAGCAGATTCTGGCGCTTGGCGATCAGGCGATCGGTGTGGCTGCGGATGTGAGCAAGGTGGATGATCTGCAGCGGCTGGTTGACGAGGCCGTCAAGGCTTTGGCAAGGTCGACTTCATGGTGAACAACGCCAGCGTGGAGGACGCGCACTTCGATCCTTGACACGACCGAAGCGCAGTATGACAAGGTGATGGACATCAATCTGAAGAGCGCGTTCTTTGGCACGCAGGTTGCTGCGAAGCAAATGCTGAAGCAAGGTGGAGGCGGACGCATCATCAATATCACCTCCGTTCATGAAGACTGGCCGATGCCCGGCAACACGGCCTACTGTCTCTCGAAGGGCGGGATGCGGATGCTCACCCGCACGGCCGGTGTTGAGTTGGCAAAGGATAACATTCTGGTCGTCGGTGTGGGGCCGGGCGATGTCGCGACGCCGATCAATACGTCGACGATGGCGGATCCCACGCTCTTGAAACGGCTTGACGACGCCATCCCAATGGGGCGTATGGCACAGCCCAGTGAGATCGCCAGCGTGGTGGCCTTCCTGGCCGATGACGGCGCGAGCTATATGACGGCGACCAGTGTCTTTGCCGACGGTGGTCTGATGCACAGCAGCCCTGGTCTGTAATCCAACTCAACCCTGCTCGCCTTCCAAGGTGCGACGCATGGATAACGTGACTGTATTTCCCGATCGCGATAGTTTTGTAGCGGGTTGCGCTGATACGATCGCGCACATCGCCGTCACAGCGATTGCCGAGCGCGGCGTCTGTACACTTGCATTGGCAGGTGGCAATACGCCGCGCTCGATCTATGAATTCCTCGCACGGACTGCGCACACGCGTGGCGTCGATTGGACAAAGGTGCAGTTCTACTTTGGCGACGAACGTTGCGTTCCGCCTGACGATGTACGCAGCAATTATCGCATGGCGCGCGAGACTCTGTTGGACCATGTGCCGGCATCGCCAGATCACGTTCACCGCATGCGCGGTGAAACGGATCCGGCACTGGCGGCGCTTGACTATGAACTGTTGCTGCAGCGGGTGTTTCGGACTGCCCAGCCACCGATGTTCGACCTGATCTGTTTAGGGATGGGCGATAACGGGCATACTGCGTCGTTGTTTCCGGGCACCGCCGTGCTCCGCGAGCAGACACGCTGGGTGGCGCCACAGTATGTCGAGGTGATGCAGACGTGGCGCGTAACCTTCACGCTGCCACTGCTCAATGCCGCCCGCAATATTGTTTTTTTGGTCGAAGGCGCCGGCAAGGCCGCAATGCTGCGGCGTGTGCTTGCCGGCCCATATGACCCTGACGTCCTACCGGCCCAACTGATCCAGCCCGTGCATGGCCAGTTGCATTGGTTGGTGGATGTCGCGGCGGCCGCACAACTCAAGGGGACAGCATGACCGATAGTCTGCCAGGAAGTTTTGTGCTTCCTAGATTGGGAACGATCATTCTCAGCACACAAAGCTCTTTGTAAAAATTGGAAGAGGTGATTCGATGGATCCACTGCTGCTTTCCAGGTTTCAATTCGCCTTCACCATCAGTTTTCATTTTATCTATCCCCCCATTTCAATGGGACTGGGGCTGCTGATCGTCGTCTTTGGGGTCCTCTATTTGCGGACCAAGGACCCGAAGTGGCGCCAGATCTCATTTTTCTGGGTCAAGGTGTACTCGCTGGTTTTCGCCATGGGGGTCGCCACGGGTATCGTCCAGGAATTTCAGTTCGGCACTAACTGGGCCGACTATTCGCGCTACGTGGGCAATATCTTCGGTAGCTTGCTGGCCGCCGAAGGCATCTTTGCCTTCTTCCTGGAAGCTGGTTTCTTGGGGTTGATGATCTTTGGCGGCAACCGGCTGGGGCCGCGGATGTGGCTGCTGGCGTCTTTCCTTGTGGTCTTTGGTGCACATTTCAGCGCCCTCTGGATCATCATGGCGAATTCGTGGATGCAAACGCCGGCCGGCTATCAACTGAAGCAAACCGCTGGGGGAAGCACGATCGCGGTGATGACGAGTTTCTATGACGTTGTCTTCACGCCTTCGTTTCTCCCCCGTCTCTGGCATACGTGGGCGGCGTCATGGATGGTAGGCGCCTCGCTGGTGCTCAGTGTCGGCGCCTGGTATCTGCTCAAGAAGAAACACGAGGAGATTGCAAAGTCCTCCATCCGCGTGGCATTGCCCGTCTTTGTTGTCTTCGGCTTCCTCCAGTTGTTCTATTTTGGCGCCAATCAGGCTGTGGAAGTCACCAATCATCAACCGGTAAAACTGGCGGCAATGGAAGGTCTGTGGGAGGACACCTCCTGCGCTCCCCTCTACCTGGTGGGCTGGGTGAATGAGGCGGCACAAACCACGACTGGCATCAGTATCCCCTGTCTGCTCAGCATTTTGAGCTATGGCAACCCTAATGCGACGGTGACTGGCCTGACTTCGTTTGCTTCAGACACCTGGGCGCCAATCAACCTTGTCTTCCAGGTCTATCACATCATGATCAATCTGGGCTTCCTCTTCCCATTGATTGGGATGTTGGGGGTGCTCTTCTTCTACTGGAAGCGCAAGTTGTGGACGTCGCGTTGGGTACTCTGGATCTTCGTGCTGTCGATCTTTTTGACGGAACTGGCGACGCAGACCGGCTGGTGGACGGCTGAATTTGGCCGGCAGCCCTGGATCGTATGGAACTTGCTGCGCACGGCGGACGCCGTGTCGCCGGTGCTTCAGGGCAATCAGGTGCTGGTCTCCGCCGGCATGTTTATCGCGTTGTACATCCTGCTGTTCACGTTGTTTATCTACCTCCTCAACGAGAAGATACAACATGGACCAGAGCCGCTAGATCAAGAGGCGCCGGTCTCCTCATTACCCGATAGTTTCCGTGATGTATTCCGCCGCCGAGCACGCGCATAGGAGGAAGCACATACCATGTCACTCGATCTCAATGTAATCTGGTACGTGATCTTTATTGTTGTCGTTACGGGTTACCTAATCATGGATGGTTTCGACCTCGGCGTCGGCATCTTGCATCCTTTTTGGCGAAGTCGGACACCGACCGCCGGATCTCACTCAACAGCATCGGTCCGGTCTGGGATGGCAACGAGGTTTGGTTGGTGTTGGCGGGTGGTGTGCTCTTTGCAGCGTTTCCCATGGTCTATGCCTCGCTCTTCTCCGGCTTCTGGCGATGATGCTTGTGCTACTGGTGCTAATTCTGCGCACGGTCGCCATCGAATTCCGCAGCAAACGTCCCTCGCCTGCCTGGCGGGGTACCTGGGATTGGGTTTTCTTTTTGTCCTCACTCGGCATTGCACTGCTCCTGGGGGTGGCCTTTGGCAACATCATGCGCGGCGTCGAACTGGACGCAAGTGGAAACCTCCAGAATAATCTGATCAGCCTGCTGAATCCATTCTCGCTGTTGATTGGCGTTACGACGATCTTCATGCTGGCTGCGCATGGCGCGATCTATCTCAGTATGAAGGTCAGCGATGACATGCTCGTCCGTGACAAACGCTGGCTCCCGCGGCTGATGATCATTTTCTTTGTGCTGAATACGCTCGTGGTTGGGGCGACGGTCTTCTTCCATCCATCGGTTTCCGAGCGCTATTTCCAGCAGCCGTGGTTGGTTATCATCCCGGCGGCGGCGCTGCTGGCGCTGGTGATCGCCTGGCTGATGGTGCGCCGCGAACGTTATTTTGTTGCATTTCTATTCTCATCGGCGATGATTGCGGGTTTGCTCTTCTCGGCTGCGGTCGGGCTTTACCCAAACTTGCTGACCTCCACGTTGAATCCCGCCTACAACCTGACGATCTTCAATTCGGCCTCAGAGGCAAACACGTTGACGGTGATGCTGATCATTGCGTTGATTGGCATGCCGTTTGTGGTGCTCTACACGGCCGGCGTCTATTACTTCTTCCGCGGCAGGGTGCAATTGGGATCACAAAGCTACTAATCGTCAATGCGTGTAGAAGTGATTGGGCAGAGGCCATAGCCACGTAATTGTTCATCATCAACAGTCAATAATCACCGGCTAATGAACACAACGCGGTCGACGGGGCGTAGCATTAGCCATTGATTATTAACTGTTGATGATTAGTGATTCTCCCAGTTCTTGTATTGTGCAGATTTTCTGATACCAACCATCCCTTGACTCCAGAGCGACGTCTTTTCGAAAACAACCCGCACGCAAAGTGGTTCCTATCCCTGTCAACTGGTGTAGGCCTTTTTGCCGCGGCGATGTTCGCCGCACAGGCGTGGTATCTGAGTCGAGTCGTGGACCTGGTCTTTCTGCAGCATGCTACGCTCGCCACTGTTATTCCTTTACTGAGCATGATGGCTGGGGTTCTGGTCGCCCGCTTTGGCGCCCTCTGGTTGGGCGATATCTTTGCCCAACATGCAGCGACTCATCTCAAGCGCGCGCTACGCCAGCGGCTGATCACCCATGTCCTGGCGTTGGGACCCGCCTACACGCAGGCTGAGCGAAGTGGCGAACTTGTCAGTGTGACGGTCGAGGGCGTCGAGACACTAGACGACTATGTCACGCAGTACTTGCCGGCTCGCTATCTGGCCGGGCTGGCGCCGGCTTTGATCTTGGTGCTGGTGCTCATCCTCGATCCCTGGAGCACGCTGGTATTGATCTTCGCCGGGCCGATGCTGATTCTACTGCTCGCCCTCATTGGCACGCGCGCCAAACAACTGACCGAGCGGCGCTTCCTCGAGATGAGTTGGATGAGTGCGTTTTTCCTTGATCTTCTGCAGGGGATTGGCACGCTCAAGATGTTTGGCCGCAGCAAAGAGCAGGCGCGGACGATTGAGGAGATCAGCCGGCACTATGGTAACACGACCATGGAAGTCCTGGCGACTGCATTCCAGACATCCCTTGTGATGGAGTGGGCGGCAACCGCCGCAACCGCCATGGTCGCGTTCGAAATCAGCCTGCGCCTCATGTATGGGCAGATCCCCTTCACGCCGGCGCTGGCCGTATTGATTCTGACCCCTGAGTTCTTTCTGCCACTGCGCCAATTTGCGATGAAGTACCACGGTGGCGCCACGGGCAAAGCAGCGAGTACGCGCATCTTTGCAATCCTTGATACGCCGGTGGCAACGCCATTCGGTGTGTCCAAGGCCGGTTCCAGCCATGCCGTTGTAACACCAACCGCCGCGTTCAGCAGCCTAACGAACGCCATGACTGCGGTTGCAGCCCCAGCCTCCGGGGCGCTTGCACGCTTTGATCTAACGATCGACGACGTATATTACGCCTACAATCATGGCCAGCGCCCTGCGCTGCGCGGGTTCTCACTCACCATACCCTATGGCCAGAAGGTGGCGCTCGTTGGTGCAACCGGTGCGGGAAAATCCACTGTCGCCAATTTGCTGTTGCGGTTTATTGATCCGGATGCCGGGACCATCTTGGCCGGGACAAGTTCGCTTTCTGCAATTGACCCCGCGCACTGGCGGCGTAACATCGCGTGGGTGCCACAGCTTCCGCATTTGTTCCATGGCACGGTAGCAGACAATCTGCGGTTGGCGCGGCAGTCTGCAACGATGGACGAGATTCGGGCTGCGGCAGACGCTGCCTACGCCACACCGTTCATTGATCGGCTTCCGCAAGGCTATGACACACCACTGGGTGAGCGTGGCGCCCGCCTGAGCGGTGGCCAGTTGCAGCGGCTGGCGATTGCGCGCGCCTTCCTAAAGGATGCACCCCTGCTCATTTTGGACGAGGCGACCGCTAATCTGGACGAAGCGAGCGAGCGTGAGATCCAGGCGGCCCTCGCCTCACTGATGCGCAAACGGACCGTAATCATGATCGCGCATCGCCTGAAGCTGGCCTATTCAGCCGATCGCATTGTGGTGATGGAGCAAGGGCGTATTGTGGAGGAAGGGGATCATGCGACGCTCATGGGCAGGGAGGGAGCATATCGGCGGTTGGTGAGGAGCCATGAAGGAGAGGTTGTGAAGGATAAGGAGCTGGTTGAACATTGAGAGTAGTCAATGGTCAATGAGAAATGCAAGACACACAACACGTGATACGCAATACACAGCCATGATAATTTTAGCTCGCTTAGTTAAGCTGATAGGCCCGTTTCGCTGGTGGATTGCACTTGGCGTACTGCTGAGTTTTGCGACGACCGGAGCGAGTGTTGGGCTGATGGCGATGTCGGCTTATTTGATCTCCAAGGCTGCGATCGTAACATCCGCCGTCGATCTGACACTAATCATCACGGCAGTCCGTTTCTTTGCGATTTCGCGGGCTGTGTTGCGTTACGCCGAACGCTATACAAATCACAAGGCTACTTTCCGAATCCTGACGCGGCTGCGCGTCTGGTTTTACGCAGCGATCGAGCCGCTTGCGCCGGCGCGTCTGCTGGAATATCGCAGCGGCGATCTGCTGTCGCGTACGATTGCCGACATTGAGACCCTGGAAAACTTCTACCTGCGCGTGGTGATTCCGCCCCTTGCCGCCGCGCTTGTGACGGTGTTGGCGTGCCTGCTCCTGGGTAGTTTCGATGTTTGGCTCGGGGTTGCCCTGCTCATCTTCATCCTTTTGACCGGCGTCGTTCTTCCTTTGATGACGCGCTGGTTGAGTTCAGCGTCTGCACATGAATTGATTTCAACGCGCGCGGAGATGAATGCCGCGTTGGTGGACGAGATGCAAGGCATGGCAGACCTGGTTGCCTATGGGGCTGAGGAGCGCCAACAGGCAAGGGTGCTGGGGCTGAGCGAGCATCTCTATCGTGCCCAGGAACGCCTTGCGCTCGTCCGCGGGATGGGAAATGGGCTTGGCGCGCTCCTGACTGGGATGGCAGGACTGACTGTCCTAATCATCGCCATCCCGTTGGTGACAAGCGGCGCCATCGACGGCGTCTATCTGGCCCTGCTGCCACTCACGGCCATCGTTGCCTTTGAGGCGGTACAGCCCTTGGCACAGTCGTTCCAGATGTTGGAGGCGAGCCAGGCCGCGGCAAAGCGCATCTTTGAGCTGATTGACGTGGCGCCGGCTGTTAGCGACCCGGTTGCGCCCCAGGAGCAGCCCGCCGAGTTCAGCATTGTGGTGCAAGATCTGACCTTCAGCTACACACCGGCGGAGTCTCCGGTCCTCCAGCTGGCCAACCTGACTGTGCCAGCTGGCGTCACTGCCATTCTTATCGGGCCTAATGGATCAGGGAAGTCCACCTTCGTTAACTTACTGTTACGCTTTTGGGACTATGACCTGGGCGAGATTCGTCTTGGCGGGCATGACTTGCATCTGTATCGCGCTGACGATATCCGGCGTTGGGTAAGTGTGGTGCCGCAGCGCACGCACCTCTTCAATGTGTCGATTCGCGACAACCTCTATGTGGCAGACCCTGATGCAAGCGAAGAGGCAATCATCAATGCCTGTCAGGTGGCGCAAATTGACGACTTCATCAGCACCTTACCACTGGGATACGAGACGCTGGTTGGCGAGAACGGGGTGCGCCTGAGCGGCGGGGAACGCCAGCGGCTGGCGATTGCCCGCGCCGTATTGCGGAATGCACCGGTTTTGATCTTGGATGAAGCGACATCCCAGTTGGATGCGGTGACGGAAGAGAAAGTGCTGGTAGGTCTCACCAACTTCATGATGGGTCGCACCACCATCGTGATCACGCAGCGCATCAGTCGTGCCCTGCCAAACTCGCGTGTAGTAAGCCTGCATTGAAGCTGAAGTGCTCCCGGTGTGGTCAAGGCGGGTGCGTTGACAGGCACGGTTTTGTAGGCTATGATAGCGGAGATTTTTCGTTATAGCTGATGCTGAGAAAATATTTTTTGTCTTGCGTAGATCGTCACGATTCGCTAGGATAGGAATATGCTACTATTAGTCGTAATTGTGCAGAGCGCAGATGCCCACAAACTCAGTGCACGTCTCGTCGAGCAAGGGTTGCGGGTAACGCAAATCAATTCGGCCGGCGGGTTTCTCGGCGCAGAAAATGTTGTGCTGCTCTTAGGGGTGGAGGACACCCGCCGCGATGACGTGGGTGCCATCATCCGTGAAACTTGCCAGGTGCGTCAGTGGTACATCAACGCGATGCCATCGCCGGGCGCCATTGGTTTGCCGTCGACGCCAATGATGGCGCCGATCGAAGTGGAAGTGGGTGGCGGCGTCGTATTCGGCGTTCCGATCAAGCGGTTCCTGCGGCTGCAAGGCGGGAATGCCGTGCCGGCTTTCGATGAAGAGTTCGATGTAACGGGGGCGGCAACTGCCCAAAGAACTGAGGCGAATACAATGAATCTGGTGGTGGCAATCATCCAAAATGAAGATGCCGATGCGGTGGCGAAAGCACTTGTCGCAGGCAGTCATCGGCTGACGCGCATCAATTCTGCCGGGGGCTTCTTCCGGCGTGGCAATGCAACCCTGCTCATCGGTGTAGAATCTGCCGCCGTCAACGATGTAGTCCAAATCATCCAGGCCAACTGCCGCACCCGTTCCGCGCCGAATCCGCCCCAAGATGGATTACCGATGTATTCCGCGACTGTGTTCGTGCTGGACGCATCACACTTCGAACGGATCTAGCCGAGGTCAGGCCGCTCGAAGCGATCAGTTTGGCTTGAATGAGTCTTCGCGTTGGAACGGGACAGCCAGTTCTACAAGGATGCCAGGAGAGTCGCTGCGATTCAGCAGATTGCAGTGTCCACCCACGCCCCATACCAACGACGCAACCAGTGAGAGCCCCAACCCCATGCCGGGCACCTCGCCCGTGAACCACTTCTCCCCTTGAAAATAGAGATCCCACGCGTGTACCAGTTGTTCGGGTGACAGGTGGATACCATCATCCCCGATCACAAGGGAGAGCATGCCGGGCGTTGGCTCACGAATCGTGACCTCAACGATTGGTTGGTGCTGTGGGTGAAATTTCTGGGCATTTTCCAGGATTTCGTCCAGGATTGCGGACATCGCCGCGGAGGTCAACATCAGGCGTCTGGGTGACACATCCGGTGCGACAGTGCAACTGAATTGTGAAATACCGGACTGAGCACAATTTTCAGAGACCAAAGCGGGCAAATCTTTGGGAAAGCAGCCCTGTGCGGGCGCTGTCGCCCAGGGTTGATTTAGATAACGTAGAACATCGTCAACGGCGCTTTGCAGCCGTCTTGCCCCAACCAGCGCCAGGCTCGACATTTCGCCAATTTGGAGGCCGGTGAGATCTGATCCTTCTTCGGAGAGAAACTCGAGGCCACCTAACACCAAATTGAGCGGTGTATTCAGTTTGTGACTGACTGCGTGGTGAAAACGGCGAATGTCTCTGCGTGCGACCACGGCCGCGGTGACATCGTGGACCGAAATCAGGAATTCGCCCTCGCTGCGCGTATCCGGATCCAATATCTCGACTTCAAACCAACTGCACTGCTCCTGTGCAGACTCTGGGCGGACGAGGAAAAGCTGACGCTTGTGCACCTCCAGCATGGCGGCCGGCCAACCCTGCCAGGCAGTTGCCGGTTCGAGTTGAAAGTAATGGCGTGCCAATTCCAGGAACGACTCGGTTGGGGCTCGTCTGCACTCTCACAAATACCGAGCAGTTGTCGCGCCCGCAAATTGGCGTAGAGAATCTGGTCATGATGATTCAACAGCAGGTAGCCATCCGCGGCTTGTTCCACCACCCGCATGAACCGCAGACGTTCGGACAGCAACCGGCGATAACGATTGAGACGCGTGATGGTCCGCACACGTGCCCGCAATTCCGCCCGGTCGAACGGTTTCGTGGCAAAATCGTCGGCGCCTGCCTCGATGCCGCGGAGCCGTGAATCCCTGTCATCCAGGGCGGTGACCATGATGACAGGCACCTCTTTGAGCACCGGATCCGCACGCAGGTGACGACAGACTTCAAAGCCATCCATGCCGGGCATCATCACATCCAACAAGATTACGTCGGGCACAATGGTTGTGGCTTTGCTGAGGGCGTCAAGCCCATCCACGGCAAAGTGCAGGTCATACGCTTGATCGAGCAGCACCCCTTCCAGGGCATCGCGTCCAATCGATTGGTCGTCGACAATGAGGACAGTACTCGCTTCGCGATGAGGCCCTATGCCTGTCCATTGGAAGATCACGTGTTCGATGCCGGTGCTTGGGGTTGAACGAGTTGCTGACATATCTTGCCTTCCGGAAGCGCGGCCATAGCCTGGTCGCCAGCAATCATTGATCGCGCTTCCATTGTACTGCAAGTCAAACTGCCAATTAATCGGCCATTTGGCGGATAATTCCGTTGCAGTTGCTCCTGGCGCGCAACGATTTCGCCGCACCCGGTGCCGCAGCCAGGGCAATGGCGTTCTTCCAGTAAATTCCGGATCGAGCATAAGCACGCGTCAGGCAAACTTGGGATCGAGCAGGCGGCTTATGGTCACCGCCAATTCACTTACACGTACAGGTTTGCTGAGGTATTCGTTGGCGCCGGCCGCCAGGCAGCGTTCGCGGTCGTTGGACATTGCCAGGGCAGTCACTGCGATAATTGGTGTGTTTGCGAATCTGGCGTCGCGGCGTAGACGCCGCGTGACCTCAAGTCCGTCCATTTGTGGTAAGTGGATGTCCATTACAATAAGGTCAGGGACAAAGCGGTGGGCAAGTTCAAGCGCTTCGGGACCCGTGCGCGCAACCGCGACTTGATATCCCAGGTATTCCAGATAGCCGGTCAGTGCTTCAATCGTGACTTCATTGTCTTCAGTCAGCAGTACGCGGGCGCTAGCCGGTCGCCGCGGTGGTTCACTGTCTTGTGTCGCTGTACTGTGCGTTGTCGCGTTTCCCGGCGTGTCGGTGTAGGGCAAGACAAGTGTAAAGGTGCTCCCCTCGCCGACAATTCCGGCGCTCTCGACGCGTACATCGCCACCATGTTGCATGGCCAACCGTTTCACCAGCGCCAGCCCTAAACCCGTGCCTTCGAATTGCCGCGCCAGGGCTGAATCGAGTTGCGAGAATGGTTGGAAGAGTTGTGGAAGGCTGTTGGCGGCAATGCCAATGCCGGTGTCCTGTCGGCGGGCATCCGTAAGGAGATGGAGCTCGGGATCAGGGCTGTCGTAAATGAGCTTGATCTGTTTCTTGCTGGCGATCTCCTTGACAAATACCAGGCTTGCCTGGCAGACGTCATCCACCGAGACGGATTCAAGGCTGAGTTCAAGTTTGCCGGCCTCAATCTTTGAGAGATCCAAAAGATCGTTGATCAACGACAGCAAATGACGGCCGCTGAGCTCAATGTTACGGAGCGACGCTATCTGCCGCGCGTTAAGTGGGCCATAGACCTGCTCCTGAAGGGTTTCGCTAAGCGCCAACACGCCGCTCAACGGGGTGCGCAATTCATGGCTGACATTGGCAAGAAATTCATCTTTGAGCCGCATGGCACGTTCGATCTCAGCATTTGCAATGCGCAGCGCTGCTTCGGCTTGCTTGCGCGTTGAGATATCGCGGCTGGTGACCAGGGTATGGGTGACGCCACGGAGCTGGAGTAGAAAAATTCGACTCTCTACCGTGACGATGCTGCCGTCCGCACATCGGAGTGGATGCTCCATGGTCACAAAACTGTCGCCTCTGACCATCGCCTGAATCACTTCGGTGCGCATGGCATTCGATGTGTTTTCTGCGACCAGGCCTAGTTCCCCGGCCGTGGCGCCGATTAATTCGTCCAGGGAGTATTTGGTCAGACTAGCGTAGGCGCGATTTGCCTTGACAATGCATCCGGCATCATCGACCAGCACGGATGCATCGGGCGATTCCTCAAAGAGGAGTCTGTTCTGCTCTTCACTCTCGCGCAAAGCAATCTCAGCTTGTTTCCGTTCGGTATTGTCAAAGACCGTAAACCGGCTTGCTACCGGTTTTTGCTCAGCGTCAAAGACCGCACTGGCACGGATAAGCGCCGAAAAGGTCGAGCCGTCTTTGCGACGCAGCTCGTATTCCAGGTCGCGCACCCAGCCATTTTGCATGAGCACGGCGAAGTCCATCGCGAATTGCCGTTGGTCAGCGTGTGTGACCAGGTCTGAAAACGGTCTCCCTATGACTTCGCCACGGGCATACCCAAACCAATTCAATTCCGTCTGGTTAATCTGAACGAAGTTGCCGCTCACATCCAGGGTGTGATACCCCGTCGGCGCATTCTCATAGAGATCTTGAACCTGGACGGTCCGCTCTTCGACGCGTTCCTCAAGCGTACGATTCAGCTCCAGTAGTTCGTGTTGCGCCGTCTTGAGGTCGTGAATGTCGGTCGAGTAAATGAGCGCGAACGCGACGTTGCCGTGCTCATCGTGGATCGGCTGCAGCGAGGTTCGATACCAACGCGGCATGCCGCGAATACGTGATTGTGCTTCATAGACTGCGCTGGTGTCGGCATCAATTGTCTTTCGGACGTGTTCCAATTGGACGGAGGCAACCGGTTCGGGAAACAATTCGGCCATCGTCTTGCCCGTCAGATCGGCGACCGCACCACCCATCTGAGCTGCCGCCACGTCATTCATGTAGACAAAGCGCCCGTCGTAATCGACCAGCGCGATTACGCTATCCAGGCTCTCCATCAATCCGCGGTATTTTTCCTCGCTGAGGCGCAACGCAATTTCGGCCTGTTTGCGCTCGGTGACATCCGCGGCAATCCCCGTTGTGCGCACGACAGCACCGTTGGCATCCAATATCGGGAAAGAACGATCGTGAATCCAGCGGATCGCACCGTCTGGGCGGACGATGCGATATTCCATTTCCGTTCTTTCCCCGTTCGCCTGCCGCGCCAATGCCGAGAACATGATGCTACGGTCGTCGGGATAGAGCGCGTCGATATAGACTCTGGCATCCCGATACGTATCCTCAGCGAGTTGCCCCCAGATCTCTTCATAGGCAGGGCTGAGGTAAATGAGCCGCTGTTGGACATTGTCGAACATCCAGAAAACCTCTTGGATGTTTTCGGCTATCTGAGTGAATTTTTCACTCGACTCGCTGAGCGCCATTTCCACACGTTTACGCTCTGTAATGTCAACGAAGGATGCCTGCGTGCCGATCACGCGCCCATCCGCATCGACCTCTGGGACGGCTTCAAACAATGTGGGAATGATGCGCCCGTCACTGCACAGCAACTCGCGTTCTTCAGTACCCAATTTGCCCTTGAGTGCGAGCGGATAGCCAGCAAGTAGTTTGCAGCGCGAAGTGGGGGAATAGAACTTTTCCAGGGGCTGGCCGATCACCTCGGCCCGCGTATAACCGAGTGACGACAGAAAGAGCTGGTTGCAATCTGACACCAACCCGTGGCCGTCCTGGTTCAGCGTCGTAATATACATGACAGGCGCACCCTCAAACAGGCGCCGGTAACGTTGTTCCGCTAACTTGACAGCTTCTTCTGCAAGCGATTTTAGTGCGACTTTCAGGCTGGTTTCGTCGAGGTCGCCGGCGACGGCTCTCTTGAGAATGAGTTCCGAAGTCAATTCGACCGGGGTTCTTGGTTGAAGCTCAGCCGGAAGCGTAGCGCCGTCAAGCATGGCATCCCTGTGTCGTGAGTAATCGATTTGGCAGACATCTTTACAGAATGACGTAAGTCCAAGTGTAAGCTTATTACCGAGACTGGTCAAGCACATACCGCAACGAGAAGAGCGCCATACAGTGTTAGGAGCTGGCGTTTGAAGCGCGATCTCGATTATCCTGTGATGATGGCTGTTTGCATTTGGGAAGACGTTGCTTGTGTCACGCACAGGCAGGTGCACCCGCTACGTTTGCATCGATGGAGCGCCAATGAGTCAAGCGAGCGAGATTCAAATGCTTGAGTTGAAGCTAGCGGCACTCGATCCGGGGGCTGATGCGCTTGTTCGAATTGATCTCCTCAACGAACTTGCCTGGGAACTGAGCGACACCGATTCGAAGCGGGCATTGTCGCTCAGCCAGAGGGCCTGTGAACTTGCAAACGATCCACCCGTGGGGCAGGCGCCATATCAAACCGGCATCGCCTACAGTTTGCGCACGCAGGGCTATGTTCACGCACGCCTCGGTGACAATGCTCTGGGGCTAAGCCAACTCCTTCAGGCACAAGATCTATTTGAAGTCTTGGGATACGGCGATGGGCTGGCTGATGTGTTGGATGGCATCGCCGGGATCTACTACCATTTAAATCATTTCCCCGAATTTCTTAATTACATGCACCGGCAACTGGAAGTAGCACAACGGATTGACGATAAGTGCCGAATTGCGAATGCCAATAACAATCTGGGCGCCATCTATAACTCGACGGGCGATACGAATCGTGCCATAGAAATGCTTCTGCAAAATCTTCAGTTGGCGACTGCGCCAGGTTACGAGCGGATCGAGTCGCTGGCACTGCTAAATCTCGCGGAGACGTACCTACAAACGGACAATACGGAGCGGGCACTCGATGTAATCGAGCGCGGCCTCGCGGTGGTGCAAAATGCAGGTTTTGATATATTTGAGATTTTTGCCCATAGTATTGCGGGGAGGATCTACCTGAGGCTTGACAGGGTTGAAGAGGCATTGCGCGCCTTGCACAGTGCCCATACGCTGAGCCGGACCGTGGGATCGAAGTACAATGAAGCGCAGTCGCTGCTGTATCTTGGCCAGGCGCATGCTGAACTTGGCCAGGCTGACCTGGCATTGGAATACCTGCAAGCGTGCGTCGCCATCGCAGCCACGATCAACGCAGCCTGGGAACTCCAGGATGCTCACCGCCAGGCCGCACAGATTTATGAACGCCAGGGAGATCTTGGCAATGCGCTCGAACACCTCAAGGCGTATCATGCGATGAAGGAACGCGCCTTTGATGAAAAGGCGGATCAGCGGCTCAAAGTGCTGCAAGTAGTTCACGACACCGAAACGGCAAAGAAAGAAGCACTGATTGCTCAGCTTCGCACCCAACAATTAGAGAATGAGATTTGGGAGCGCAAGCAAACGGAGTCTGCATTGCAGGCGGTGCAAGCGCGGTTGGAACAAGAAGTTGATTTACGCACGGCCGAGTTGCGTGAGACAGTCGCACTGCTGCAAAAGGAGATCGAGGTACGCGAGCGTGCTGAACTGGAAATACAAGAGATTGTCGCCACGTTAGAGCAGCGCGTGGCAGCGCGCACCGATGAACTTGCCACCTTCTTTGACCTCACGCTGTTGGCGGGGCAGGAGGAGACCCTCGAATCCGTATTTGAGCAAGCACTTCCGCGGATCATGGAGGTAACCCGCAGCAGGGCAATCTGCATCCATCTCTTCGACGAAGAACGGAAGGGGCTGCGCATCGCGGGCGAGCTGAATTTTCCACAGGGCGTTGCGCCTCCCCAGCACATTGCGCAATGGGACGTCGATTTTGATCGCTGGTTGCGACTACCCAACGATCCGCTGGTAACCATGAGGCTTGCGGAGACGACGCTAATACCGGAAGAACTTCGATTCCACACATACCAGACCTGTCTGGGGGCGCAGATCAAGATTGGCAGCAGGGTGGAGGGCTTGTTGAGTTGCTATCGCTTCACAAGTCGGGGCTTTGGCGTCGACGAAATTGCGCTGGTGACTGCGGTGGCTGAGCAACTGGGCATGATTTTGGAAACAAAACGGCTGCGCATCCAGGCCGGAGAGATCGCGGTTTTGGAAGAGCGCCAACGGCTTGCGCGCGATCTGCACGATTCGGTCTCGCAGACACTCTACAGTTTATCGCTCTTTAGCCGGGCTGCGCGCGAGGCGGCCGAGGATGGTGATACAATTCGATTGAACCACAGCCTCCGCGAACTGGAGCGCAATACGCTGCATGCCTTGCGCGAGATGCGGCTGCTGCTGTACGAATTGCGCCCTGCGGATCTCGAACAGGAAGGGTTGGCCCGTGCGATCACCTTGCGAATGAATTCAGTGGAACGGCGGGTGGGGCTGGAACTTGATGTGCGGTGGCCAGAGTTGCCGCCAATGCCACCAAAATATGAAGCGGAACTCTACCATATCATTGTCGAGGTGCTCAATAACGTGGTGAAACATGCGAGTGCCCATAGGCTTTCGGTGCATTTGGAACAAGCGGCTGGAGTGCTGCACCTGTGCATCGCCGACGATGGTCGTGGCTTTGAAGTGGCGGCAGTGAAGGCAAAAGGCGGATTGGGGCTGAGAAACGTCGAGGAACGGGTGCTTCGGCTACGCGGCCAATTGTCCATCACCAGCGGGCCAGGCGCCGGTACTCAGATTGAAGCAAACATTCCCTTTCCAATGGAGGTGCGGAGGTGACGGCATTGATCCGGGTTTTGATCGCAGATGACCACTATGTTGTGCGCCAGGGTCTCACCGCATTGCTCGCCCCCAGAAATGGCATGGAGGTGGTCGGGGAAGCCGCCAATGGCCGCGAAGCCGTGGAATTGGCGCGCTCACTCCAGCCGGATGTGATCCTGATGGACATGATGATGCCTGAACTGGATGGCAAGGCGGCTATCGCCTGCATTAAAGCAGAGAATCCAGCGGCTCGAATCCTGGTGCTGTCGAGTTTCAGTGAGAATGAACACGTGGCGGCAGCAATCCAGGCGGGCGCCATGGGCTATCTGCTCAAGGATACGTCACCCGACGATCTGTTTCACGCAATCCGCAGCGTGCACCAAAATCATCTGGTGGTGCCGCAGGCATTGGTCAAGAGTCTCCTGCAACCGCCCATTCCATCGCCGGCCGTTGATTCACTCACAGCCCGCGAGCGCGATGTCCTCCGCAATCTTGTACAAGGCCAGTCGAACCAGGAAATCGCCAGTTCCCTCCACATCAGCCCAACCACCGTTCGCTCGCATGTAAGCAACATTCTCCAGAAGCTGGGCGTCTCAAACCGCACGCAAGCCGCGGTGGTTGCTCAGGAACGGCACCTGGTGTAGGGTCTTGTTGTAGACCTGAGTATCGTGTACTGATGCAAAACCCGGAACCGGAGGTGGATCTCCGACAATCCCCTACAAGTGTAGGGGGTAGGACGTCGTCCGAGAATCCTAACTTGTGATGATGTGGAGAAAGTCTGCACCGTGTATGCTATGACGGAGGGCAATTGTGTGCCGCCTGCGGCTCGTTGTGCCCGCAGAGAATTTCACTCTGTGCTGGGATCGAGGATTATGGCGACAGGTTTACCGGCAAGCGACGAACAACCGCAGATCTCCACGGTGCTCGCATCACGCCCCGGCATCATGCAGCAGTCGCTGCGTGCAGCCCTGACTGCGAACCCGATGATTTGCGTGGTCGTCTCGGCTGGGGATGGCCTGTCGGCGCTCAATCAAGTGGTGGCGCGACGACCGGCGTTGCTCGTGATCGACTGCAATCTGCTTATGGAAGAGATCGAGGCGTTACTTGCCGCGGTGAAGGCCAATTGCCCAACCACCTGCTGCCTGGTTCTGCTCAACTCGCAACAACGCGCGGCGTGGGCCATGAAATCCGGCGCCGACGCCGCGCTCGCACGCGATACCACGACGCAGCAATTGCAGACGGTCCTCACCCAATTACACAAGGACACGCTCAGCTAAACTATGTTCACGAAGCATGTTCAGCGCAGAGAAGCTGAATCGAGGAAATCATCATGAAAAAGATCTATACAAACATCGCCGTGATCTTGATTCTGATGCTCTTGCTGGCCGGGTGCAAAGCCGTAACCGCGCCCGCGGCACTTGATCAAGCCGCGACTACGGTGGCGACCGAAACAGACGAGCAGATTCCATCGCTCACAAGTCAGGCTGATCTGGTGGCGACGTTGGGCAACCTGAGTTACACCGGACTTTTCAGCGATAAGCTGGTGACCCTGATCGACGGCACCTACACGTACACAGAAGTCGGTGTGCCTGCCAAACCGATTGTGCGGCTCCTGGATCGGATCACGGCAACGGGCGATTTGAACGGTGACGGCGCTGAAGATGCGGTGGCCCTGCTTGAGCACGACACCACGGGCACCGCCCGCTTCGTGTTTGCAGTTCCTGTCCTGGCGGTGGCCTCGGCTCCCGCACCCGGACTACCTCATTTGCTCGGTGACCGCATCCAACTGAAGTCCCTTGACGTGGCGGATGGGAAAGTGATGGTTGATTATCTGGCGCAGGGGTCAGGCGATGGCGACTGTTGCCCGACCTGGAATGTGCGCAGCATCTTTGCACTACAAGACGACACACTCCAGGAAGAAAGCACCGAGCAGTTGGGCAAGGTGAGCGGCGTCGACCTGGTGGGAGCAACGTGGCGGCTGGTGGATCTGAATGATGGCAAAGAACCCGTCTTGCCGGGTGCAGAACTCACCCTGGAATTCACCGGCGACCAGATCCGTGGTTCCGGCGGCTGCAACAACTATTACGCGGCCGCAGCGACCTTACCGGACGCACCGCAAACATTCTCCGTCGGACCGATCACCGCAACCGAGATGGCTTGCCCAGAAGATATCGCAAAACAGGAGGCGATCTTCTTCGCACGGCTGGCAAAAGCCGTGTTGTGGGGCTACAAAGAAGGATTGCTGGAGATCTCGTACGAACAGGAAGACAATTCCGCCGGAGACTTGCTTTTTGAGCAGTTGCCGGCGCCAGTCGCAATGACGGAGGCCACGACTGTGACAGAACCAGCCGCTACAAGCGCGATGGACGCGATCCCACAAGCGGATCTTGAGCTTTATGCCGCAGCCAGTGCGGCTTCGATGGGCGCGATCAACAACCGGCTACTCAATGACTGCCTTGAAACCTTGCTGCCAGGCGGCAGGCAATTCCCACTGGCCGAACCCAATTACAACGCCAAGCGTCCGCTTGAGCTTGACGCCTTTAGTGCCGCGCTCGCAGGCTTCTCAAGTGAGCGCAGCCGCGAACTGGATGCGCTGCTCGTTGGCAAAAACATACTTGACCTCCAGGGGCTGATGGCGGGTGGAGAACTCACTGCTGAGGAACTGGTGACTTACTACGTCGACCGGATCCAACACTATGACGTGAATAAGCTCAATTCCGTGATTGAACTCAACCCCGAAGCGCTCACCATTGCGGCGCAACTGGATGCAGAGCGGGCCGCAGGCACGACGTGGTCCGCTGCATGGCATCCCCGTGCTGCTGAAAGACAATATTGCGACCGGCGATCAGATGCACACCACGGCAGGCGCCTATGCGTTACGCAACTGGCAGGCAGATCGCGATGCCACGATTGTCCAGAAACTGCGCGCTGCCGGCGCCATCATCCTGGGGAAGGCAAATCTCTCCGAATGGGCCAACTACATGGACCCATGTATGCCGAGTGGGTTTAGCGTCGTCGGCGGCCAGACCCGCCACCCCTATGGTCCATTCGACCCGATGGGCTCCAGTTCCGGCTCGGCAGTATCCGTGGGCGCCAATCTCACTGCAGTCAGCGTGGGGTCGGAGACTTCAGGGTCGCTGATCCAGCCGGCGCGTTCCAATAGTGTGGCGGCCTTGCGCCCAAGCCTCGGTCTGCTCAGCCGCGATCATATCATCCCGCTGGGGCCAGACCTGGACACGCCTGGGCCAATGGGGCGGTCAGTCACGGATGTGGCGATCATGCTGAACGTGATGTCGGGTGCGGATGAAAATGATCCCAAAACTGCCGGCGCCGCGGCGCTCAATGGGGTCGATTTCACCCAGTTCCTGTCGCTGGACCAGGCAAAAAAGCTCCGTGTAGGTGTGATCATCCCCAGTACAGCCACTGCACTGGTGCAACAGCAAGCAAAGATGCTCGAACAAGTAGCGGGCAAGAGTCTGTCCGAAGCGGAAGTACATTCTTTGTTGGTGGAATACATGCTGCCTAGCCTCGGTGGTGACCCTGCGACTGCCATCGATGCCCTAAAGCAGTTGGGGATTGAAGTGGTGGAGATCGATGAGACGACACTGCCGCCATCCGGCGACACCGCGCAGGTGCAGTTGCCGTACAGTTTCAATGCCGGCGTTGCAGACCTATTTGGGGAACTGCCATCACCGGCGCCCATCGCCAGTCTTGCCGAGGTTGTCGCCATCAACAACGAAGACCTGGCCAATCGCGCGCCCTATGGCCAACTCTTCCTTGAGAAGTCGGTGAGCAACACGACCACCGCCGAAGAATATGTGCGGATCCGGGCGGTAGCCCAGGCGCTGGCTCAAAACTGGATGAAGACGGTGCTGGAGACCAACAACGTAGACATCCTGGTGAGCGGCATGAGCTACTCAGGCAATGCCGGCGCCGCCGGCGTGCCTGCCCTCACGATTCCTGCCGGTCTCGACCCCAAGGGTGAACCGCAGGGCATCGTCCTGAGTGGTGACTACCTGTCAGAACCCAAGTTGTTTGCGGTTGGGTATGCGCTCGAGCAGGTGCTCCAGGGACGGGTGGAGCCGGATCTGGCCGCGACGATCGCTGAAATTGAGGCAGTGTCAACGCGTATGGCAAAACCTGAGGCGGTAAGCGCGTTGGAGACGGCCTATGGGGCGCCCAGCCAGGCCGGATTTGGGAGCGCGGTGTTCTACGAACCGTTGGCAGCAAGTGCTGATCTTGAGCAGGCGGCCCTTGCAAAATATCGCTTCTTTGTCGGCGATGCCTGGGAGCGCTTTGGCGAGGATGCCTGGATGGGACCGTGGCAACAGGTCTATGGACGCCCCGAAGGCGCTGCTCCCGACATTGTGACCGAGTTGCGCGGGCTCGAAGATCGCGATGCCGCATCTTCGGCAGCATTGATTCTTGACGACGTTGACAACGCCGAAAGCGCTCGCGCTGCGCTTGCCGCTGTCTTTGACGATCCGGCTGTTACAGAGGTTGCCGCCTATCGGCTGGGCGACGGCGCGGCCATGTCGGGACTCCTGGTTGCAGGTCGGCTTCAGGATCAAAACGCCGTTTATCTCGTCTTTCTGCTGGATTAAGGCGCCATAAGCCGACGAATCATCAACAGTCAATTCGCAATGTCAATGGTGGGCATCGATAAGTCTCATTGACAATTAGGAATTGACTGTTGATGATTCGTTATTTGCTACTTGCAGCGTCCGCATTGACTCGCTAGCGGTTGAGAAATCCCCCCACCCGTTCGCTCACCGCATACCCCAGTTCTTTCTGTGCCCGCCCGTCCATTGGCCATGGCCAGAGGGCTTCAGTCGTCAGCACGCCGTCGATGTAACGGGACGATAGCCGCGCGCCTTCGCCCTGATGGTTTGTGCCATTAATCCTGCTGTTGGTGATTGTCCACGGCGCCAGTTGCGTGAGTTTGACGTTGGCGCCAACGCCTCCATCAGCGGCAATCGCATCCAGCCCGTTGCCGGTGATCGTCACATGGTCGAGAATGCCATCGGTCACGCCAATGCCAAAGGGTTTCGCGCTGCTGAAGCCGAGCCCCGCATTGGCGGTCACCAGGAGATCCTTCCAGATATTGCCCGAAATTAGACCCTGTCCCCACACCGCAATCCCTGCGCGGAGGTCAGCGCGGCGTGGGTCGAGGTACGCGCCGCCACAAGTATTCGCGGGCCGGATCTGCGGCCATTGGAATGCGGTTGCGGCGTTCTCCATACCTGCCAGGACCGAGATGCTGCCGTATACTCGGTTGTTGTTTGCTTGCACGGTGTCCGCGTTTGCCTGGATGAGGATGCCGCGGCCCGGTGACCGGCCATCGGCAATGACATTTTCGAGCAAGTTGTTGCTGGCGTTGTAGATGACCACATTGTTGCCGTTGGGCCACGTGACACCGCAGAAGTCCGCACCGCGCCACTCTTCCCAGCGGGTGTAGCAGCGCCGGATGGTATTGCGGCTGCCCTGGTAGATCAGGATCAGGTTGCGCCCCGTGCCGGCCGCAATGCAATCTTCAATGACACTGTCATTGGCCCAGATCAAGAAGACATGGTCGTTCGTGTCCGTGTTCGCATTGTAGCCGGAAACGCGGCGCAACACGTTGTGATTGCCCCGCAAGTACCAGACGGACTCACTGCTGTTTCTGGCGACAATGCCTTCGACCACGAACCACTCGCCGATTGGCCCGGGCCAGGCGTCGCCGATCTTGACCGTGTTGCGGATGCCCTGCCCATCGATGATTGCCTGGCCGTCGTGCATCGCTTTGATCGTGATCGGTTTCCCGGCTGCGCCGTTGCGGACATTCGGCTGCAGCGTCTGGGTGTAGATGCCGTCCATGAGGAGCAACGTGTCGCCGGGTTGGAGCGTCTGCCAAGCACGGTTGAAGGTCGCCCATGGCGCAGTGAGCGATCCAGGGTTGCTGTCCAACCCGTTCGGCGCCATGTAGTAGGTCTTGCCGGTGGTCGTACCGGAACCTGGAACAATGGTTGGCGTCGTCGTAGGCAACGGCGTTGGCGTTCTTGTCGGCGTCGCAGTGGCAACAGGCGTTCTAGTTGGTGTTGGGGGAAGCGGTGTGTTGACCGGCGTCTTGGTCGGGGTTGGCGATGAAGGCGTCGAGGTGGACGTTGCGGTTGGTGGAACAGGTGGCGAGCCGGGTTCAACGTACCACATTGACACAATCGGCTTCGACCAGAAATACTTGCCGCTGTGATATTGCCCTGCCGCCGAATATAGAATGGCGGATGCATCGCGCTGCCCGCGCAGGAGGGCGCGCTGCGTCAGTTCGGTGACGTCCAGCACCCTCGCCAGCGGTGGGATGCAGTTGAACTCACAGCTTTTGGGCAACTCGGGCACATCCAGCCACGACAGGTTTTCTCCTGGAGGCGGCGCGTTGTTCCAGGTGATCGTGGCCGGATCCCATTGGGGCGATGCCTCAAACGCCTGGATCGTGGTGGTGAGGGTGTCGCCGTAAGAATAGCCCGCATTGCCAAACTGCTCGTACGTCAGCGTGGCGCTCACCACGGTTGCGCCAGGCGGGATGCCGGTCAGCGTCCACTTTGTGGCGAGCTTGGAGTAGCAGGGCCAATCGGCGATGTCCCATTGCGCCTGCACATTGACCTGGGTGGAACCATGCCAGTTGAGGGAACCCCACCGATCGAAATAATCAGGGTACGCAGGTGCGCCGCAATCAAAGGCGCCACCTACCATCGCGTCGACCCCTGCGACCTTGTTAAGCACTGCGGACGGACCTGGGAGCGCGCCGGTGTAGTCGGGAATCCCCCAGTGAATTGCGCCGGACCACGCCGCTTTCGCACCGTTCTCGTTGCTGACCTGTAGCGTCAAGGGCCACACATCCCCTGCCGTTGGCGCTCCCCCTAGCGCCGGCCAGGCGAGTAGTGGCACAAGCGTCGCCGACCACCCGCGGCAGTCCGCCAGCGTGGCGCCGCAGCGCGCACCCAGCTCCCATCCCTCGGCCTTGGGCCAGTTGGCAACGTAGGTGCGCCCATTGATCGTGGCTGTAATGCTGTCGCCGTTGGCAAGTTTTTGATCGATGACCTGCACGCGCAGCCGCAGGCCATCGTGCGCGCCCACGATACGTGCATCAAAATAGATCGTTCCTGGGCCAACCTGTCCCGCCCAGATGATGGCCCGTTTATTGGCATCGAGTGCCGGCGAGCCGGCGCTGACATTCAGGAGTGGTACGTTCAAGAGGACGGTTGCCGGTGGGGCAACGGTTGGCGTTGGCGTGCTTGTTGCGGTGGGCGGCGCCGTGGTTGAAGTTGGTGTCCATGTCGGTGTCGCGGTCGGCGTTGGCGATGGGGTTTCGGTGGGTGTCGATGTCGGCGTGGGTGTTGGCGTGCTGGTGGGCGTAGCCGTGCGCGTCGGTGACGGGGTGTTCGTTGGCGTTGAGATCGGCGTTGGTGTGGCGGTGTCAACGGGCATGGGCGTGAACGTCGAGGTGGGCGTTGGCGTCCTGGTTGGTCTTGGCGGGCGTGGGGGTCTGGCTTCGGGTCTGACCCTACAGACCAGGGTGACGACGCCATCGGCGTCCACGGTTACGGTGCAGTCATTTGACTGCGCCGCGGCCGCCTGGGGGAAGAAGAGGATCAGCAGGATCAAGAAAATCAACAGGAAACCAATCGCGATGACGATTTTGAGCATCGAAGGAGCCTTTCTGCAATGAGTCGTCGATGTAAGGCCACGTTCTGATGGACATAAATCGTCTATATTATAGTATATATTTACAATATGTCAACTAGAATAAGCAAATTCGTATTGATATGTAAATCCGAACATTGAGGAAGGCGCGGCCAACCACGGGGTCGTGCGCGTGGCGCGATGGATCTGCGCCACATAGTTGTTGACCAGGTCGATCAAAAGTAGATGCCGGCCTGGGCGACTGGCAAGGGCCGCAGCCGGATTCTCATCAGGGCCGATGCCAAGGATGAAGTGCAGGAGCGCAAGAAAACCATCGGGGGTAGGCTCCGCATTGCGACCATCCAGGTAGTAGGCCGGGACGCCGGTCTCCCTTGCGATGGCCTCAAACTCGCGGACCAGGGCAGATTTGCCGACGCCGCCGGGACCGGAGACATAGAGCAACAGAAACGGCAGGTCTGGCGCATGAAGCGCAGTCCGAAAGAGGTCGCGCTCAGCCGCGCGCCCCACGAAATGGCGTCGGCGAGCAGCAGACAGGCGATCGGCGAGGCGGGACGACATATTGGCACCCCCAAAGGAAAGCAAGGGCCACACAAAGGCGATGCCGCATCATAGATCACTCTTTCGTCGCCGAATGGAATGTGGATTACTACTTGTGAAATAAGTTGAAACGATCGAGGAGGCAATGCCATACGATTCCACTCCCAAGCGGCGACGCCTGCCTGGGCGGTTTTATTGCCCAGGCAGGTGTCGTAGCATCATGGGGTGTGGCGATTGCCGGGGGTGTTTCGCCATCGCGCTGCGCCTACTGGAGGCGCGTGAACACCACCGCGGTGGCGCCATCCCAGCGGCGCAGGGTGAGGCGGTTGCCGTCAAACTGGAAGGTCCCCGCTGACTGCAGTGCCGCAAGGTAGGCGGCTTCCTGTTCCATCACGCCTTCCGGTTCCGAGCACAGCCGCATCCCGGCGCCCAGTGCGCCGATGGAGATGTTACTACCACTCACCGAGTAGCCGCCGTTAAAGTCGTTGCAGCCGCCCTGACCACTGATCTGGTTGCTGGTGAACCGGGCCGTCAGGTTCGTGCCGCCAATGGGGCTGACGATGGCGTCGCGGCCGTTGTTGTATCCGGTGACCTGCCAGGCAGTGCCGTTGAGCGGATTCTGGGGGGCAGCCGGCGTCACGTTGATCGTGACCTGGCGGAACTGCACGGACCCATCGCGCATTTGCACGCGCATCTCATAGGTCGTGGTCACCGCCGGGCAGACCTGTTCGGAGCCCTGACCGACCCGCGGGAAGTTTTGGTAGGGCTGGCCCTGGGGATAGACCCAGACTGCCTGGACGTTCTCAACGGACCAGCGGATGGTGGTGCACTCGCCCTGGGTGATCGTGGTGCGGTCGGCCGTGAGCGACATCTGTGGCGAGGGCGTCGCAGTGGGCTGCGGCCGCGGGGTGGGTGTGGGCGCCGGGGTCGGCACGATCACAACGGGCGGCGCCGGCGAGGCGATGATTGGCACATCTGCTGCGTCGCTGGCGGCCACAAAGCTTGCGGAAACCCAGCCCATGCCGCCCTGGGTGGCGGGCACGGCGACTACCCACCAGTTGGCGTCGGCGCTGCGGCCAATGATCTCACCTTCGCGACCGAAAGCCGCCACACCGATCACAGGGAAGTTCGTGCCAGGCCCAGTGCGGACATTGACCCCATTCGGCGCAGTGACGCGGCCGGTCGGCACCGCCGGACCCGGTTCGGGGAGCACAATCTCCAGTTCGCGAATCATGTGCACTGCGATCGCGCCATCAGGCGTTGCGCAGTTCAATAAAGTCACCGTCGACGGTGTAGGTGGCGGCGCTCTCCAGGGCGGCGAAGAACTCAGCCTCCTGCTCCATGACGCCCGACGGGTCAGCGCAGAGGCGGCGCGTGGCGCCGATGCTGCCGACCTCAATGACGCCGTCGGTCGCTTCGATGCTCGCAAAGAAATCGTTGCACCCGGCGTTGCCCGAAATCAAGTTGGCGTCATCGATGTTGATGATGACGTCAGCACCGAGCAGCGGGCTGACGACCGCCTCACGGCCATTGTTGTAGCCTGTCACCAGCCAGGTGGAACCGGCCAGATCCGCTTTGGCCGCAACGAAAGTTGCCAGCACCTTTGTGTCATTCAACAGGATTAGTTGCCCGCCGCGCAGTTGGTAGCGGTTGGCTGCTGCCAGCGCGTCGGTGAAGCCGGTTGCCTGCTGCATCACCGCCTCCGTGCAGGCCATCATGGTCGAGGCGGCAGGCGTGGCAAAAGAGATGGTCGACCGGCTGGCCGTGTAGGTGGTGGCAAAGCGGTTGCAGCCGTCACTGCCTGTAGCGGCGCCATCCTCGCCCAACTGCAGGGTGAGGGAAGTGCCCGCCAGCGGGAGTTGGCCGCTGAGCGAGCTAAGCACCCAGTTGGTGCCGGCCAGCGCCGATTCAGCGGCTTGCACCGCCAAAGGGGTGACGAAGATGAGTAGCACTGCCATGACGAGCATGGCGCGGACAGCAATGCGTTTCATTGGTCTTCTCCTGAACTCCTTACACAAGCATTGATGGAGTTGCGGTGATGGCTGGATGGCATCGTACGGAGCCTGACCGATTATGCCACGGAGCGGCGTTCGATGGACATCAGCGGTAACCCGATCATGAAGAGCGTATTGATTACGCCCTGGAGCGCAGATTGATCCACAAGCCGGCCCTCCAGCAGCGTAGTGGTGGGTTGGCCGGCTTGGCGCTGCTCGGTGACGACGAGCCCGCCCAGACATTCGATCCAGGTGGGATCTACTGTCCCCTCGACGATGATTCGGTAATTTGCCATTTGCGGCGCATGCATGTAGGTGCTCCTGTGCAAGCAAACAGGCTACAGTTCGTACTGATCGCCCAGGCATACCACAGTGGCGCCTATTTTATGATGAACCAGGTGCGCTTGATAGGCCCCAAAAGGGAGCTATTAAGGAGTAACGGGATCACACCTGCCAATCCTAACGCCGGTTATGCCGCATCGGGTCCCTTTCAAGTTGGGTGAAAACTCCCGGATACAATTGTCAACAGTCAATGCAGTTGGAAAGGGCGCCTGTCGGGCGCGAACCGGGGGCAATGGGGGCTTGTCGTCTATTTGTCAGCGAAATTTCATCCAGCGGCGGCAGCAGCCTGTACAATTCATGCTGTCATATCTTGCCCTGCAGCCGCCCGGACATTCCTGGGTTGAGTCGGAACAGCGTACCATTGGAGACAACTTATGAACACCACCCTAGAAATCGGGCCATCTGCGTCTGAAGTTGCCCTGGCTGGCGCCAAAGGCGACGATGGCCGCGTGGATACAACCACTGCTGCCTTTGCCGAATTGGAGCGCAGTATCTACGCTGCGCTCGAAACCTACTCAAATGTGCATCGTGGCAGTGGGCAGCACTCGATGGTCTCCACACTGCTCTACGAGCAGGCCAGGGAAATCGTCCTGGCGTATCTGGGGTTGAGCAAGGCGGATCATGCCATGATTTTCAGCACCCCGAGAAGGGCGGATCTCCTCGCAGCCACTCTTGCCCCCAGCACTTATCAGCGGGTGGCCAGCGCTGATCTGGGGCTGCCGCTTGGCGTCGTCGCACTGGCCGTTGTGCGCAAGGCGCTACCGAAAGGTGTGCCCTTCCAGACGGGAGGTGGCACCGCCAAACTTGTCGCGCCCAACTGGGTGCTCTGGGCGAAGGCGCCGGACATCTTCGAACCGGGTACGCCGGCCATTGTCAATATCATTGCCTTCGCCAGGGCGTTGCAGATCACGCAGGAACTCGGCAAAGATGCATTCCGCGGGGCCAATGTCGAGCGCCGAGCGGCAAAAGAACTGCTATGGCATGATGATCTCGAAGGGTATGCGGGTCTGGAATTGCTGGATCAGTTGCGACAAACGTTGATCGGGCGAGACGCACGTGTGCCAACGATAGCGGGCGTCAAGCCATTCATCAATCTGGACAACGGCGCAAGCACGCCTACCTTCAGGCCGATCTGGGAGGTCGTCGCGCAGACATGGCGGCTGCCCACGCCGGTCTACGGCGAGATCGTCGATGAGGTCAAAGCGATCTGCGCGACCGTATTGGGCGCCCGCAGTCAGACTATGACGTGATCTATACCTCCAACACGACGGAGGCCATCAACCTGGTGGCAGAGAGCCTGCACAATGAAGCGGATCCGGCGGTCGAACCGGTCGTGATCAACACGTTTTTGGAGCACAACTCAAACGAATTGCCCTGGCGCACGACCGCCGGGAGCTCGCTCGTCCGGCTCTCGATCGACCAGGATGGCTTTATCGACCTGCAGGAGTTGGAAGCGCAATTGCGCGCCTTCAATGTGAACCACGAGCATGGCAAGCAGCGCATCCAACTGGTGGCAGTGAGCGGCGCCTCGAATGTGCTTGGGATCTTCAATGATTTGGCGGCCATTGGCGCAACGGTTCACCGGTACGGCGCGCGGTTCTTGGTGGATGCAGCGCAGTTGGTCGCGCATCGGCCGGTGGATATGGTGCAGTGCGAGATCGATTACCTGGTCTTTTCGGCGCACAAAGCCTATGCGCCCTTTGGGGCAGGTGTGCTGGTAGCGCGGAAAGGCATGCTGCAGTTTGACTCCCCTACCTGGGCGCAGGTTCGGGCATCCGGCGAAGCAAATGTGGGCGGCATCGCCGCGCTGGGGAAGGCGCTGGTCCTGCTCAACCGGATCGGACTCGAGCTGATTCAGACCGACGAACAGGCGCTCACCGCGCAGGCTTTGCGGGGCATGGCGCAGATCCCGGAACTTACCGTGTTCGGGGTCAAGGATCCGGAAGCCCCGGCGTTTGCGCAGAAGGGTGGGGTCATTCCCTTTAACGTGAAGGATTTGATGGCGGAAAGTTGCCGCCGCATTGGCGCAGCAGGGGGATTGGGGTGCGCGCAGGATGTCATTGCGCCCATTTGACGGTCAAGCGCATGCTCGAGATCCCGCGCTGGCTGGAGGAATTGCAGCGCGGGATCTTTGGTGTCTTCCAGAAACTCTCGCCGCCTGGCGTCGTGCGCGTCAGCATGGGGCTTGAGAATACGCCCGCAGATATTGATGAACTGATAGCGGTGTTAAGCGAAATCGCACGACAGGCGCGCAAAGAGGCATCCGCCGAGGCGAAGAAGGCGCAGCCCGACATCGCAAAGCAGTTGGACGAATACGCCGCCAATGTGATCGCTCGCGTCTATGGGGCGCCGGCGGTACCCTCTCAACCGTAGGCGCGGTCTGCAGCCAATCCAACTGTCCTCTTCCCCTTGCATCTTTGCGTCCCTGCGGGAGATTCCCCCGTCTCCCCCCGCTTTGCGTCTTTGCGTCTTGGCGGGAGTCTCGTCTCTTTCCCCCTGAACGACAGCGGATTTCAGGCAGGAACGGATTTGGTGGTCCCGTTGGGTGGGTTGTGCGCGGCGGCGACCGTGCGTCGCAATGGCATAGATCCCCTTGCCGGACCGCGCAACCTGCCGCCGGTGCGTCGCACGCGAAAGGCACTACAGCGGATTTCAGACTGGAACGGATTTGGGGCGCTTTCCAACGCCGGGCTTCCCCGATTTTATCTGGGGTGCGTTGATCGGCTAGTCCACACAGGACGCTCACGTTCTATGGGCAGAGCGCAGAACTGGGGACGGCTATTCTTACCTCATACGCTTGAATTGCCCCTCGAATCCTTGTCTCCAGTTCGCTGGTGTCAGGTTTGCTCGCGACAGGGATGTGATCCCAATCCAACTCGTCTATGTTCTCCGGTGTGTAGACCGGAAGATAGCGCTCTGAACCCGTCCATCGTGGATCGTGATCGTTCTTTCGCAACACGACGACCGGCACGCCAAAGGCGACACACGGGAGCGCACAGTGCAGCCGGCTGGTGATGACCAGTTTTGCCCGCCGATAGCAGTCCAGGAGTTCTCGGGCGCGCCGGAACTTCCAACTCCGGAGAAAGGGGGCGTTGTGATACCACCACGCCAAAAGCTTGCGTTGTGCCCGCGGCGGGAGCCGATGCTGGAGGTTGGCCGGAAGACCCACCAGGTGCGTTGTCCTGATCGCGTTGCGTCTGATCTGTTCCGGGATGAGGGGACACAGCGGGGCGGGCACATCCACCATATAGATCTGATCGGTCCGGCCGGCAGCGCCGTTCTGTAAGGTCAACGTGAGACACCCGGACAAATACGCTTCAACGCCAATTTGGCGCAGCAACTCAACGGTGGCTACGTCGCGACAGCCGATGGGTTCATGCTGCCGATAATAGTCGGCGTAGTGCGGCTGGGCGATGGCAGGGTTGGCGATGTGGAAGGAGACGAAGAGCGGTCTGATGCTGTCGCCTGGCGGCCAGTTTTCAGGTGATGCATAAACCAGCCGTTCATGATCAAAAAGGTGGGTGTGGCCAGGTCCGCCGTTGTATTGAGGTAATCCTGGTCCAGGAAACGGTCCACGCGCGGGAGAAATCGTGCGGGAGCGATGGACTGGATCTCATTGCCCAAATTGCCTGTGCCAAGATAGCTCAGTAGCCCAAATTGTTCCATGGATCCATAGTACCAGCGTTGCTGTTTGAGTGCCTACCGGCGCAGCAGTGCGGGCATATACAGTTTAAGGTCGGGCACGAGCTCAAATGCGCCGATATCACAAGTAGGGCCCTGGGGGCGCGTGACGCCACGTTGATCGTGCTGCATACAGCCATTCAGCGTTGGCCAGTTCGGCGAGGAGGGCGTATTCCTCATGGCAATTTGAACAACGCTCCAGGTGATGCGCAACTGCATCAAATGCCGCAAAATCTGGTCGCAGTTTGCGAGCAGTATCGACATAGAGCGGCAGGAACTCCTGGCACTCGTCACAGGTCAATTGGGGTGCCACGGTGCGCAATTGTGACGGCGAATCGGTCCAAAGTGCGCCAAGTTCTGCCAGCGTCTGCAAGCAGGCGCGGCAGCCGGCTACATGCGTCAGTGCTGCATGTGGCGCCTCCGCACCGGCGTGTGCGCCGTGCAGCAGATAGTGAGTGATCTCTTTGACTGCGTCTGAACATTGCATGGTTCGTCACTTCTCCTTCGGCCCTCAGGTCCAAGTGGCAGCAGGGCAATCCTCTGGTAATTTCATCTGCCAATACAGTCGTTGCTCCCTGCTAAAATTGGGCACGGGTGTCCATTATTTCCTATGATCGCGTATGTCATCGGGTTCAATGATGGCGTGGAAGCGACCACCGGGGCGGAAGGAAAGGATCACGCGCTGCAAGAAGGCCGAGACTTTGTCCCTTGGACAGCGGAGTTTGTCGGCGATGGCCTGATAGGTCCACTCTTTTTCCACTTTGGTCACCGGGTCCCAATAGGACACCTCCACGTACCGCAGCCGAAACATCTCGAAATGCTCTGACTTGAGCACGCGCTGCAGTTCAGCCGTGACATGGGCCAGGATCTCCGCGTCGGCGATGGTTGCGTCGATGGGGGGCGCCGGATCCGGCGGTTCCCATGCCGGCAGGGAATCGTCGTTGGAATTGGGGGTGTCATCGATGCTGACCGGCTCATGTTGTTTTCGGCGCTGTTTTTGGCGCAATCTGTCCAAAAAAGTGTGGGCGAAGACCTTGAGCAGGTAGGTATGGAGGCTTGACTGGAAATGATAGCTCTGGAGCGCTGCCATGGCACGCACGGATGCATCTTGGGCGAGATCTTCGGCGTCCTCGCTTGTCAGTCCGCGCAGTTGCCCCTCGCGCACAAAGCGATCACGCCAGTGACCCAGCAACGTTCACCCTCCTGGGAATGGGATTCTGCAAGGCGCGGTATTCGTCCACGTCGCGCTGGGCGAAGTGCACTGCGATGCGGATCTTTTCATCCTCCAGCGGGGGTTTGATCGTGAGGAGCGCGGGGAGAATGGCAGAGATCAGCTCCTCGCATTCGCACTGTGTGAGATCCCCACGGATTGGGTTTGTCTTCGTTGCATGCTTGCGCCAGGTCTATGCAACGTTGTCTCAGCGCTTGATAGTCTGCTTCGGTGATCGCCATAGATGGGGTCTCCCTTGGCACAGCAGTGATGAGGTCAATAGCGGCATTAAGCGGATGCCGAAGTGGGCGCC
>JADJPH010000022.1 GCA_016713335.1 Candidatus Fredericiella danica | reverse complement strand
CTTCCGTAGCGACGGCGACGCAAAGAGCGCCACGATACAAACGAAAGCGCAAAGGGTGCCACCAGCAATGTAGAGACCCCGCACCCCAATCACCTCGCCAAGCGGGTCCGGCAATCCATCAGCCCCAACGGTCCGGCAATCCCCCAGACGACGTTGAGCAACGAGAGCACCCGCCCAAGCAGCACATTGGGCACGGTGATTTGCAGCAGCGCCATCATCGGCGCATTGCCGGTCGAATAGGTGACGCCACTCACAAACCACCAGAAGACCCCAGCCAGAACCAGTTGCTGGGCGCCGCCGCGGTCAGCGCAACGGCGGCACATGATACTGCAAATGACACCATCACCGCCACGATCCTGCGCTTGAAGAAGATGCGTGAGCCGGCAAGCACCCCGCCCAGGATGATCCCCACGCCGGTCATCCCCTCCATGATCGCCACCTGGTTGATCCCGCCGTTGAAATGCTCTTTCACCAGCAGCGGCGTCAAGGCGAAGGTCGGCATCACGGTGAGGACCACCAACCCCGTCACTGCGTAGAGGATCAGCAGGCCACGGCGGCTCACGAGGTAATGACCACCCTCGCGCATGTCCGTCAGGATCGAAGTCGCCTCCGCGTTGGGCAGCGCGCGGTTGCGGAATCGCGTAAAAAGAAGGCGGGGTGATGCCGATGATGGCCGTCACGACATCAATCATGAGCGCGCCCTGGAACGGCAGAAATGCCAGTGCCAGCGCACCTAATGGGGCTGACGCAATCGTCATCACACCTTGCAACGCCTGATTCATGCCGGCGACGCTGGATCCAGTTCTCCGGCACCAGGTTGGGCGTGCTCGCCATGGCCGCCGGTTGTTGGAACGCCTGCATGGTGGCGCGCACAAACATCAGCAGGTAGATCTGCCACAACTGGATAGTGCCGGTCGCAAAGAGCGCCACGAGGACCACCATACACGCCGCAGTGATGGCGTCGGCGAGGATCATGATGGTGCGCCGGCTCCACCGATCCGCCAGCGCGCCGCCAAGCGGTCCGAAGAGCGCAATCGGCAACAGCCCGGCCGCCGCCGCAATGGAGAGTGCGCTCACCGACCCGGTGGTTCCGTGATCCACCACATCAGCACAAATTGGGTCAACGAACTGCCGGCCAGCGAAAGCGCCTGACCGATCCAGATCGAGAAGAAGCGTGGGCGCCAGTGGGTGTTCTCTAGCAAAAGTGTGTGCTCACAATTCAATCCGGTGGATTTCAACCCAGGGTCAGAATCGAAAATGTAATGGTCAATTGTCAATAGTCAACGGTCAATTGTCAATGTAGGGCCGGCGGGCGGCGTGTGACGCCACGATATTTCAATCGCTATTTTCGTATTCGCGTCGCTCTCGTGGTACAACCAGAGCGTGGAATAGGACGCATTCATGAATCATGGCTAAACGTTACCGCCAACTCTGGCCCCTCCTGATCTACGCACTGGCGTCGATCCTGATGACATGGCCGCTCACCGCGCGTTTGGGACTCGAAATCCCTTCGGACACCGGCAGCGACTTCTGGGTCCATGAGTGGACGTTGTGGTGGCTCAAGCAGGCGATCTTCACCGGGCAGAACCCCTACTTCACCGACCTGCTCGCACATCCCACCGGCGTCTCGTTGACCTCACACAACATCGCCTGGTTCAATTTTGCACTTTGGTTTCCGCTTGAAGGTGTGATCGGCGCAAACGCTGCGCACAGTATCACCTATCTGGTGATGTTCACCTTCAACGCCTATGCCATGTACTTGTTTGCCTATCAACAGACACGTTCGTGGGCCGGCGCCCTCATCGCCGGCTTCGTCTTTGGCTTCTTCCCCTATACATTGTCTGGCGCCGGGCACCTAAATCTTCTCATCACCGGCTGGTTGCCGCTTACCCTGCTGTTCTTGGACCGCATGTTCAGGACAAATTCGCTGCGCGACATGTTCATGGCAGGTCTCTCTCTTGCCCTGGTGGGCGTCAGCCGCTGGCAACTACTCGCCATGAGCGTGATTGTGGTCGGCGCTTTCGTCCTCTACCGGCTGGCGATGGATCGGACGATCTGGCGGTTGCGCACTTTGGGTCTGCTCGCCGGCGTGGGGCTGGTGATGATGGTGCTCATCGCCCCGCTCTTCGTTCCGGTCGCCGTGGAACAGGCAACAAGGGAGTACGCAGACGAACTCCTGACCTACGAGCCGGCTTTTTCGGCCGACCTTTTGGGCTATGTGGTTCCGCATACCCGGCTTTCGGTCTGGACCGCACTCGTCTCACAATTGCCGCAGAACCTCCAGTTTCCGCAACAGGAAGTCAACTTTCTTGGCTACACTGTACTTGCATTATCGGCGCTGGCGATCCTCTTTCGCTGGCGAAAGGCGTGGTTCTGGGCGGCGCTGGCCCTGGTGCTTATGATTTTTGCATTGGGACCCGTGATCACGATCGGCCAACAAGCCTACCCGCAGATTCCGACCCCCTACCGGCTGGTGGAGGACTTCTTCCTCAACAAACTGATCCGCAAACCCGAACGCTATGACGCGGTGCTGGGCTTGCCGTTCGCCATGCTGGCGGCGATCGGGGTCAGCTTTTTGCGCCGGCGCCTCGCCACCGCCGGCCTTGCGGTGCTCCTGGTCGTCCTCACTGCGCTGATCCTTGCCGAGTATACCCTGGTTCCCTATCGCCTGGCGATGGTGGATACGCCAGCCTGGTACGCAACGCTGGCGGACGATCCGTCCGAATTTGCCACGGTGGACATCCCCATCAGTTCACGGCTGATGGACAAGTTCTACATGCACTATCAAATCGAGCACGGCCGACCCATGGTGGGGGGGCACGTTTCGCGGCCGCCACGCGAATCCATCGCCTATATGGACGAGTCACCTTTCCTCTATGACATGCTCCATCAGCGGGTGATGGATCTTGCCGTCGTCGACGTCACGCACCAACTGCAATACCTGGCCGATGCCGGCGTGCGCTATGCGATTCTCCACAAGCGCATGGCGCCGGACGAGAAGATCGATGCGTGGATGGATTGGTTGACGATCGAGCCGACCCATGAAGACGATGATCTTGCCGTCTACAACACGGATCCGGAGGCGGGCGTGGATTACACCATCACGTTGCCCTTGACGGATGCCATAGGCGCCATCCGCACGGGCGAGGCACCGGCGCAGGCGCAGCAGACAGAAGCTTTTGTCGTCGATGTCCGCTGGGGCAGCCAGGCGCCGGTGAATGTCGATTACGCCGGCTGCATCCGGCTTGTCGATGGAACCAGGGCGCTTGCACAGAGCGATTGCGCCCAGATCAGCCCCGCCTGGCCCACTTCGCGCTGGCAGACTGATGAAGTGGCGCGCCAGGCGATTCCCGCGCGCGTGGGTGCATTCCTGGCGCCGGGTACGTACACCGTAGAACTTGCGCTGCAAGATCTTCAGTCGGGGGAACTTGTTGGTAAGCCCGCGGCCATCGGTGCAATGGAAGTAACAGCGCTGCCCCGCACGTTTGAGCAGCCGGCGTCCCCACACGCACTCGACCTGCAGTTGGGTGACGAGGTGCGCTTGCTAGGCTATGACGTCCGGAATACGGATGACGCCATCTTGCTGACCCTGGATTGGCAGGGCATGCGGCGCATGGAGCGAGGCTACAAAGTCTTCGTGCATCTTGTTGACAGCGCCACAGGGACCATCGTTGCCCAACACGACGCGCCGCCGCAGAACTGGGCCTATCCAACCACCTGGTGGGAAGCGGGCGAAGTGGTGACGGAGTCGATTGCGCTCCCATTCGGCGAGACAAAGCCGGACGATCTGTTCTTGCGGATCGGGCTGTATGACGAAGCCACAGGGGAGCGGCTCGCCATGCAGGGCGACGGGGCGCTGACTGTCGAGGACAATGCCCTATTGATCCCGCTTGGCGGCGACTGACTCTTCCGCCAACAACAGCGCGCCCAATGCAGTGGCGCAGCCGGGGCAGCGTGGCACCTCAAACTGCGTGGCGTAATACTGGCCGACCATCCCGATGACCTGGCAGAAATAATCCAAATCCAGCATGTGGCCGATCATCACGATGCGCTCGCAGCCGTTGGCATGCGCCGTATTGGCCGCAATTAACCCGATGGTTTGTGCGACGAGGTTGACAAGTGCGGCCGCCAGATCCTCGCGGCGAACCTTACCCTTCAAGTTGCGCCGGCCCACTCGCCCAAAATTCACCGCCGTGGCGTCGGCCGGTAAAGAGCCAATTGGCCCAGTAATCACATCGGCAAGGCTCAAATCCGCAGCGTTCCGATCGCCACGCAAGGCCAGCTCGCCAATCTCAACCGGATCCGTCGTCTTCAAAAGCAAGCGCGCAAGCCCGAGCATCGTGCCGCCGCCAACGCCGGTCCCGAACACATGCGCATACTGGTCGCCCACCGCCTTGATCATGGCCGTGCCTGAACCGGCGCTCGCAACCATCAGCGGCGCAGTGCGTTCGCCGGGCGCAGGTCGAGGATCCCCTTGTCCACCGCGGCCAATCGCCTGTACTTCGTTAATTTTCAAGACTGTCGTGGCGCCCAGCTGTCGGGAGCACACGATGCCGGCCCCCGGTGACGGCCAGGACGGCAAGATCATCGAGGTCGACGTCCCCGGCGGCAAGGATGGCCCGCACGCTCGCTTCGTCGGGATCTCCTTCGTACGGCTTGTTCCAGCGTGTGAGTTTGCCGTCGATGCGCGTCACCACGTCGGTGTTGCTAATGCCAAAATCGATTGCCGCGGCAATCTGCCGTCTAGAGATATCTGCCATGATCACAAGTCTTCACCCAAATTTCATGCCGGAACCATGCGCAGCGTGAAGCTCAGCGTTAAGTCGATTCTCGTGAATACCTCGGGGATTGGTGAGCCATTTACTTGCCGTGCTTCAACCATGGCACGGATGTTGCCGGGAATAGCCCGCATCGCTTCATCGAGTGTTCTTCCCCAAGTATGGCAGCCCTGTAGCCACGGGCAACTCACCTGATAGACGCCGTCTTTTTCCAGATATTCGATCGTGATAGGAATCACGTTATCGATCATGCCTTGATTCGTTCTTCCAGCCGTTGCTTGGCCGCCGCAGGATCTGCCTTGCCCTTGGTGGCACGCATGACCTGGCCCATGAAGAAGCCAAAGAGCTTTTCTTCGCCACCGCGGTATCGCGCCAGCGCATCGGCGTTTGCGGCAAAGATCTCCTGGATCGCCTCATCGATCACGCCGGTGTCGCTGACCATCGCCAGCCCCTCGCGCTGAACGATCACGCCAGGGTCATCGCCGGTCGCGTACATCGTCTCCAGCACGCTTGCCGGTGTTGGGGTTGACGGCCTTGTCGTCGACCAACGAGCAGCGCCGCGAATTGCGCCGGCTGGATCTTGACCTCTGCGATCTGGCGCAGATCCTGGCCGTCGCCATCGGCGTAGATTAGGCGGAAGAGTTCGCCCGTCATCCACGTCGCCAGCCGCTGCGGCTTGCCGTCACCCGTGCCGTAGGCGGCAACCGCCTGCTCATAGTAGGCAGCGACCAGGCTCTCGCTGCTTAAGGTGCTGGCCTCGATCCGGCGTACGCCCCACTCACTGATGTAGCGATCACGTTTCGCCGCCGGCAATTCAGGCAGCGAAACACGGATCTGGTCGACCTGTTCCTGACTTACGCGGAGCGGCGGCAGATCGGGCTCCGGGAAGTAGCGGTAGTCGTGCGCATCTTCTTTCGAACGCTGGACGACGGTGCGCTGTTTGTCTTCATCCCACCCCATGTTCACCTGTTCGACCCGGCCTCCGGCGGCGATGACACCGGCCTGGCGCTCCAGTTCGTAGGCAATCGAAGCCCGGACCGAACGAAAACTGTTGAGATTCTTGACCTCGACCTTGGTGCCGTATTCGCCCCTGGCCTTCTGTGCCATCGTCCAAATGCTGATATTCGGTTCGCAACGAAGCGCCCCTTTCTCCATGTCGCCGCTGTTCACACCTAGTGCACGTAGCGTGGCGCGCAGTTTCGTCAGGTAGGCATAGGCTTCTTCGGGCGAATGAATATCAGCTTCCGTCACGATCTCCATCAACGGTACGCCGGCGCGATTCAGGTCAATGTAGGAGGAATCTCCCTCATGTACAGACCGGCCTGTGTCTTCTTCCAGATGCACCCGGCGGATGCGGACGCGCTTCGTTGAGCCATCCTCCAGGTCAATTTCGAGATAGCCGTGCTCGCAGAGCGGCAGTTCATATTGGCTGATCTGATAGCCCTTGGGCAGGTCGGGGTAGGTGTAGTTTTTGCGGGCGAACACCGCCACCGCATTGATCTCGCAGTTGAGCGCCAGCCCCGTCTTGATCGTGGCTTCAACCGCCGCACGGTTGATCACCGGCAGCGCCCCCGGCATGCCGAGGCAGACAGGGCACGTGCGCGTGTTGGGCGGCGCTCCCTGGTAGTCCGTGCCACAACGGCAGAACATCTTAGAGCGCGTCAGCGCCTGGGCGTGCACCTCCATCCCAACGACGAGTTCATACTGCGAGAGATCCGATTTTGCAGCGGCCATAGCAAGTCCACACTTTACATGAGCCGGTAAAACGCCGGCGCTCGACAAAATGAATGCCGCGTGGGTTGGCTGGCATTGGCTTGGATGATACCATACGGATTTCTGAGGATGAAAGGCGCGGCCTCGCCGCCGGTGGAACAAAATGAAGTCAGATACCGTTCCAGCAAACTGAATGATGCACTCACTGCGAAATCATTTACTCGCAGCCTTTGCTGCGCTTGCCCTGGCCGGCTGTGGCCAATCTGAACCGACGCCCACCCCTACGGCTACGGCGACTCCGCCTGCGGTCGCCCAACGTTTACTGCCACCCCGCCGCCCGCCGTCGTGGCCGTGGCGAGCCGGGTTCGCCCGTTGTGGCAATTTCCAACGAGGCGAAGGCGCCTGCGGTTGCTGCGCCACGGTCGCGGGACTTCTGCCGGACCCGACGGCGACGCCGGCGCCAACGGCTGCCCCTGCGGCTGCGCCCTCGCCTGCGGGCAGGCTGGCGACCGGAAAACTCCTGCACCGCTATGGCGATTATGAGAATGCCGCGCCCTCTTCAATGAGGTGCAGAATGACGCCGCCGCACCGTCCGAAATTCGCCGGGAAGCAACATATGATTTGGCCCGCGCCTACCTGGCCGATGGTCTCTATGGTGAAGCGGTTGCCACGCTTGACAACCTGGACCAGGCGCTTGCCGTGGATGGCGTCGATCCGAATCAGTTTGGCCTGAAGGAGCAATTTCTGCGCGGCGAGGCGCACATGGGCCAGGGGCAATATGATGCCGCAATCGCCGCGTACTGGCGATTTCTTGAAGCGTATCCGTGGATGAATGAGGCCGTGCAACCACAGATCGCCGGCGCCTATCTCGCGCTCAATGATCCGGGCAGCGCCGCAGTTGCGTTGCGTCGCGCGGCAGATGCGGCGACCAGTAACTCGAGCAAAGCCAGTCTACTGGAGCAGTTGGCGCAGGCGCTGGTCGATGCAGGCGACTACGCCGGCGCAGTCGCTGCCTACGACGAAATTCTCGCCTTTGCGCAGAATACGACCTATCGCGCACTGCAACAGTATCAGGCTGGTCAGGCGCTCGCCGCCGCAGGGGATGGGCCGGGAGCCATTGCCCGCTGGCAGGCCGCAACTGCGGAAGAGCCGTCTGCCACCTCCGCCTATCTGGCGCTCGTTGAACTTGTCAATCGCAGTGTCGACTTTGACCTCTACCAGCGTGGTGTGATCGATGTCTACGCCGAAGCCTATGAACCGGCCGCCAATGCATTTACGGCTTACCTCGCTGCCGTCGATAGTTCCGATAGCCGTTACGGCAATGCCCTGCATGGCCTTGGCCTCGCCTATCTGGGCAGTGGCGCCTACGCAAATGCAATTGCGGCCTTTGATCGCGTCATCGCCGAGCAGCCGCAATGCGACTGTTTTGGTCAGGCCTGGATCGACAAGGCCGAGGCGCAACTGGCGTCAGGCGACGGCGCGGCGGCGCGGCGCACCTATCGCACCTTTGCCCGCGATTATGCCGGCGATCCGCTGGCCCCGGAGGCGCGGTGGCAGAGCGGATTGTCAGCGCTGGGTGACGGCAACCAGGTGGAAGCCGCCGTCGACTTCCTCGCACTGGCCGACGCCTTCCCGCAAAGCGAACGCACCCCACCTGCACTCTACGCACTGGGCATCGGCGCCTTCTCCAAGAGTCTCTTCGGCCAATCGGTCCAGGTCCTAGACCGGTTGCAGCGTGGCTATCCCGACTACCGGCCGGAGGCTGTCAGCTACTGGCATGGCCGGGCATTGGCCGCAGACAACAACCTGGACGCCGCGCGTGCACAGTGGCAGGCGCTTGTCGCTCGCGCCCCCGACGTCTATTACGGCGTCCTGGCCGCGTATGGGCTTGCGGACATGCCGATGACCAATGCCGCCATGCTGGAGCGCATCGATGCGGTGGCAGGCGCTGCCGGCCGGCTCGCCGGCGATGATGGCTCCCAGGCGTTTGCCGAGCAGTGGTTATCTACGTGGATCACTGGCACGCAGGGCAATATGTCCGAGCTGCCACCGGCGCTGGCCGAAGACCCCGATCTGTTGCAGGGCCGGCTCTTGTTGGACCTTGATCGCCGGGGTGATGCCCTCGGACCGCTCGAAAGCTTTTATGACCGTAACCGTGACAACCCAGCAGCACTCTATCCAATGAGTCTGGAGTTTGCCCGTCTGGGCGCCTATCGCCTCAGCCTCCTCGCAGCGGCGCGGCTGCTTGTGCTGAGCGAGGTCCCGCTGGTCGAAGATGGTCCGATCTTTATTCAGCGGCTTGCTTATCCGCGGCCATTCAATGATCTGATTGTTCGCGAAGCGCAAGCTGCGGAGCTCAATCCCAGCCTCTACTTCAGTCTGATTCGGCAAGAAAGTCTGTTTGAAGAGGGCGCACAGTCATCCGCTGCGGCGCAGGGTCTCGCACAGATCATTCCGGACACCGGGCGCTGGATCGCCGAACAGGTCGGACATCCCGAATATACCAATGCAATCATCTACCGGCCCGTCATCAACGTCCGGTTTGGCGCCTACTACCTCGACTGGGCGCGCGATCTGCTCGATGGGAATCTGATCTCGGCGCTGGCGGGCTACAACGCCGGTCCGGGCAACGCCGATGCGTGGCGGGAAAATGCCGGCGCAGACGACACACTGTTTGTGGAGCAACTGACCTTTTCAGAGCCGCGCATCTACATCCAGCAGGTGCTGAGTAATCTATACCATTACACGCGTCTGTACCGGTGATGGGGCACCCATGGCATCAAGCTAAGGGCAAACCCGCGCCAGGGAGCGTGCCCGGCGCGGGCGGGGTGGTGGGTTGGACCGGTGGTGGGGATCCTCGCGAGCGCGCGCCAACACAGAGATGAGTCTATGCTTGCGCATCGGTAAGCCAGCGGGCAAGTACTGCTTTTAGGGCAGAGGCATCGATCGGCTTGGTAAGATAATCGCTCATGCCCAGCTTGATGCACTTATCGCGGTTTTCGGGCATTGCATCCGCTGTCAGTGCGACAATCGGCACCGATGGATCCATCACGTTCGCACTCCCGTTGCGAATTGCGACCGTGGCATCGAAGCCGTCCATTTCCGGCATGTGGCAATCCATGAGCACCAGGTTGTACGGAACTTGTCGCAGCGCCGCCAGCGCCTCGACGCCGCTGACCACTGCATCGGCTTGATACCCCAACCGTTTCAACAGCAGCAGGCTCACCTTTTGATTCATGAGATTGTCTTCCGCAATCAAGATCCTTGGCTGCTGCTCAGGTGGTTGCGAGGGAGTGCAGTTGCGATTATCTTTCGTCATACGGCGAGCGACCTCAGGGCATTCATCAACTACCTGCAACAGCGCACTTTCCTCTGCTCAGAATGAATGATGGCGCGCCGCTTGATAGTTGGAAATCGCCAGTGCGGCCTCGCGATAGATGAGGTACTCCACGTAGCGATTGACGGCCTGTGCATCATGCACATCGAGCGTCTCACGGACGACGTCTGCAAGGAGCTGAAAGCGCGCGATCAGTTGCTCTGCGCCGGCGCCGTCATACAGCAGGCGTTCGTTTGCCCACTGTAGTTGCTGATCCAGGATGCTGGTGTTTGTCAACTGCATGGCAACCGCCAACGCCTGGGTGGTGAAATCAAGCCCGACCGCAAGTAACCGGTAAGCGTCAGCGTTCTGGTGCGAGATGGTAGTCCGTACGAGTGAGCGAGCAGCCGTCTCCCGCACAATCTGCTGGCGGTGCGCCAGGAAATTTGCCACCGTACTGGGCGAAACCGTCAGATCCGCCGATTCACCAGCCATGTCCGCCTCCGAGAATCCTCATCGCCTCAGACCACCCCTGTTCGCCTGATGCACCGCCGCAAGGTGGACAGATGTGTTGTGAGGTGAATGCGTTCACGTCCGGGTGTGACGCAACTATAATTTACATTACTTGCGTCGAAGGCAAATCCGTCAAATGATTGGCAATTCAAGAGTACGTTGTCTTAAAACTACTGCACCCGGCTCGAGCCGGGGTGCAGCGTAACAAATCTGATTGGTTGGATGGGCGATTGCAGATCAGAATGGAATATCTTCGTCGTCGCATCTCTCGCATGCGCCGCTAGCCCGCTCGCCGATGGCAGCGACACCGCCGCAGACGCCCACCCGCACGCCATCGCTGCGTGTACCGGGAACGAATGGCGTCAGCCGTCACTTCGATGACGCCCGGACCTTGCCTTCTCGGTCCGTGAACGTAGTGGGTTCCTCTACCTGACCAACCACCAAGACCTTGCTACCCTTCGTCAGATACTGGCTGGCCGTCTCCGCCAATTTCCGCCAGGCAACAACCCGGAACCAGATGGTCTTTTCCTGGCGCTCGCCTTCATGGTTTGTCCAGTTGCGGGTGACCGCCAAGGCTAAACGTGGTGACCGGAATCTGCGAGTCGTATAGCGCATTTCTGGGTCCTTACCCAAATTTCCGACAATCGTGATCTGCTGATACATGTTTCTATCTCCTTTGAGTTAGGGAGGGCAACAACCCATGCGTGCATGGAAATCTGTCTGATTGGTCTGTACGCATTGTAATCGGAAACCCCCACCTGTCAAAAAAACGAACTACCTGATAGAACGCATGTTCGATAGGCGTGTGGCGCCGCAACTGCCGTTAAATCTGCCACCCCAAGCGCACAGCCTCAACGGCAGTTGCCTGGACACACACATCGATGCGCCGAACATCGCGGACGAGTTGGACGAGAGCTGTCATCCATGCAATAATGGCAACAATCAGATGGCCTCGACCGCGCCTGACCGCATGTTCATTATCCATTGTAGTCTCTTCGCCAGGGTTTGGATCTATGATAAACCTACAGCAAATTCAGGAATATCTGCGCGATCAGCGCATTGACGGCTGGTTACTTTACGATTTTCGTGGCCTCAACCCGATTGCACTCTATGTTGCCGGGCTGCAAACCAGTGGCTCGCGGCGCTGGTTTCTCTGGATTCCCGCCGAAGGCGAGCCGGTCTGGCTGATCCATGCGATTGAAGGCTCCACCTTTGTCGGCACAGATCCAAATCTCAACGGTCCAAAGCACAAGTATGTCGGCTGGCGCAGCCTCGAAGAATGGCTGCCCAAAGTGGTGCGTGGCCCCACGGCCCCGCAAAACGGATCGCCATGGAATACAGCCCCGAAAACGCAATCCCGTATGTGAGTTACGTGGATGCCGGCACGATGGAACTCGTACAGCGGACCGTGGGTGCGGAAATCGTCTCCAGCGCCGACCTGGTCCAATTAGCCCAGGCCGTGCTCTCGGCCGCGCAGATCGCCAGCCATCGCCGGGCTGCAGCGCAGTGCCTCGCCGTCAAAGACGCCGCCTTCGCTTACATCCGCGCGACGCTTGGCAGCGGCGGCGCGTTGACTGAATATGCCGTCCAGCAGTTCATCGTCGAACAGTTCGTGACCGCCAACCTCGACTATGAACACCCGGCCATCGTGTCGGTCAATGCCAATGCGGCAGACCCTCACTATGCGCCCACCGCCGGCGCGCATCGGCCCATCGTCCGCGGAGATGTGGTGCTGATTGATCTATGGGCGCGCGAGCGTGCGACGCCGGTCGACTGTTTTGCCGACATCACCTGGATGGGCTACGTAGGCGCCGAGGTCCCGGATCGCGTGCGCGAAATCTTTGGCATTGTAGCAAGTGGCCGCGATGCCGCCGTGCGCTTCATTCAGGAGCGCCTGCCGGCAGGGCAGCCGGTGCACGGCTACGAGGTGGACGATGCCTGCCGCAAAGTCATTGCCGGCGCCGGCTACGGCGACGCCTTCTTCCATCGCACCGGTCACAGCTTGGGCGTCAACACCCATTTCAATGGGGTCAATATCGACAACCTGGAGACCCGCGACCGCCGGCGCCTGATCCCGCACGTCATGTTCACCATCGAACCGGGCATCTACCTGCCCACCTTTGATTTTGATGGCAGCCCCCAACCCAAAGGCCTCGGCGTGCGAAGCGAAATCAATTGCCTTGTCCACAACGATCGGGTCGAAGTCACAACCCTGCCGTTGCAGGAGAAAGTGGTACCGTTGCTAGAGACATAGAGACAGGGAGACAAGAGGACAAGGAGACAAGAGACAAAGGGGCAAGAGACCGGGGCCAGTCCCATCTCCAGTCTCCCAGTCTCCCAGTCTCCCAGTCTCCCAGTCTCTTTGTCTCTTTGTCTCTTTGTCTCTTTGTCTGGTGATAACCCGTGATACCCAAAAAAACCTTCACTTCCCCTCCCCAACGCGTCGCCTTATTCGTGACCTGCATGGTCGACATGATCTACCCTGAGGTTGGGATGGCGACGGTCGAATTGTTGGAACGCCTGGGGGTGGAGGTGGTCTTCCCTACCGAGCAGACCTGCTGCGGGCAGCCGGCGTTCAATTCCGGCTATCGGGACGACGCCTTGCCTCTGGCCCGGCGTTTCGTCGACATCTTCGAGCCGCTCGTGCGTACGGGCCGCGTCGATGCCGTGGTCGCGCCGAGTGGCAGTTGCACTACCATGACCACACACTTCTATCAGTCGTTGTTCGCAGACGCCCGCGACACCGGATACCAGATCCGCGCCGCCACGCTGGCGGCAGCGACCTTTGAGTTGACGGAGTTTCTTGTGGATGTCCTGGGCGTAGTGGACGTCGGCGCCCACTTCTCCGGCAAGTTGGCCTATCACGCCTGCTGCCATCTCCTTCGCGAACTCGGCGTGGATCAACAGCCGCGCGCACTGCTCGAACAGATTGAAGGCGCCGAACTGGTGAACCTGCAAGGCGCCGACGAATGTTGTGGCTTTGGCGGACTTTTTGCGATCAAGAATGCCGAGATCAGCAGCGCCATGGGGCGCCGCAAGACACAACGGCTGGCAGAGAGCGACGCCGATGTGGTGACGCTCTGTGATGTCAGTTGCATGACGCAGATCAACGGTCTTCTCGGCCGCCAGGGACAACGCTGCCGCGCGGTCCACATCGCCCAGGTCCTTAACAACGAGGTCGATGTCGCACCGCGTACCGTTACGGAAAAGGTAGAGAAGTCGGCGCCATCACGTAGGTGGCAAGACGGGCAATAATATTATGCCAACATCCACCATCGATCTCCACCTTCCCTATCATGACCGTGTTGAGAACGCCCTTGGCAACCGCCATTTGAAGACCGCGGTTGAACGGGCGACCACACGCATGGCGGGATTGCGCAACACAGCCATGAATGCGGTTGACGGCGAAACATTGCGCAGCCAGCCGCGGCAGATGAAGGAGCACGTGCTGCGTCACTGGCCCGAACTTCTGGAGCAACTGGAAACAAATCTCACCGCCAATGGTGCGCATGTCTACTGGGCAAATGGCTCTGATGATGTCAATCGCACTGTCGTCCAGATTGCCCGCAAAGCCAACGTGCAAAAAGTCGTCAAGGTCAAGTCGATGGTCTCCGAGGAAGTCCATCTCAACGACGCTCTGCTGCAGGCCGGCATGAGCGTGCTGGAAACCGACCTTGGCGAGTTTATCATCCAATTGGCGGGCGAACCGCCCAGCCACATCCTCGCGCCCGTGATCCATCGCCGCGTCGAAGACATCTCCGAGCTATTCCAGCGTGAACTCGACATGCCGCCGACGCTGGATCCGCAGGTGATCTGTTCCGTGGCGCGCACGCGTCTGCGCCGCGACTTCCTGGCTGCGGACATGGGCATCTCAGGGTGCAACTTCGCCATCGCTGAGACCGGCACGATCTGCATCGTGACCAACGAAGGCAACGGGCGCATGACCTCGACGATGCCGCGTGTATGTGGTGGTGATGGGTATCGAGAAAGTGGTCCCGACCATCGAAGATGCTTTCATGCAGTACCAGGCCCTGAGCCGCAGCGCAACTGGCCAACAATGCAGCGTCTACCTATCGATGACTAGTGGCCCCCGGCAACCTGGCGACACGGACGGTCCTGACGAATTCCATGTCATTCTGCTCGACAATGGTCGCATCGATATGCTGGCGCACGGCTATGGCGAAGCGCTCTGCTGCGTGCGCTGTGGCGCCTGCTTGAACGTCTGCCCTGTCTACCGCGAGATCGGCGGGCATGCCTATGGCAGTACTTATAGCGGCCCGATTGGCGCGGTCATCAGCCCGCTGCTGCACAACGCCGTGACCGACGTGGATGCCCTGCCCTATGCCAGCTCGCTCTGTGGCGCCTGTCGTGAAGCCTGCCCGGTCAAAATCGATTTGCCGGCGCTGCTGCTCGACCTGCGCCGCGACGTGGTTGCCGAAGGCGACACACCGTGGGCGGAGCGGACAGGCATGGAATACTTCCGGAGGACGATGCTCAGCCGTACGCGTTACGAGACGGCCGGGAAAGGCGCCAGCCTTGGCAGTAATGTGCTGGCCTGGATCACCGGCGGCGAGATCCGGCGCTTGCCCGGACCATTTTCCGGCTGGACGGATAGCCGCAACTTCCCGGCCTTTGCGAAACACAGTTTTCGCGAGCAGTGGGCAGAACGCAACAAGCGCCGCAAAACCATCAGCAGTGAAGAGTAGCTATGGAAACAACGCCATCGCCGCGTGAAGAAATCCTCAATCGCATTCGCGTCATCCTCAGCCGGCCAGACCTGCCGTTTCCCCCAGTGGACGCGCCGGCAGTTACCAACGAGGAGCGGCTGGTCGTTACGCATGCCGAGGGGGATGTCTGGGCGCTGGCGCGGCGTTTTGGTGAAGAACTCGAAAAATTGTTTGGCACCTATGAGATCCTGGAGTCACCGGTGGAGGCGCGCCTGGCCTTTATCAGCCGCATCCAGGGGTGGGCAGCCGCAGAAGAAGCCGCGCAAAGGGCCCAAGTTGGAGACGGGCCAGGAACGCCAGATCCTGGGATGGGCCCCGGAAGCATTGCCGCTGGATGGCATTGCCGAGACGCTAACCGATGTGGGGTGGCGGCTGGTGGCGCCGACCGATCTGCGCAGCCCAGAGAGCCGTGAAGCCGTGCGCTTCATCCGGTTCGGGCTCACGGGCGTGACCGCAGCCTTCGCCTCGACCGGGTCTATGTTGGTGATGTCAGGCGCGGGGACAAGCCGCGCAGCCAGTCTGCTGCCCTTCCATCACGTTGCATTGATCCCTTTCAGCCGGCTTTACCCAACGCTCGAAGCATGGCTGGCCGAGCGGCGCCTGGCGGGCGAGTTGGATGCCCAATTGCGCAACCGCGCCGGCTGGAATCTGATCACGGGTCCAAGCAAATCCGCAGACATCGAGATGGTGCTGACGCTCGGTGTCCATGGCCCGAAACATTTGCACGCCATCCTGTTCAACGACCGTCGTTGACGCACATCTCATGTCGCTGCCGATTCTCCAAACCAAACTCTATGTTCCACGCCATCAGCGACAAAAGAATGTCATTCGGCGCCCACGCCTGACTGAAAAACTCACCGCCGGTTTGGAAGGAAGAGTCACGTTGATCTCCGCTCCCGCCGGATTCGGCAAGTCCACGCTGCTGAGCGAATGGATTACCGGACGGCAGGTACCCACGGAATCCGGTGCAGGAACTTCTCCGATCGCTGGCGAAGCGCCTTTATTGAGTCCCACACACATCACCTGGCTCACGCTGGATAGCGATGACAATGATCCCACCCGATTTCTCACCTACCTGATTGCCAGTCTCCAAAAATTTGGGAAAGAAGTCGGGGACGTCGCCTGGACGTTGCTGCAATCGCCGCAGCCTCCTGCGGCGAAGACGATTCTCACGATTCTGCTCAATGACTTGAGCCTGCTGGTCGACGAAGACACGCAACCACGACCCTTCTACGTGTTCATTCTAGAGGACTACCACGTCATTGCGGCGCAGCCAATTCACGAGATGTTGACCTTCTTGATCGACCATTTACCGCCCCATCTGCACGTGATCATCACGACGCGCCGATCCAACTCTGCCATTTGCAAGGTGGCGTGTGCGTGATCAGTTGTCCGAAATCCGGGCGTTTGACCTGCGCTTTTCGCCTGAAGAAGCGGCTGCGTATCTGAATGACCGGATGGGGCTGCAACTCTCTGCCGATGAAGTCGCCGTGTTGGAGACCCGCACTGAAGGCTGGATTGCGGGACTCCAATTGGCCGCGCTCTCTTTGCAGGGGCGTTCTAGCAGAATTGACTTTCTGCGGACTTTTTCCGGTAGCAATCGCTACGTCCTCAACTATTTGGTTGAGGAAGTGCTCATCCAGCAACCGGCATCCATGCAAGCGTTCTTGTTGTGCACATCCATCCTCGAGCGCCTGTGTGCTCCATTGTGCGACGCCGTGATCGCGTCGGGGGCGCTGAGTGACGAAGATCCGGCGTCCGTGCAAACCGGTGGCCAAGATTCGTCGCAGGCGATGCTTGAGCAACTGGATCAGGCGAATCTTTTCCTGTCCCCACTGGATGATGAGGGTCAATGGTATCGCTATCATCCGCTCTTTGGAGGCGTGTTGCAGCATCGGCTGCGCGAGACCGCACCCGACGCGTGGCCGCGTCTTCACCGCCGCGCCAGTGAATGGTACGAACAACAAGGGTTGTTGTCAGATGCAATCCACCACGCCGTATTTGCAGAGGATTTTCCACGCACGGCTGAACTGATTGAGCAGAACTGGCCGGCCGTCTGGAATCAAGGCGGGGTCGCAACGCTAATCCACTGGGTTGAGGCGTTGCCGCTTGATATTTTGGTTGCGCGTCCCAATCTGGCGATCTCTTATGCCTGGGCACTGGCTTTTGCAGGTCAGAGCAAGGCGGCGGAGGCATGCCTTGGCCGCGTAGAGGCCGAGCTCCAGGTCGCCGCCGCAGAGTCTGATTCTGCAACCAACCGCGACACGTTGTTGGGCAGAATTGCTGCCTTGCAGGCGACAATCGCAGCGCGGGCAGGCGAGGCGACCGCTGCCGTAAGGCTGGCACAAACTGCCCTCAGCCTGATTCCCTCCAGCGAGGCATCGGTGCGCGGGAACGGGTGCTATGCGCTCGGCCTTGCCTATCAGCAGGCCGGTGCGCTGGCAGAAGCCCGGCGCAGCTATCAAGATGCCGCAAGGTTGGGCGTCGTTGCCGGCGATACGTTCCTGACAATTACCGCCCGCTATCACGAAGCGCGCATCTTGATGGCCCAGGGGCAACTCCACCTGGCGGCCGATACCTACCGGCGGTTGTTGGCGCGCGTTCCAGAAGACAAAATGCCAGCGCCTGTGATTGGTCTCGCTTATGTTGGATATGCCGAAATTCTGTATCAATGGAACGATCTGAATGCAGCGACCCAGCAAATCGAGCATGGTCTGGCGCTTAGCCCAAGTGGCAGCCTTACCTATACGGACGGTCCATTTTACCGGTTCCTCACACTGGCACGGATCCGGCAGACCATGGGGGATCAAGCAGGCGCGTTAGCCGCATTTCAATTGGCTGCCGAGACGGCACACCAGACTGGGATCGAGTTGGACAAACGGCGGGCCGGCGCGCTCAAGGCGCTGATTCATCTCCGGCTTGGCCAACGCGACGCGGCCTGGGGGTGGGCCCATACCCAGACTGAATCGCGGTTGGAACTGATCAACGTAGCCTATGTACACGAATTCGAAATATTCGTGTACGTGCGGATCTTGCTTGACGAAGGGCGGGCAGGTGAGGCGCTCGGGATCCTTACAAATTGGCGGGCTGCCGCCGAAGCCACCCAACGGGTGGCGAGTCTGATCGAGATGTCAATGTTGGAGGCACTCGCCCATCGCCTGATTGGCCAGCCTACGCAGGCGATGACTGCGTTGACACAGGCGCTCCGATTGGCAGCACCCGGCGGTTACGTGCGCCTGTTTGTGGACGAGGGCGAACCCATGCGGGACCTAATCCATGAATGGGCGGTGACGAACACCAGCCCGCATTCCCTGCCGTATGTCGACAGCTTGCTGGCTGCGTTCGATCAGGTATTTCCGCCAATGCTAGAAGTGATCAACTCGCCAACAGATCTCCTGTTCCCGATTCTTGTCGAGCCTTTGACTGAACGTGAATTGGAAGTTCTCCGTCTGGTCGCTGCAGGCTCCTCGAACGCGGAGATTGCCGAGCAGTTGGTCTTGACCGTTGGTACGGTCAAGACCCATCTCAAGCACATCTATGCAAAACTCACGGTGCAGAGTCGAACGCAAGCCATTGCGCAGGCGCGCCGCCTGGGTCTGCTGTAGAACCCATACGCATCAAGCCAAGAAAGAGACTCCTGCCAAGCCGCAAAGCCGCCAAGAAGGAGCAAGGAAAAGCGGTCTTGCCGCGCTTCTTTGTGGTCTTTGTGCGCTTTGTGGTCATTACACAAGATACCTCCTTTGAGCACGCAATGGCTGGGTGCAATCCCTCTTTGGAGAGACGACGCGCCCTGACTTCACTGCTACACTGATTACGGATTGCTCGCATCGGGCGTAGCCCCACAAGTAGTTCAATCGCGTTTCATGGAGAATCAAGATGAGCAAGGGTCAAGTCGACAACAAGCGAGATCAGAAGAAGCCGGCCAAATCTGTCAAGGAAAAGAAGCAGGCAAAAAAGGATAAGCGCGACAAAAAGGCGAATACTGGAATTTTGACCGGAAGCATCTAGTTGACAACTCATCCGAGCTTGGATGACCTGTTCACGCGCAGATTGTGGAAATCGCCACCCTACTCATGATGCAACTGTTATCGGCTATGCAGGTCCCAGAGATCTATCAGATTCGAGTACGCGAACATCTGGATGAGGACGAGGCGGCCTGGTTTTGCCCCCTGGCGCTCACCCATGAAGCGGATGGCGTGACCACATTGACCGGACCGATGCGCGATCAGGCCGAATTGCACGGCATGCTCACCCGAATTCGCGATCTAAATCTTACGCTGCTTTCCGTGATCAATCAGAAGTAAACCTGTTGCACTTTCGAGGATAGAGTCATGGCGACACAAGCCGATCGAACATATCTTGCCGACGTGAAGACGGAGTATCAGTACGGTTTTCATGATACAGAGAAACCTGTCTTCAAAGCGGAGCGTGGGTTGAGCCATGCGGTAGTCGACCAGATTTCCGACCACAAGCACGAGCCAGACTGGATGCGCCAATTCCGCCACGAGGCGCTCGCTATCTTCCTCGCCAAGCCCATGCCGGGCTGGGGCGCTGATTTGAGCGGGATTGACTTTGACGAGATCTTCTACTATCTCAAACCATCTGTTGGAGAAGGCAATCAAAGCTGGGACAACGTGCCGGAAGATATCAAGCGCACGTTTGATCGCCTGGGCATCCCCGAGGCCGAGCGCAAATTTCTCGCCGGCGTGGGCGCACAATATGACTCTGAGGTGGTTTACCACAGCTTGCGAGCGGAGTGGGAGAAGATCGGCGTCATCTTCCTGGACATGGACAGCGGTCTACGCGAGCACGAGGAACTGGTGCGCGAGTATTTTGCCACGATCATTCCGGCTGCGGACAACAAGTTTGCCGCGCTGAACAGCGCAGTCTGGAGTGGCGGCAGTTTCGTCTATGTGCCCAAGGGTGTTCACGTAGACATTCCGCTACAAGCCTACTTCCGCATCAATGCCCAGAATATGGGCCAGTTTGAGCGCACGCTGATTATCGTCGAGGAAGGCGCCAGTGTCCATTATGTGGAAGGTTGCACCGCCCCATCTACAGCAGCAACAGCCTGCACAGCGCCGTCGTCGAAATTATCATCAAGAAGGGTGCACGCTGCCGGTATACGACGATTCAAAACTGGAGCACCGACGTATACAACCTCGTCACCAAGCGTGCGATTGCGCTGGAAGGCGCCACGATGGAATGGATTGACGGCAACCTGGGCAGCAAAGTGACCATGAAATACCCAGCCGTCTACATGCTCGGGCCGCAGGCGCATGGCGAAATCTTGTCCATTGCGTTTGCCGGCAAAGGCCAGCATCAGGACGCAGGGGGCAAGGTGGTGCACGGGGCGCCTTATACCAGTTCGAAGATCGTCTCCAAGTCAATCAGCAAAAATGGCGGTCGCGCCAGTTATCGCGGGCTCCTGCGTGTGGGCAAGGGTGCCCATCACAGTAAGAGCAGCGTCGTGTGCGACGCCCTGTTGTTGGACGATCAGAGCCGATCCGACACCTATCCCACCATCGAAATCGAAGAAAAGATTGTGAGCGTCGGCCACGAAGCATCAGTGAGCAAGATCGGTGAAGAGCAGCTTTTCTACCTGAGGAGCCGTGGAATTTCCACGGACGAGGCAGCGGCAATGATCGTTGGGGGTTTTATTGAACCGCTCGTCAAGGAATTGCCGATGGAATACGCGGTTGAGATGAACCGCCTGATTCAATTGCAGATGGAAGGCAGCGTCGGTTAAGTGCTTTTCTACGCGCAGTTGAGTTGTAAAGGAGATCTATGAGACTCGGTGACAAAGTGCGGGCAAGCCATCCTTATGCAGGTGTCCCTGCCTGCGAAGGCGAAATCATCAAGGAAATGGTCCTGGGCAATAAGCAGACTCAGTTCCTCGTCAGCTTCGAAGTGCGTCCAAACGTTTACAAGAATTTCTATTTGAGCGCCCGCGAACTGACAAAAGCGGAAGCAAAGATCCCATAACAGGGCGTAGTCACCGCCGGTGCTGACTTGATCCCGTTACTGCCAATGAACCCGAAAAGGAGTCGGCATGTTAGAAAAGATACTGGTGCCCCTGGATGGTTCTGAGCTAGCCACCTGTGTGCTGCCATATGTACTCGCAATGGCCCAAGCTCTAGGATCTGATATCAACTTGTTGCGGTTGTTGGAAGGGTATGATGCGCCTTCCGGTGTCGTTAACCCGGTGGATTGGCAGTTGCGCAAGATCGAAGCACACTCCTATATCCATGCTATGAGCGCTAGTTTAGGCGAACGTGTTACACAACCATCTGGTTTGCAGGTAGTGGAAGGGGCCGCCCAGGGCATCATCGAGTATGCACAAAAAATGAATTCGACCTTGTTGCGCTGAGCAGCCATGGTCGTGGCGGCTTGAACGGTTGGAACGTGAGCGGCGTCGTGCAGAAAGTGATCGACCGCGCCCGAAAGTCGATCTTGCTTGCACGCGCCTTTCAGCCGTTTGCCGCTCCTCCCGAAGAAATCAGTAATGTCTTCCGTTTTCGCCGTATTCTGGTGCCGCTGGATGGCTCACAACGTGCAGAGTCCGTGCTGCCGACCGTTACCGCACTGGCGCAGTATTACGATGCCGAGGTCGTGCTTGTCCATATCGTCGCAAAGCCGGAATCAATCCAGCGCATGCCGTTGGCTGCGCGCGACGCGGCTTTTCTGGATCAAGTGGTTGAACGGAACCGAGCACAGGCGATCCAATATTTCGCGGAGTTGCAGCCGCGCTTGCCGATGGTGTCCCATCTGCAGATCGAGGTCGGTGCAAGTGTCGCGGCCAAGCTTCACGAAGTGGTCGAACAAGCCAACGCTGATCTGGTTGTACTTAGCGCACATGGTCATTCTTGCCAGCGACAATGGTCCTATGGCAGCGTCACGATCAGCTTTATTGCCTATGGCACCACACCCCTCCTGATCCTGCAGGATTTGCCCTCTCATGAGATTGCATTGAGCAAGGCTGAGCAGATGTCAGAAGTGACTCAGCCCTGGTCGCCATCGTGGCGCGACAGAACTGACACCGAATCGATGGCAGCGAATGCTGTTTGACCCGACTACGCGACAAGTGGATGCTCCGGGCGCCGTCACGCGCCCAGAAGATCAAGCACCCGTCACCGGACGTTTGGAGCAGATTGCATACGGTCTTGCCGGTCAACACACCGGAATTGTGAAGACCGGCGGTCAGCTTCGACTCCTCGACTATCTTCCAGTCATTGAGACGCTCCTCAGCAAAGTAAATACGCAGTTTGCGCATCCGCTCGAAGATGATCCAAAGACCGTCTTCGCGGCCGAATGGGTATTGGATAATTTCTATCTTCTGGATCAGACACGTCAGGAGATAGAAGGTGACCTGCCTCCGACATACTACCGCCAACTGCCCAAGCTAACCGACCCTGGCCCGAACCACGGCTATCCACGCGTCTATGTCCTTGCGCGTACGTTTGCCATCGACGAGGAGTGCCAATTCGATGGGCGGCGTTTTGCACGCTTTGTAACCGCTTACCAACAGAGCCACTCACTCACCATGGGCGAACTCTGGGCTTTGCCGATCATGCTCCGTTTTGTCTTGCTGGCGAGTGTGGCGCAGGCGGCTGGACGAGTCGCGGGGATTTCATCCAACCGCGAGAAGGCAGCCGGCGGTGCTGATGCGGCACTCGAATTTACCCACGTCATCAATGACAACGAAGTTGTTTCTCATAGTATTAGTAGCCTGCGCCTGATCAATACGCACGAGTGGAATGACTTCTTCGAAGATGTCAGCCAGGTGCAGAAGATCCTGTGCACAGATCCGGCCGGGATCTACGCTCGGATGGATTTCGCCACACGTGATCGCTACCGGGGTGCAATCGAAGCGATATCACGCACTTCTGGTGAGAACGAACTCGCAGTGGCGCAAACGGCGCTAGCGCTGGCTCGGCAGGCATATCAAGATTATTGCGATCGGAACAGCCAACCGGAAACTGAACCCTCGAACTTTGAGGAATACGCCAATGGTGGTGGCCCCCTACATGGGCCATCTGCACCCGAGGTTGATCTGCTCGAAGCCAATCGGCACCTGCCACGCGCATCTCACATTGGCATGTATCTTGTCGCCGAAGGGCGCGAACAGTTGGAGAAGCTTGTTGGCTGCAGACCGCCGCTCGGCATGCGGTTGCGGCGCTGGGTGCTGAAGCATCCGACCGGCGTCTACTTGGGCAGCATCAGCCTGGTGGTTTCCATGACGGTTGCTTTGTCGGTTGCATATGCGGCATCGCCAGGCGCTTCATGGTGGTTGGTCGGCCTGGCGGGCATACTCGCCCTGATTCCTCCCGTTGCCCTCGCGGTTGACGTTGTGAATTGGGTGGTTACGCCTCCTTCCGCCGCGTGTGTTGCCAAAATTGGATTTCAAGACGGGCATTCATCCGGACTTCCGGACGATGGTCGTCGTGCCCGCTCTGATCGCGCGTCCGTCTGACGTCGACTCATTGGTGAACCAGTTGGAACTGCATTATCTGCGTAACCCGGATCCCAACATCGGGTTTGCGATCTTAAGTGATTTTGCAGACGCACCGCAACCGGAGATGCCAGAAGATGCTGCCCTGATGGCGGCAATGGAATCAGGCATCGTGGAGTTGAACCAGAAATACGGGATTCAAGCATTCTATCTGTTTCATCGTCGCCGTCTCTGGAATCCATCTGAAGGTACGTGGATGGGTTGGGAGCGCAAACGCGGCAAACTACACGAATTCAACCGTTTGCTGCGTGGTGACCGGAACACGTCGCACATGATTGCGCTGGGTGACGCCGGATTCCTCGCGACGATTCGCTATGTGATTACCCTTGACGCCGATACCCTCTTGCCACAAGAGCAGGCGCAACAATTGATCGGCGCGCTCGCCCATCCGTTGAACCGTGCAGTGTTCGACCCGGAATCCGGCAAAGTGGTTGCCGGCTATACAGTATTGCAACCCCGCACCGAGATCAAGCCGATGAGCGCCAACCAATCGCTCTTCACGCGGATCTTCGCCGGCGACGTGGAGATTGATCTATATAGCCGGGCAGTCTCCGACCTCTATCAGGATCTGTTTGGCGCCGGAAACTACGTCGGCAAGGGCATCTATGCTGTGGATGCTTTTGAACAGAGCCTCGATGGGCGTGTGCCGGAAAACAGCTTGCTTAGCCACGATCTATTCGAAGGGTTGCACGGTCGTGTTGGCCTTGTGACCGATATTGTCCTCTATGAAGACTATCCGCCCCATTTCCTGATCAATAGCCAACGCTCGCATCGTTGGGTGCGCGGGGATTGGCAACTTCTCCCGTGGCTACTGCCATGGACGGCGCATGGCGTTCCACAACCGTCATTTCGTCAGCAGACAAAGATCGCCGATGCGGATGTGGTGAAAGGAAGCGCCTCTGCCGACGGTGCACATGTGGAGCGCAATGATCTCACGTTAATCGACCGGTGGAAGATTTTTGATAACTTGCGCCGTAGTCTACTTGCCCCTGCGTACTTGTTTCTCTTACTTGCCGGTTGGACCATCCTGCCGGGCAGTCCGTTCGTCTGGACATTACTGGCATCCCTCACCCCGATCTTCGCCGTCGCGACAGCAACCTTAACCGGCATGGTGCGCGCGGCCGACAGCGAGACGCTCGTTACCTGGCATTCCCTTGTACGTCCACTGCGCGACAGCCTGCTGCGCTGGTGCCTCTTCTTGACATTCTTGCCCCATGACACCCTGATCACTTTTGACGCGATTGGCCGCACACTGATTCGACTGTTTGTCACGCGGCGAAATCTGCTTGAGTGGACCACCGCCGCAAACGCAGTGCGGCTCTTTGGTAAAAACGCTACGGCTGGGGCAGCCCTGACCAAGATGCTGCCCTCGATCTTGCTTGGGTGTGTGTTTGCTCTGGTTGTAGTGGTGTTTAATCCAACCGCCTTACTTGTTGCCACGCCATACCTTGCCCTCTGGCTGCTTGCATCTCAGATTGCCCACTGGATCAGCCGTCCATTACTGCGTACAAATGGAAAAGGGTCCGAAGCGCTGACCGAAGACCAGCAGCGCGCACCTCGCACGCTGGCGCTCCGCACCTGGTTTTTCTACGAGCCATGTGTCGGTCCGGAAGACAACTGGTTGCCGCCTGACCATTTTCAAGAGGCGCCGCGCGGGGTGATTGCTCACCGCACCTCGCCCACAAATGTGGGCCTCTATCTTTTGGCAACGCTCGCCGCCAATGATCTAGGGTACATCGGCGTCACGAACCTTTCACTTCGTCTGCGCTTTGCGCTTGAGACTTTGAACCGACTCGGACGCTATCGTGGGCATTTTTTGAATTGGATCGATACTCGCACCCTGGCGCCGTTGCCGCCGGGCTATGTCTCGACGGTGGACAGCGGCAACCTTGCTGCGTGTTTGATTGTGCTCAAACAGGGGTGTATGGAACTACCGCAGCATCCGGTTTGGGACTGGATGCGCTGGCTAGGCTGTTGGACCTGCTGTCACTTCTGTCCGACTCAGCCGCCAACCTGGTGGATCATTCGAACGTTCATCCTGGCGTTACGGCTTTGCCAGCAGGTGCGGGGCCAATTGCAGAGTCACGGGCCGCTGCTGCAACTCGCGATCGTTCAATGTTGCTCGCCTATCTGGAAGATACACGACAAAAGGTCATGGCTGCGCAGAAAGATGTCGACCAATGGGCGCCGCTGTTGACTGAATTGCTGCAAGTGCGCCAACCGGAACTAAATCGACGGCTCGTCGATGCCGTTGAGTCAAGCACCACGCCGATTGCACCCGATGTACTACGCGATTGCCGTATCTATATCGAGCGCATTCAGCTTCGCCTGGACCACATGCAACGTGAAATCGACCAGTTTTTGCCGTGGTTGGCGCTATTTCAGCACCCACCAGCGCTGTTCCTGGCGGGCAATTCCGCGGATCCAGTTCGTATTGCATGGCAAGTTCTGGTGGATGCCCTCCCGGCATCGCCGCTACTAGGTGAAATCCGCACCGTCTGCGCGGCCGGTCGAATTCAACTTGCCAAACTAGTGGCGTTGCTCGTTGATCCGCCTGTCACCATACTGGATACCGAAGCTCGCCAATGGTGTGATCGCTTGGAACTAGGTCTCAGCGACGCGCGGATCGCCGTACGGACGCTGCTCGATGATTTCACCGATGTAGCAGACCAGGCGCAATCATTTGTGGACACAATGGAGTTCACTTTCCTCTTTGATCCACAACGGCAGGTATTCCATATTGGCTACAATGCTGATGCCGGGCGGCTTGATGGGAACTACTATGATCTGTTGGCATCGGAGGCCCGCATTGCCAGCATTGTCGCGATCGCCAAACACGATGTGCCCCATACCCATTGGTTGCACTTAGGACGCCCCCTGACCCGCTTGGAAGATGGCGAGCCACTGCTGCTGTCGTGGAGCGGCACGATGTTTGAATACTTGATGCCGTCGCTACTGATGCACACCTATCCCGAGACGTTGCTGCATCAGAGTTGCCATGGCGCGATCCAACGGCAGATCGACTATGGCAAACAACAAGGGGTGCCCTGGGGGATCTCCGAATCTGGCTTCTACGCCTTCGATGCCATGATGAACTACCAGTATCATGCCTTTGGCGCACCTGGGCTCGGTTTCAAGCGTGGTCTGGAAACGGATCTTGTGATCGCTCCATATGCATCTGTGCTTGCGCTCTCCTTTGCGCCGCAAGCGACGTTCGCCAACATTGAGCATCTGCAGACGCTGGGTCTGATGGGGAGATATGGTTTCTATGAGGCGGTCGATTTCACCCCGGCCCATCTCCAAGTAGGTGCGAAACAAGCGGTTGTGCGCTCGTATATGGCGCACCATCAGGGGATGATCCTGTTGGCGGTGGCCGGTGCGCTGCAAGGACCCAAGATGGTCGAGCGGTTTCATGCTGAGCAGTCAATCCAAAGCGTTGAACTACTCCTGCAGGAACAGATCCCTCGGCATGCCTTGATCCAATTTCCTCACGAAACGGAATTTCGCCCTGTGCGGCAGGCTCCGGCTGATTCTTCGGTGCAGCCGTGGCGCGTACCGGTAGACACGCCGATGCCACTCGTCCATTTTCTCGCCAACGGGCGATATGCCCTGTTGCTGACGAACGCCGGGGGTGGGTACAGTCACTGGGGGAATATTGCTCTCACGCGCTGGCGCGCCGACACGACGCTGGACGACTGGGGCTGCTGGCTCTACGTGCAGGAACTGGACGAGTCCACCGGCGCCACTTCCGTATGGTCGATCGGGCGCCAACCAGCCGGAGGGCGGGCGGAAAACCAGGAAGTGATCTTTCATCCACATATGGTGGAAATGCGAAAACGCGAGCGCGACATTTCCTTGCATGTAGAGATTACACTTGCACCTGATGACGATGTAGAGATCCGGCGTATCCACATCAGCAATGATAGCGACCGGCCGCGGCGGCTGCGGTTGACCACATACGGCGAGGTCGTGCTGGCGCCAGCGGCGGCCGATCTACGTCACCCGGCATTTACCAAGTTGTTCGTTGAGAGTGAGTACCTGCCTGACAACAATACTCTGCTCTTCCGCCGTCGGCCCGGCACTGCGGAAGAGGCTCCGGTGTTTCTGGCGCACATGCTTGTTGGTGAGGGCGACCTATTGCGAACCAGCGGCGCCACCATACCCCAGATGAGCCGCGTCCAATTTTGGGGGCGTGGTTATGACCATGCCCTTCCAGCCGTACTCACTGGCGCTGGTGTTAGCGTTGAACCGCCGGCAGGCGCTGGTCTCGATCCAATTCTGTCGTTGAGCCAGGAACTTACCCTTGAACCCCGCCGCAAAGTGACGTTGATAGCGATCACGTTGGTTGCGCCTTCGCGCGCCGAGGCGTTGAGCCTGGTACGTAGATACCATATCCCAACTACCATCGATCGCGCCTTTCTGCGGGCGGAAAACGCAGCGACACAGGAACTGCGAAAATTGAAGGTGCAGGGTGGAACGCTGGAACTAATTCAGCAACTGCTCTCGCTGCTGCTCTATCCTCATTCTGCGCTGCGTGCGGATGCCACAACGCTTGCCTCCAATCGGCAGGGGCAATCCGGGTTATGGGGTTTTGGTATCTCTGGCGACAATCCGATCCTGCTTCTGAACCTGGGTGAAGAAGCCGACGGTGAGTTATTGCAGTCACTCCTTCAGGCACACACCTATTGGCGCCGGCGCGGTCTACAGGTCGACCTGGTGATCTTGAACCGTCAGGCGACTAACTATGGACAACCGCTTTCCAATTACATCCTCCGCCTCATTCGGCAGATGGAAAGCGAACGCTGGTTGAATCAACGCGGTGGGATTTTCCTGCTGAATGTGGATCAATTGAACGAGGCGGACCGGATTCTGCTCCAAACGACGGCGCGCGTGATTCTGTCCGGGGTCAACGGTTCGCTGGGACAACAATTGAGTGGTTTGCTACGGCAGCCAGAGACGCTACCGGTATTTACACCGGGTGCTTAATCCGCTGGCGATCGAAGATATTGCACCTGCATTGGAGCGTCCTTGCGATCTGCAGTTTGACAATGGTTTGGGGGGCTTCAGCGCAGACGGCAGCGAATATCAGATCTACTTGCAACCCGGCGCGCGCGGAAACATCTCAACCCCGGCGCCATGGATCAATGTGATCGCCAACCCTGCTTTCGGCTTCTTGATTTCTGAGCGTGGCGGCGGTTACACCTGGGCTGGGAATAGCAGCGAGAATCGGCTCACACCCTGGCATAATGACCCGGTCATTGATCGCCCTGGCGAGGTGATCTATCTGCGCGATGAGGAAACCGGAGAAATCTGGTCACCGACGCCAGCGTTGCCTGCGCGTAACCCTTATCTTGTGCGTCATGGCGCCGGCTATACGACCTTCGAACACAACAGCCACAACCTCAAACATCACTTGCGTCTCTTTGCCGACACCGACGCGCCGGTCAAGATCGTGCAACTGCGACTGGAAAACTGTAGCCCGCTCCGCGCCGCATCACGGTTACCTACTACGCCGAGTGGGTATTGGGTGTGGACCGCGAAACGACACAGCAGCACATCGTGCCAGAATATGATGCCTCGGCGCAGGCATTGCTCGCGCAATGCCTATAGCAATGAATTTGGGCAGTGCGTGGCCTTTCTGGCAAGCAGCAAGCCGCCGCACAACTTGACCACCGATCGCACAGAATTCCTTGGACGCGATGCCAGTGGGGTGCAACTCCCGGCGGGTCTCACAAGGATGGGACTCAGCGGGCGCGTCGCTCCTGGGCTAGACCCTTGTGCTGCACTGCAGGTGCATATCGACTTGCCGGCAGAAGGCAGCGAAGAGGTCTACTTCCTGTTGGGGCAGGGTGCAAATCGGGAGGCGACTTTGTCATTGGTGCGCCAGTTCCTGGACCCGGTGGCTGTTGACGATGCATGGCGTGGCGTGCAAGAACTGTGGGATCGCATCTTGGGTGCGGTGACCGTGACTACGCCTGATCCGGCCATGAACTTGATGCTCAATCGTTGGCTTCTCTATCAGACGCTAGCCTGCCGTATCTGGGGCCGTGCGGCATTGTACCAGTCGAGTGGGGCCTACGGATTCCGCGACCAACTACAGGATGTACTGGCGCTGCTCCATGCAGATCCAGGGCTGGCGCGTGAACAGATTTTACGCGCTGCAGGCCAGCAGTTTGTGGCCGGCGATGTCCTCCACTGGTGGCATCCGCCCTCAGGACGCGGCGTACGCACGCGTTGCAGCGACGATTTGTTGTGGCTGCCCTACGTGACCGCACACTATGTCGCCGTCACGGGCGACGCTGCGATTTTGCAGGAGCGGATCCCATTCCTGACCGGTGAGCCATTGCGACCTGAGGAAGAGGAGCATTATGGCCATTACATCGCGACCGCGAATAGTGACACACTCTACGAGCATTGCAAGCGTGCTTTGACCAGGGGGATGACCTCTGGACCGCATCAACTGCCGTTGATCGGGACCGGCGACTGGAATGACGGCATGAATCGGGTCGGCGTCCATGGCCAGGGTGAAAGCATTTGGCTGGGTTGGTTTCTGCATGCAGCGCTTACTAATTTTAGCGCCCTATGCGACGGATGTGGCGAGGTCTCACAAGGTGGGACGTATCGCCATTGGGCGGAGACGATCCGCCGGGCTTTGGAAGCGAACGGTTGGGACGGGGAATGGTACCGGCGCGCCTTCTACGATGATGGCGCTCCGCTTGGATCTGCGCAGAACCGCGAGTGCCAGATAGATGCCATCGCCCAGTCGTGGGCGGTGCTATCGGGTGCAGCGGATCCGGAGCGAGGCCGGCTGGCAATGCGCGCGGTGGTCGATCGTCTCGTCAATTGGGAGGATGGTCTGGTGCTGTTATTTGCGCCCCCATTCGACAAAACCGCACGCGATCCAGGTTATATTAAGGGATATCTGCCAGGGATTCGTGAGAACGGTGGCCAGTACACCCACGCCGCAATGTGGGCCATCTGGGCGGTGGCAAGCCTCGGCGACGGCGATCTGGCCACGTCGCTCTTCCAACTGGTAAACCCCATCGCGCATAGCGACACGGCCGAAAAAGTGGCTCGTTACAAAGTGGAGCCGTATGTCGTGGCTGCCGATGTTTACAGCATGTCCCCTCATGCCGGCAGTGGCGGCTGGACCTGGTACACGGGTTCCAGCGGGTGGATGCATCGGCTTGGCCTTGAAGCGATCCTGGGGCTGCGGCGTCATGGTGAGAGTTTGCACCTGGACCCATGCATTCCAAGCCACTGGCCTGGCTATGCGATTTCCTATCGTTACGGCGAAGCGGTTTATACGATTCAGGTGGAAAACCCCGATGGCGTGAACCGTGGTGTGCGGCATGTACTCCTGGATGGTGAACCGGTCGCACAGGGTCTGATCGCCTTAACAGATGATGGACAACAGCACCTGGTGCGCGTGCAGTTGGGGAATCGCCTCCAGATTCCCTCTTCTGAAAACTATTCAGCCTTGCGGCAATGATGTAAACTTCTGGGCATAATCATTACAATCGATTCCCAAAAGGAGCGTGTAGAGATGTCCGGATCCAAACATCGTGTCGCCGTCATCGGCGCTGGCAGCATCGCAAAGTGGAGCCATATTCCGGGTTTTCAGCGGCTGGACAACTGCGACGTCGTCGCCGTGTGCGACGTCAACGAGGCGCGCGCCCGGCAGCTGGCGGAAGACACCGGGGTGGCGCAGGTCTTCACCGACTATGAAGCAATGTTGGAAGTGGTAAAGCCAGACATCGTCGTGGTGGCAACGCCCAATGTCTTCCACCAGGCCATGACGGAGGCTGCCCTGCTTTCTGGCGCACACGTGCTAACAGAGAAGCCGCTGGCGTTGAATGCAGCGGATGCCGAAGGCATGTTCGAACTGGCAGAGCGGCTGAATCGCAAATTGAGCGTTGGCACCCACTTTCGTTTCACTACCCCGATGCAGGCGGCGAAGGCGCATGTGAATGCCGGTTTCTTTGGCAAGATCTACGCGGCGCGCACAGTCTGGAATCGCCGCAACGGCATCCCGGGCTATGGTAGCTGGTTCACCAACAAGGATCTGGCCGGCGGCGGCGCACTCCTTGACATCGGTGTACACACGTTGGATCGCGCACTCTACCTCATGAATGATCCGATGCCCGTCAGTGTCAGCGGCGCCACCTTTGCCGAGCTCGCCCCGCGCGGGATGGGGCTGGGTGGTTGGGGATCCGACATCTTCAAGCCCAGTGCGAATGCACGGTACGATGTGGATGACTTCGCCACCGCCTTCGTCCGCTTTGCCAATGGCGCCGTGTTGACCTTCCAGGTGGCGTGGGCGAGCAACTTCCCGGAGACGGTTGTAACCGAGATCTATGGCACGAATGGCGGCGCCTCGATCGGGATGCGCGACAAGATCGAGTTATACACCATGATGAACGGCCAGGAAGTGGCGATTCAGAACACGTTACATGAGGACAAGGTCGGCTCGTATTTCCGGCTGATCGAGCACTTTGTTCGCGCTGTAGACGGCGATGTCACGGCGGACATCCCGACGGCCGAGCAGGCCATGGTGAGCGTGCGGATCGTAGATGCGATTGGGCGCCCGCCGCGAGCGGGCGCGAGGTGGAACTTTAAGGTTGACGGTCACCCATGCAAAATAAGGTAATCATCTATGGCGGCTCGGGCGGCATCGGCTTCGCCACGGCCAAGATTCTACAGGGACGCGGCTACGATCTCCATCTGGTGGGGCGCAACGAAGACAAGTTGGCAGCCTGCGCGGCGGAACTTGGTGCAAGTTTCACGGCGGGGGATGTCACCGATGTCGGACTATTTGCTCGCGCCGCGCAAGAGGCTGGAGACACACTGGCTGGTCTTGTCTACGCTGTCGGCACCATCAATTTGCGCAGTCTCCAACGGCTCACTGAAGCGGATTTTTTAGATGACTTTCGGGTCAACGCGCTCGGCGCGGCGCTTGCGGTTCAGGCGAGCCTTCCCGCCCTGAAACGAAGTACAGGCGTTGCGGCGGTGGTGCTTTTCTCCAGTGTTGCCGCGCAGCAAGGCTTTTCCCTGCATGCCTCCATGGGGATGGCAAAGGGCGCTGTGTCTGGGCTGACCCTGTCACTTGCGGCTGAACTGGCTCCGAAGGTACGTGTCAACGCCATCGCCCCGTCCATCATACGCACCCCGCTTGCCGAACGTATGCTGGCAAGTGAGCAGATGGCCACAGCCATGGCCGGGCTCCATGCCATGCAGCGGCTAGGCGTCGCCGACGATGTGGCAGCATTGACGGCCTTTCTCCTCTCTGAAGATGCGGGCTGGATCACAGGGCAGACCATCAGCATTGATGGGGGCCGCTCTACACTCCGGACCAAGAGTTAAGTGTAGGCAGCGGATCGTCCAACAGAATGTAAAGCCATTGACGTAACTCGGTCGCTGCAACGACTGAACCACTTGGGGCGCCTTTCGCTACGGAGATTGAACCATGACAGCCTATCGCCCAGAGACCATTGCCGAGGCGGACAGGATGACCGCCTCCGCTCCGCTCATTCTATTGACCGGTGCGACTGGCTATATCGGGGACGGCTCGTGACGCCTGCTCGAATCAGGTTATCGCGTCCGTTGTCTGGTGCGGGATCCGGCCCGCCTACAGGGACGACCCTGGCAAAGCGCCGTTGACATCGTCGCCGGCGATGTGCTCCAGCCCGAGAGCTTGACTGGCGCGATGTGTGGCGTGCAGGCTGCTTACTATCTGGTGCATAGCCTGGGCGGCGGCGCCGACTTCCACCAACGTGACCTGGAAGCCGCCCGAAATTTCGGATTGGCCGCCCGCGCTGCGGGAGTCGAACGCATCATTTACCTCGGTGGCCTCGCCGAAGCCACCCCCGAACTCTCGGAACATCTCCGTTCGCGCCAGCAAACCGGCGACTCACTGCGCAGCACAGGTGTCTCGGTGACCGAATTGCGCGCGGGTGTCATTGTCGGCTCGGGCAGCCTCTCGTTTGAGATGATTCGCTACTTGACCGAACGCGTGCCGATGATGATCTGTCCGCGTTGGGTCTATACCCGGACCCAGCCGATTGGCATTCGCGAAGTGCTGGACTACTTGGTTGCGGCACTCGCCACCCCCGAGAGCAATGGCCGCATCATCGAGATCGGTGGCGCCGAAGTGGTCACCTATGGTGAAATGATGACGATCTATGCCGAGGTGCGTGGCCTCAGGCGCTGGATGGTGCCTGTCCCAGTGCTAACCCCGCGCCTGTCGTCCTACTGGGTGAACCTGGTCACCCCCATCCCTGCCGTCATCGCCCGCCCCTTGATCGAGGGCCTGCGCAATGAAAATGTTGTCCATGATCTGAGCGCACAGCAACTGTTCCCGCAAATTCAACCCGTCGGCTATCGTACTGCCGTGGAGCGAGCACTTGCCCGCCTGCAGGCCAGTAACGTAGAAACCGCCTGGAGTGATGCCCTACAGACCAGCCAGGGCGCAGTGCCGCCCGTCATCCTGACGAATCAAGAAGGCATGATCGTGGAGCACCGTCAGCGCGTCGTTCCGGCCGCGCCGGCGGACATCTACACCATCTTCATGGGGGTGGGGGGCGAGCGCGGCTGGTTCTACATGAACTGGGCCTGGGAAATTCGCGGATTCATGGATCGGATGATTGGCGGGGTAGGCCTGCGCCGCGGACGTCGCGATCCAGATGAGCTACGCGTGGGCGATGCGCTTGATTTCTGGCGGGTGGAGGCCGTCGAACCAGAACGATTGTTGCGCCTGCGCGCTGAAATGAAAGTGCCCGGCAAAGCCTGGCTGCAATTCAAAGTGACACCACACGATGAAAATCAGACGCTGCTGGCGCAGACTGCGTTTTTTGCACCCAAGGGGTTGATGGGGTGGCTCTATTGGTACGCGCTCTACCCGCTTCACGGCTTGATTTTCAGCGGTCTCATCAACCAGATCGCACAGCGCGCAGTTGCCCTGAAACGCAAGCCGTCGTAGTTCAAAGTTCGTTTGCCTTTTCACCCCGACTCTGCGGGAGCATCTTCTTTTGTGCGAGATGTTCCGTATTGGACCATCATGAACAAATACACCCAAGTAGTAACCATTCGTCATCTCTTTGTTTCCCCCGGTCACAATTACTTTGGCCGGCCCAAGGACGGTCCGGGTTCGCACCCGACGCGCGACGTCGCACAGGCGGAGCTGGTCGCCGACCATGGGATCCTGGGCGACCGCTACTATGGGGTTGCCGCCCACTACGATGCGCAAATCACCTTCCTGGCATGGGAGGTATTCATCGAATTGCAGACGGCGTTCGACCGACCCGATTGGACGCCGCTGCTGATGCGACGCAATGTCGTGGTTGAGGGCATGCCGCTCAATTCGCTGTTGGGACAAGAATTTGAACTCGATTGCGGCGAGGGCCGCGTGCTCCTGGCCGGGATGCGGGAATGCTCACCCTGCGTGGATGGATGCGATGCTTGCGCCCGGCGTGCAGAAATGGCGGCCGCGGCGGTGGGCTGCGCGCCCGGATCCTGAGCGATGGCGTGCTCCGCAAAGGCCCCGCACAACTCCATAGCGGCGTCCCGCTCGATCTCGCCCAGGTTACGCTTCCCGCCGCGCGGCCAAAACTGCCGTAAGAGAAGAATTCGCCCGCAGGGACGCGGAGACGCAGGGGAAGAAGAGAAAGGACCGCCCGTAAAGACGCTAAGACGCGAAGCGGGGGGATGTGTTTTTCTTTGTGGTCTCTGTGTTCTTTGCGGTCATTCATCTTCGTCTTTTCCTCGCTGTTCTTTGCGTCTCTTGCATCCTTGCGCCTTTGCGTTAGGCAGTTCTTTTGCAGTAAATGCTTTTCTTGTTATTCTTCGCGAGACCCCTACTACAAAATTCAATTGATAAGGATACAGATCCATGGAACCCAAAGCTCATGAATTTCTGAAGGCGCTGTTGGCGGCGCCGCGGCCCTCCGGTTACGAGCAGCCCGTACAGGCAGTTGTGCGCGAGTACGTCGCCGCGTTTGCCGACCAGGTGAGCACCGACCTCCACGGCAACGTGATCGTCGCCAAGAACACCGCGTCCCCGCAGCGCGTCATGCTCGCCGGGCACTGCGACCAGATCTGGCTTGTCGTGACCTACATCGACGACAAAGGCTTCATCTACACCCAACCGATCGGTGGCTGGGATCCACAGCAGTTGATCGGGCAGCGCATGACGGTATGGACCCGGAGTGGCCCAATCCCCGCCGTCATCGCCCGCAAACCGATCCACCTGCTCAAGCCCGACGAACGGGAAAAGGTCGTCAAACTGGAGGAGATGTGGCTCGACATTGGCGCCTCCAGCAAGGAAGACGCCGCCGGTGTCGTCGCCATCGGCGATCCGGTGACGCTGGAACTTGGCTATCAGGAGATGCGCAACGGCTTTGCCAATGCGCCAGGGATGGACAACGTGACCGGGACGTGGGTGGTGGTGGAAGCGTTGCGCCGTGCCGCGCTGCAGCCGCTGAAAGTGTGCGATCTATGCCGTCTCAACGGTCCAGGAAGAGATTGGCCTGCGTGGCGCCCAGACGAGCGCCTTTGGGATTGACCCGGTCATCGGCATCGCCGTGGATGTGACGCATGCCACCGACTGCCCGACCATCAACAAGCAGCAAGAAGGGGATATTCGTCTGGGCGGCGGGCCGGTCATCGACCGCGGTCCCAACGTGAACCCGCGTCTCTTTGACCGGATGGTGGCAACCGCCACCGGCGCCGGCATCAACTACCAGGTGGCGGCGCATGGCCGCGGCACCGGCACCGACGCCAACGCGATGCAATTGAACCGGGCCGGCCTGGCGGCGGGTCTGATCAGCATCCCCAACCGCTACATGCACAGCGCCGTCGAGATGATCGCCCTCGACGACATCGACCGCGCCGCCGACCTGTTGGCGGCGTTCATGGCGGGGTTGACGGGGGAGGATGATTTTAGACCGTAGAGTGTTTTGTGGTGGTACCGCAAATACTTCAACGCGGAGGCGCGGAGATGCGGAGAATTAGGGGGAAGGAGAGTTGGGTGCAGCGACTCTTGCTCTATTTTCTCTGCATTTCCTCTCCGCGTTTTTCTCCGCGTCTCCGCACCTCCGCGTTGGCTTTTGGCGCGGCAGGGAAAAGCTAAACTCACGCCTGGATCTTCCTCAACTCCTCAAACAACTCTTTCTCCTTCGCACTCAAGTGCGTGGGGAGTTTGACTTCGACCTCGGCCAGCAGGTCGCCGCGCTTGTCTTGATGCTTGAGATGCGGCATGCCGAGCCCGCGCAGGCGAATGGTCTTGCCATTTTGCGTGCCTGCCGGGATCGTCAGCGCCACGGTCTTGTCCAGCGCCGGCACCTGCACCTCACCGCCTAATAAGGCGGTGTACAGGTCGACCGGCACTTTCGTGTGCAGGTTATCACCCTCACGCGTATACCGGTGGTTGTCCATCACTTCGATATTCAACACGATGTCGCCCTGTCCCGCGGCGCCCTTCATGCGCACCTTGGAACCCGTCGTGACCCCCCGTGGAATGTTGACTTCCAGGCGGGTCCCATTGGGCGAGCCATCCGCCAATTGAAGCACGCGGGTCGTGCCGCTGAACGCTTCCTCCAACGTGACCTGCACCGTCGCCTCCTGCGCCGGTGTGCGGGCTGCCATCTGGGTCGCGTCGAAGCCCATCCCGCCGGCGCTCCGCCCACGCCCACCGCGGCCGCCAAACAGGGTGTCGAAGAAACTCGAAAAGCTGCCGCCCCCCATGCCCGAACCGCCCATCCCGCCAAACATCTGCTCGAATTCTTCCGGCGTCACGGTGCGGGTGTAGCCGCCCTGGCCACCACCGCCCCCTGGGGCGCCCCCCCACGACGACCAGTCAAAGTCCTCCGGGTGCGCCGGCGCGCCTGTACTGCTCCCACTGCGAGCCAAATTTGTCGTACTTGGCCCGCTTGTCAGCGTCACCCAAAACGGTGTAGGCCTCGTTGATCTCTTTGAATTTTGCTTCGGCGCTTTTGTCGCCTGGATTTTTGTCCGGATGATATTGCTGCGCCAATTTGCGGAAGGACTTCTTGATCTCCTTCTCGTCTGCACTGCGCGGTACACCCAGCACCTGATAGTAGTCTTTGTATTCCATAGGCACCCTTATCCGTTCACCAGCACGCGTGCTGGGCGCAAAAGGCGGTCCCCCTCGCGATAACCCGCCTGCAATACTTGTGAGATGTGATCGGCCTCTACTTCGTCCGAAGGGGCATGGCCGACCGCTTCATGTAGATTCGGATCAAACGGCTCACCCAGCGGGTCAATCCGCTCGACACCGTAACGCCGCAGCGTTTCTAAAAACGCTCGCCGGGTCGCCTCAATATTCGCCACAAAACTCTTTACTGAGGCACTGTGCGACTCTGGCGCATGTTGCATCGCCAGGTCGAGATGATCGGCCAGCGGCAGCATGTCGGCCAGGACGCGGCGCCGGTTCTCGGCGCTGTCGGCGATGGCACGCTGCTCCCAGCGTTTGCGCAGGTTGTCGACTTCGGCCTGCAACCGGATGTATTTTTCCTCCCAATCGCGCGCCGCCGCATCGCTTTCCAGTTGTCTCTGGGCTTCCTCCAGCCCGGCCCGGGTGAAGAGCAGTTCAGTTTCAACTTTCTTGAAATCTTCGCTCTGCCGGTGGAGCGCCTCGTTCTTAATCTGCAATTCTGACTTTGTATTTTGAAGCTCTTTGGCCTGTTGCTCCAAACGCGCCTTTACCTCTTCATAGGCCTGTGCAAGCGCCTGGTAATCGGCGAGTGTGGGTGTCTGCCCGCCAGGCCCGACAGGGCCGGAAACCGGACGCCGCCGGTTCGGTTGATTACTATATCGATAACTCACGCCGTTCTCCCTCTAGCAAACGGGCGAGGCTTGCGGCCCCGCCCGTTGTACGTTCGTATTGCAGTCGATGTTGTGCGTGCTCTGCACGCCTCATCCGGCGATCTAGACGGTCCGGTATTCGCCTTCGACGACATCGTCGTCAGCGGCGCCACCCTGGCCCGGGCCACCGGGCTGAGGACCACCATACGAACCGTCCTGCTGGGCGTACATCTGCTGCGCCAGCGCATTCGTTGCCTGCTGCAACCGTTCGTTCACGCTACGGATGCGGGCAAGGTCGCTTGTGTCCTTGGCCTGCTTGAGTTCTTCAACCAGGTTTTCGACCGTACCGCGGTCCGTCGCCGGCACCTTGTCGCCCAGGTCACGGAGTGTCTTCTCGGTCACATAGACCAGGTTGTCCGCCGTGTTACGCGCCTCGGCCACTTCACGTTGTCGCTTGTCGTCATCTTCATGCGACTTGGCTTCGCGCACCAGGCGCTCCACCTCATCTGTCGACAGATTGGTCGACGCCGTGATCTTGACACTCTGCTCCTTGCCGGTGGCCTTGTCCTTGGCCGTCACGTGCAGAATGCCGTTCGCATCGATGTCAAAAGTGACTTCGACTTGCGGCACGCCACGCGGTGCCGGCGGAATCCCATCCAGGCGGAAGTTGCCCAATGTCTTGTTGTCCTTCGCCATCGGCCGCTCGCCCTGCAGAATGTGGATATCCACCGCCGTCTGGCTGTCGGCTGCCGTGCTAAAGACTTCCATCTTCTTGGTCGGGATCGTCGTGTTGCGCTGAATCAGGACCGTCATCACGCCACCCAGGGTTTCAAGGCCCAGGCTCAGCGGCGTCACATCCAACAGCAGCAGATCGTTCACCTCACCGCCCAGCACACCGGCCTGCACCGCTGCGCCGACCGCGACGACTTCGTCGGGATTGACGCCCTTGTGCGGCTCTTTGCCGGTCAACTGGCGCACCAACTCCTGCACCATCGGCATGCGGGTCGAACCACCGACCAGCACGACTTCGTCCAGATCCTTTGCGGTCAACCCCGCATCTTTCAATGCGCTGAAGAACGGCTGCTTGGTGCGTTCCAACAGGTCGGCCGTCAACTGCTCGAATTTCGACCGTGTCAGCGTGACCACCAGGTGTTTGGGTCCCGAGCTATCTGCCGTGATGAACGGCAGGTTGATCTCGGTCTGGGTCACAGTCGACAACTCGATCTTGGCCTTTTCCGCAGCCTCACGCAAGCGCTGTAGCGCTTGCCGGTCATTGCTCAGGTCGACGCCTTGTTCCTTCTTGAACTCATCGATCAACCAGCGAACGATGCGTTCGTCCCAGTCATCGCCACCCAACAGCGTGTCGCCGTTGGTAGACTTGACCTCGACGACGCCTTCGCCCACTTCAAGCACGGACACGTCAAACGTGCCGCCGCCCAGGTCAAAGACCAGGATGGTCTCGTCACTCTTCTTGTCGAGTCCATAGGCAACCGCCGCAGCGGTTGGCTCATTGATGATGCGCATCACTTCGAGGCCGGCAATCTGACCGGCATCTTTTGTGGCTTGGCGTTGGCTGTCGTTGAAGTAAGCCGGAACCGTAATGACCGCCTGCTTTACCTCTTCGCCCAGGTACGCTTCCGCATCGCGCTTGAGCTTGGCAAGCACCATGGCGCTGATTTCCTGCGGCGTGTAACTCTTATTCTTGATCGGCACATTCACGTGCGTCGCCATTGGGACCGTCGACGATGGCATAAGAGACCATCTTCCGGGCCTTTTGTGTCTCCGGGTCGTCATACCGGCGACCCATGAGGCGCTTCACCGAATAGACCGTATTTTCTGGGTTCACCACAGCCTGGCGCTTGGCGGTGATGCCGACCAGCCGCTCGCCATTCTTATTGAATGCGACGACCGATGGGGTCGTGCGATTGCCTTCGGCATTCGCGATCACCGTCGGGTTGCCGCCTTCCATCACAGCAACGACGCTATTGGTGGTGCCCAGATCGATTCCAATAATTTTACCCATGCTAATTAATTTGCCTCCACTGATTTATTTGCCCAACCGGCTGTCATTCCTTTTGGCGCCGGTCTTTTTTTCTATCGGATTCCAGTCTACCCGAAACGTGTCAGTAAGTCATTGTGTTTTCGTTAGTGATGTGTTTGCGTTTACGGGTGGTATGATAGAAGAAAAAACGCAAAGGAGCCGTTTATGGGCAGCCAAATTGCTGTCTTTATTGATTTCGAGAATATCGCCCTGTGGGCGGAGCAAGAGTTTCTTGATTTTGAATTGACTCTGCTGGTGCAGTATTTGCAGGAACGCGGCGTGGTCTCCATCATCCGCGCCTATGGTGACTGGAGCCGTTTCTCGCGCTACCGCGAGGATCTGATGAACAATGCCGTTGACCTGATTCAGGTCTTCAGCGTGCGGGCCGGCAAGAACCGCGCCGATATCCGGATGGCGCTTGATGCACTGGAAACCGCGTTCTACCGGCCCCAGATTGATACGATTGTCATCGTGTCCGGCGATAGCGATTTTGGACCCCTGATGGCCAAGCTGCGCGAATATGGCCGCTATACGCTGGGCATCGGTCCGCGCGAAGTGACGCATCCGCTCCTTGTGCGCGCCTGTGACGAATTTATCTATCTTGAGACCGCTTTGGGCGAGGTCGCGGACGAGGTGCTGCCCCTTGTCGAGCCTGCACCGCCAGGTGATAGTGAAGCCGCCCGCCAGTTGCTGTTGAAGGCGCTGCGGGTGCATACCCAACGGGGCGAACTACCTGTGCTGGCCGCCAAACTCAAACAGACGATGCTCATGCTCGATAGCAGTTTCAATGAGACCGCCTTTGGGTATGCGCAGTTCAAGGGCTGGCTGGAGCAACATACCGACATTCTTGCCTTGTTTATGAAGGACTTCCAATTGTATGTGGCGCCGCGCGATTTTACACCGCCGCTCGACTGGGAAAATAAGACCTGGGAGGCTGGTTCGCTCTCGGTTGGCGGACCACTTCCTTGACCCCAAACGGCCCAGGACTCGGCGCCAGTGACCTTGCGGTCAAGCCCACCTTGCGCCAGCAATACAACCAGATCTTCACCCGGCTGAAGATGACTTCAGTGGATTTCGCCACCCGGCGCGATGTGCTGCGCGACATCTATCGAGAATTGGTCGCGCGGCCGGGCGAGCGCACCACCGACGATCTATTGGAAGAGCTCTGCGAGCGGTACGAGTCGCTCGGTCTGATCCGGAGCAAGACGACGCTGCGCCAAATCTGGCAGATGGGCTTTCGGCAGCGGGCATTTGATTACCGCGAGCAGGTAGCTTCCGTGCATGTACCGGTCTGGCTTGCAGAGGAAATCGATAGTGAGGCTGCCTTCGTCCAGCGCGCCGAATCCGGATTTGTCTATGCGGTGGTCAATGCGGGCTTGGAAATTGACAAACCTGAATTAGCCACCATCCTGCTGAACGACGGTGAACACACCGTGTATATTGATGATTTGCTCCGTGATCTGGAAGCGCGCGCGCTGATCATCGATGTCGACGGGCGCTACATGCTGCCTGGGCAGAGTTCGATTCCCTTCCGCGACGAGCCCGCGCAGCAACCGATCATTTATGACATCGAAAACGTGCAGGTCCCTGAGAATCTGGCGCGGGGCTTTGAGAAGGCACGTTCCCTGGCCAAGACCGCCATGCTGCAGCGCTCACAGGATTTTGCAGCTTCAGCGCGCAGTTATCTGCTGGCCTGCCGCCTACAGTGGGATGCGGTCGAATCCGGTGAACCAGGGGCCACCCTTGAGGACCTGCGCTGGTATATGGCATCGTACGGCTCGGTCAAGGCGGGCGAATTGTCACAAATTCACCGTGACTATGCCCACTCGCGGCCGTACTACCTCGCCTTCTTCAACCTGGTGCAGGAGGATGACCCGCTCTGGAGCCGCATGCGCGGGTTGATCAACCCAATGCTCTCGTACTACTGGGTCAACGTGGCGTGAACTGGGGCTGAATGCGGGCAATCCCAGCCTGAATGCAACGACGCCCGCCGAGATTGCAGTCCGTGCCGCAACCCATGAAAACCAGGATCTCTGCAGCCTCTGGTATGTGATGACCAATGCCCTGGCTGAAGTGAACCCCGGGCTTCTGCGACGCGTGGCCAATCAGATCCGCCTCAACCGCGGCGAATCGCCAGTGTATGCGCAGGTGGCTGACACGCTGGAGCAGATGCTGATGCAATAGGCTAGACGGTGATCGAACCGCCGCCCACCTGGAGGCCGAGCAAACACTCGATTGCCCCGAAATGGCGGCTGTCGTGGACCAGGTGGCCGAAAATTGCGCCGCCAACCGTGCCCTCTTCCCAAATGTCGCGCGTCAAAGGTTGCACCTGTTCGGCCTCATCAAACTGCTCTGCATCAATTGCAGAAATCGCTCGTTCGGCGGCAGCAAACGCGCGATGCACGTATGCAACGAACTGGGCCTTGGGTGGGAAGGTGAGATCCGCGGCCACCAGTTCACTCATCTGCATGCCCGTTGCCGCATACCCCAGTGCATCGACCGGCCACCCCCATTGCGCACCAATATTTTCCGCCACCCAAATCTGACCACCCGGACCAAGCCGTTCCCCCAGCACGGGCGTGTAACCCGGCACAGACGCGGCAAAATGGTCGGCCCAACGCGCCATGTGCCAAACGTGAAATGCAATCGGTAAGGCATGGGGCGTGGCGCGCCACATCAGTTGCTCTTCGGTGATCCGCTCGAGCAGCGCTTCCAACCGCACATGATTTGTTAGATAGGCCCGCAGTGTCATTTCGTAAGCGGTTTCAAGCATTGCTTCCCCCAAAGGTATGCGCGTTCTATTCAGATCGTAGCGCCACTGCAGGCTGCATTTTTCCCAACTTCCAAGCGGGGTACAAGCCGGCCAACAGGGCGGCGGCCAAAGCCACCACAAAAGCCTGGAAAAACTCCATCGGCGCGAGCTTCATCTCCAGGGTCCAGCCAAACGACCGCAAGTTGATGATATAGATCAGGATGACTGCAAGAATGAAGCCCGTTGGCATCGCCAGGATGCCGGCCGCCATGCCCACCAGACCCGTTTCTTCCAGCGAGAGCCGCCACAATTGCCGGCGCGTCATGCCATTTGCCCGCAGCACACCGATCTCACGCATGCGCTCCAGTTGAAGGCTCATCAGTGTACTCAGGATCCCGATGAAGGCGACCAGTGTTGCCAGCAACTGGAGCGCAGCGGTGATCGCAAACGTACGATCAAAGACCGCCAATGCATTATCCCGCAGCCCGCGGTTGGAGCTTACCAGCAGTTCCGCACGTCCGGCAAATGCCTGGCGTATTTCGTTCACTTTTGCATCCACATCTTCGCCCGGCGCAACGAAAAGCGCAATCGCAGAGATCAGGTCGTCATCCCAGAAGCTGCGATAGACCTCATCGGCCATAAACGCCGTGGACCGCACGTCGAAGTCGACGATCACACCGGCAATGGAGAAAGACCGCAGCCCGCGATCAGTTTGGATATCGATGGCATCACCGACGCCGATGCCATACCGCGTCGACATGGGTTCGTTGATCAGGATTTCACCCTGGTCGACAGCCCGCCAGGTCGCCTCCCAACCGCCCGAATCCGCACGGTAGCGCCGGTCGGCCCCCGCCAGGTCTTTGCTCAGCGCCGCTACCTGCAGTGCAAAGGGATCGCCGGCTTCACGCAACTGGGCCGTGACGTCGACGCTGCGCGTCGTTGCTGCATCCTCGATGCCGGGAAAGGCGGCCAGTTCCGCAAAAATAGCCGGTGAAAGCGGCGCCTCGGCCGAGTTCGAGATGCCAGGCGCCGAAACAAAAATATCCGCCTGCAGCACATCGTCGAGCCAAAGCACGACGGTCTGCCTGAAACTCGAAATCATCACCCCAACACCAATGATCACGCTCACCGCCACCATGAGCGCCGCCACGGCCACCGCGATACGCGAGAGCGAGCGCACGACCGTGCGAGGTGCCATGCGTTCGACGACGCCGCCCCGGTTCCGCACAAAGCGCTGCACCAATTGCATCAGCCACAGCGTCAGTATTAGGGCGAGCAGTGCTGCGCCAATGACAATTAGAAATAGACCGCCAAAGGTGAGCACCAGACTCCACCTGGGGATCAGCAGCAACCCACCTCGCAGCATGAGCAGCAGCGCACCAACCGACAACCAGGGCAGCAGCCGGCGCGTCCGTTCCTCGACATCGCTGCGCCGCATGGCGCCCGCAGGCGCCACACCGGTCGCCTCCCAGGCGGGCACGGCCGCGCCCACTAGCGCAGCGGCCACGCCAATGACCGCGCCCTTGAGCAAGGTGAGCATGGGGATCTGCGTGTCGCGCACCGCAACGACAAAGAACAGGTCATTGACGGTTTGGGTGACCATCTGGACCGCAGCACGGCCCAGGAAGATGCCCAACGCCAGGCCAAGCGCCGTGCCCAAGATGCCCAACAGAGTCGCTTCGCTCAGAATCAAGCCAAAAATCTCACGGCGCGTCATGCCGAGCGCACGCAACGAGCCGAGCACAGGGCGTTGCTGTACCACGCTGAAGGTCACCGTGTTGTAAATCAGGAACATGCCAACCACCAGCGCCAGCAGACTCAGGGCAGTCAGGTTCAGGTTGAACGCCGCAGTCATCTCGTTGACCGTCCCCTGCTGTGCAGTAGCCGGGTCAATACGCGCTGCGGGCGGCAAGAGCGGGCGGATGGCAGCCAGCGTTGCATCGCCGCCGGCGTCGCCTTCAGGCACGATCAGGTCGATGCGAGTGAGGCGCCCCGCCATGCCCAGCACCTCTTGCGCCGTGGCGATATCGGTGACGATGAGCCCCTGTAGCGCACGACGGCTCAGGTCATCGGTGGGGTCCAAAAGACCTGCCAGCAATAGCTCCGCACGCTTACCGCCGGTGCGAATGGAAATCGCATCCCCAACCTTTAACCCATAGCGCTGGGCAACTTCCGTGCTTACCAGGGCGGTGCCAGGCACTGTCATCAGTTCGCGCAGAAACGCACCCACCGGCTGCTGTGATTGGGCACTGGGACCCAGGTAGCTACGAAAGGGCGGTTCTGAGAAAGGATCGATGCCAAGCAGGCGCATCGGCTGTGCATCCAGTTGTTCGGCGATCACATAGGCTTCACAACCGGCGCCTATTTCGATAGCCCTAATCGCGCCGTAGCCTGGTGTAGACCGCTTGATCGAGGCCGCCAGGGCCACCAGTGATCTGGTGGGTGGCTTTGCCCGTCACGGTCTCGGTGCCCAGTTGAAAGGCACGTTCCGCCGGTTTATTGGCCAGGTCGATTGCGACGATCATCGCTACCCCAATCGCCACCCCAATCACCAACAGCAGGCTCTGCACAGGCCGGCGCAGTGCATGTCGCGACGCAAGTCGAATGAGTGGGCGAATCATGGCTGATGGCTCGCCTTCCAAGCCTGGTCGCTGACCAGCTTGCCGTGGTCCAGATGGAGCACGCGGTCGGCCAACCGTGCCACCTCGGGGGCATGCGTCGCCATGAAAAGGGTTTTGCCGCTGTCGCGGGTCAATTCAAGCAGCAGGGTCAGGACTGTGTCGCCGGTATTGTCGTCCAGGTTGCCGGTCGGTTCATCGGCAAGTATCAAGACCGGGTCACTGCTCAAGGCGCGCGATCGCCACGCGCGCGCTGTTCGCCGCCGGAAAGCTTGTCCGGATACGTGTTGATCCGGTTGCCAAGCCCCACCCGTTCAAGCAATTCCTGGGCGCGTGGACGCATGCCCCTGGTTCTGCCGGCGAGTTCGAGCGGCAGCGTCACATTTTCCATGACGGTCAACGTTGGGATCAGATTGAAGAACTGAAACACGATGCCGATGTTGCGCCGGCGAAAGAGCGTCCGCTCGTGCTCGCTGAGCGCAGTGATCATGACAGGCTTGTCGTCCACAATGATCGTGATGGCGCCCGCGCTGGGGCGTCAATCCCGGAAATCAGATTGAGCAGCGTACTCTTGCCACTGCCGGATTTTCCCAACAGCGCCACAAACTCGCCACGATAGAATTCGCGGTTCAACTCATCGAGCACCGTGTGCCGGGTCTCCCCCTCTACATAGATCTTCGAGAGCCCGTCAAGCTTGATTACGACCGGTTTCGCCGCCTGCACAGGCAGGAGACCCGCCGGCATTTCTGTGTCTATCACGCCAGCCCCGGCGGGCTGCCGCTGTATTTCGTTGACAACTGACAAGTGACGATTGACCATGAACCATTCGCATTCTGATTTACCCGAATACCGATTGTTCCAATTTGCACATTTCTTTTCCCATTGTCTGTTGGCGATCAGACAATGCGCCCGCGCAATGCTTGCCGGAAGCCTGGGACCGGTGTACGCTTCTGCGTATGGCTGAGATCGACCGACTCCGTTGGAATGACCGGTACACCAGTAACGACGCACCTGCCGCGCGCACAGCCAATCGTTGGTTGCTAGGTCATGCGCCGGTGATCGACGAGTTGCACGCGACCATTCGAAATGCAGGCGAGAAGCCTGCTGCACTCGATGTCGCCTGTGGCGCCGGTGGCACGCTCTTATGGCTTGCGCAACGCGGTTGGCAGGTGATGGGTGTTGATCTGAGCGATGCCGCCCTGGCACAGGTGGCGGAGCGTTTTCAGACTGCGGGCTGCCGGGCCGGCGGGACATTGGTGTGCGCCGATCTCGACGTCTGGAGACCTGAGCCGGCGAGCTTTGACTTGGTCTGCAGTTTCTTCTTTCTGGATCGCGCCCTCTGGCCGTCGCTGCGCCAGGCGGTAAAGCCGGGTGGGCTCCTTGCGCTGCAGACGTACAATCAGGACCGGCTGCTGACTCGCCCCACGGCAAACCCGGCTTATTTGTTACAGCCTGGCGAATTGCTTGCGCAGGTGCAGTCAGAGCATTGGGAAATTCTGGATGGCTGCTCACATCCGGCGTCGGGCGCAACGGACGCTGTGCTGGCACGAAGGAGAATGTAGACAAAGAGACTGGGAGACTGGGAGACAAAGAGACGAAGAGACGAAGAGACGAAGAGACGAAGAGACGAAGAGACGAAGAGACGAAGAGACGAAGAGACGAAGAGACGAAGAGACGAAGAGACAAAGCAAAGAGAACAGTCAATAGTTTTTTGCTGGTGATCAATTGCCTGGGGCGCATTGGAATGGTGCGCAGGGGAGGGGACAACTGTGAAAGCTGATCTTGACCAACTGATGGCGGAACGCAACCTTGACGCACTCCTCGTGGTGGGTGATTCCCATGGGAATACCATCATGAACTATTTGACCGGTGGCGCCGATCTGGAGCGCGCACTAGTCACCAAGCGCCGGAATGGCCCACTTACCCTTGTGCATGGGGGCATGGAGCGTGACAATGCGGCGGCGACTGGGCTGGCATTGGTGGATCGCGATGCCACGTATAACCAGCTCGCCTATCTACAAAAGCACGAAGGCGACCGCCTGGCGGCGCAGGTGGACTACCTGCTCGATGTGATCCGCGACCAGCAACTGGCGGGCAGACTCGGCGTCTATGGCATGTTCGACGCCGGCGCAGCCATGGCCATGTTCAACCTTGTGCAGGATCGGCTCGACAAGACCGAATTGGTGGCGAGTTTGGCGATACCCTCTTTACGCTGGCGCGTGAAACCAAGGATGAGTGGGAAATCACCCAGATGCGCGAAGCCGGCCGGCTGACAGGTCTGGTCGTCGCCGACACGCAGGATTTTATTCAGGGCCATCGAACACGCGGCAACCTGGTGATTCGCACCGACGGCGAACCGCTGACAATTGGCGATGTCAAGGCGTTTACGTATCAGCGGATCATCGAACGCGGGATGAGCCAGGACCACCACATCTTTGCCCAAGGGCGCGATGCTGGTGTGCCTCACAATTCGGGCACAGAAACCATGCCTCTGCGCCTCGGCCAATCCATTGTCTTTGACATCTTTCCCAAGACCGCAAGCGGCTATTACCACGACATGACGCGCACCTGGTGTCTTGGCTATGCGCCCGATGAAGTGCAGGCGGCCTGGGATGAATGTAAGGAGATCTTTGATCGCGTCGTCGCAGAACTGGCCGTTGGTAAGCCTGCTCGTATCTTTCAGGAGATGACGCTGGACTACTTCGAGGCGCAGGGCCATCCGACCTCGCGCTTACAACCCGGCGGCGCAAACGGTTATGTCCACAGCCTCGGGCATGGGTTGGGGTTGGACATTCACGAGGAACCTCGGTTGAGCGCGGTGGCAGGGAACGCCCGCACACTGCAGCCCGGCCATGTCGTCAGTGTCGAACCGGGTCTTTACTATCCCGAACGCGGCTATGGTGTCCGCATCGAAGACACCGTCGCCTTTCTTGGGGATGGTGCGCTGGAGACGTTGACGGTGTACCCGTACGATTTGGTCATCCCAATGAAGTAGGCGCGATGGCACTAGATTGGATGTTCACCGCCATTGATCCGGCGAGCGCGGGATGGCTGGCAATGTTGCGTGCAGCCCCACTTATCGACCGCTAGCACTGCACCCGCATCCTGGAGATCTCAGGATGTGCGCGCTTCTTCGTCTACGCCAATGCAATCCCCGCCAACGCAGCTTCCTCCTTCGCCCATTCTGGAATCGGCACCGGCGCGGCAAGTGGCGGCAAGGCTTTCAAGGCTTCGGGCGACAGGTCAACGTGGAGTTCCTCGGCAAGACGCTCGACGACCGTCAGCGCACTGTAACCCGCGCAAAATACTTGTCGTTTGCCGGGACGACGGTCCACGGGGCTTGCGCCGTCGTGGTGCGGATCAGCATCTCCTCGACTGCTGCTTCGTAATCTTCCCACTTGCCTCGATTGCGCCAATCTTCATCGGTCAGTTTCCAGGCTTTGTTAGGTCGCTTTTCACGATCTTCAAAGCGGTGCAGTTGTTCCTCTTGGCTGATGTGCACCCAGAATTTGATCACGATAGTGCCAAAGCCGACGAGCTGCGCCTCAAAGTCCTTGATCTCCTGGTAGGCGCGGCGCCACTCCACCTCGGTGGCAAAGCCTTCGACGCGCTCGACGAGGACCCGGCCATACCAACTGCGGTCGAAGATCGCGATCGACCCCCGCTCCGGCAGCCTGCGCCAGAAGCGCCAGAGATAGTGCTTTTCCGCATCGTCGCCGCGCGGTGCGCTGATCGGGTGCACAATAAACCCACGCGGGTCAAGCCGTTCCGTCAGGCGATTGATGGCGCCCCCTTTGCCGGCTGCGTCCCAACCTTCAAACACGATCACGCAGGGACGCTTCTGAAAATAGAGATGATAACCAAGGATGCGCATGGCGGTCTGCAACTGGTCGACGCGTTTTTCGTAGACGTCCTTGTCAAGCACCTGGTCCAGATCGATGATCTCAAGCATTTTCCACCTCCACCGGCGCAGCCGTCTGCGCGGCGTCTGCCTGGTCGGATTGATTTGATTCCACCTTACGCGGCCGGCCGCGCTTCGGTTTTGCCGGGGCCGCAACCTCTTCGACAACAGCAGACGCAACTGCAGATTTGGGTGGCCTGCCCGGCTTTCGTGGTGGTGGCGCGGCTTCTACAAGTGGGGGAACAGGCTGTTGCTTGGGCGGTCTCCCCGGCTTTCGTTTCTCGGTGACGACCTCTGCGACCGGTGGGGCCGCTGGTTGCTTGGGTGGTCGGCCCGACTTTCGTTGCGGCGCAACGGCTTCTATGACTGGGGAAACAGCCTGTTGCTCGGGCAACTGGTCAGCTTTCTGTTCGTCGGTGGCGACAACCGTCTCTCCGGGGGATGCAACCCCCTTGCGCGGCCTCCCACGTTTGGATGGAGGCGCAACTTCGGCGACAACTGGCGCAACATCAAATGTGACCGTCAACTCAGCTTCAGGCTCCTGTGTCGCCGCCACATTCACAACGTCGACCGTCTCAATTACATGCGCTTTGCGGGCTGCCTTGGCCGCCTGCTTTGCCGCTTTTGCCGCGCGTTTCGCTGCCTTGTTGGCTTTCTTCGCCTCTTTCTTGGCGACCTTGGCTGCGCTCTTCTCCGTCGCACGGGTTGCTTTTTCTGGAAGCGCCGCGACCGGCAGCGCATCACCGTCGCCAACCTTTCGCCTTTTTGTCCTTCTTTTTGGCTGCTCAGCATCAACTGTGGCGCCAAGCTCTTCAGGCGAAGGCCAGACCGAAGGCGGGAGCGTAAGGCATTCTTCCAATTGGTGGATCAGCGTTCTAAACACGACATAGAGGCGATACTCCCGGTCGGTGGCCGGCACAACGGTCCACGGCGCCACCGCGGTGCTCGTGCTCGTCAACATATCGCGCACTGCGGCCATGTACTCGTCGTACTTGCGGTGATGTTCCCAATCCTCCGCGGTCACCTGCCAGGCGGTCTCCGGCGCTTCGGAGAGGGCAATATAGCGTCTGAGTTGTTCCTCTTTCGAAATATGTAGCCAGAATTTCACAAAGACAGTGCCATCATCGGCCAGTGTGCGCTCGAACTGGTTGATCTCCTCATAGGCGGCGATCCATTCCGGCAAGGGCGTCAGACCTTCGACACGCTCGACAAGGACGCGGCCATACCAACTGCGATCAAAGATCGCAATCTGCCCGTGACGTGGGATGTTCATCCAGAAGCGCCAAAGCCACGGTTTCTGCTTCTCGTGGGTGCGCGCAGCTTGTGTCGATAGCACCTTATACCCACGGGCATCCAGTTGCTCCGTGAGTTTGCGAATTGTCGTGCCCTTGCCGGCGGCATCCCAACCTTCCAACACCACAATGACAGGGCGTTTCTGTTCGTAGACCAATTCCGACAATTCGAACAGCCGCTCCACCATTGCTTTCTGAATCGGTTTGAATGCCTTCTTGGAGATACTGAGCGACAGATCGATTGAGTCGAGCATAGGATTTTGTTCCTCGCAACGCGCATTGATTGAATGGAGTATCTGTATTTTGGATCAAGTCGCACTGGGGTTCAAGTGGATCGCCAAAAATTCGGCGCTCCCGCTACTCATTACATGATATCATTGATAGAGAAATCCGGCAGACTGCTGCACGCGTCCACGTCACCCGACTCATTAGCCGAGAGCGACACATGCTATGGAGCCGCCATGAAGAAACAAACCCTGCTTGAAAAGACCGAGCGCATCGGGCGAATTGGCTCTTGGGAGTGGGAGCTCGTCACCGATCGCTGGACAGTCTCCGCTGGTTGGCGCCAACTCTATGGCGTTGATGATCGCGCTGTCGTGTCGCTGCGATCTTTTGCCCTCGTTGAAGAAAGCCAACGCCCGGCCATGACTAGTGCGCTTGATGCGGCAGTGGCAACCCGCACCCCAATCAATTTTGAGCACCGGCTTGTCGAATCCGGAAGATGGCGGCGTTCGTTACATCCGCGTCGTCGGCGAATTCGCCGACGACGCGGAGCACAAACCGGCGATTTTGTTTGGGATCGCCCAGGACGTCACTGAACAACGGCTGGCGCAGGATGCGCTGCACCAGAGTGAGGCAGAATACCGCGCTCTTCGAAAATATGATTGAAGGCTTTTCAATGCACGAAGTGATCACGGATGATACCGGGCAGGTGGTGGACTTTACTTTTCTGGATACGAATCAGGCCTACGACCGGCATACAGGCATGAATGGCCGCGCCTGCATCGGGAAATCCATCCTTGAAGTGGCGCCCCACGCAGATCGACGCCAGATTGAACTCTACGGCAAAGTCGCATTGAAGGGTGAGCCGGAGACATTTGAGTACTTTTCGCAGACCTTTGGCAAACACCTGCGTGCGCATTTTCTGCCGATCAGCGTCGCTTTGCAACCATCTTTGAGGATATTACAGAGCGCAAAAACGCCGAAGACGCGTTGCGCATCCAGCGCGACCTGAGCCAGGCACTCCAGCGAGAGCAATGAAATGCACCAGGCGCTCACCGTCATTCTCCACGCCGCCATGCAACTGGAGAGCATCGATTGTGGCGGCATCTATCTGGTGGACAATACGGGATCACTCCAATTGGCCGTGAAGTCCGGTCTATCCCCCGAATTTGTGGCCGAGTTCAGCCATTTCTCTGCCAATTCAAACCTGGCAAAGCTGCTTCAGGGACGGCACATCCACTATCGAGATCGAGCCAGCATCGCCAGTCAACCAAATCCGGCGTACGAACGGGAGGGGATCCAGGCGCTGGTCGTTGTCCCGGTCATCCACCAGCATCGTACGTTGGCCGTGATCAATCTCGCTTCGCACACGCATGACGCCATTCCGGAGCACACGCGGACGACGCTTGAAGCCCTGGCCGCCCAAAGCGGAAGTGCACTTGTCAGGCTGCGTTCAGATGCCGCTTTGCGCGCCAGCGAAGAATTGTTTTGTCCTCGATCCTTCAAGTCATTGGTCGTCACGCCCGTGGGGGTTTTCCATGGACGCGGCAAGGACGGCCGCTGCCATCCGCCAAACGGCCATGGGACAGTCGGCTGGCAGGGATGGAAGACCGCCCCCCCCCCACCACGGGGCCCCCCCCCCCCACCAGAAGGCGGAGGGGTGGTCTGCCGCTCGCTGAGGTGCTGGGCGACAATTGGATCAAGGCGATCCATCCCGACGACCGTGACGCGATGGCACAACGCTGGTTGGAGATGATCGATCCTCGCAAGGATGTCATCGCCGAATTTCGTTTTCAAACCCCGGCCGGCGTTACGACCTGGGTGCACGGCAAAGTCGCGACACTGTACGATGAAAACGGCGAGGTAAGCGGCTACGTGGGCGCCGAAATGGATATCACTGAGCGCCATCGGATGGAAGAGGAAATGCGCCTCCTCAATGAACAACTGGAATTGCATGTCGCGGACCGCACGCGCCAACTTGAACATGCTGTCGCCGAGCTAAAACAGGCGGACCAATTGAAGGACACTTTCCTGGCTACCGTCAGCCATGAACTCCGCACCCCGCTTACTGGGGTGCTGGGCATGGCTGACGCACTCGAGATGCAGGTAGGCGGTGCACTCGGCGAACGCCAACTGCGCTATGTACAGCAGATTCGCCAGAGCGGTGAACGGCTGCTCAAAATGGTGAATAGCATCCTCCACTATTCGGCGCTGTTAGCAGGTAAAGTGCAGGTTCAACCGGAACCGTGTCGTCTCGTTGAACTATGCGCAATCAGTTTGCGCGGCGTACGCGAGCGCGCCACGCAAAAGCGGCTGAAGTTACAGTTCGCCGTCCTTCCAGACGATCTACAACTCATCAGCGATGCAAATGGGATCCTCCAAACCCTGGAGAACCTGCTCGACAATGCCGTTAAGTTCACCCCCGAGGGCGGGACCGTTGGCCTCGAAGCACTGTTGGATCCATCCGAAAATGCGGTTCACCTCACCGTCTGGGACACTGGGATCGGCATTGCACCAAAAGATCAAGCGACAATCTTCAAGCCATTTGAGCAGATCGATCGTGGTCTGGACCGGCAGTACGAAGGCGTCGGTTTGGGGCTGGACTATGCCGGCCAAATGGTGAGAATCCTGGGCGGGACGATTGCCGTGCAGAGCGAACCCGGTTGTGGCAGCCGCTTCACCGTGACGCTGCCACGCGAGCCTGTGGCTGGGTCCTGAGCCGCCAGTGATAGGGCTCAGAGAATGCGTTTGCCAAGCACGGATGAGACCAGTTCTACGGCCAGTTCAGCCGTGCGATTGCGTTCATCCAGGATTGGGTTGATTTCCACGACATCCATGGACGCAATCTTGTTCGCTTCCGCCAAGATCTCCATCAGCAGATGTGCCTCACGAAAGGTCAGCCCGCCCGGCACCGGAGTGCCAACGCCGGGAGCCACCGCCGGATCCATCACGTCCATGTCAAAACTGAGATGAAGGCGCGGCAGATGGTTGAGGCGAGTCAATGCACGCCGTGCAACGGTCGCCACCCCCAGTTCGTCGACATCGCGCATGGTGTACACCGTGATGCCACTATTGGCCAACTCCATTCGTTCCGTGGCATCCAGGTCCCGCACCCCGATCATCACGACATCGTGGGGTCGCAGTTTTGGTCCTGCATGGCCAAGATTGACGAGATCGGGATGCCCCCGCCCGATGAGCGCCGCAACCGGCATGCCGTGGATGTTGCCCGAGGGGTCGTATCAGGCGTGTTGAAGTCGCCGTGGGCATCCACCCACAGCAGCCCGACGGGACCGCCAGCCACCGCTCCGCCTACCGTGCCAATGGCGATTGAGTGGTCGCCGCCCAGGAAAATTGGAAATTCCGTCGCACTGGCGCTCTGCTGGGCGGCAGCGTAGATCGCCGCACACGCGGCAACCACTTCCGGAAGATGTCGCAGCCCACCCGCGCCGGCATCTTGCCACTCATGGGCGCGGACCTGGCTCTGGTCGCGCACAGGGACGACGATGTTGCCATCATCTTCTACGCGGTGCCCTTCTTGCAACAGCCTGTGGAAAAGCCCCGCATAGCGCAGGGCGCTGGGGCCCATGTCGACGCCGCGGCGCTGTTGGCCGAGGTCCATGGGGACGCCTAATAAGCGGACGTTCTGATGCCGATTCATGCTCTTTGGCTGTGCTCTGTTACTCGTGAACAACGACTTCGGTGCCGACATCTGCCCATTCAAAGATCGCCCTGGCCTCAGGCACGCGCACGTTCACGCAGCCGTGGCTGACCGGCGTCCCAAAATTGTTGTGCCAGTAGGCCCCATGGATGGCAAAATCACCAGAATAATACATCGTCCAGGGTACGTCTGGCGTGTCATAATCCGGACCGGTCATTCGGGTCTGCTCGTACTTGTGGTAAACGCGAAATGTGCCAGGCAGTGTCCGGTGCCCAGGCTTGCCGGTGCTCACCGTCGTTTCAAAGATCGGAACCTCACCTTGCCAGACGGTCAGACGTTGGTCAGAAATGTCCACTTCGATCCTACGTTTGCCATCCGGCCGGCGCGTCATCGCGAAATTTCACCGGGGCGTCGCCCACTGCAAGCGGAATGTGGCCGCCGGCATTGTTGATCGCGATCGGGACGGCAAACTCATCATAGTTGAGACCGAAATAGACCACGCGTAGCCGCAGCAGATGCTGACCGTCGGGAAACCGCGTTGTGTCAAACTGCGCCAATTCGCTGCTCTCAGGCGCCGGCTGCTCACCAACCGCCAGAAAATGGGTCTGGCGGTCGTCGCCGTTCAACAAGAGATCCAACTGCCACTTGCGAAATGTCGGGTGGGCCGCCTCCGCATGAATCGGAACCGTACCGCTTACGACCGCGCCGGCCACAGGCTCGGTGATCCCGTTGCCGGCATAAGCGGGCTGGGGCGACGCCAGTAAGGCAAGGATGGGAACAAACAATAGCATGCCAAGAATACGGAACATGGTGAACTCAATCCTGTACAAAGTCGACGGCGACTGACGCCGCCAGCACGGAGCGCAGATATTCCAGCACCGCGACATGCTCAGGGTGTGCCTGATAGGCTTGCATGCCGGCCAAATCGTCGAAGCGCGTGATCAGTGCCATGTCATAAGAGCGCTGCGTATGCAACGTATCGACGCCTACCTCGATCCCACGCAATTCGGGAATCTTGCCTTCCAACCCCCGCAGCAATTTGACGGCTTTGTCAATCGATTCCGGCGCCGGTTCCTTTAGCTTGAATAACACGACATGCGTCAATGGCCGCGGCGCCGGTGCAGTCGCTTGCGCACGCTCTGCCAACACCAGCCGCATGACCGTCTCGCCTTCGTCTACGTCGCCGGTCTCCACAAACCCGAGCTCCGCATAGAACGGCTGTGGACAACCTTCGCCCGGTACGTAGCTGGTCAACAGTTCCTTTGCGCCCGGCCGGCCACAGACATAGTCGATCACCTGCTCAAGTGCCTGCCGGCCAAATCCAAAACGCTGATAGCGCTGGTCGATCATCAGGCGCCACAGAAAATACTCAGCCTCATCAGGGTTGTCGTAGAGCATCACAAAGCCGACGGGCGTCTCGCCCGCATAGATGGCCCGCCGCCAGGCATACCGGTTGTAGGCGCCCTGTGCCAGCGATTTGGCATTGTTTGCTACAAAATTTTCCTGGGCCGGGGCCACTTTCAGGCTTAAGATAGTGTCCAGGTTTTCCGGTGTCACCGGGCGGAGGGTGACCGTGGCAACGCGCGTGACGGTTGCCGCTGACTCGCTTGTTCCAGTCATCAGATCAGATCCATTCGATAGAGTGCCTGCACCTGGGCCGGCGCCTCGACGCAAAGCCCCAGATCGCGCAGGTGTCCGTCTTTCAAGCCGTAGATCCAGCCGTGCACCGCCAGGGGTTGGCCGCGCTGCCAGGCTCCCTGGACAATCGTAGTATAGCAGACATTGGCAACCTGGTGCGCTACATTGAACTCAGCAAGCCGGTCGGCGCGTGCTTCGGCGTCGGCAATCGCATCTAGTTCCGCCGCATGGCGTGTGTAGACATCTTTGATGTTGCGCAGCCAATTGTCGATCAACCCATGCGGCTGGTGGCTCATCGCCGCAAGCACCCCCCCACACGCATAGTGACCGCAGACAATGATGTGTTTGACCTTCAATACCTCGACAGCATACTGGATCACGGAGAGCGCATTCATGTCCGTGTGCACAACCACATTGGCGATGTTGCGATGGACAAACACCTCACCGGGGTCTAGCCCGATGATCTCGTTGGCCGGGACGCGGCTATCGGCGCAGCCAATCCAGAGATACTCCGGTTTTTGCTGGCGCGCAAGCCGGGGAAAGAAGTCGGGATCTTGTGCGCTGCGCCGCCCGCCCACTGCCGATTATTCTCAAAGAGTTTAGGAAGTACGCGCATCACTGCCTCCCACACGCGCTGTAATGACCGCAAAACAATTTCCATGACCTGTGCGTTGCATCATCATGGGCTGGTTGCTGCTCAGTCAGTAATCTAATCGATCTTGTGAGAAGTTTCCATTCCCCTGCCATGCACCTGTCTCTACCCGCTGCACATAGTCAGCAAGCAGCCTATTGAACCGCTCCGGCGCTTCAACGTATGGCATGTGCCCACATCCGGTCATGAGGATGAGTTGTGCATTGGGCAGCCGTTGCATGGCAGGGCGGGCTGATGCGAACGGCAAGATCGTATCTTGCTCCCCCCAGACGATGAGGGTTGGCACGGTGATGCGCGGTAAGTTACCGATGATCCGCGTGGTCTCACGTCGTTTGATGCCAAGGGGATTGCAGTAGATGCGCAACAGATCCAGAAAAGACGCCTGTGCACCTGGCAGGCTTGCAAGCGTATAGGCCGCATCAATTTCGTCGTCGGTGACAATCGTGGGGTCTGCGACCAGCCCACGCAGGCTGCGGGCCGTGCTTGCCCGGCTTGGGCGTGTCACCAACTCCCCAATCAGCGGTGTGGAAGCGATCCGCAACGGCCAGGCAACCACCGTGCTCAAACCGGAAGGTGAGACCAACACCAACCCGCGCACCATCTGCGGGTGACGAACCGCTAGCTCCATCGCGACGGCGCCGCCAAAACTGGACCCAACCACGAACACACCATCGGCAGCGCCAATTTCAACAAGAAAGCGCTGGAGATAGCCGGCAAAGAAAGCCAGTGTGGGCTGCGGGTATGGCACAGGGCGGTCGCTGCGCCCGCTGCCGGGTAAGTCGATCGCCAACGTCCGTCGCTGCGCCGCCAACGGCGCCAGATTTCGATGCCACGCCTCGATTGAACCGCCGATGCCGTGGAGGAGCAGCAGCGGCGCACCGCTGCTGCCATGATCCACATACCGTGCACGCAAACCATCGACTTTTGTAAAATGAACGGGGGGTAAATTGAGCATCGAAGGTCCTTACAACGGCATTGCCATGGGATCGGGCGCTTCGGCCGGCTCTACGTCATCTGGCACTTCGATCCCCTGCAGGTGAAGGTGGCGCATTTCCGCCACCATGATGGCGCGGTCTGCACTCCAGAAGAAGTTCTCTTTGCCAATGATATCGTCCAGATGAGCGCGTTCGATGGTATACATCACCTTGGCGTGAACACCCGCCAGCATCAACGTCTTGCCCTGCGCATGCATCTTCTCCGTCAAGTCGATCAAGGCTTCGAGCCCGGACAGGTCAATCAGCGGCACGCCGCGCATGGAGAGGATCAGGACGGTCACATCCTCTTCGTGGGCAAAGGCCTCGTTAAACGTGTTGGTGGCGGCAAAGAAAAGCGGACCGGTCAGGTATGCGACGCGCATGTACCTGGCGTCAGTCTTGATGTCCATGCCACGCTTGCGCATACGCTCGACATCCACCGGATGCACCTGAATCTCCAGGTTGGCGACCTGATTGATGAAGACGCCGGCAGAAATGATGCCGCCGATCAAGATCGCCTGTGTCAGGTCCAGCGTGATGGTGGCAAAAAACGTAATCAGGAAGGTGACAATGCCCGTCTTGAAGCGGTGGCTGAACATGAATCGGATCGAATGCCATTCATTCATCCGCACGGCAGTCACCATCAAGACACCCGCCAGTGCGCTCATTGGAATCAAGGCAATCACACTGCCAAAGAGGAGCGCCGCCGCCAACAATGCCACCGCATGGATAATCGAGACCAACCGAGTTTGCCCGCCCGACTTGATACCCACCGATGAACGCGCAATCGCAGCAGTCGCCGGTACGCCGCCAAAAAACGGAATGATAATGTTGCCGATGCCCTGTGCGACCAACTCCTGGTTGGCCTGCAGCCGGATGCCCGTCATCTTGCTCCCGACCGCGCCGCACAACAGTGATTCGACCGCACCCAGGGCGGCGATTGAAAGCGCCGGCACCAGGAGGCTGTTCATTTCTCCCCAGGGGATTGTAGCGAACGTCAGCCGGTCATCCAGCAAAATGGTGCGCGGAATGACCCCAATATTGGGCACCGGCCAGCCGGTCACGACGGCGACCAGCGTTGCCACGATGATGCCAAGCAGCGATCCGGGCACAAACCGGCCCCACGACTTTGGCCAGAAGAGCATGATGAGCACGACGAGCAGACCGATCAAAACCGTTGGCCAACTGGCGGTCCAGCCACCCTGAAGATAGCCGAACAACTGGAAGAGCGCCGATTCACCGGCAATCGCCGGAATCCCGAGAAAATTGCCGATCTGGCCCACGAAAATGATAAAGGCGATGCCTGAGGTGAACCCGGTGATGACCGACGAGGGAATGAAAGGCGACAAAGCGCCCCAAACGTAACAAACCAATTACCAGAATGATGACGCCGGCGATGACGCCCGTGAGCCAGACACCTTCCAGGCCAACGCGCTGGGCGCTGACGATCAGCACGGCGCTCATGGCGCCTGTAGGCCCCGAGATCTGGTAGTGGTCACCGGAGAGTGCGCCAATAATGAAGCCGGAGAGAATGGCCGTGATCAGCCCTGCCGGCGCCGAGGCGCCCGAGGCGACGCCAAAGGCCAGCGCCAGGGGGAGCGCCACAGCCGCTACCGTCAAGCCGGCGAGCAGGTCCTGCCGGAACTTGCCGGCATTGTAGCCGTGAAATTCGCGCCGGTATAACCCAAACAAAGATAGCCGTTGCATGGCTACCTATCGATTCTTGTATCAGTTGTCCTGCGCCATGTGATAGACGATATCTGCTGCCGCCAGGACGGCCACGGGCTTCGCCTTGCCGTTGACCTCTTCGACCGCCACGACGCGATGGATGTGGTTCTGGATCAACAACTCCATCACACGCTCCAATGGATCGTCAAGCTTAACTGTGACAACATCCGCTGCCATGAAGTTACGCACAGGCAAATGCGCCCAGTTCTTCTGGCTGTAGCAGGCGCGGACGAGATCCGTCCGGGTCAGAACACCGGCTAGATAACCCTCTTCATCCGCAACCACCAGCGCGCTGATGTTGTAGTCCTGCATCTTGCGTGCAGCGGTCTTTAGTTCATCGTCCGGCAGGATGGTGTATACACCAAGACGCTTTGCCTGATATACGGGCAGATGACGCATGGGCATGGGGCGCCTCCTTGGTTAGATTGTGAAAATAACTACACATGCTCCCTATTCTAGCGCAAAGCAACCCTTGCGCGTACATTCCTAGATTTCTACTTGACATCTATTTGTTTGCGTATATAATTTTTTTAGTTGAATCTAAATTTTGATGGAGTTGAATCTATGAATGAAATCCGAAGACCCAGCGATGACGCGCACGAGAGACGGATTGCACCGCCTCCGTACGTGTGTGTGATTGCGGCGTTGCTGCTCCTTTTGCTTACGGGTTGCGGCAGCGCACAGGCAGATACGGCGAATGGTAAGCTGCGCATCGTCACGACGACCGGCCAGATTGCCGACATCGTGCGCAACGTAGGTGGCGAGCGCGTCGACGTCACGGCGTTGATGGGACCGGGCATCGACCCGCATCTCTACGTGGCGAGCGAAGGCGACGTCAACCTGCTCCAGGAAGCCGACGCGATCTTCTACAATGGCTTGTTTCTGGAAGCCCAACTGGACGATGTCCTCAAACAGATCGGCAGCCGGAAACCGAGTATTGCGGTCGGTGAGCAGATCGGCGGCGAGCGCCTCTTGGCCTGGGGACACAGGGCTGGCGACTTCGACCCGCATATCTGGTTCGACGTCGCGCTCTGGATGGCAGCCACCGAGGCGGTGCGCGACGCGCTGGTGGCGATCGACGCCCCGCACGCGGCCGAGTACGAGCAGCGCGCCGCCGACTATCTCCAGCAACTGCAGGAACTTGATACCTACGTACGGGCGCAGGCGGCGCGTGTGCCCAGCGACAAGCGCGTCCTGGTCACCGCCCATGATGCGTTTCATTACTTTGGTCGCGCCTACGGGTTCGACGTGCGCGGACTACAAGGCATCAGCACCGCCAGTGAGGCGGGCACCGCGGATGTGCGTGAACTTGCCGATTTCATTGCGGCGCAGCAGATCCCCGCAATCTTCATCGAGACTTCGGTGCCGGTGCGCAATGTCGAGGCGCTGCAAGCGGCTGTCAAGGATCGAGGGTTCTCCGTGAAGATCGGAGGCCAACTCTATTCGGACGCGCTGGGGAGCCCGGACAGCGACGGCGGCACCTATATCGGCATGGTGAAGCACAACATCGATACGATCGTCAATGCTCTGTTGGGAGGTTCCTGATGAATCCTGCATTGGAAGTCACCGATTTGACCGTCGCGTATCATGACAAGCCCGTCCTCTGGGATGTCGATGTCACTGCACCCGCCGGGATCTTGATGGCGATTGTAGGACCGAACGGCGCGGGAAAAACGACCCTGATGAAGGCCATCTTGGGCCTGACGCCGGTTGCCGCCGGTTCTGTGCGCATCGACGGCAAATCCTATACACAGCAGCGGCAGCGGGTGGGGTATGTGCCCCAACGCGGCAGCGTCGACTGGGATTTTCCCACGAATGTGGTGGATGTGGTCACAATGGGGCGCTACGGTGCACTTGGCTGGTTTCGCCGGCCCGGACGCCGAGAGGTTGACCTGGCGATGCATGCCCTTGAGCAGGTGGGGATGCATGACTTTGCACAGCGGCAGATCAGCCAACTCTCGGGCGGCCAGCAGCAACGCGTCTTCCTGGCGCGCGCCATCGTCCAAGATGCAGACATTTATTTCATGGATGAACCATTTCAAGGCGTCGATGCCACAACGGAACGGACAATCGTCACCTTGCTCAAGCAACTGCGCGGGGATGGGAAGACGGTGGTGGTGGTCCATCATGACCTGCAGACCGTTGCCGAGTACTTCGATTGGGTGACGCTCCTCAACGTCCAGTGCATCGCCAGTGGCCCTGTGGGCCAGGTGTTCACGGAGGAGAATCTCCGCCGCACCTATGGCGGGCGGATTGCGTTTGTAGAACGCGATGCACTGGCGACGGGGGGCATGGCGCTCAGATCGTTTGCGCCTGCAGCCACCGCCGGTGGCGCGGACTAAATGCGACAGGAGAATGTAGATGGACCTGGGACAACTTCTTCACAGTCTGTTCTTTGACTACACGGTGCGCACAGTGGCCCTCGGCACTGCGATACTAGGCATCGTGAGCGGCATGCTAGGCGCCTTTGCCATGTTGCGCCGGCAAAGCCTGCTGGGCGATGCCATTTCCCATGCGGCCCTGCCTGGCGTTGTGCTCGCCTTCATGATCACCGGGTTGAAGGCGCCGCTGGTTCTGATGACCGGCGCAGCCGTAGCCGGTGTCGCCGGCGTCATTCTGGTCATCGGGGTCAGCCGCCATACGCGGCTAAAGCAGGATGCGGCGCTTGGGATTGTGCTTGCGGTCTTCTTTGGGTTCGGATTGATGCTCCTGACTTTTCTGCAACAGAATCCGGATGCACGGCAGGCCGGGCTCAATCACTTCCTGTTTGGTCAGGCCGCCACATTGATGGAACGCGACGTCCTGGTCATGGCGCTCTTTGGTGGTGCGGCGCTCGCGGTGTTGGGCTTGTTTTGGAAGGAATTCAAGTTGCTCAGCTTTGACCGTGAGTTCGGCGCCACGCTTGGCTTCCCCATGTCATGGCTCGAGATGCTGCTCACCTTCTTGCTGGTGATTGCCATTGTCATCGGGCTGCAGGCAGTGGGGGTTGTTTTGATGAGCGCCATGATCGTCGCCCCGGCCGCCGCGGCGCGCCAATGGACGGATCGCCTTGGCCTTATGGTCGGCTTGTCCGGCTTCTTTGGTGCAGTGGCCGGCGTGACCGGCACCGCAATCAGCACTCTGGCGGGCGGGCTCTCGACAGGACCGGTGATTGTGCTGTGTATCAGCGCCATCGCGCTGATATCGTTGCTTTTCGCACCACGCCGTGGCGTGCTGTGGACCGAAATTCGCCGGCGCCGGCAGCACGCCGAACTGGCCATGGTGCTAAAGGGAGGTCGCCCGTGAGCGCTTCACTGGAAATTCAGTTGCTTGCAGTGCTTGTCGCAGCTGCATGTGCGTTGCCGGGCGTCTTTCTGGTCTTGCGCGGTACGGCCATGATGGCGGATGCCATCAGCCACACGGTGTTGCTGGGAATCGTCCTGGTCTTCTTCGTCGTGCAGGACCTCCAGTCGCCGTGGCTGATTGTGGGTGCAGCCGCCATCGGCCTGGTGACCGTGACACTCACCGAACTGTTGCAGCATACCCGGCTGGTGAAGCAGGATGCGGCAATCGGGCTGGTCTTCCCAGCGCTATTTAGCGTGGCTGTCATTCTGATCTCGCGTTTTGCCCGCGGGGTGCATCTTGATGTGGATGCCGTGTTATTGGGGGAACTGGCGTTTGCGCCCTTTGACCGGTTGATCGTGTTAGGAATCGATGTGCCGCGTGCGCTTGTGACAATTGCAGTTGTTCTGATTGCCAACATCGCCTTCATTTCGCTCTTCTACAAAGAGTTGAAGCTGGCCACATTCGACGCCGGTCTGGCGGCAACGTTGGGGTTTGCCCCAGCCTTGCTTCACTACGGCTTGATGGCGCTGGTGTCGATCACTGCGGTAGGCGCATTTGACATTGTCGGTGTGGTGCTGGTCGTCGCGCTCATGGTGACGCCCGCCGCGGCGGCATATCTCCTGACATCCGACCTGCGGCGCATGTTGGTGCTCAGTGTGGCCATTGGCGTGTTGAGCGCCCTTGCCGGTTATTGGCTGGCGCGGCTGCTCAACGCCAATATTGCCGGCGCCATGGCAACAATGACAGGCGTCATTTTCCTGGTCGTATTGGTATTGGCGCCACAGCGGGGACTCCTGGCCAAGCTGGTGCGCCGCCGCCGCCAGCAGGCCGACTTTGCCGCTACCATGCTGGCGATTCATCTGCTGCACCACACCGGCGCCCCGACGGAGGCCGAAGAGGCACGGATCGACCACCTGGAACGTCACCTGGACTGGCAACCGGGGTACGCGGCGCGCGTCATCCGCCATGCCGAACGCCTAGGCTTTATCAAATCAATTGCGGGCCATCTGCAGTTGACCCCAACGGGATATGCCAAGGCCCAGGAAGTATTGGCCAGCTAGATCGGTCCGCGTGCGCGGCATTGTCTGTCATACAACGACGCCCGGCGATCTACATCGCCGGGCGTCGTTGTATGACAATGTTGCCAGTGCACAGATTGCATACACGTACACAGCGAATTTGCACTACTCGTGTGTATTGTGTATATTGTGTGTGTTTGGGGTCGTTTATCCATTTCGGGTGCGTATGCAGCACCGGTGAGGTAACCATGAAGATCGTTGATGGCGTCCCCGTTTGGGGTGATCCGGTTGATGAAGGTGCGTTAACGCAGATCAAGCGCTGCGCGATCACCGCCGACCGCGTTGCGCTCATGGCCGACCACCATGTGGGCTACGCAGTCCCCATTGGGGGCGTGGTGGCCTATGCGGACAAGATTAGCCCTTCCGGCGTCGGCTATGACATTGCCTGCGGCAACAAAGCCGTGCGCATCGACCTGCCAGCTGCCGAAGTCCGCGCCAACATTGCGACCATCATGGATGACATCTGGGCGAATCTTTCCTTCGGGATCGGGCGCACCAACGCCACCCATGTCGACCACGCGCTCTTCGATGACCCGGTCTGGCGTATCAAAGCCGTGCGCCAGCACAAAGACATGGCGCGCAACCAGCTAGGCACGATCGGCTCCGGCAACCATTACGTTGACCTCTTTGAGGATGAGAAAGGCGGCGCCTGGATCGGGGTGCACTTTGGTTCACGCGGTCTGGGACACAAGACCGCCACCTTCTTTCTGGAGGCAGGCGGCGCCAAAGATGGAATGGACGTCGAACCGCTCGTCATTGCCGTTGCCTCGGACCTGGGTGCGGATTACCTCGCCTGCATGGAACTTGCCGGTCGCTATGCCTACGCGGGCCGTGATTGGGTTTGTGCGGAGGTTGCGCGCCTGCTCGGCGCCCAGATCCTGGAGGAGGTTCACAATCACCACAACTTCGCCTGGCGTGAGACGCATGGCGGACAGGAACTCTGGGTGGTGCGCAAAGGTGCGACACCCGCCTTTCCCGGTCAGCGCGGCTTTGTCGGTGGGTCAATGGGCGACATCTCGGTCATCCTGGAAGGCGTTGAATCGGACGAGGCGGCCACTGCGTTGCATTCAACCGTGCACGGCGCCGGCCGCGTGATGAGCCGCACCGCGGCGCGCGGCAAGATCAATCGCAAGACCGGGGAGGTCATCCAGGCGGGCGCCGTTTCGCGCGAGATGATGCAGGCGTGGGTGCGCCGCAGCGGCGTCGAACTGCGCGGCGCAGGTACGGATGAGTCGCCGCACTGTTACAAACGCCTGCCTGAGGTCCTGGCGCAGCATGATTCGTCGATTCGCATCCTGCATACGCTGCATCCAATCGGCGTGGCCATGGCAGGGGAGCGCGAATTCGACCCCTACAAGGACTGATCAGGGTGCGCAGAGAATTGAACAAAATTTCATCGCTTGAACACTTGACAATCGGCAGAGTTCCGTGTAAGATGGTGTGCAGAGGCTAGTGCGTGCCGGGTCCCAAAACCCGGCTTCGGGGGACGTACTAGCCTCCTTCTTTGCCCATAACGCGGTCTGCTCTTTTCTAGCGCGGACCGCTTTTTTGTTCCTCCACCAGGGTCCAGTATCCTTTCAGAGAACTGAAAGCATCGGCTTCCGGCAATCGGTGATATACTCTGCAGACCCGGCGGCGCACCGGAATTCCTCCTCAGCGCCTTGCAGGTATTCCAAGATTTCGGTTGCCGTCGTATGCAACCAGGGAGGTGCGCACTTCACTTTCGTACTCTCTCGTGCCCACGGGAACGCGAATGACCCTTTTGTCCATCCATCTCAAGAGAAAGGAACTACGCATGCATAGCATCCATCCACGAAGACGATGGCCGGCGATCGCGATCGCCTGTGTCCTCAACCTTGCCCTGCTTTTCAGTCTCCTACCTGCCAATCTCGGCGGCGCCAATGTGGCGCTGGCGGCCTCCTCGACCGTCGTCATCAGCCAGGTGTACGGCGGCGGCGGCAATACCGGCGCAACCTACAAGAATGACTATATCGAGTTGTTCAACCGCGGTTCGGCGCCCGTCTCCCTGGCCGGCTGGTCCGTTCAATATGCCTCCTCGACCGGAACATCCTGGCAGAAGACCGATCTGACCGGGGTTACATTGCAGCCTGGGCAATACTACCTCGTGCAACAGGCGCAAGGAGCCGGGGGCACGGTCCCGTTGCCCCCACCGGACGCTATTGGCACCACTACGATGTCGTCGGCTTCCGGCAAAGTTGTGCTGGCAAACACCAATACGGTTTTCACTGCTGGAACAGCGTGCCCAAGCGGCGCCAATGTCATCGATATTGTCGGCTTTGGCGGTGCGAATTGCTTTGAAGGCGCGCCAACACCCACGCTCAACAACACCACCGGTGCGATCCGGCTGGCGAATGGTTGCACGGACACCGACAACAACAGCCTGGACTTCGTCGTTGGTGCGCCCACCCCGCGCAACTCGGCAAGCCCGCTGGCGCCCTGCAATGTTGCCGCACCCACCAATCCCACGGGCATTGGCGCCGCCACGCCGGCCGCCATCTACGGCGGCGAGGCGACCCTGCTGACCGTGGTGGTCACGCCTGGAACCAACCCGAACAGCACGGGCATCACGGTAGCCGCTGACTTGACGACCATTGGCGGTGCGATTCAGCCGTTCTTTGATGATGGGAGCAACGGCGACGCCGTGGCGAATGACTTGACCTACTCCTATCTGATTACGCCGCCCGCAAATGTTGCTTCAGGAGCAAAAACGCTGTCCGCTACTGTCACTGACGCACAAGGCCGCAGCAGTGTCACCGCGATCGCATTGATAATCCGCCCACCGGTGGTGGCAATTCACGCCATACAAGGCGCGGCGCATCTTTCCCCCTATGCCAATACGCCGGTGACCATTCGGGGCATCGTGACGGCGCTACGCACCGCCGGTTCGACCCGCGGCTTTTACGTTCAGGAAGTTACGCCAGACGCCGATGACGCAACGTCTGAGGGCATCTTTGTCTTCACCGGCTCAAGTTCAACGCCGGCAGCGCAGGTCGCAGTCGGTGACCTGGTCGAGGTGAGCGGCGCCGTAATCGAGTTCCGCTCCGGCGGCAGCAGCAGCACGAACCTGACTGTGACCGAACTGACCGGCCCGCTGGCCATCACACGCGTCTCCAGCGGGACCGCCCTGCCGGCGCCGATCATCCTCGGTGCGGGTGGCCGTGTTCCGCCCAACGTTGTGATCGAGGACGATGCGGCCGGCAGTGTCGAAACCAGCGGCGTTTTCGACCCCGCGAATGATGGCATCGACTTCTACGAAAGCCTCGAAGGCATGTACGTGCAGGTGAATGACGCGGTTGCGACCGGCGCCACGCGCAATTTCACGACCAACCGTGAAATTTCAGTCGTTGGTGACAACGGCGCAAACGCCGGAGTGCTCACCCCACGCGGCGGGATCGTGTTGACGCCCGGCGACTTCAACCCCGAACGCATCATCCTCAACGACTGGATCGCCAATGGCCCGACGCTCCCAACCGTGAGTGTGGGAGCGAAGTTCCCCGGCGCAACCTTGGGTGTCATGGACTATAGCTTTGGCAACTTCAAGCTGGAGGTCTCACAGTTGCCGGGCAATCAGCCGAGCACGCTTGTCCGGGAGGTGGCTGCGCCTGCCACTGCGCACCAGTTGGCCATCGCCACCTACAATGTAGAGAACCTGGATCCGGGCGATGGCCCCGCCAAGTTCGATGCGCTTGCCAACCAGATCGTGAATAACCTGCAGTCACCTGACCTCATTGCGATTGAGGAACTTCAGGATAACACTGGCCCAACGAACGACGGCGTGGTCGCCGCGGATCGACGCTGGCGTTGCTGGTGGCTGCGATCCAGAATGCGGGCGGCCCCGTCTATCAGGCACGCCTGATCGATCCGGTCAATAATCAGGATGGTGGCGAACCCGGCGGCAACATTCGCCAGGCATTCCTCTTCCGCACCGATCGGGGTCTGTCATTCGTCGACCGGCCGGGTGGAGATGCGATTACGCCGGTGGGGGTTGTTGCCGGCGCTGGCGGTCCAGAACTGACCGTCAGCCCTGGGCGCATTGATCCGGTGAACAATGCGTTCAACAGTAGTCGCAAGCCCCTGGCGGGCGAGTTCAGCTTCCGCGGGGACAAGCTCTTTGTGGTGGCCAATCACTTCAACTCGAAGGGCGGCGACGAGCCGTTGTTTGGACGATTCCAACCGCCCACCCTGGGGAGTGAAGTGCAGCGCCTCCAGCAGGCGCAGTTGGTGCGCACCTTCGTGGAATCGGTGACCGCGCTCGATCCGAACGCCAACATCGTGGTGCTCGGTGATCTGAACGACTTCCAGTTCTCGCCACCACTCACCACCCTGGCAAACGGGCTGTTGACCATCCTGATTGATACGTTGCCGGCTGCTGAGCGCTACACCTATGTGTTCGATGGCAACAGCCAGGCGCTCGACCACACCTTGATCAGCGCAGGACTCGCAAGCCGGCCGTTCACGTACGACGTCGTCCATGCCAATGCCGAGTTTGTCGACCAAATCAGCGACCATGATCCACAGGTTGCGTTCCTGTGCATCGACCGCACGGCGCCGCAGTTGAGCGTCGCTGCAAGCCCGAATCAACTATGGCCGCCAAACCACCAGTTAATCCCGGTCGAAGTGACGGCGAGCGCAAGTGACAATAGCGGGGTGGCGCCCACGGTGGCGTTGGTGTCCGCGACGTCAAGCCAGCCGGATGATGGGCAGGGCGATGGGGATACGGCAGGCGACATTGTGACGTTGACAGATCGCTCCTTCCAACTGCGCGCCGAACGGAGTGGTGGGACCAGCCGTGTTTACACGCTGACCTATCGCGCCACGGACGCTTGTGGCAATGCGACGATCGCTGCAACTACAGTCATTGTGCCAAAGAGCCAGGGCAAGGCCAATCGGAGCGCCTCACCCCTGGATGCATCCGGTGTGTACTGGGCGGAGTTGATGTATCTCCCCGCGTTGGAGCGGTAGTACTGATTCAACGAGTGATGCAACGCCACCTGGAAGTGGACAACTTCCAGGTAGGCGCTCCCTGTCCAGAGAGACCCGTCTGGACATCGTCACCGCCGTGTCCGGGCTTATCCACTGCATACCCCCTTCGCCATTGGGACAGGGCCGGTCGTGTCCGTCGTCACCGACGAAGACCCCTCGTAGGGCCCCGGCATGTACCGTGGGGTCTTGGCAGGTGGCAATCCTGGATGGCGCCGACGGTAGCAGGCAGGCTAACACGGCATCCGATGGCCGGCTCATCATTGTCCTGACGGCGAGGGGGTATCATTGAACCACGGACGTGCTGATTTTCCTAAACGGTGGCGAGATGGATGCCGTCGATGACGGCGGACACGGCCATGCCGATGTCCCTACGGTTCGCCCTGGACGGATCCCAAAAATCTGAAACACCCCCTTTTTGGGGGGGGCTTGTCGAGATGGTCCGATGGCGCGACAATAAAAGAAGACGCGCGTGTCACCCCCCCCCCCCCCCGGCCCCCCCCCGCCCCCGGTCCTCTGCGCCCTGATGCTTATCCCGGCGATCGTTGCTCACTTTCGTTGTGCTAAGCAATGTCTCAGGCTCGCCTGAAGTTGCCCACACCCTAGATTATCTCAAATCGCAGAAGCTTGTTGGCGCCCAGACGTATCAGCGTGCACCACTAAGTGCGCTGCATGCGGGGACAGCGTTAACACACATGGCCGCAGCTACTATTTCCAGACATCGTCTGAAGCAGAAATCCGCCCCCGCTCCGTACCCGCCCGTGGGTGACTGCCACTCCATGGGAAAACACTCCGTTCGTGGCCGAACCCCCGGACCTCTATGTCGGTCAATGGGTTGTCCCGGGCGATGCTGTTTGGAAGGTGGCTGTAACTGGCGGGTTCACTCACCCCACCAGCCACGCCACAGCCGGCTCGCGTGGTAAAGAAGCGTGCCTGGCTCGAACGCTGCGACTCAAGCACCATCTCGCCAAAACGGCCCTGAATCCGTTCTTTATCCACCACAAACGCCGCTTTTACCCGATAGTTGATGAGCTTTTGCAAAAAGCCGCCGGCGACGCGCGTCCGCAGATCGAAGAAGCTCACGGGTAGGTCCGCGTCGTAGAGCAAAATGCGGCTCCACGCCCACTCATCCTCGTCGCGCTCAAACTCACCGTGGAGCATGATAAAGTCCAGCAACTCCTGTTCGTTGCCGATCTGGGTTTGCCCCGGAACACCCTCTATCCAGGTATTTCCTTGTTCATTGAAAATCTGATACTCCATCACGACAGACCTTCCAGCAGAAAACGCAGTGGAATCTCGACCCGCGCGCGCCAGGCACGTTCAGAATGCTCCGCCCCCTCAAATTTCCGCGTAATCCAGTCCTTTCCGCGCACATAACCGGTCTGCTCCATCGCCTGATCCATCTCCAATTGAAATGGTTCATAGAAAGCATCGACCGTTTCGGTGCCATAGTCAAAATAGAAACGGTGAGTTCCCGGCCGAGGCAACATCTCGGCCATTGCTTGCACGAGTTGAGAACCACTAATCGACCAATGCGTCGACAGACAACCGGCGCGGCCGTAGATGTCCGGATACTCACAGGCGGCATAGAGCGAAATCAGCCCACCCATACTCGATCCCATGATCAGCGTGTGATCACGATCGGTATACGCATGATAGAAATCGTCGATCAGCGGTCGCACCTCCTCAACCAGCATCCGCAGATAGCCATCGGAAATCGGTGCGCCTGCGTGATCGCGCCGGAATTCAAGCGCCACCTGACGGGCTTCGGGTGCCAGGAGCGGCTGTTCAGGCATGTATTCCCGCCGACGTTGCTCCGTATTCCACACACCGACAACGATCGCCCCCTGCGTCGCGCCCTCCGCCATGAGCCGCACAAGCGCCTCATCGATGCCCCAGTCGACCCCAATGAACGCATCGGCGGGTTCGAACAGGTTCTGCCCGTCGTGCATATAGATCACCGGATAATGCGTCGCCCCTGCGTCGTCATAACCCGGCGGCAGCCAGACGTCAATGGTGCGCGTCAAGGCAAAGGTCGAGCGGAACTCCGAGAAACGTTCCAGCCGTCCCCCACTATAGTCGGCGTCGATGCGGATGGGTGACATTCATCGGCCCTTTCACTTGTCGCTCGCAAGCTTCGTTATACTCGAGACTCGCCCGGTATAATAGACAGCTATTGTATTGTAGATTCTGTGAGGGAGTCCTATGTCGACGCCAACGCGTGAACCATATCGTCCCGTCTATCATTTTACACCACCCGCCAACTGGCTGAACGATCCCAATGGCATGGTCTACTTTCAGGGTGAATACCATCTATTCTATCAGTATCACCCAGGCAGCACCCTATGGGGACCCATGCACTGGGGCCATGCGGTCACCACCGACCTGGTGCATTGGCGCCATCTGCCGGTTGCCCTCTATCCCGATGAGCTGGGCGCCATTTTTTCAGGGAGCGCAGTGATCGATTGGCACAACACTGCCGGATTTGGCCCAGAAACCATGGTGGCGATCTACACGCATGATATCCCCAACGCCCAAGACCAGTGCCTTGCCACCAGCCATGATGCTGGCCGGACCTGGGAGAAGTACGCGTACAATCCGGTTGTACTAAACACGATCCCGCTGCGCGACTTCCGCGATCCAAAAGTCTTTTGGTACGCGTCGAACCCCGATGTAGATCCTGCGGCCGGGCATTGGGTGCTGTTGCTTGTCGCAGGCGATGTGGTTTTGTTCTACACATCCCCTGATCTCAAGCAGTGGACGCAGTCTGGTTCTTTCGGGGCCGGCGCCGGCGCCAAAGGTGGCGTCTGGGAGACACCGGAACTCCTGCACCTGGCCGTAGACGGCGGCGCCGAACGGCGGTGGCTGCTGGTGGTTGCTGTAGGCGACGGCGCCATCGCCGGCGGCTCCGGCGTCCAATATTTCGTCGGCGACTTCGATGGCCACGTCTTCACCAGCGACAACCCCAATGACACGGTGCTATGGGCCGACTATGGCGCCGATTTCTATGCCCCACAAGCCTGGAACGATCCGCCCGATGACCGTAGAATCTGGCTCGCCTGGATGAGCAATTGGGCCTATGCGCGCGAAACCCCCACAACCGCGTTCCGCGGGGCTATGACCATTCCCCGCGAAGTCGCCCTGACCCGAACACCGGCAGGCATTCGCCTGGTTCAGCGCCCGGTCGTGGAACTTGCAATGCTGCGCAGTGCGAGCTGGCGGCTCGCGCCAGGCAACATCGCCCCGCCGGCGCCTGGTGAACCTTCCCCTGAGCAGACAGATAGACGGTATCCTGAGGCACTGGAATGCAAGGTGACGTTTCAATGTGCGGCGGCGATAACTGCACAACGCTGCGGGATTCGCTTCTGCTATGCGGAAGGGGTCTACCTGGAGGCCGGCATCGACCTGGCGCGCGGCGCGCTTTTCGTTGACCGCACGCAGGTGTGGGAGGTCCCAGAACATCCTACCCTGGCGGTCGTGCAGACGGCACCGCTTGCTTCAGCCGGAGACATGCATCACCTGCATATTTTCCTGGATCGGTCATCGGTCGAGGTCTTTGCCGGTGGTGGGCAGGTCGTCATCACGGACCAAATCTTCCCCCGGAGTGATGACCGGGCGCCGGATGTGACGGTACAGCTTTTTGCCGATGGCGAGGGGGTGCGGTTGGTAGAAGGTGTGATTTATGCGCTGGAGCCGGCAGCGGGTTGAGGATTGTGATCGACAAATAGCCATTCGAACATTTCCGTGTAGCTGCGCACCCGGCCGGGCAACGCAAAGTCAGCGTAGCGGTCTTTGGGGTCGAACAACACTGCGTTGATACCCACCCCGCGCGGGGCAAGGACATCGAGGACCGGGTCGTCGCCAATGTGAAGGCACTCGCTGGGGCTGACACTGATCTGCTCAAGGAGCAGTTCGAAAAGCCCGGCCTTGGGACGCCCGTGGTTTGGCGTCAGCACTGCATCAAAAATGCCGTCGATCTTGCAATAAGCGATCCTTTGCAATGCCAACAGATTGCTGCTGAGCGCCACCAGCCGGACACCGGCTGCCCTTGCCTGCACCAACAAATCACGTGCAGGGTCAGGCGTGTAGAAGTTCGCGCGCGCATCGTCATACGCTTGAAAGTAGCCGGCGACCTCCCGGATGATGGCTGGATCCGCGCAGCCAAGCCCCCTCCAAGATGAAGCGCACATATTCGTGGCGCAATTGCGCCATGTTCTGTGCGTAGCGGTAACCGAGCACATCATACGCTTCGCGCGCCAGCGGCATCACTGTGCGATACGTTTTGTCTGTGGCCGGATAGCCTAATTCATTGAGCCGGGAGAGTACGAACGCCTGTTTGGTGTCATTCGTATGAAAAATCAGGGTCTGATCGAGGTCAAAGGAGACCACCGGGTACCGTTTGCGCATCGAACGCTCCTTGAACCGGATTTTTGACTGTTGTGTTTCAGGAGCGTTGAAAAGCCTGCCGGATTCTTGGTTGCAGCATGTAGAGCAGGATGATGGCGGCCAGCACAACGACGGCGACTTCGGCCCACTGGAAACCGCGCATCAGCCACAGGCTGAGCATCTGTGCAATCGTCACAGCCTGGAGCACGATGCCGAGAGTCCATGCCCAGTTCATCAGTTTCCAGGCGCCGTAGGCAAAGACAAGATCGAGCAGTGCCAGCAGCATCGCAAACATGCCCAGGATCATGGCGTTGGCGCCAAAACCGGGAATGCCGGCGGCGTCCGCCATTGCCTGGCCCTGCGGCGCAGCGGCTGCACCGCCGACGGCCAGGCCCAACGCACCCACAATCAGGCCCACCACCCCCGCAAGCAGCGCGAGGACGGCAAGTACGGTGATTCCTTGCGGTCGTTGCATTGGTAACTCCTCAACACGCAACTGTCGGGCGATACACGTGAAAGTCCATAGCTCAGACGGTAATAAAATCCTGACCGTTACGCCGTCACGTCTGTAGATGCAAGAAGTTCCGCCATTGCGCGCAGGCTGATGACTTCTACGCCGTCGGCCAGCGGATATCGATCTGGCCCCGAATAGACCACAAAGGTGCGCCGGATTCAGGTCGGCGCAAGCGTGATAGAAACCCTTGGTCAAACCTGGCGCAAGACCGCGCTTGATTTCGACGGCCCATAGTTCGCCGCCAGGCATTTCCAGTAACAGGTCAATCTCGGCGCCAGCGGCGGTGCGATAGAACGAAAATCTTGTTTGGCGCGGAGCCGTAATGATCAGATTTTCGATCACAAAGCCCTCCCAACTCATCCCTACCACCGGATGCCCCGCCAGCGCGTTTTGGTCGACGATGCCAAGCAATGCATGTACCAGACCGCTATCCCGGATATACGTCTTGGGTGATTTGACGAGTCGTTTTCCGACGTTGGCGTGAAACGGCTGTAAGCGTCGGACCAGCAGTAAATCACTCAACAAGTCGATATAACGCATGACCGTCTGGCTGCCGATCGAAAGCCCCGCAGCAAGGCTCGAAGCATTGAGCAACGTCCCTTGATTGTGAGCCAGCATCGTCCAGAGCCGCATCAAGGTCTGCGCCGGAATGCGGGGTCCAAACTGAGGGATTTCTCGCTCCAGATAGGTGCGGATGAAATCGTTGCGCCAGTCGAGACTCAGCCGATCACTTTTGGCCAGATAGCTGTCTGGAAAACCGCCACGCAGCCAAAGCGTATTCATAGCGGCGGGACTGTTTTCTACTTCCAGGATGTCGAACGGCGCCAGATCGACGTATGCAATCCGGCCGGCCAGGGTTTCGCCCGACTGTCGCAGTAGCTCCATCGAGGCCGAACCGAGGATCAAGAAGCGGCCAATTCCATGCCCGTTGCGCCGGCCTTTGTCGATCAAACCACGGAGCGTCTGGAAGATATCTGGTGCGCGGTGAATTTCATCCAAAATCACGAGCCGATCTTCAAATGCGCTCAGGAACAGTGCCGCATCGGTAAGTTTGTTCTGGTCTTCTCGAGACTCCAGGTCGATATAAAGCGACTGCCGGCTGTTTGCGATGGTAAACGCCAATGTGGTTTTGCCCACCTGGCGCGGGCCAATGAGGGCGACTGCCGCTTGACGATCGAGGGCAGCGTTGACGTCTGCAAGTGCTCTGCGAGGAATCATCCTTGCATTTTATCCATGATGTGGAAGAATTGCAAGGATCAAGGGCACTTATTCCCTGGCACGGCTGAAGATCGGCGCCAACACGCCGCGGCGAACAGGCGGGGCGTGGCGGAAGTCGGTGCGGTGTTTCCACAAAAGGAGCAGCAGGCTGCCAAGCCAGACCCAATAGAGGGTCCAATCGGCGCCGGTGAGCCAGAACGCCACGAGCAGCGTGAGCATGCCAAAGAGGATCGCCCAACCTTCGACCACGAGAACTTTGAGCCAGACCGCAAGCGCAAGGCCCAACACCACCGGCGCAAACCAGACGGTCAGCGCCGTCCAGATGCCAAAAGTAACAGCGAGCGCCTTTCCCCCCTGAAAATTCAGAAACGGCGTATAGGCATGGCCGATGATCGGTGCGAGCGCCACCAGTACTAGTGCCCAGCCGGACACGCCGGCCCAGTGGACGGCAAACGCCACCGGAATGCATCCCTTGAACGCATCCAGCAAAATCGCCAGCACCCCCCACCACTTGCCGCCTGCGCGCCAGACATTGGCGGCCCCGGGGTTGCCGTCGCCATATTGGCGAATATCCACATGGAGTACAACCTTACCCAACCAATAGGAGAAGGGTAAGGCGCCGCAAACGAAGGCAATGACGATCCAAACCAGGTCGTTTAAGGTGGATGCAGAAGTCAAGGTGATTTGATCTCCAGGTTTGAAGGGTGGGATCCTAGACGGTGCGACCTTTCCAACTAAAACCAAATCCCAATAGTCTGCGGACAAGCCCCCAGACACCGGCCGCCTGAACGAAGACCGCAGCAATGGGGGTCAGCAGCGCCCACGCCGCCGAACCAAACCGGCGCCCCCAGGGGGCCATCGACAGAATCACGGCAAGCCACGTCGCAGGCAACCACTTTCGATCCAGACCGCCAACGGCGACACCCAGGCTGGCCAGCACGGGAGACATCACGGCGGACACATAGAGTGCTGTAATGACCGCGCGGAACCCTGACCACCGGAGCGTGCCCGCACTTAAGCGCGTAAGCCCACGCCAGATCTGCGGTGTGTTCTCATACATCTGGACCTGGCCGGCTGAGTCGCCGTGGAGCAACGGTGTCCGAAAGCCCGCCTTGCGCAGGGCATGCCCCAACGCCAGATCCTCCAGCGGTTCGCCGTGAACCGCGGCGAAACCGCCGCTGGCAAAGTACACACGGCGCTGCAGGAGGATATACTGGCCGTTCAGCATCCCGTTGCCTTTGCCAATGCCGGCGTAAAGACCGGCAAATGCAACCATCAGGGCCAGGCGATCGCTGATGCCCCGCATCTCCTGGCGCAGGAAAAGACTGAGACCGTCCAGGCGGTGATCAAGACAATACTGTACGGCTTCCGCCGGCCCGTCCGGTTGGTGGACCGTGTCCGCATCGGTGAACAACAGCCATTCCCCCGTGGCGACCCTGGCGCCGGCATGACAGGCGTTGGGTTTTCCTAACCAGCCCGGTGGAAGGGCGCCTGCAGAAATCACGCGCACGCCAAGGTTGGCGGTAACCTCCGCCGTTCGATCGGTCGAGTTGTCATCGACCACGATGATCTCAACCGGACCCGGGTAGCGGAGCCGTTGCAGTGAGGGCAGAAGTTTTGGCAGGTTTTTCTCTTCATTGCGCGCAGGCACGATGATCGACACTGCGGGCAACGGCGCAACGGCCCCGGTCTGACAGGCGGCAAGGTGGGTTAAATTCGGCAGGTTGCGATAGGCGCGCTCGGCCTGTAAACTAAGCGGCACAGCAAGGAAACTGAGGGCGGCGGCCCGGCGCCAACTCCACCGGAAAAGATTGAGGTTGGTCACAAATCACGCTCGCCGGCGAATGCGCATCTGCACACCAGGCCGCGGCTCCAAGGTGGCGCCCATATGCGGATGAATCTCCGCACCATTGAGCAATTCCAACTCGAACCGTTGCAGGATGCGCACCAGTACGATCTTCGACTCAACCTGCGCGAATGCAGCGCCGATGCAGTTGCGCGGTCCACCGCCAAACGGAACATAGGTGAGCGGCGGGCGTTTGTCTTCTTGTCCGTGGGCAAAGCGCTCAGGACAGAACTGCTCCGGATCGCTCCAATATTCCTTGTCACGATGGGCGAGGTAGATGGAATACATGACGCGCGTACCTTCTGGCACTCGATAGCCGCAGATGTCCAAATCCGTCTTTGCCACCCGGTTGCCGACATGGATCGGCGGATACAACCTGAGCGCTTCTTTGATTACCAGGTCCAAACGGTGCAGGGCGCCAATCGCTTCGAGTTGCACCGGTTGGCCGGGATCGGGCATCACCGCATCAATCTCTTCGCGCACCGCCACCATCTCCTCAGGATGCATCCCAAGTAGATAGAGCACCCACGCCAGCAGCGCGGTGCTCGTGTCATGGCCTGCAATCAGCATCGTCAGCAGTTGATCGCGGATCAGGTCATCATTCATGTCCGGCGCCAAGATCAATTGGCTCAACAGATCGCCTGGTGTGGCAACATGTGCGCCGCTCTCCAGCGCAGCGCGGCGTTCGCGAATGATGCGATACAAATAGCCGTCCATCGCCGCAATCGCATTGCGGTATTTCGGGCGCGGCATGTCCGCCCAGAGGATCCACAGCCCGGGCGAGATGTATTCGAGCAGTTCCAAAATCGGGTTCCAGAGGGCATCCATGTCAGGTGCAAAATCGACACGGTAGGAAACGCCCATCAAGATCAGAAGGGCCGCACGCCGCATCTCCACCAACATATCCCGCGTTTCCCCATCTTGCCACCGGTCCAGCGCCACGTCGGCGTAGTGCTGCATTTCGTCGATGTGCGGGGTGAAATTTTTCCGTTGAAGCGGCGGATCCATAATGGCGCGCAGTGTATCCTGTTGCGCGTCATCAACGACCAGGATACCCTGGCGCAGCAGCCGGACGACGGGATCAGATGCGCTGCGCCAACTAAACTGGTGACGGTCGGTCACCAGAATCTGCCGATTGGATTCAGGTCCGACAAAGACGGCGGGTTGAAAGACCGGCAATGTAATCCGAAACGCTCGGCCGACATAGCGGTTCATCAGCGTAAGCGCAGCAAGCAGGGACCTTTCTTTCCAAAGTCCTTTGAGAATCGATAGTCCATCGTTGCGATTGGCGACGGGTAAGGGCCGGCTTGTTTCGATCACGATATTGGCCTCACTGATATCCGTGGTGGTTTCTGCGTGGGCTTGATCACAGCTATCCACATTGTATCCTGTTTTCTACGGCTCTTGCCAACCACGAGGATGATGCGCTGCCGAAACCTTGAGCGGTGCGGTCCAGCCGGGGAATCATAAAAGAAGACCTCGCAACCAAATCATAGTTGCGAGGTCTTGATTGCTCTATCGGGTTATTGGGTTCGAGGATGCCAATCAACCGGGGGGGAGTTGCTACAACATCAAGAAATCGGCGACGTCTGCTCACTCGGGGTCAAGCGAAGAAACCCGGTGGCCGGTGCACTGCGGGGCTGCTGCGCAACCTGCTGTGCGGGCGCATCTTCAACACCCAGTCGCTCGCGTGCCACATAGGAGAGCACACTCTTCCAGACTTCAAAGGCGGAGGTGCCAACCTGTTTCCGGAGCATCCTGGCGGCTTCCATCCAAACCTGCTCGCTGCGGGCGGCATCGATGAAGTCGTGACCGGTCCAGGTGAGGCGCAATTCGATCCACTTCAATCGGTGTTCGATGGAATAACTGGAGATACCATCGACCAATCCTGCTTCCTGCAGCAGGCGCACATGGTCATTGATATCATTGGTCGTATAGCCGACGATACGGATGAGCGTGCTGTCTAAGGGTCTTTCACTGGCCTCGATCGCAAGCAAAAGCTTGCGCACCAAATCCATATCTCGTCTCATAGTCGCGTCCCTGTAAAGCTTCAACCACGTCATGCACGCTGTTAGAACCAGTATACAACGATTCTCGGCGTTGTAGTGGTTCCACCATTCAAGGAAGTGGGTTTCGCTGGGGGCGCAAGCTTAACTTTGCCTTGATGCGGCTCAAATCAGGAATCGACAACCGTTGCACGCGGGTGACGGTTAGGATGGCGGCAATGAAGCTGCACACGGTCGCTGTCGTTCTACCTGGCAGACACTACGAAGATACGCACCATATATTAGCGATATTTCTCGCATTGTCAAGTACGAAATTACTGTTTTAGCGTTAACAAAAATTTACGAATGCCTTACAAAATCCCCTCTTTCGTTTCCGCGATCAAATGATCGACCACGGCCTTCACATCACCGTCATTGGCATCATAGATCCGCAACTGCCGGTCGGCGCTAGTGCCATGCATCAGCACGTCTTCGACCACTTTGACCTGTTGCCGGATGTTCAGTTCATCGATCTCTTCGGCCAACAGATCGAGCAATTCCCGCACCAGCGCACGGGTGGGGAGTTCCTCCGTCTTGCCAAAGTCGATCATTTTGCCGTCGATGCCATAGCGTGCTGCGCGCCACCGATTCTCATCGATCAACTCGGTGCGATAGACGCGAAAAGTGATGTTGCGTTGGCGGAGTTTCCAGAGCCAGAGCACCAGCGCCTGAAACAGACCGGCGATCGCAATGGCTTCATCCACGCGCGTGACAATGTCGCAGATGCGAAATTCGAGCGTCGGGTATTTGTGATGCGGGCGGCAATCCCACCAGATTTTGCTCCCATCCGGGATGGCGCCGGTGCGCACAAGCGTGCCGATCAAGTTGTCCCAATCGGCGACGGTGCGGCAGATCTCCGCGGTTCCCGAACGTGGAAAGTCCGCAAAGACCGCGGAACGATAGCTCTTCAGCCCGGTCTTGCGCCCCTGCCAGAATGGGCTGCTGCTGCTGAGCGCCAGGATGTGGGGCAGCATGTAGCGGGCCACATTCATGGTGTCGATGGCAAATGCACGGTCCTCGATGCCGATATGAACATGCATGCCGAAGATGAGAAGGCGTTGCGCCAACAATTGCATCTCTTCCAACACACCCTGGTATCTGGGCAATGGCGTGACCGGCTGATCCTGCCAGCGCGAGAAGGGATGGGTCGCGGCGGCCGCCACGGCAAGCCCCTTTTGCGCGGCCAGCTTGACGATGAAGCCACGCTGTCGTGCCAGTTCTTCGTGCGCCTGGGCAAGCGTATTGCAGATCGGCGTGCCCAATTCCACCATCGCCTGGTGGAGCTCCGGCTTTAGTTCGCGCTCGACCATCACCACGCGATCACCTTCGAGAAACTGCGTGATGAACGACCGCAGTTCGCGCGTTTCCGGATCGATGATCTGGTACTCCTCTTCAATGCCGATCGTGAGTGAGGGACGCGAAATCATGCGGTCTTCTCCGTCTCTGAAATGAGGTAGTCAACTACAGCGTGGATGTTCTCACTGTTGGCGCGCCAGACGCTCAATTGCTGATCTGCGCTCGAACCGCGTTCGAGCATCGTGTGACAATGCACCAGTTCATGCCATGAGTTGAGTTTCCGGCTGACCGGTTCGACGAGATCGAGCAACTCGCGGATCAGATCGCGCGCCGGCAGTTGTTGCTCGACGCCCAGGTCGATCAGTTTTCCGTCAAGCCCATAGCGCAGCGCCCGCCATTTGTTCTCGGCCACAAGCGTGCGCTCGTACAACCGGAATGACATGTTCCGCTGCCGCAAATCCACCATCCAGGCCACGGCGGCCTGGATCAACGCCGTCACCGCCAGTACGTCGCGATAGTTCGGCATCATGTCACAAATGCGAATCACCAGGGTCGAGAAGCGGTAGTGCGGCACGATATCAAACATGATCCGCCGCGCATCAGGAATCGAGTTGGTGCGCAGCAGGGTATCCACATAGCTCCGATAGTCGTGGTAGCTGGCGAAGTGACCGGGAATACCGGTGCGGGGGAGCGAATCGACGAGCACAGCCCGGTAACTCTTGAGGCCTGTGTTGCGCCCACCCAAAACGGTGAACTGGTGCTCAAGCAGAAAATATGGGGCAGTACATAGCGCATCGTGTTCATCACATCGACGGCAAGGTCACGATCTTCAACGCCAATATGGATGCGCAGGCCAAAAGCAAGCAGACGCCGTGCGATCATCTGGGCGTCGTCTGCGAACTGACGGTATTGGGCCAATGTCTCCTCACGCCCTTCCCAGCGACTGAAAGGGTGCGTGCCTGCGCCCACCACGCGCACACCTGCCTGATGCGCAACCTCAAGCATCTGATTGCGCACCCGCAGCAGGTGATCGCGCGCCTGGCTGATGTCTTCACTGACGGGTGTACCCACCATGATCGAACCCGACAGGATCCGATCCGCCAGTTCCACGTTGGGCGTGCGCTCGTTCACCACCATCTGTTCGCGCGCCATAGATTGAGTCACATAACCCAGCAGTTCGTGGGAAACTGGATCCACCAACTGGTATTCTTCTTCAATGCCGATGTTGTACGAAGGATAGTACATGTCAGGATGGCTCCTATCGGTCTTTGGCATCGATGACGAAAGCCGGCACCACTGACCCGCCGCCGGCCGTCACATTCAACAAGGTGACTTTGCTCAGCCGCACGAGACAGCCGTCGACCGTATCGCCATTGAAGATAAATGGATCGCAGTCTACGAGCCGGTTGCTGATATCCAGTTCACCGTCGGGGAGAAGAGAGGGAAAATCTTCATAGGCAATGGTTGCCCGCGCCTGGACAATCGCCGGCTCAACAAGTGCAGTGGCGAGCGCCTGGTTCCAGGTCTCGTGATCCGTTTCCCACCCGATTAAGACTCCCTTACCGCCATATTCGTCGTTTGGCTTTAGCACAAGTTCGTCCTTGTTCAAACTTGCCCACGGCACCAGGTCGATCGCCTCGCCGGTTGGTCCGACTGTGGTCCGCTCTTCCACGACACGCGTCCAGGGAATGTGCTGGCGAATCGCTTCTTGTTCCTCGGTGTTGAACAGATAGGCGTTGCGCTCGTCGGATGCCACCGCCAGGCTTGCCTTCTTGTGCACCATCTTGGAAGTGAACGGGTTTGCCATACAAATGACGCCGGCCCGCAGCGCCTCGATAATGGGATGATCCAACCCGAACTTCTGCAGCAGTTCCGTCGTCAACACCCGCTTGTACACATAGTCGACGGGGCGGCCATTAGCGTACAGTTGATTGTGACGGAACTCCAGGTCGTGCGGATCACAGATCGTGACCGTGATGCCGTAACGTGCAAAATAGTCGACAAACAGATGAAATTCCGTTGTGGTCGGTACACCCTCCCAATCAACGATCACGAGGTCCGGCAACTTTTCGCGATTGCCGCGCCAGTTGAAGTAGATGCGCAGCAATGCATCGACCGCGCTCCGCCGGCTCATCAAGGTTTCGACGTAGAAGCGCTGCTGGAAACGCTGCATCAGGGGCGTTTCCAGAAAAAGATCGGCCAATACATCACTATAGGCCATGCTGGCCGGGCTCTCCCCGTTTAGTTCGACATAATTTAACGTATAGCCGCCGTCGCGATGCACGGTAAAGAAGCTGTCAAGCCGTGCCGTGGGCAGCGCAGTCCGAAATCCGGTGGGGAGTTGGATCAGTTCTTCTTCGTCTGGGGTCAGGTGTACCTGGGCGCGTAGCACGGGATCGGCGAGCATGGCCTCTGCCATCTTACGAAAGACTCCCACCACGAGCGTGCTGCGCCAACGCAAGTAGTGCCAGTCCATCCCGGCGTGGAACAGCGGGCGCAACACCGTTGTCAATGGTCGCTCCCCAAAAATGAGCCCGCGCGCACGCAGTCCAGGGGGAGCATGGCCCAGGTGTCCTGGGCAAGGGAACCTTCCGTGCATAGTTCATTGTAATATGCAATCGCATCATGTCGTTGGGTCATGGCAACACCACAAAGGCTGGAGACTTGGCGGATGATTCACTGTATTGGATGGTTATTGCCATCGCTGTTCGTTATGGCTTCGGCTCTATGGCGACCGGTGGCGCCTGTTATTATAGCTGTCCCACCGGCATGTGCAAACCGCTTTCGCGAAACACGGTTTGGAACTTGACCCGTCAATGGCCGAAAAATGTACAGGGCGTGATCTGAAGAACAGACCACGCCCTGTACACAAAGGAGGAGGAAGAAACCGCTTTATCTTAGTGTAACGTGCGCTTCCGGCGCGTGAAATTCCATACAATTATTGTACATTCCTAATACACAGGCTTATCTGCAGCCGGCGCAGGGTCACTGGCGCAACTATTTTGCGCCGGCTGCGTAGTTCTCTAGGACAGTTGCTGCATGCAGGACTAGTCGTCGCCGTATTCGGCGCGTAAATAGCGGAGTGGGGTGACGGCGCCAATCAGGCTGATCACAAAGACGACCACATAGAGGATCAACCCGAGCCAGGAGAGCTGTGTCAATTCTTGGCGAAAGTAGGCAAGGAAGAGCACCGCGGCAACGAGCGTATTGCCAAGCGTACAGGCAACCATTCCCGGCGCCCCAATCCTGCGTTCGCCGGCTGTGAGCAGGTAGGTGAGGCCAAGTGTAATCAGCAGCGTGCCTGCAAGTCGAATCGGCCAGGACGGACCGTTGCCGATCAGTTGCCATTCGACCAGGCGGGCGATGGGGGCAAACACCAGCGCGGCGCCCCCCAAAGTCATGGTGACGCCCGTTAAGCGCAAGACGAAGCGCAGGCTACGGAACGGGTCGGTGAGTGTGTATGCCATCTGGAGACGAAATTTTCAATGATCAATGACCAGACGTCAATCGTAGCTGAAGTCAGGCGCCGATTGCAAGCTGCAACCTTTTCCAAATTGTCCACAGGCGACTGGAAGACCGATGCGCTTGCGCGTACCGTTCATTTTCGCCGGCGTCTGCTCCGTCAGGCCGTGATCCTCGGTCTCCTGGTGGCCATGCTCTGGTGGGTCGAAATTGTCGATGCTGTCATGCTGCAAGGCGGGCTGGACCACTTCGGTGTGCAACCGCGAACCCTGGGCGGTCTACAAGCCATCGTGGTGGCGCCCTGGCTTCACGCCGGCTTTGGCCACCTGTTGGCGAACACCGTACCACTCGTTGTGCTCGGTTGGCTTGTCATGCTGCGCCGGACCACGGACTTCTTCGTTGTTGCGCTGGCCGCTGCGCTTGTGAGCGGTCTTGGCATCTGGTTATTCGGCGGGCCGCACACCATCCACCTTGGCATCAGCGGCGTCATCTTCGGCCTATTGGGCTATCTGCTCGCCCGTGGCTACTTTGAACATAGCGCCTTATCCATTGCGCTGGCGGTGATGGCCATTTTCCTCTATGGCGGCATGCTGTGGGGGGTGCTACCGCTCCAACAGGGTGTCTCATGGCAGGGGCATCTTTTCGGCTTTGCCGGCGGCGTCGCCATCGCATATTGGCTGGACCGGCAGCGCCGCGTGCGGACGCGTCACGTTACTCAGCAAGCTGCGCCCGGCGGATCATCACAATAAAGTCATGCGGCTCACCCCATCGGCATGAAAACGCTGTGTGATCATGAAACCGGCCCGCGCCAGGGTGCTTTGGGAGCGCGTATTGATGTCGGCCACGGTCGCTCGGAAGTACTCGGGTTCAAAACACTCGTTCCCCCACGCCATGATTGCCTGCACAAAACCCTGCGCCAGACCACGCCCAGTCAGCTCCGGGCGGAGGCCAAAGCCGATGTCGAGCGCGCCCAGGTGATAATCTCCCCTGGCACCTGGGCATCATCGCCATAACAGCAGAACCCTGCCAGTGACCCATCTTCAGCATAAGCGGCGTAATAGTTGTATCTTGGGACCAGGAGCGCCAAAACATCATCCTCGAAATCCACCGGGTCCGGATGATACAGCGTGGGCAGACTCGGATACTCCCATGCCAACACCGTGCGTGCCTCGTCTTCGGTAATTGGATGAAATCGGTAATGCACAAATAGAGACCTTGCGGCCATGCTTCACCCCTGAAAAACCGCGTTTGAATGGTCGCGGGCCACGGTCATGCCGGTGTCCTAAACCCGGCAACTGTGGTGCGCCAGCCATCTTCTTCTTTGCCGGGTGCAAACGGCAGATAATAGGCGACGCGATCCAACAACCGGCCGGCATAGCGCGCCTGGACAATGCGCGGCAACTCACTCCATTTGCCGGTCACGGCAAATGCATCGAGCATCTCATCGCTAATCTTGTTGCCCATCGCTTTCCACTCACCCCGCCTTGCCATCTGGCTGAGTTCTTCTGCAACCGGCGCCCAACCATGCACTTCCACAATCGACCGGTAGGCAGGGGTGCTCATGTAGAAGGCGATCTGTTCGCGGGCGGATTGGGCATATTCTGCGGCCGGGGTTTCGCCGTCGGTCGGGATGGCAAAGACCGCTCCCACTGCCGTAAAGTCCATGCGCGACCGGCCACCGCTCCGCAGCCCTTCGCGCAGATGAGGCCAGGCAACCTCGCGCAGGTAGGCGGGTGAATGGAAGGGGTGGATATGGACGCCATCACAGAGGCTACCGGCCAGATGCAGCATCTGTTCATTCACTGCGGCGATATAGACCGGTGGGTCTGGGTAATCCAACGGCGGCTCGGCGAAGAACGGCGTCATCAACCGCAGGGTGTAGTACTCACCCCGGTAGTCGAGTGACGTACCACCGGTGCGCCAACTCCCCCAGACGGCGCGCATTGCTTCGATGCTCTCGCGCATCTGGCGCACCGGTTTGTCCCAGCGCGCACCAAACCGCAACACGATATGCGCTTTGACCTGGGTGCCCAGTCCCAACACAAAACGCCCCCGGCTGTAACGCTGGAGATCCCAGGCAATGTGCGCCAGGACCGTCGGCGATCGCGGAAAGGCAACCGCAATCCCGGTGCCGAGCAGGATCTGTGTTGTATGTTCCGCCGCAAGGGTCAGCGGCAGGAAGGGATTATGCGCCGTTTCTGCGGTCCACAGTCCGTCAAAGCCAAACGCTTCGATCGCGTTGGCCATTGCCGGCATCGTCTGTAGATCATGTGAGATCAGATAGGTGTCCAGTTTCATGGCGCTTCACCTTAAGTAATGGACAGGCAGTGCGTGCTCAGTGACCTGGTCGTGACGCTTGTCAAGCCGGAACCCCCGTGCCGCCGGTCGTGAGGTCACAACCCTGCGCAGCGCGCCGTCAACAAAGTGAAATGCGGCGCCATCGTCTGCGGCATAGCCAGGCACAACTTCGCCCGTGGCCAGCAGGCGATGAAACGTGGGCCTGCGCTCGACTTCGCCATCATAATGGGGGCAAAAACTGCCCGGCAGAAACCCAAGGCAGGGCATCACCCCTAACTGCGGTGTAATCGAATCCGTAATGCCCTGCTCAAACCAGCAGTTGGCGCCGGCACTGACGCCTGCCAGGATGGCGCCCTGGCGGAGCGCCTGCCGCAGGATGCGGGGTACATCACGCTTGCCAGATTGCCAGCATGTTGCGCGTGTTGCCGCCGCCGACGAAGATAACATCCTGTTCCATCAAGATTGGTTCGGGGTTGCGCACCGGCCACTCATAGAAGCCAAAGTGACTTGGTCTGGCATCCAATTGGGTGTAGGTGCGATAGAACTGAAGCGTGTAATCGGCACTCTCGGCGCTTGCTTGCCCAAGAAAACAGACCTTGGGCGAACGCTTGCCGGTCTGCGCACGATGTACCGGTCGAGCCAGTGGTCTGGCTCCTGTGAGAATTCGCCTCCGCCAAGCGCAATGATCTGTTCCATAACTGCCTCAAGCTTCAAAACGGATGTCGAGTGATGTGGCATCTGGTTCGACAAAGTGGAGGAGCTGTTCGCCTTCTTCGGCAAGCCCAGTGCGACTCTGAGACGTCAGCGTCGCAAACGGTTCGATCACCAGCGTCACGCTCTTTCTGCTACGCTCTACTTTCCAGCCACCCCGGACAAACCCATCCACGAGTATGGTGGAGCGGACCCGCAGCCCAGGCAGGTATACTTGTGCACGATAATCGTCTGCGATGATTCGTGCCCGTTGCGCATGGGACAGCAGCAGATTGTCATACTCGGGAAGAAAGCGTTCCGGCGCAGGGGTGTCTCCATCTGGCAATGGGATGCCAGGAATGTCAAAGTATTCGCGCTTGCGTTCGTCTCGGTAGATCTGCAATTCGGGCCGCAACCGCTCAAACAGTTCCTTCAACTTGCCAAATCCGGACCACGTCTGCATGTCAGCCACCGTCGCCGGGCCGAATGCAGCCAGATACCGGAAGACGAGTTCACGCAGGTGCTCAGTTGGGGAGATTGGTTGGCCAAGCCAGCTCTCCGCTAGCCCAAATTTCGGATTGCCAGGGTAGCTCCAACCGGTAGAAATCGGAATCTGTACAAGAGGGAGATGGGTGCGCACGGTGTAGCGCATCGCGCCGATGTCCCGATCCGGCCACTCCTGTGCCAGGAAATCACTGATTTCAGCAAAAGTGCGTGGCTGAGCTTCGATGTACGCTGTGGCGGCTGACAACAGTTCCTCGCGGTCAAAATCGGCCCCTGCTCGACGTTTTGCAATGGAATCAGCGGCTTGTGCAAGCACCGGTTGAATGGTGGACCGTAACTGAACATAGTCGTTGGCGGCGACAAGGTGCAGCGTGCCGCGCATCATCGTGGCTTTGACGACGGTGCGCGCGGCAATCTCCCGCGCAAGGTCGTTGCGGCTGAACCCCTGTAAGCGCGTCCAAAGTCCGATGTAAGGTGCCGGCGCGCTTTGCGCTTGCAGACCAACCAGGTGCGCGATCGCCTGCAATGTTGGCTGCAGCGATCGTTGCAAGAGCAACTGGCGGTCAAGCGTAGCTCGATTGAGTTGGCGTAGCGTTAAGAGCGGTTCTGTCATCGTGCTCCCGAGCTTCCCTCGGTTTCTATTGGCGATGAAGTGCACAGTATAGCAGGAATTGGACACAACCCTGAACCAGCGCGCGGGATGGGGGCTGTGGCCAAGATCACAGCGCCGGTGTGAACAGGATCGCGGCACGATGCTTTGGAGCGGGCTATGCTATTGATAAGCGTGCCCACCCTGAAACTGAATCGATAGTGTGCCCAAAAAGAAGGTTTCCCATGCCCAAGATTCCAACGCCACCCACTCACTTGATTCTGCCCAGTTACGAAACGCGGATGCGCCTTTGGTTAACGGAGCATGGTATACACATGGCGCCGCAAGAGTATGTGCTGTGGAAAGCCCACTTTATCCGGCGCTTGATCGATCTCCAACTCGATGCAGATACCCTGGACACACTGGCGCAGGCGGTAGGGAAAAGCCCCGAAGCATTTGCAGTCGCTGGCGGCAAACTGATGAACTTTCATTCATGGAAGAACGCAGCCGCCCGCGGCGAATGGTCTTGGCACGGCCTGGGCGCAGAGCAGCGCGCCGTGTTGGTTGAGGCAGTCGCAGGCCGGCCCTCGTAATATTTGGACCTTGCTCCCAGTCACCCCCGCACAATAAAGCGCGATCCCCAGGCGCTTTATTGCCACCCTTCACAATCCCACTTCCAGGTTCGCCATGTCGCATTATCTGGAAATTCAACTTCTCCCCTCTTAAATTTTTGATGCCGGCATTTCCAGTTTCTACCAACACCTTTACCGCTGGAATTGTCAGCGATCTGTCAATCTGGCGCTGAATAAGATGTCGTAGTATAGTCATGCGCCGTTCTGCCCCAAAGCGGGGCAGAACACCCAACCCAAGGCCACTGTGTTTCTTTTTGATTTCGGAGGAGAAGACCCATGAGACGATCGAAGAGGCTGCTCGTCTTTCACCAAGCCCTCGCCCTGCTCATTGTAGTGGGATTAATTGGCATCCCTGCGTCTGCCCTGGCGCAGGATGCACCCACTGATCCCAACGGTGGCAGTGCGCTGCCGTTGATCTTTATGCCCTTGTTAACCCAGAATGCTGACGCACAACTGCAGGCAGAAGGGCAGGCCCCGCTCTTTGTCACCCCAGACGGCGTCCTCCCGGCCCAGGTTGCCCCAATTGACCCGGCGGCGAACCCAGTGGTCGATGCCACCCACGGCGGGGGTCACGGCCATGGCGGTGGGCCCGATAACGAACGCGGGCAGGACAAGGCGATCTTCTTTGTCGCCGACGGTCTGCGCCAGGATCTGGTTGAAAAATACGCCGGTCAACGGCAACTCCCCGCAATGGGGGCGTTGCTCCGATCAGGCGCCAAGGCCGGCGACAATGGGCTGCTGACGCAGGCGCCGCCCAACACAGGGGCCGGCTGGTACAGCCTGGCCACGGGTGCATGGTCCGGTGTGCATGGCTCGACCAACAACACCTTCCACATCAACGGCGCCCCTTTCACCAACCGCACCGCCGCCTTTGACGCGGGTGTCTTGCAGGCCGAGACCCTGGCGCAGTCCGCTGAGCGCGGTGGCAAGAAGGTCGTGCAGTTCGAGTGGGCAGGCGGGCGCGGTGGCGTGATCAATGGCCCAACCGTCGACTTTCGGACGTTCTACTCCGGGCGCGGCGTTTCCACCAACTACATCAGCCCGACCGATGACGCCGCCTTTGTGGCAGCGTTTGGCTTGCAGTTTGACCACCCCGCCGGCTTTGCCGGACAGGCGCCCTTTGCCGGCGCCACGCCGGTCGACGCCACCGGGTGGAGCAACGTCCCGACCTCTTTCAGCCCGGCCAAAGAGATGCGCCTGCGCATCTTGGATGCCGGCGTCGACAAGTACGGCTTGAATGCCTACATTTTCGACTCAACGCATGACAAGCGCGTCAACTATGACCGTGTCCTGTTTGCACCTGGCAAGGATGGCGCCGCAAAAGTTGCCGTCCTGCGTAAGGGGCAATGGGGCGATATTAAGGTCAAGATCGTTGGTGGCGCCCAGGACGGGTTGACGGCCGGTCTGCTTGTGAAGGTTGAAGAACTCAGCCGTGACCTGTCGCAGGTGCGCCTGTTCCATGCGTCGGTTGCCCGTGCTATTGCGTCGTGGCCCACGTGGACCGGCGAAGCCGGCTTTACCGGCGACTTCGCCGAATTCGTTGCGCAGAAGTTCCCGACTTCCACCGCAGCCGACTTTGCGATTCTGGAAGCCGGCATCGTCAGTGAAGAGACTTACGTCGAACAGGGTCTCTACTGGGAAGCCAGTGCCCGGCGGTGGCTTCACTAGATCATGCGCCTTTACCGGCCAGATCTGGCCATGGTCGGCTATCCAATCGCCGACGAGTTCCAACACCAATTCCTGGGTCTGATCACACCCGTGCTGCCCAACGGCGCCCCGAATCCTGCCTATGATGATGTACAGGTCAACGGCACGCCAGACGGCCGGGTTGCTCGCCGCACGGCCTTTGTGAAGCGCGCCTACACGGGCGCCGATTCCACGCTGGACCTGGTCCAGGAATTGATGCCGCGCAACACTTCTGCCTTCGTTGCATCCGATCACGGCTTCGCGCCGCAATTCCTGGCCATCGACGCCAGCAAGGTGCTTGTCGACCTCGGGTTGCTCTCGAAGCCGCAGACCTCCAATTGCCGCCCGGCCACCGGTGAGACCATTGGCAAGGCGAAGGCCTGCTGGGCGGGGGGCACGGTTCAGGTCTACTTAAACCTGCAAGGCCGCGATCCGGTGATCGCCGGTCTGCAGCAGGTTTCAGCCACGCTGGAAGTGGCAACGGTCGACCAAATCAAGTCTGCCTTCCTGGCATTGAGCGATCCGAATGACTGGACCCGCGATGGCCAGGCCGAAGGATGGCAGGTGATCGACCGTGCGTATACCAAGGCCGAAGCGCGCTACATCCCGAATGGCGCCGGCAGCACCGCCGACATGGCGCACCCGACGCGCACCGGCGACGTGGTCGCCTTTGCCTACCCGCCTTACCAGTTCGACGCCGCCACGCCCGGCACCCTCGTTGCCCGCTCTGCCTTCTTTGGCCAGCATGGCTATGTGCCGGATGTCCAGAACCTGGCGGCCAACATCAATATGCGCGCCACCTTCATCGGCGGCGGTGGCAGCGTGCGGCCCAACGTAGTGGCAGCCGGGCTGCGCACCATTGACCTGGCGCCTACCATCGCTTACCTGCTCGATGTGCCGGTGCCACAGCATAGCCAGGGCGAGGTGCGCCTTGACCTCTTGCGAGGCAGCGAATCGCGCACGTTGGTCCCCATCGTCGGTCTGACCGACTTCCACGGCCAGCTCGAACAGACCACCGCCGTGTACGACAACAACATCAATTCCCCGGTCGGTGGCTCGTCCCAGTTGGCGACGATGTTCGATGAAGAAGCCGCGGCGTTCCCGCAGCGCCCCTTCCTTTTTGCTTCCGGTGACAATGTCGGCGCCTCGCCGGCAAACTCCGGTCTGCTGGAGGATCGACCCGCCATCGACGTGGAAAATGCATGGGGCATGCACGCAACTTCGTACGGCAACCACGAATTCGACTACGGCGTCGAGCGGCTGCTCAAGCACCAGGCGCGTGCCAACTTCCCCTTCCTGGGCGCCAATATCGTTGATGAAACGACCGGCTGAATCCTGACTGGGTCAAGGGCACGCATGTCTTCAACTTCGGCAACGTGCGCGTGGGTGTCATCGGCATCGAACTCGAGACAACCCCAGAACTGGTCTCGGCCGGCGCCACAGCTGGGCTGAAGTTCCTGCCCGCAATCAGCACCATTCAGACCGAGTCCGCAAAGTTGCGCCAGCAGGGGATCAAGGTGCAGGTTGTCCTGATCCACGAGGGCACGGCCACCGGTCAGAATGCCGTCGACGGCAAGCTTCCCGTTGCATGGTCGGGTCCAATCATCGACATCGCGAACGCAATTCAGGAAACCGATGTGGACGTGATCCTGGCCGGTCACACACACCGGGTCTCCAACCTGATGGTTGGCGGCATTCTGGTGGCGGAAGGTCTGAATGCCGGCGCCAGCTACTCCGTGGTCCAGATGATCGTCCATGGCCAGGATGTTGAGTGGGCCGGTGCGGCGACGCGCGTGGCCAAGAACATCGGTGTCGCCAAGCGCGCCGACGTGCAGGCAATCGTGGACGATGCCAATGCCCAGACCGCGATCCTGCGCAATAAGGTGATCGGCACCCAGGCGTTCGACATCAAGCGCGCACCCTCACGCCTCTTCGAGTCGGCCATGGGCAACCTGGTGGCGGATGCCATGCGCCTGAAATATCCGGGCATTGACGCCGCCTTCACCAACTCGGGCGGTCTACGCGCCGACCTCAACTGCGCCCCCCCAAGCGCAGGCGAACAGCCGTGTGAGATTACCTGGGGTGAAATGTTCTCGGTGTTGCCCTTCGGCAACCGGACTGTGATCCTGACCCTGACCGGGGCACAACTGGAACAGGCGTTCATCAACGGCTTCTCGCCGAAGTGCAATGTGGCTGTCGCCACCGGGCGCTTCCCGCAGATCTCCGGTCTGAAGGTCAGCTATGCCTGCAACGGCCTGAACCCCGTGATCACGGGCATGTGGAAGACGCCCGATGGTGTCAACGGCCAGCAAATCCCGATTGGCCCGACCGACTCCGTCCGGTTTGTGACCAACGACTTCATGTACACCGGTGGCGATGGTTTCACCGTCTTCACGCAGGGTACCAATGTGCAGCAGCCGGGTGATGCGCTGCTGGATGTGGCAATCGACTACGTGACGGCCAACTCGCCGGTTGCGCCGGTGGTGGACGGTCGCATGGTCGGTCCGTGAGGTAGTCAGCGCAACTAGCTTTTAAGCTGAGCGGCCAAGATGGAGTCTCCATCTTGGCCGCTCAACTTTTTACATCATTGCTTCTACTTCGTAACAAGTGGGATGAACAAAGCCGCGCCCGGTTGGCCGTTGAACGACGCGGTCGCCGCCGCCGGGGCGCGGAGGGTGAACTGGCAGACCGGATTGTTGCCTGTGCACGCGCCAAACCAACCCGTGAATTCAAATCCATCATCAGGGATGGCTTCCAGCACGATTTTGGTTCCATAAGGCAGCGGCGAAGCGCACTTCGAGTCACAACTTGTCTCGCCTGGGTTCACTTTCACCGTCCCTGTGCCGGCGCCTGTGGTCGTGACCGTCAGCGTGTAAACGCTGAGGCTGAAGTTTGCCTGGACGGTGCTGGCGGCATTCATCGTAACTTCGCAAATGGTGCTGCTACCGTTGCAGGCGCCGTTCCAACCAGAAAAGCTCGCCCCGGCCCCAGGTTTCGCTTCAAGTGTCACCACGGTTCCGTCCAGGAAGGTCGCTGTGCATTCGCCTTCGCACAGATCGCCTGTGGGGGCGATGCTGACCATCCCGGTCCCATCGGTGGTCACTGTCAACGGGTAGGCATTGGGATAGAACGTTGCGGTCACGTCCTTTGCAGAATTCATCTCCACCTGGCAAATCGGGTCCGTGCCCGCACACGCCCCACTCCACCCTACAAAGGACGCGCCAGGAACAGCGGTTGCCACCAACGACACCTTCGCCCCATGCAGGTATTGGGAGACGCATTGTGAATCACACGTGGCGCCGTCAGGATTCACGAGCACCTTGCCGGCGCCGGCGGTCGTCACGGTCAACGGATACGAATTGATCTCAAACGAGGCAGTGACGAGGCTGGTCTCATAGATGCGGAAAGAACAGACCGGGGCGTCGCCGGTACAGGCGCCACTCCAACCCTTGAAGTGAGAACTGACGTCGGGTATAGCCGTGAGTTCGACCCGCAGCCCATGCGCATAACCGGCCGCACATTGGTTGCCACAATCGATGCCGGCAGGTGAACCCGCCACACGCCCGACGCCGGCGCCTGCTCGCGTGACGGCCAACGTGTAGTCACTCGCATCGGAACTGTTGTTTTTCAGATAGCGATCTTCAATAACCACCCCGCGGGCATTGGTCACAGTCAAGCTTACAACATCCGCTGCGTCCAACATTGTCAGGTCAAGGCGATGCGTGGTGTGCGGCGCCACGACGATATTCCAATGCTCGAACTTCCTGCCGGGTTCAGCAAGCGCCGTGCCCGTCGTCGTGATGTGCAGATCGTAGACCTTCGCCGTTGCCCCCGCGCCCAGGACGGCGACATGATTCGTAACCTGGAGGCTCGTCGTGATCTGGCTGCCGGCGCCGAGTTCCACCCCCGCCAACTTGATGACGCGCCCCGCCGGGCTATTCGCCGTAAAAGAATAGCCGTATGTCAGATCGATCGGCTGCGTGGCATCATTCGAACTCAGGGTCATGGCCGGAGAAGCCGCCTGGATCGCCATCGTGATCCGGCTCGCCGGCGCCAGATCGATGGAATCGGCGAAAAAGCCGAAACCCGGTCCCAGGTAGCGCAACTGCGTAACCACAGGCGCATTCTCAGCCGATTCCAGCACAACTCGATAGTTGTCACTGGGGACAAAATAGGACGGGGCGGCCGGGCGGAGCACATAGTTGAGCGGGATGATGGGCACTGTGCCCGAAATCTCATGCATCAGGGCGCCCCCAGCGACGCCTACCCGCGCACCGGCTTCGTTGGCAATCATGAGATTGCCCTTCCAATCCGGATCCGAGGCCAGCCAGAACCAATCGCTCCCGCCGGCTTTCTGATGGGGCAGCGGTGGTCGCGTACCGGTGCCGGCCGAAGCGTTTACAATTCCAATATTTCGGTTCACCGCGTTGCCTGCCCAGTAGCCTGGCGCACCATAGCCGCCACTGGGCCGCGTATTGGCCCCCATCGGGTATTCCCACGTATCGTTGATCAGGTCAAAGTGATGGCGCGCTCGCGCGCTCCCGGATAATTCGGATCGTAGACAAAGACCAGATGGACGTCATTCGCCATGTCCTCAATGCGATAGGGAACCACCGTGTGACCGGCCTCGGCCCACTCCCAGCGCGGCGCCCCCCACATGGTGAGACCCTGGGTGCTGATCTGTCCATAGACCGTAATGAGATACGGGTCGAGATTGTTGTTGCTCAACTCCGCCTTGATGCGCGTAGATCTCCCTTGGCGAAAGGTTGAAGCGAGTGGACGCCAGCGGATAGCTGACCTGGAAGTCAGATTGCAGGGTCTGATAGATCGTGATCCGTTCTTCAAGCGCAGCATTCGGGCGAGTCAGGCTATAAGGAACGGTCGCATTGACATCAAAATCATGGGCGTGATAGATGTCGCGATAGAAAAGCGCCGACATGGTGGAAAGTCCAAAGCAGCGTCCCAGCGCACCCGCAAACGCAAAGTTATCGAGGTACCAGCGCTCCGCAATCGGGTCGAGTTTGCATTCACCGGTGGTGGGGCAGGCGCCGCCACCATATGTTTCCACAAACCGGCGCCGCGAGAGTGGCGTTGCGTCACTCCAGTCTTCAATATTGGGTGCATGGATTTGCGGATCCAGGGTAGTTAGGTCAATCGGTTCCAGCCGCAACTGGTGTGCGACGGTGCGGCTGTTATTGGCAGTGAGCCAGAGCGACCATTGCAGCCCTGCACCGGCGTCATGATAGCCCGTACGAAAAGTGCGATTGAAACCGGGTCCTGGTTTCGTCCCGCCAATCGCCTTCCAGAGTTCGGCGAAATTGCCTTCCTGATAGGAGGTTGGAGCCGGATTCACAGGCTCGAACAGAAATGCGAAGTCGCCGCTTGAGGTCGTCGCGCCCACCGCATTATTTACGGCGCGATAGGTGCCGTATCCGTAATCGGGTAAGTTGGTCCCAATTTGTAGATAGATATCGCCCGCATGGAAAAGCGTGACGTTTCGGGGGGTGGAGGTCTCATTCAGCACCGTTGTTTGCAACTGGATGATCCGGTTGCCGTTCTGATAGCGCAGAATCGTCTGTAACTTGACGCCGGTGTTGCCTGCAGCAACTGTCGTCGTCACCACCCAGGGATTGCTAAATGAACCGTCGCCGGTGATGGTCTGTCCAAGCGGCGTATAGGGCATGTGTTCAATCCCGGCTGGAATGTTGCCCGGGCCGTAGACTTCATCATCGATCCATAAAAGGAGACCGCTGGCGCGTCCTTCAAAGAACTGGGCGCCGCCATCATAATAGAGTTCCAATTTGGTATCGGAATATACATAAAAGGTGAAGCCACTCTTGGCGTTAGCGGCTGACGAACGGCTTTCTTCGTCAGGGGGAACGCGAATTACCGCGCTTCGGTCCGGTTCCACAACCGGTACGGGTTTCACCGGCTCAGATTGAGCCGAAACTTGGCTCGCCAATCCCCCCATCAACAGGGTGGCGACGAGTAGTGCGAATGCCATCTTTCGTAACCAGCGCGGGAGCGAACAAAGAAAGGCAGACTTCACCGATATGATTGTTTCTACGGTGGGCTTGCCGGGCACGGTTGCAGAAACCGAAACGCGGTTCAACATTCAAGACTCCTATGGCACTTGTCAGCGATAGGAATAGTGTAACATGTGCGAGCGTCTTTACAGTTTACAGAATCCTGACGCTCATTCAATGAATTGACGCTGTTTCTGAATTCCTTAAAGTTGCGTTGGGTACACTTTCCCCTTCCAATAGATATCGTTTGCGCACGCCGAATCATGCGCAGGACGCTCTGGACTTTTCATCATCGACCAGGCGGCGCCACGGCGCCCCCAAACGGGTGGATGGCGCGCCGGGATGCTTCCGGCACGCGTGATTGACGGGGACCCAGGGAGGTGTGTGCGAAGCAAAAAGTTGTCGAGCCGTTTTTCAGAATAGCCAGGGCAGTGCAAGGACCAAAAACAGCGCCCACCCAATGTACGCAATGCTGCCCTGACTATAGGTGCGCTTGATGGGTGACAACCAATCTTCTCCGGTCCCCCGCACCTGCCGGACAAGTAACAGCAGCAGGATGCACCCGTTGATCACATTCCAACCGATAAAGGACAACCGGTTCGGCGTGAAGCCATCCTGCGCCGTGCGATAGGTGATCGCAGCAAAGGCATATGCGCTGACCAGCATCGCCAGCGCCGCAACGGCATTCAATCCATATCGTAACCAGCGCTGCTGTCCCGCAGAAAGTTCAGCGATATGGATCGGGGTTGCACCCACCAACAAGAAGATGACGGCAAAGAGCATCGCATTGTAGGCGATCAGCACGTCGCGATTTTGGAATGGCTCCCAAAACCGAAACGGGATGAACGCCACATAGAACAGCAACACCAGAATCGTGAGCGGCAGCAGCATGCGCAAGAGTAGCGCCACGAGCTTGCTCACGCCCTCGTCGAAGGACTGCGCGCCAGGCGCGGTTGTAGGGTCGTACAGAATCGCCACGACCAGCACGGGCACCATCCCGCTCAGCCCAATCATGAAGAGCCGCTGCACGAGCATAGGCGGCATGATGCCAAGTGTGCCAAACAGGGCAAATGCGATCAACGTAAAGAAGCCAACCGCAATGCCACAGAGGCCGCCGACGATGATGATCTCGATCGATTTGATCAGGTAGGCAAATCGATTCTCCGCGTCACGCGCCGAAAGCAGTAGCAAAACACCGACCGCGGCCCAGGCGAGCAGCGGCAGGATGAAAATCAACAAGACCAGGTAGTGTTCTTGTCGCTGCGTGTCGGCCAACTGGGCATAGGTCACAAAGGGATAGACCGCCAGCAGCGCCAGACCTGCGCCAACCAGCACCGCCGGCAGCCCGGCGCCGTTTGCCGGCAATATCGAGGAATGCCAGCACGAAGAGCGCCACTATCGGCGCCCACAAGAGAAAAAAGACCGGCAACTTGAAACCGGACGAGCCGTCCGGCTGAGTGGGCTGGATGGCAAGTCCGTCAAAATCGGACAGGAGAAACAGAATGGCGCCGCAAGCAAGCGCAAGCGGCAACGCAACGATCCAGGCAATCCGCCGCCGCACGGTGGCGGCGACCGTGGTCAGGCGATAGTGCCAGGCGGCATAGAGCAGGTTGTCCGAGTTCTGGGCATATTGCTCCTCAAGCGCCGCACCAAATTCATTGCCTTCGTGTTGCTTGAGCGAGCGCTGATAGAGCGACTCCAACTCGGCTGCGTCGTTCGTTGCGTGCTCGATGGCCTCTGCGTATGACATGGATCCACCTCCCTGGTTGCGGGGGCGACAAATCATCCGAGATAGGCATGCTTCACCCGTTCATCATGCAGCAATTGGGTTCCAGTCCCGTTCATTGCGATCCGTCCTGCCTCCAACACATAGCCCCGATCGGCGCGCTGAAGGGCAAGGCGCGCGTTCTGCTCCACAAGCAGAATGGTCACGCCGGCAGTGCGGAGTTCGTCGATCGCACCAAAAATTGCCTGGACGACCACGGGCGCAAGGCCAAGGCTCGGTTCATCGAGAAGCAGCAGTTTGGGTTCACTCATGAGCGCGCGGGCAATCGCAAGCATCTGCTGCTCACCGCCGCTGAGCGTACCGGCTAATTGGCGTCGTCGTTCTGCCAGCCGGGGAAACAACTCGAATTGCCGTTGCATTGTGGCGGCAATGCCACTCCGATCCCGGCGGGTGTAGGCGCCGAGTTCAAGGTTATCCTCAACGGTCAGCCGGGTGAGCATTCGCCGGCCCTCTGGGGCATGTGCGATACCTTGCCGCACCACCTGGTCCGGCCGTAGCTGCGCAATACTGGCGCCCACATAGCGAATCTCGCCTTCGCTCAAGGGGACCAGGCGCGAGATGGCGCGCAAGGTCGTGCTCTTTCCCGCTCCGTTTGCTCCAATCAAAGTGACGACCTCGCCGGGATAGACAACCAGGCTGACCTCCGACAAAGCCTCAATGCCACCATAGTGCACGCTGACGTTGTCGAGGGCGAGGAGGGGCTGACCTTCTACTGCCATGCCGTTATTTCTCCTCGCCAAGGTAAGCCTCGATGACCAGCCGGTCATTCTGGACCGCTTCCGGTGCGCCCAATGCAATGAGCTCGCCAAAATTCAACACGGCGATGCGGTCACACAGCCCCATCACCAGCGGGACATGATGTTCAATCAGGAGCACCGTCAGGTTCAGATCCTGATGCACCTGCCGGATGAAGTCACTCAGCGCGTGTTTCTCATTCGGATTCATCCCGGCTGCCGGCTCATCCAATAGCAGCAATCTGGGTTCCAGGGCCAGCGCACGTGCGATCTCCAGCCGACGTTGGTCACCATAGGGAAGACTGGCGGCGGTGGCATGCACACGCTGGCCAAGCCCAACCCTGTCCAGAATACTCATCGCTTTGTCACGGGCTTCGCGTTCGGCTCTTCGTGCACCGGGCAGGCCTACCATCCCCGCGAAGACATTTGTACGCGTGTGAAGGTGCCGTGCAATGAGCACGTTTTCCAGCGCGTCCAGTTTCCCAAAGAGGCGGATATTTTGAAATGTGCGCGCCACACCGCGAGCGGCAATCTGATGGGGCGCCATCCGCGCAATGTCCTCGCCCTCGAAGACGATCTGACCGCCGCTGGGGGGCGTCAGCCCGGTCATAATATTGAAGAGCGTGGTCTTCCCTGCCCCGTTTGGACCAATCAGACCAAAGATCTCACCTTCCGCCACATCAAACGACACGGCGTCCACCGCCATCAACCCGCCAAAACTGCAGCTCACGTTCTGTACGGCAAGGATTGTCATGCATCCCCCGTACGCTTGCGTTTGAACAGATTCGGTGTGATCAGCCCCTGGGGGAAAAGCACGACGACGACGACGATCAAGATGCCATAGAGGATCATCCGGCCGTCCCGTAGCAGGGGCGTCATCCACAGGGGGAGCCAGGTTATCCCGGCCGCCGCACGCAGCAGTTCAGGCAGGGCCGTCAGCAACAAGGCGCCAACGATGGGACCGAGGACCGTACGCGAACCGCCGACGAGTACAAACGCCAGATAGGCAATGCTGGCATCGAAGGTCCCCTGGCGTGCATTCCAGGTGTTGAGGAAGTGGGCGCTGATGACGCCAACCATCCCGGCCAGCACGGCGCCGAGCGCAAAAGCCTGGACCTTGTAGAAGGTGAGGTTGATCCCCATCGCATCCGCGGCCAGTTCGTCCTCGCGAATGGCATTCAGGGCACGACCGGCGCGGATCCGTTGCAGACGGTAGATAGCCCACGCGCTAAAGAGCAACAGTGGAATCGCAACCCACAGGTATCCCAGCGTCGTTGCAAACGGCTGCGGAATGCCAAAGATGCCGACCGCACCTCCGGTGATCGGCAGGTTCAGCGCCAGCACGCAGGATTTCAACAAACGCAATCGTGGCGAGCGCCAGATAAATGCCGCGCAGCCGCAGCGCAAGCCCGCCGATGGCAATGGCCAGCAACGCCGAGGCAACGGCGGCAATGCCCATCTCTGCCAACAGATAGTAGATGGGGTAGCTGTTGCCCGCGGGCTTCCAAACCGTCGTCGACAGAATCGCCGCAATGTAGCCGCCAATCGCGTAAAAGCCGGGACTGGCAAGGGACAGTTGCCCCGACATCAGTGGCAGATAGAGCGAGAGCGCCAGCATCGCTGCAAAGACCATCGTCACGATCAAGGGACCATAGGTGTTGAACGCGCCGCCCAGCAGATTGTCCATCTTACACCTTCTGCGTTTGGGCGCGGCCCAGCAAGCCTTGCGGCCGGATAAGTAGCACGATGAAAAGGAAGAGAAAGGCGATCATCTCTTTATACGCGACATACTCCGGCGGGACCAATGCCTCCGCCATCCCGATCGCAAAGCCGCCAAGCACCGCCCCCGGAATGCTGCCGAGCCCACCGAGCACGATCACCGCAATCCCCTTCAGGCCAAAGACGATCCCAAAGTAGGGCCCGGCGATACTCACGCTGAGACCAATGAGCACACCGGCAACGCTGCCCAGAAAACCGCTCAAAAAGAAAGTAAAGAGAATGAGTCGATCCGGGTTGATCCCAAGCAGGCTGGCCGTTGTCGCATCTTCGGAGACGGCGCGCAGCGCCTTGCCCAATCGCGTCCGGTTGATCACCACGGTCAGGATGAGCACCAGCGCCATCGACACCACAAAGATGATCGCCTGGACTGTGCGGATCCGGATTGCCTGCTCCCCAACGGGCAGCACCAGCGCAGCCGGCAGCCCTGCCAGCACGCTCTGCGGGTAGGAGTAGATCTCGGCGCCGACCAGCAACTGAATGAGGTTGACAATGACAACCGCCATGCCGAGGCTGGAGACCATGGTGAGCAATGGGTCGGCCTTGCGGTCGCGCAACGGTTTGAAGGCGATGCGTTCGACCCCCATCCCCACGATGCCCGCCAAGACACCGCCAAGGAGCGCAGCAACAGGAAATGGCAATCCCATCGGCAGCGCCGCGTTGGCAAGTACACCGTTGAAACCAAAGGCGCTGCCGGTCAAAGCATAGGTGAAATAGGCGCCCAGGGCAAAGAGGGCGCCGTGCGTGAAGTTGATGACGCGTAAGATCGAAAAGACGAGGGTGTAACCGAGGGCAAAAAGGGCATAGACGCCGCCGACCGCAAGGCCGTTCAGCAGTTGCTGCGCGAAGAGGGTTGTATTCATGGGTGGACGATAGGCCAACCTCTATGGCGTCCCACCGCCCGGTTGTGCGAACTGCTCCAATTTGGGATCAGCCGGCGCAACCGGGCGGGTGGAACCTGAAGAATCGATACTCGCGCCTGAAGTGGTGGACTACTTCAGCAGTTCAAACTTCCCATTGGCGCCGTCAGCATCCATCTTGATTTGAGCCACGTAGAACTGCTCCTGATTGATTTCGCCTTCGGGGTCAAACGAGATCAAACCCAATGGGGTGTCATACTTCGCGCCTGACAGCAATTCCGCGTTCAGTGCGTTGCGCAGATCGACCAGCGCCATCTCCTTGAGCGGGGTCTTGGCATCGACTGCTTTGAGCGCCTCAACAATCACCTGCACCGCCGCAAATGCCTGCGCCGTAAATTGGCCGGGCGTCTTGCCCTGTGCCCCAGAGTAGGTGTCGACCAACATCTTGTTGACGGCCGAGTCAAGCATGGGGCTGTATGCCTGGGCGACCAGGATGCCATCGCATTGCGCCTGGCAGACCGGGAAGATGTTGGCGGTGTTCAAGCCGTTGCCGCCCACAATGAGACCGGTGTAGCCCAGATCGCGGAGTTGTTTGATCAGGTTGGCGCCATCGGCGGCAAGACCCGAGATGACGACCAGATCAGGCGCAGCATTCAGGATGTTGGAGGCCTGCGTCGTGAAATCGGTGTCGGTTGTCTGGAAAGTCTGCACCGTAACGAGTTCAAGCCCAAACGTGTCCGTGATGGCGTTCTGGAAGGTGCCGGTCTCGGAATTGCTGAACGCATCGTTCTGCGCAAAGGCAACCGCCACCTTCTTGATCTCCGGGTTGATCTTCAGCGCGGCGGCCAGGGCATTGGGCGCCACCTTGGCGACTGGGGCCGAGACCCGGCTCGTGTAGGGGCCAATCTGAGGGATGCCCTTCGCCGTATTCGACGGCGCGATCACCGGCACCCCAGCCTTCTCGGCAAATGGGTCTGCGGCGAACGCTTGCTGCGAGAGTGTCGGGCCAATGATGGCCACGACATTGCCGTTGATCAGCGTTTGGAACGCGTTGATGGCGCCTGCTTCTTCACCGGCCGTATCTTGGAGCACGAGTTGAATTGGGGTGCCGTTGACACCGCCCTGCTCATTGAAGTACTGCTCCGCCAACTGGGCGCCCAGTACCTGCTCTTGACCGAACAACGCCACATTGCTCGTCTGCGCGACGGCAACCCCGATCGGAATGGCGTCGCCGGTCGGCGCTGCCGCCTCGGCAGATGCGGCCTCCGTCGTCGCAGCTTCGGGCGCAGCGGCGCTGTCGCTCGGGGCCGCCGGCGCCGCGGGTGCGGCCGCACCCGCGCATGCTGCAAGCAGCAGGGCGACGACGACAACCAGCACGATAGAAAGATAAGATCGTCTAATGGTCTGCATGGCTGAATGATCTCCTGTGAACTGTATGGTGGGAACATGCAAAGTATATGCCTGTCACCGGCAAACCGCAATTGCATTTCTTGTAGGGGGAGATGTGCGAATCATTCCTTTCACTTCTGCTGCGATTGACACTGCATCGAAACGGGATAGAATAAGCGCGCCTCATTCAACCGCCGTCAACGGTGACGCCCCAACCAAATTCAGGATGCAATTGTTCCAATAATACCTGGTTTCTGGAGGAGAAACATGCCCAAACAAACGAAATATGTGCTTTCGGAACGTGATATCCCCGAAAAGTGGTACAACATCACGGCCGATATGCCGAACAAGCCGCTGCCGCCGCTGCATCCTGCCACCCATGAGCCGATCGGCCCGGAGGCGTTGGCGCCCTTGTTCCCGATGGAACTCATCAAGCAGGAAGTGACAAGCGAGACCTGGGTGGAGATCCCCGAAGAGGTCCGTGAGATCTACAAGCTGTGGCGTCCGACGCCGCTCTACCGCGCTCATCGGTTGGAAAAGGCACTCGATACGCCGGCGAAAATCTACTACAAATATGAAGGCGTCAGCCCGGCCGGCTCCCACAAACCTAACACCGCCGTGCCGCAGGCATACTACAACAAACAGGAAGGCGTCAAGCGCATTACGACCGAGACCGGCGCCGGGCAGTGGGGCAGCGCATTGGCGTTCGCCTGCAACGTCTTCGACATGGCTTGCGAGATCTACATGGTCAAGATCTCCTATGAGCAGAAGCCCTATCGCAAGCTGATGATGAACACCTGGGGCGCCGACGTCTACCCGTCGCCCAGCGACCGCACCAACGCGGGTCGGCAGATCCTGGCGCAGGACCCGGATTCACCCGGCAGCCTCGGCATTGCCATCTCGGAAGCAGTCGAAATGGCCGCAATGGATCCGGAGACCAAGTACTCATTGGGCAGCGTGCTCAACCACGTACTGCTCCATCAGACAGTCATCGGCCAGGAAGCGATCAAGCAGATGGAGATGGCGGGGGATTTCCCCGACATCGTCATCGCCCCCTTTGGCGGCGGCTCCAACTTCGCCGGCATCTCGTTCCCCTTCCTGCGCTACAAACTGACCGAAGGCAAGAAGTTGCGGGCGATCGCAGTTGAGCCGACCTCCTGCCCAAAGCTGACCCGTGGCGTCTTCCGCTATGATTTTGGCGACACGATCGGCATGACGCCGCTGCTGCCGATGTACACACTGGGCCACACCTTTGTGCCGGCGAAGATTCATGCCGGCGGGCTGCGCTATCACGGCGCGGGCGCCATTGTCAGCCAACTGTTGCGCGATGGGATCATCGAGGCGCAGGCCGTCGACCAGATCGACACCTTTGAGGCGGGTCTGCTCTTTGCGCGTGCCGAGGGCATCATTCCTGCACCGGAAGCTAACCACGGCATCGCCGCCGCAATTCATGAGGCCATGCGCGCCAAAGAGGAAGGAACATCGAAGACCATCCTCTTCAACCTGTGCGGCCACGGCCACTTCGACATGGCCTCGTATGAGGCATACTTCTCCGGGCGCTTGCAGCGCCATGAGATGAGCCAGGAAGAGATCGACGCGGCAGTGGCGTTGATTGATACGCCCGCGATCCCGGCGTAGGGAGAGGCAAAGAGACAAAGAGACAAAGAGACCGGGAGACAAGGAGACAAGGAGACAAGGAGACAAGGAGACAAGGAGACAAGGAGACAAGGAGACAAGGAGACAGGGAGACAGGGAGAGGGGGGCGGACCGTAGCTGCGGCTTGTAGCCGCAGTTGGCGCCGGAAAATTCAGGTGGCTACGGAGGGTGGCTGACCGTCCGCCACCACTACAATCTTCTCGTCTACATCGGTCAGCGCAACCACCCACTACGCCATGACGCTACATGCCGATCTGCTTTCTATCCTGACTTCTGTACCTACCACAGCGGACGGCTCACCACAGGAAAGGGTGAGCCGTCCGCTGTGGTAGGTGTGGTAAGCACTGCCTCCGCCGCGCCGCGCTGGCGATAGAGACTGAGCGCGGCGTCGACTACGCCGGCCTTGGCGGTATTGCCAAAGATGTGGTCCACCGCATCGGCGCCGGGCGAGATCTTGCGGTGATGGTCCACGAGCAGGATGCAGAGGTCGCGGTGCGCCGCCAGCCGCTGCATGCCGGAGAGTAAGAGCGTCCATCAGATCCACCAGCCCCTGGCCCCGAGCGTCTCCCACTGGGTGACGAAGGATACCGCCGCCTGCGCGGGCGCCTGCTGCTTGATCAGCCGGTCGCGCAGGCGACGGGGTGTGTCTTTGAGCGCCGGGTAGAGCACCCGCCCCGGCGTGGACGGCAAGCCCAGCAACGCATGCCCGCTGCCCACTGCCGTGGCGAGTTGCACGGCGAGCCACGATTCACCGAGTTTGGGGCGCCCGGCCAGGATGGCGAGGCCTGTGCAGAGGAGGTCGATGCGAGGGTGGAGGTACACTTTGTGGCCTTGAGCGAGGGAAAAGACAAAGGGAACTAGGAGCGGGATGTACGCCCGATGCAGGGGGACGGGACTTCGCAAACGACGGCGATGAGGGCACGATCAGCACCTGGCCAGGGGCAAAGGCAGCAGGTGAAGGCGGATAGCAATACCATGTATAATCTGCATGCAATGACCAGGCGGCGTCCGGGTTTCGGCGAGGAGAAGCAAATGGGCGATGTGCGGCAAGAACTCGATGCCGATGCCATAGCGTTGGCAGCGGGCGCTACGCTTGGTCTCAAGCACAATATAAATCTGCTGGTTGACTATGACCCACGCTGGCCGGGCGCGTACGCCGCCGAAGAGCAGCGGCTTCTGGCCGTCTTGGCTGACGTGGTTGTTGCCATCGAGCACTACGGCTCTACCTCAATCCCCGGCCTGCGCGCAAAGCCAATCCTCGATATTCTCATCGGCGTCGAGACGCAAGCAGGCTGGACCAATTGCAAGGCGCCACTTGAGTCGCTCGGGTACGACTATGCCGAGCATGCTGGCGTCCTCGACCATTTCATCTTTGGCCGCGGCCGCGACCAGTCGGAGCGCACCCATCTGGTGCACGTAGTTGAATACGAAAGCAAGACCTGGCGCGACGCGATCGCCTTCCGTACTGCGTTGCGCTTCGATCCGGGGCTGGCGGCGCAGTATGCAGCCGTCAAGCAGCACGCCAGCCAACAAGCGCCGGAAGGTAGGTCCCGCTACACCGACTTCAAGGGCGCATTTATAACCGCCACCGTCACATCGTGGCAAAGGAGCCACTACAGCGGATTTGAGACGGGAACGGATTTAGTTGCGCTGTAGGCCGACCGTGCGCCGCACATACCAGGGGCAATGGAGCGTGATGTCCATCAACGCCGCATTTCATTAGCCATTGACAATTATCATTCGCATTTCTCCTTTCCCATGACCGATCCGCGCCTCGCCTGGCTCCTCTGCTCCCAGGACCTCCCCTTCTTCGTGCGCAATTTCGTCTTCATCTACGACGCGACGACCCAGGATTGGGTCCGCTTTGAACTCTGGCCGGCGCAGGAGCGGACCCTGCAAACGATGGCCCACTCGCGCAAACTCGTCGTCCTCAAGGCGCGGCAGTTGGGGATCTCCTGGCTCTCCCTCGCGTATGCGCTGTGGCTGATGCTCTTCCGTTCCCCTGCGACGGTGCTCCTCTTCTCGCTCCGGGAGGCGGAGGCGAAGGAGCTGCTCTGGCGGCTGCATGGGATGTACGACCGGCTGCCCCCGTGGATGCAGGCGGAGCGCGTCATGTTGGCGAATGAGACCAGGTGGGTGCTCTCCAATGGGTCGAGGGCCTTGGCCTTCTCCACCAAATCCGGCCGCTCGTACACGGGCACGCTGGCGCTGGTGGATGAGGCGGATTTCGTGCCGGAGATGAATCAGTTCCTCAATGCGGTGAAGCCCACCATCGACGGCGGCGGGCAGTTGTTTCTGGTGTCCACGTCGGATAAGTCGAGACCGGTGTCGGTCTTCAAGAATCTCTTCCGGCCGCGCTGGCGGGGGTAGGGGATTATCAGCATGTGTTTCTGCCGTGGTGGAGCAGGCCAGGGCGCGATGAGGCGTGGCATCTGCGCACGCAGGCGGAGATGTTCGCACAGCGAGGGACGCACGACGATTTCTATGCGGAGTATCCGGGGACGCCGGAGGAGGCGCTCGCAGCGGAGCAACTGGACAGGAGGATCCCGCTGGATTGGTTGAAGAGGTGCTTGGAGACAGAGAGACAAGGAGACAAAGAGACAAAGAGACAGGGAGACAAAGAGAGGGGCAAAAGGGCGTGTTTCAGGTCTTTGGGTTCCGTTCACGATACACCGTAGGGACATCGGCATTGCCGTGTCCGTGGTGGTTGACGAACACCCCGCTCGCCATGTAGGGACCGTAGGGACATCGGCATTGCCGTGTCCGTGGTGGTTGACGAATATCCTGCTCGCCGGCTAGGGTGGAAACCAACTATAGAACGCACGTTCTGATTGTGCTATGATCGGGGTATGGCTGCAACGAAAACTACGTATCCTCTGACCCGCCCGTATGATGTCGAATATGTGGGGGTGATGCTCACCACCGAGATCAACACCGTGCGCGCGTTTGGGGATCGGGCGATATTGTGATCCATGTGGGACCGGGGCGGCAGGTGATCGTCGATGCGCCGGTCAGCGAGCGCCGGCAGCGCTCCACCTCGGCCATAGTCTTGCCGCTCGTCTGCACCAGCGCCACGGCCTCACGTTTGAATTCGGTGCTATATGTTCGTCGTGTCGTCATACCTTTCCCCCTGCTGTGGTTAGTTTAGCAGGACTTATCTTCCGGTCCACTCATTGGGGTAAAGTCCAGTATGCCCATGAACCGGCGTTGTGCATTGCTCATGTCGTCGATGATAGCGGCCACCACACGCCGATGCCACGGGGAGCCAGGGCGGGTTTGTCGAGCCCTGCCCAGGCTCACGCACCCGCCAGCCATGCCAGCCGCAACCCCGTTCCTTTACTAGCCGGCACCGGCATTGGTTGCCTGGGAAATGCGAGGAAGTGTGACCGCAGAGAACACGGAGAACGCAAAGAAGGAGAAATCTCCTTTTCTTTCTTTGTGTTCTTTGTGCTCTGTGGTTTGATAACGGTCTATGGAACACCCATTGGCCGAACTGTTCTATGCGCAGATGGCGCTGATCCGGCGCACCGAACAGACTTTTTTTGACCTCTATGCCCAGGGCCAGATCCACGGCACGGTGCATACCTCGATTGGCCAGGAAGCGACCGCAGTGGGCGTTGTCAACGCCCTGGATCGCACCCGCGACGTCATCTTCTCAAGCCATCGCGCCCACGGCCATTTCATCGCCTATTGTGACGACGTCGAAGGGCTGGTCGCCGAACTCCTGGGCCGCGCCGGCGGGGTCTGCGGTGGCGTCGGGGGCACCCAACACCTGCACACCGGCAACCTCTACACCAATGGCGTGCAGGGCGGCATCGTCCCCAACGCCGTTGGCGCGGCGCTGGCCGAAAAGCTGAAACAGAGTGGCGCCATTGTTGTGGTCTTTTTGGGCGACGGTACGATGGGGCAGGGCGTTGTCTACGAAAGTCTCAACCTGGCTTCCCTGTGGGCGCTGCCACTCCTCTTCGTCCTGGAAGACAACCAGTATGCACAGAGTACGCACAAGCAGTTTGAACACGCCGGCAACCTGGCGGATCGCCCTACACCCTTCCAAATTGACCGGACTGAGCTCACTGCGGATGATGTGCTGGCAGTGCACGACGCCGCGCGGCACGCCGTGGCAACGGTCCGCACGACCGGACGCCCCTACTTTCTCATGTTGAACACCTACCGGCTGGCGCCGCACAGCAAGGGCGACGACATGCGCAGCGAGGAAGAATTGGCCGCGTACCGGGCAAGGGATCCGCTGCAACGCCTGGCCGCCACGTTGCCTGAAGCAAAGCGTGCGGCCATTGACGCCGCCATCGAAGCCCGCCTCGACGCGGCCGTGGTGCAGGCATTGGCTATGCCTCCGCAGACGCTGGTAAGTTTTCGCCAACAGGGCGGCGGATGGCAGCGATGACCAGGGCCACACCGCATCTGACTTATGTGGAGAGCCTGCGCCGTGCGCTCGCGGAGATCATGGCCGATGATCCGCGCGCGGTGGTGCTGGGCGAAGACATCCTCGACCCGTATGGGGGCGCCTTCAAGGTGACCCAGGGGCTTTCCACGCGCTTTCCGGAGCGCGTCTTCGCAACGCCGATCGCCGAAGCCTCGATCGTTGGCGTGAGCGTGGGCCTGGCCCTGCGTGGCTTTCACCCGATTGCGGAGATCATGTTTGGCGACTTCATTGCGCTGGGTGCGGACCAGTTGATCAACCACGCTGCCAAATACCCGGCCATGTACAACGGTGCGGTGCAGGTGCCCTTGGTAGTGCGCACGCCGATGGGCGGCGGCCGCGGGTATGGTCCCACCCACAGCCAGTCGCTGGAACGGCTCTTCTTCGGGATCCCGCACCTTAAGCTCATCGCAGCGAGCCATCTCCATGATGCGGGGGCGCTGCTCAAACTGGCGGCAGCCGACCCTGAGCCGGTGCTCTTTGTGGAGAACAAGTTGCTTTATCCGCTGGCGCTGCACCTTTCCGCGGATGGCGCCGTGCGCTCCTTTGCGACAACCCTGGATCGCTTTGGCTATCCCGTGACGACCGCGACCAACTACCCGGCTGCCCAAATTCCAGACGTGACCGTCATTGCGTACGGTGGGATGAGCCGGCTGGTGTTGCCGCTGTTCGATGAATTCGCCGGCGAGGAAATCCGCGTGCTCGCCTGTTTTCCCAGTTGCATCAGCCCGCTGGATCCGGCGCCATTGGCCGAAGCGGCTGCCGCGAGCGGCCGCGTGATCGTCGTCGAAGAGAGCCAGACCGCCTTTGGCTGGGGTGCAGAGGTTGCCGCGCAGTTGTATGCTGCCCTCGGCGCCCAACTACATGCACCGGTCCAGCGCCTCGGCGCCGCACCGACCGTCATCCCAGCGGCAAAGTCATTAGAAGACCAGGTGCTCGTCTCAACAGCCGTGATCCGCGACGCCGTCTTTGAACTATTGCGCAGCACATAGTGCGCATCTTGCACCGGCATTCGTCGCTCCCCTGTAGGAGTCTCGTGCGTCGCACTGGCCAAGAAGAATCTGACCATTGCGTTCCCGGGTTTGTCCCAACATTGAAGTGGACCCTAGGCAATATGCAACACCCTGACAAGGCTCAATCATGGACTCATCCACACAATTCACCCCGCTCCCACATCCGGCCCAAACGACACCCACGCCATGTTCGGCGAATGGTCAAAGCCTTCCGGCGCCTGGGTGACAAAGGGCGAAGTGGTCGCGGTCGCCGAGACGACCAAGAGTGTCTTTGACATCGAGGCGCCGGCTGCAGGGTACCTGACCCTGCTTGCGGCGCCCGGTGCGGAAGTGGCGATTGGCGAGGTGATTGGGGTGTTGTCGCCAACAGTGGTCTCCCTCGACGCCGTGCACGCCTGGTTGGTGGCGACCGCCACGCCGGCGACCGAGACTACTGCTGAACCGGCGAGAAGTTGGACAAAAAAGGCTGAACTGTTGGCCGAACGGCACAAGGTCGACATCAGCCAGGTGCCGGCTGCCGGCGATCGCGTCACCGAGGCGGACGTCGAAGCGTACGTCGTCGCGCGTACCTCATCCCAGAAGACCGCCAGAGGTGCAATTCAAGCAGATGTAAACGACACCGTTGATGACCGCTACCCGGCGAACCGGGCGCAGCGCCTGCTGATCATCGGCGGCGGCAACGGCGCCATCCAGATCATCGATGCCTTGCAGGGCGTGCGCCATCAACGTGCCGTGGCGGTAATCGACGACAACCGCGCCATCCACGGCAAGCGCATTGCCGGCGTGCCGGTGCTTGGGGCGATCGATCTCAGTTGGGCTGTGGACCAACACGCCGCCGGGCTATTTGATGCGGCGGTCATCTCGATCAGCACCAGCATCCCGTTCCGCGAACGTATTTTCGATGAGTGGAAGAGCCGCGGCATCCCCTTTGCCAATGTCATCCATCCCAGCGCGGTAGTCGGGATGAATGTGACCTGGGGCGAGGGCAACGTCGTCATGGCGCTCTGCCACTTTGGCGCGTGCGCCACGGTGGGGGACAACAACTTCCTGAGTGCCTATTGCAGCATCGAGCATCACTGCGTGCTGGGCAACCACTGCAGCTTTGGTCCCAGCGTCGTCACCTCAAGCCGGGTGCGTTTTGGGGATCGCGTGCGCTGTGGCACCGGCATCTACATTGAACCGGGCGTCACCATCGGGGCGGACTCCATCATCGCGTCGGGGCTGGCGATCTGGCAGAACATCCCCGAGCGCTCCTTGCTCAAGGCGCATTTGGGGTATTCGATTCGGGGGCTGGCGACAGGAACTGTAACAGTGGAGCGATGCCTTCGCAAACGCAGGCATACGTAGTACTCTGGCACCTGCATGCTGCGGATATAGGATATTGTCGGACACCGTATGCGCCTTACCTCACTTTAGTTTTTGTGGGCCTACAATAGAGTGGCCAAGACTGAAATTCTCCTAGCGCCAGCCCGTTTCCCTACATTTGGTTCTGATGCACATAAGTTCGATTGCACAGATTGTGAGAGAAACCGCCTTGGTCCACCATACAATACCTTACGCAGTGTCGAATGCACAATGACAGTGCCGGCGTTGGTCCAGTTGAGCGAGTCGGTCACCGTCGGTGAAAGGCCCGTCGGCGTCGATGACCATGAACTAGTGAAGTAGCTTGCCTGCCGTGTCTTCCACCATAGATATCGCAATGCACCTCGCGGGCCAGTTGACGCGGCGCCTGGATTCGGGTTATGCTTCCATCATCTTCTTGCTCTATCCCAAAGAGCGAACGGTTGTCATTGTTGGTCCAAGTAATTTGACTTTGCGACCCCGGCAAAGCCCCAATTTGGATTGCGAAGATGGTGACGCCTTTGTTAAGCAAACATATTTTCCACCGGATATTTCCGTTCGAACGCTTTAGGTGCGTAGACCGCAATTTGGGGTTGATCACTAGTTTACTATTTAAACTTGATCAGTCTGGTTTGCGGCAAGGATCACTGTGGGTTGAAGAGAAGAGGTGAGTCATGGGTACTGAAAGCGGTGTATTTCTGCCTGTTTACGAGATCATCGACTGCAACTACCCTTCACAAGAGGAAAAAGATACCATATCCCATGGGAAGTCGATCTGCGAACGGGTATTTTTAAGGTACTTTATCATATTTGCCGAGAGTGCATTTCAAATGGCCATGAAGTCGCATTTTCGTCTCGTCTACCAACCCAAGTATATACCATGCGAAATTCCCCTAAATTGCGCATCAGTCAAGAGCATTGGGACAAAGTGCTCGAAAAGTCCGGTTTCGGTTCGATTGAGAAAAGACGAACTTGGTCAAAGCTAGTTCTGGGATTTGCTGACCATCAATTGCTCCTGGCAAACCACATTACAATCCCAGAAAACATTGATTTCACACAAATTCAAACAAATCTATTGATACTATTCTGTTATTTTTACCATTACAGTCGCGAATATGCAGTTCTTTCATCGAAACCAGATGAGTTCGTTCTACCTGGCAAAACAAATATCACGTGGTCGCTTTTTGAACCTGGAGTCATTTCGAGTTTTGTAGCGCCACTGCGGCGGCTCAGCACGTTCGGACGATTTGACGAGCGAGAGTTGTCCCAGTTTTTTAGGTTGAGTGGTAATACACTCTCTTCTTTGCGTTGGATTCTGCACCCAATATATGATTTTTGGTTTCAACCGTTGAATAAGTTCGTTCTAGAAATCAACAAGGATAGAGTATCTTTGCCAAGAAAGGAGCAAACCCCGCCACAGACAGCGATTCGATCACTGAAACTCCTTCTATTCCTGAAAGTCGGCAAGCCAACTCTCGCACCGTACTTACAGCTACCGCAGGTCAATGATGCAGAAACAATCGATAAACCGAGGACGAGATTGTTGCAGGCTGCGGATTCAGATACAACCGATACAAATCACTGGAGGGAGTTATACTATGAAAAAGTTCTGGAGGTGCAAAAACTAAGTCAACAACTTATTAGAAAATCGGACAACGTATCTGATCTGGACATTCTGACTGTCTATGAAGAACTACTCCGAACACATGGGGACTTTCAAGTTCTATTCACCGGCCTCTTGCCGCATCGTGGACCCAAAACCAATATGCGAAAATGGCGAACGGTTGAACGAACCATGCTAAACCTCCGGTCACTCTTTATTCAAAGAGGCTTCATTGCATTGGTGAAACCAATGACATTGTAGTGCTTAAGAATGTGTCCTGGCCATATGCAATCGATGATCGCATCTCAGCCGAAAGCATACAATCGGGTGAAGAGACATGGCGAGTCA
>JADJPH010000021.1 GCA_016713335.1 Candidatus Fredericiella danica | reverse complement strand
GCGCTAAGGTCGACTACTCGAACTTCTTGGGGACGCTGCTCTCTTCCTTCTTCTCGCTCTTCTCTGGTGCAAGCGTCGGCCCGGAGGCAGCGTTGGGCTTTCTGACCGTTGACGTGACCGCCTGGCTCGGCGACAAACTCAAGATCGCCCGGCAGTTCATGCCTGAGTTCCTGCTGGCAGGTCTCGCTTCAACCTACAACGGTGTCGTCGGTAGCCCGTTGTTCGGCACGCTGTTCGCCACGGAGGCGTCCGGCGCGGTCAGCAATTTACTGTTGGTCGGCTGGACCCTGGTCGGCGGCACCGTCGGCTACCTTGTGCTCACGCTCCTGCACATTCCACCCTTCGCCGGCTACTTCGACGTCGGTGCACTGAACGAGTTGACTCCAGTCTATATCCTCTATGCCGTCATTTTCGGGATCGGTGGCGCCATCCTGGCGCTATGGACCGGCGTGTCGCTGCGGATCGCCGGCCGAGTCATGGGGGTCTTCAAAGACAACATCTTTGCCCGCGTCTTGGTGAGTGGCGCCATCATTGCCATCATCGGCTACTTTATACCGGACCTGCTATTTTCCGGCGAAGCCGCCGTTCACCGTATTATGAGCAGCGCGGCGTCATACGGCATCCCCATGCTGCTGCTGCTGGCACTGCTAAAGCCGCTGCTGCTTGGGTTTTCACTTAAGGGCGGGTACCTGGGTGGCGCCGTCTTTCCATCCCTATACACTGCAACCATGGTGGGCCTCGCCATCAACCTCTTGTTCCCAAGTGTGCCGCTCATTCTGATCCTTGCAACACTTCAGGCGGGGATGATCACCCTGGTTATCAGGGCGCCGCTGACAGCGATCCTGTTGGTCGCTGCCATCACAGTTGCCAACCCCTATCTCCTAGAGTTGATTACCGTCGCGACTGCAACCGCAATGATTGTCGGTGCGGGGCTACAGAGATTTCGCGGAAAAGGCACCGAGGGTCTATCAGAACAAACCAATCAGAGGTGCACCACGACTGGACGTGCAGGGCCCGCGACTTGGCAGGAGCTGGCCAGCGCCGCGAAAAAGGCCAACGCACCCGCCAGGCCCCCCCGCAGGCTGCGCGGTGGCTGCGGAAAACCCAGCCATAGGCCGTTCCCATTGCGCCGGCCAAAGTTGTCGGCCGCCAGCCGTTCCGGCACAGCGATATAGTCAGGCCAAAGGACGGCGAGGCCGCATAAACGGCCCGTCACAAAAGGCAGAAAGAGCAACGAGACGCCACGGAACCCAAAGTAGATCGGCGGCAACTTGGCCGGGTCACGGCGGTCCGTCAACCAGCCGGAACCCAGCGTCCCCACAAAATTCATTGCCCCATCAAGGCGAGCATCCCGGCGGCGGTGGTCTGGGCGATCCCATGATCGTGGGCATACGGGATCAAGTGCGTGCCGATCAAACCGGCACATTCTAGCCGCTATACACCGATGAGCAAGTTCTGTGCCGCGTCAATTTGCGCATTTTCACCAACCACGCCAACCCGGTCGCCCGGCTCAAAGATCATCGTTGTACTTGGAATTGCCGTGAGTTGCCCGTCACGCACCAATGCCACCACCGACGCCCCGCTCTGCGCACGCAACTGGCTTTCGGCTAACGTCTTGCCGGCCAGCGGACTCGAAGCCTCGACCGGCAGCCAGACGATTTCGAACCCCTTCAAACTCAGCAGCAGGTCATGCATGGACCGGTGTTCGTCACTTGCCGGCGCGGCAAAGTTATACTGCTCGCGCCGCACCGTCTCGGCATATTGGTAGACCTCACGCAGGGGAAAATCAAGACTCAACAGGGTGTGGTTCAGTAGTTCCAAACCACCTTCTAGTTCCGGCTGGACCACATGATCCGCCCCCGCCTCAGCCAGTTCGCGCACGCCATCCACGGTCGCAGCGCGGGCAATGATCGGTAGCTTGGGATTCAAGTCCCGCGCTGCCGTGACAATCATCAACGCAGCACTTTCTTCCGGCGCGGTCGAAACCAGGGCCTTGGCGCGATCAAGGTGGGCGTGCGCCAGGATGTTTGAATTACTGGCGTCGCCATACAATGCCGGGATGGTGCGTTCATTGAGCCCGGCAATGCGCTCTGCGTCCATTTCGACGACCAGGATCGGGACCGCCAGCGATTGGAGCACGCCGACGATCTCTTTGCCGACGCGCCCATACCCCACAATGACCACATGGTCAACGAGTCTCTCGTCGGCGATTTCCGGAAGCGTGACACTCTGGTCAAAACGCCGCCAGAAGTGCGGCAGCCGCGGAAGATAGGTTTCCGCGATCGGCAGCAACTTGTACATGAACGGGTTGACCGTGATCGAGATGAGCGCCGCCGCCAGGATCAGCGAGTACTGGTCAGCACTCAACATCCCGAGCGCCACCCCGCTCTGCCCCAAGATAAACGAGAACTCGCCGATCTGGCTCAGCCCGATCGCCACGATCAGAAAGGTGCGCGCCGGTCGTGGGAGCAACAGACCTAACAGGATAACAATCGCAGCCTTGCCAACAACCACCAATAGTGCAATAGCGGTCACCTGGGCGATGTTCTGCCACAAGAAGATCGGGTTAACCAACATACCCACTGACACAAAGAACAACACGGAAAAGATCTCGCGGAACGAGAAGACGTCGCCCTCGACCTGGTGGCTGAGGTGCGACTGGCTGATGATCGCGCCCGCAACAAATGCGCCCAGCGCCAGCGACACGCCAAAAATCTCCGACGCGCCCATTGCCGTGCCCAGGGCAATCGCCATGATCGCCAACACAAATAGTTCACGCGAACGCGTGTGCGCAACTTTCTCCAGCAACCATGGAAAGAAGCGAGTTCCGATAAAGTACATGATCGCAGCAAAGGCGGCTGCTTTGAGCAATGTGACCGCAAGCGACACCCAGTCAAACCCACTCGAACTGGCGGCAACGGTTGGCAATAACACCAGAATCAGCACCGATAGGATGTCTTCCATCACCAGCCAGCCAACTGCCGCCTGCCCATGTGATGTGTTCAGCAGCGAATGATCCATCAGTCCGCGCAGGAGCACCACGGTGCTGGCGACTGAGATGGCGAGACCCAGCATGACGCTCGCCTGCATTTCCCAGCCCACCACCACTGCGTCAGGGCAAAGCCAAGCAGCGTCGCCAGCATGGTCTGGATCAGGGCGCCCGGGATCGCCACATCGCGCACCCGCCACAGGTCCTGAAACGAAAAGTGCAGCCCGACGCCGAACATCAGGAAGATCACACCCAACTCGGCGAGTTGCATGATGGTATCCACGTCGCCCACATAGCCGGGAGTAAACGGGCCAATCACCACGCCGGCCAGCAGGTAGCCGACGATGGAAGGAAGGCCAACCCGCCGCGCCAGCACTCCGCCAATAAAGGCGACGATGAGCGCGAGTGTGATGTTGATCAGAATCAAGTATTCATGCATGGGTTACCTCCGTGGCCTGCGCCGGCTTCGAGTTGCTGGCCGGGAAAGCGATATGCCGCGACCTGACGCGCCGCGATTGTAGCACGACGGGTGTATCTGGCATTGTAATACGATCGATGATTTACCGGTCTTAGCGGAAGAAGGCTTGAAGACTACATCACGACCTACATGGTGATGTAGTCCCTTTTATTCGTACCCGTTCTACACTGAAGGCAGCGAGGAATTCACGCACATAGGGAGATACAAAACATGAAATACATCGTCATCGCGCTATTGCTCATTCATGGACTCATCTGCACACTGGGGTTTGTCAAAGCATTCGGTTTTGCCACCGTGGCACAACTGCAGGCGCCCATCTCACGCCCCGTGGGCCTGCTCTGGCTTGCCGCTGCGCTGCTGCTCGTGGCGAGTGGTGTCATGCTGCTGCTGGGGTCAACGGGGTGGTGGGTGCTCGCCGCCGGTGGCGTGGTGCTGTCACAGATCTTGATCTTTGGCGCCTGGAGTGACGCCAGGGCCGGGACGATCGTAAACGTGATCCTGTTGATCCCCATCACTGTGGCCGCGCTGGGCGTCGCCCCTTGGAGTTTCCGCGCGATGTACCAGCGCGACGTTGCGACCGCCTTTCAACAGTCAGCACAGACGCAGAAACCACTGACCGAGGCCGACATCGCCCATCTGCCTCCGGTGGTGCAGCGCTACCTGGCCTTCGTCGGGGCTATTGGCAAGCCGCAGGTCTGGAACTATGCCGCGCACATGCGCTGCGACCTGCGCAACGGGCCGGATGACAACTGGATGGCGATGACGGTGGAACAACAGAGCTTTGTCAACCCACCGGCGCGCCATTTCCTGATCGAGGGAACGGTCTTCGGCGTGCCATTCGGGGCGTATCACCGGTATGTCGGCCCGTCGGCAACCTTCCAGGTGCGGGCTGCATCCCTCTTCACCCTGGTGGACGCAAAGGGCGCGGAGATGAACCAGGGTGAAACGGTCACGGTTCTCAATGACATGTTCATGCTGGCGCCGGCGACGTTGATCGATCCCAACATCACCTGGGAAGAGCTATCGCCCCTGACGGTCCGGGCCACGTGGACCAATGCCGGCAACACGGTGTCAGCCGATGTCACGTTTGACGAGTCGGGGGCGCTCGTCGACTTTGTGTCAGGTGACCGCTACCGGACCGCCGACGGCAAACAATATGAGTTGCTCCCCTGGTCGACTCCGGTGAATGGCTGGCGCAAAGTGGATGGGCGCAGGCAGTTTTCGAGCGGCGAGGCACTCTGGGAACTCCCCACCGGCAAGTTTGCCTACGGTCGCATGGAGTTGTTGGATATCGCGTATAACGTAAGTGACTGAGCACCATCCGTCACGAGTCATCCGTGACTCGTGACGGATGGTGGCATGATCAGCCGATCTGGAGATCTGCAGGATCGTTCCGCCTATTCTTCTTCGAGGCTCATCGCATCACTTGCAGCCTGTAACAGTCTGCGCTCATAGGCACTGATCGTGCCGCCGCCAATGCCGAGGTACTCGGCGTCGGCGGCGGCGCCCGCGACTGCCCGGCCAATGCCAATCACAAAGCGCTTGTAGCCATCGCCCTCATCGTAGTTCGTTTTCGCATCGAGGAGTGCACCTGTGCGCTTGCAAAGATCGATGGTTGACTTAAAGATTGCCTGCTCAACCGCACCCTTTTCACGGCTATGTTCTGCGACGAGTTCCGCCGCTGCATTAGCCGTGATCTCCGGCGCCGCTGCCTGCACAAGGGCATTACCCGCAAAGTTCGCTGCGACCTGCGCCGGTGCGGCCGCCAGCGCGGCGAGTTCCTTTTGGTGGCGCTGCGTCCGCCCTGATCTTCAGCCAGGATCACGGACAATCCCACGGCCCAGGGAACACCAACCAGCAGTTTCCACTCATCAGGCGTGAAGTCATTTTTTGTGGACATTCGTGCTCAATCTCTCCCTTTCAGGCGGTCGCAACTGCGCCAACTTACCCCTTGAATTGGCTCATGTACAGTTCAAAGTAGAAACCCTTGCTTGCCATCAGTTCGTCATGCGTGCCCGATTCGATGATTTCACCCTTGTTAATGACCAGGATCCGATCTGAATCGCGAATGGTGCTTAGGCGATGGGCGACGACGAAGCTGGTCTTGCCTTCCATCAACTTCCGCAGGCCTTCCTGGATCAGCTTTTCGGTGCGCGTGTCCACATTGCTCGTGGCTTCATCCAGCACGAGCATCTTGGGGTTTGCGACCATGGCACGGGCAATGGTGATCATCTGCCGCTGGCCCTGGCTGAGATTGGCGCCTCGCTCTGTCAAGAGGGTATCGTAACCGTTTCCCAGTTGCATGATAAAGTCGTGCGCGTTGGCCTGTTTTGCCGCCGCAATGCACTCCTCGTCTGTGGCGCCTTCACGCGCATACTTGAGATTATTCATCACCGTATCGGAGAAGAGGAAGGCTTCTTGTAGCACCTGACCGATGCTACGCCGCAAGCTTTCCTGTGTGAGATCAGTGATGTTGACGCCATCGATCTCGATTGCCCCGGAGTCCAGGTCATAGTAGCGCGTCAGGATGTTCATGATGGTGCTTTTGCCGGCGCCTGTAGGTCCAACCAGCCCAATCTTCTGGCCGGGCTTTGCTTCAAACGTATTGTTCCGCAGGATCTTGCGCCCCGGTACATAACTGAAGTCGACCGCCTTAAACGCTACCGCGCCGGCAACATTCTTGAGTTCCTGCGCGGCTGGTTTGTCCGTGACCGCGGGCGTCTCGTCCATGATGGCAAACACACGGTGCGCTCCGGCAATTGCCTGCAGCACCGTATTGTAGATCTGGCTCAATTGCTGGACAGGACCCTGCAACATTTCTGAGTAATTTAGAAAGCTGATCACAACGCCAAGGCCAATCGTACCCTGAATTGCGAGGATGGAGCCGACCAACGCGATGAAAGCAAGTTGCGCCGTCTGGACGACGTTGACCAGTGGCCCAGTTGCAAGCCCAACCAGGGATGACTTTGCGCCCAGGTCACGTGCCAGGATGCTCAGATCTTCCATGGTATCGCCTGCCTGGGTCTGTTGCCGGTAGGCAATCAACGTCTTTGAACCGGCCAGCGTTTCCTCCATGAAGCCATTCGTCAAACCCAACTGCTCCTGCAATTTGGTGAAGCCTGGCCCGGCCACGCGCCCCATCAACCACGCAACGCCAAGCATAAAGGGCAGAAAGATCACCGCGGTAATCGTGAGGGGCAGGCTGAGAAAAAGCATAAAACCCAACACGACCACGATGGTCATAAACGCAGTGATCGCCTGGCTGAGACCGCGTGAGAAAAAGTTACCGATGACTTCCATGTCATTGGTAACGCTGCTCATCAGTTCACCGATCGGCTGGCGGTCGAAGAAATTTAGCGATAGGGTCTGGATGTGGTCGAAGAGTTCCTTGCGCAATTGATTCAACCCATCTTCGGCCAACCTGGACATCAGGCGGTTGCGCCACCAGCCGGTCGCCCACAACACGAGCGAGACCACCACCATGATCACCAACACGACGATCAGATCCTGGTAACTCCCCTGCCCGCCAATGATGTTGATGGCCACCCCCATCAGGTAGGGCAGCAGGGCGGTCAAAACCACCGAGACCAGCACCAGGATCATCGCCAGCCAGAACCGACCACGGCTGGCAGTGACATAGCGCAGCAAGCGCTTCATGAGTTTGGTGGTCGGCACCTTCGGGCGCACAACTTCCTGGGCTGCTTGCCGCGGGTCTTTTGCCGCTTGTGGTTGTGTCGTGGCGCTCATGCCTTCACCTCCTGGTTGCTGGCCGTAGTCGGCTCATCCTGCAACTGCGGCACCATGCCAAGTTGCGAGATACAGATGTCACGATAAAGCTGGCTTTGCTGCACGAGTTCTCTGTGATTGCCCACGGCGACCTGCTTGCCGCCATCCAGAAGCACAATTTTGTCTGCCGTCAGTACCGTGCTGATGCGCTGCGCTACGTACAGCTTGGTCGCTTTGCCAAACTTTTCTTCGACGGCGCCCTGCACAAACGCCTCGGTGGCCATGTCCAGCGCGCTCGTGCTGTCGTGCAGGATCAAGATATGAGGATCGGTGGCCAAAGCCCGCGCAATGGACAAACGCTGGCGTTGTCCACCGGAGAAGTTGGCGCCACGCCGGGAGACGGCGGCGTCATATTCACCAGGGATGCCACTGACAAAACTGTCCGCATCGGCGGCCTGGGCAGCATCGAGCATGGTGTCGTCATCGGCTTTGGGGTTGCCCATCAACACATTCCCGCGCACGGTGCCGGTGAAGAGCACCGACTCCTGCAGTGCCACTGCGACCAACTTGTGTAGTTGTTTCTGTGGAATGTCACGCACATCGATGCCGTCGATGGTGATGCGACCATCGGCCACATCGTAAAAGCGCGGGATGAGGTTCACGAGCGAAGACTTGCCAGAGCCGGTGGCGCCCAGAAAACCGACCGTCTCGCCAGGTTCAATGGTGAGATTGATGTTTTCCAACGCCCGGGCGACAGGCTTGCCTTGCTTGTCCCGATACCCGAAGGAAACATTCTCGAAGACAATCCGGCCCTTCACCGCCGCAGGGTCGACGCGCTTCACATCGGCTTTGTCCTGAATTTCCGGCGTGTCGTTGAGCACATCAATGATGCGCCCAAGCGAAGCTTCACCGGCATCCATAAAGGAAGAATAAAGGCCAACATCGCAATTGGCGTCAGGGCCGCTGCCAGCAACTGGCTGAACACGACCACCTCACCCAGCGATAGGGTTTGATTGATCATCACATCGCGCCCCATGAAGAGATAGACAACGGCGACCGCCGTGTAAATCAGTGCGGTCGCAGTCGGGAGAAAGACGGCAATGCGATAGCCAGGGGCGAGGGCGGCATCCCTGAGATTGTCGCTGACGCCCGCGAAGCGCTGGCTCTCATAGCGTTCACGCACAAAGGCCTTGACCACACGCACGCCTGACAGGTTCTCCTGCAATGCGTTATTCACGCGGTCTAGCGCATCCTGTCGGAGTTTGAAGAGCTTCTGGATATTGCGCAGGAGGCTGAACAGGATCACGGAGACCACGACCATGATGATGACCATCAGCATCAGTTGGCTCGGCGCCAGGAAGTAGGTAATTGCCAGCACCATCAAAATCGTGAAGGGCGCCTGCAGCAAACTCATGACCCCATACAGGACCGCGTTCTTGACATTGTTGACATCGGCCGTGAGCCGCACCAGCAGATCGCCTGTGTGAAATCGATCCAGGTTGCCAAACGAAAAGGTCTCAATCTTGCGAAAGGTGTTCACGCGTAGGAAGTTGGCAGTGCCCTCAGCAAACATCACGGCATAAATCGCATTGCCTATGCTGAACACCGTGAGCACCAAAGTCAAACCGATCATCCACATCGAGGTGGTGATCACCACATTGATGTTGCTGGCTTGCACACCCTCATTGATCAACCGCGCATTGAGCGCCATGATGACCTGATTCGTAGCAACCGATAAAAAGAGCAGTATCTGCGATATGATCAGTGCGCGTCTGGATCCTTTGTAGATCACGATCATCTTGCGAAAGTTCTTATACATAGAAACTCCATCCATTTGGTTACGCCGGCGAACAAAATGCGCAAGAGCCTGGCAAAAGACTTATTTCCGGCCAGACCGCGTGTCTGGCCGGAACACACCTAGCATAAGCAACATTGCCAGGCAGTGATAGTGACTAAAACGAGGATATTTGTGAGGATTTTTTGTTTGGGGGGATTGCAGCGTCGCGGCGCCGGCACTGGCGCCGCGACGCTGCAACAACCTTTACGGTCGCATCAGAGCCGGCAGATAAAGCGAGCGCGGGACGGATGCCCCAAACTCCACCGTACCAATGTCGCAGCCGCCAACGCGGGCGCCGCCCCGTTGGTCACGGGCGGGGCAGAGGGCTGTGTCCGCCGCATTGATCAGCGGGCTGCCAGCTTGCGGCAGGCGCGTCTGCATCAGAAACGCCCCCCCGTTGTTCGCCAGTGGTTCCAATTTCAGGCTGCCTGCATAGTTGTCCTGGTCAGAGCCAGCGCTGAGGGAAGCGCATGTGCCTTTGCTGATGTTGTGTCCCAGCGATTGGAACAAGCCGCCGTCACAGTTGTTGGCGCTGCCCAACAGCACGCTATTGGCCAGTTGGATGACGCCCGGATTTTCGGGCGTCATCGGGGAATCCTCGTATAGGGCATCCCCAGCAGCCCCTGCAGTGTTGTTGGAAATGGTGAGATTGGTGAGAACAGCATAGCGGCCGTAATGGTAGAAGCCGCCACCCAAAGCCCCAGCATGGTTGTTCGCCAGGGTGACATTGGTCATGACCAGGTTATCGTCTGAGTTCTGATAGACGCCGCCGCCGTTGGCAGTTGGGTCGCTTGCCTGATTGTTGCTGATCGTGGCATTCGTAATGAATGCATCGTGCCACCGGCGTGATAAATACCGCCGCCGTGCGTCCCTGTCGCCACATTGTCAACGATGTTGACATCGGTCAACTGGAGATGATTGCCGTAGCTATTGATGCCGCCACCTTCAAAGGCGCGGTTGTTGCTCACGGTGGTCCGCTGCAAAATGGCCGTGCCGCCCAGGTTCCATAGTGCACCGCCGCTGCCTTTCACACTGTTCCCGTCGAATATGCCGTTGGTCACCGTGACGACGCCACTGTTCTCAATGCCCCCGCCATAGCCGCCGGTATTGGCGGCAAACGTAACGGCATCGAGCACCGCCTGACCACCGATGGCGTTGAACAGACCGCCGCCATCCCGCGCTTGATTGCCCTGAAAGGTCGAGCCGGAAATCGTCAACGCACACCCGTCATTGTAGATGGCGCCCCCAAGATCGGGTGCGGTGTTGTTCTTCAATAGGCTGTTGGCGATGGTCAACGCACCGTCAAAGCAGTAGATGGCGCCGCCGGTGACGGCTGATGCATTGTCGAGCAATTGCACATTGCGCAAGCTGACAGTTGCCCCACTGGCTTCTATCGCGCCGCCGCTCACCAGGGAATTCCCGTCCCGCAGCGTGATGTTACGCAACTGAAAGGTGATGCCCGACCCGGCGAAGAAGTGGCGCTCATTGTTGCCGGCCTTGAGGATGATGCGATTGCCGCCATCAATCGTCACACTCGCCAGGTTGACAACCTTGATTACCGTCAACGCGATCGTTTTGGGGTTGGCGCCACACTTGAAAGTGATAGTCCCCCCACCCGCATTGGCGGTCGCCAGGGCGCTATCGAAGGCAGCCTCCGTACAACTTGCCGGGGTGCCGTTGCCAACCACCGCATCCGCAGCGCGGGCGGTGCGCACATCGCGCGCCAGCGCCGCCAGCATTACCGTCAATACAAACAGAAACATGCGACTTTTCATACACTCTCTCCTCCAGGAAGCTCAAGGTTGGGTTCCGCACCGGCATCCAACTTGTCCGAGTCCGCATCCAGGGCCAATGCCACACTCGAACCATTGCCGTCTTCACAATTCAGCCCAGTTGCAGCGCGTGCCATCGCTTCGTCCGTCCGCGGATCGGCAGGCTCGATTGTAATGGTCAGCCGGTCGATCATTTCGATGATCAGGTGGCGATAGCGCATGCGGTAAGGCATGGCGCACATTGTAGGGTTCGATCTCTTTGCAGTGGTGACATTTTGTGACAGAATCCCTCCCAATGATGAATCAACTTCCGGCCGGTCCGCCCGCTTTTGCCACCTTCGGCGCGGCGCTCAAATTTCTCCGTAAGCGCGCACGCCTGACTCAGGACGAACTAGGGCGCGCCGTTGGCTATGGCCGTGAGCAGATCGCACGGCTAGAAAATGGCAGCCGCCTGCCCGATCTCACCGTCCTTGCCGCGCTCTTCGTGCCGGCGCTGCACCTCGAACGTGAGCCACTTGTGGTGGCGCAGTTTATGGAACTGGCGGCCACCGCCCGCCATGAAGGCGACCACGGCAGCGACCCGGTGAAGATCACCGTCACCCATGAGACGCACCAACGTATTGCCGTCAGCGAGACGATCTTGGAGCCGGACACGACGCTAACGCTCACCGGCATGCACGTTCATCAACTCCCCAATCCATTGTTGCCCATCATCGGCAGGGCGGATGCCATCGATACCGCCTGTGCGCTGTTACAGGGTGAAGCCCGGCTCGTGACGCTGGTCGGCGCCCCTGGAATTGGCAAGACCCGGCTTGCGCTGGAAGTGGGGCGCCGGCTGGCAGACGAGTTCACCCACGGCGCCGCCTGGGTCGCACTGGCCCCGGTTCAGCGCCGCGAAGACCTGGTCACCGCAGTGGCAACTGCGCTCGAACTCACGCTCACGGCTGACCAGCCGCCGGCAACCACCGTGCGCAATTACTTGTCCACCCATGCACTTCTGCTGGTGTTGGACAATTGTGAGCATTTGCTCGATGCAGTGCCTGAATTCTTGTCCTGGCTGCACGCTGGGCCGCAACTGAAACTCCTGTGCACCAGCCGCACCCCGCTGGATCTTTATAGTGAATACGAACTTGCCGTGCCCCCCCTGTTGCTGCCCAACCTCGCCCATCTACCAGCACTCACCGCACTGGCGCAGACGCCCGCGGTCAAGCTCTTTGCGGAGCGCACGCGTGCCGTAGCGCCTGAATTTTCTCTGAATGAAGAAAATGCGCTGGCAGTGGCCGGTCTCTGTGTTGCACTCGATGGTTTGCCACTGGCGATCGAGTTGGCTGCCGCGCGGATGCGTACATCCACCCCCCAGGAAATTCTGCAACAGATCGTGAGCCCGCGCCGGCTGCATCAACCCTCCAGCACACTGCTGACCCAAAGCAAACGCGGGGTAGATGAGCGCCATCGCACACTGCACGCGGCCATCGACTGGAGTGTGCGACTCTGTTCTCCACAGGAACAGCGAGTCCTGGCACGGTTGGGCGTCTTTGCCGGCGGTTTCACCCTGGATGCTGTGCGGGCGGTGTGCGAGGGCAGTGGAATTGAGGTGCAGGCGTTGCTGCGCGCAAACCTGATCTATACGGATCAGCCATGTGACAACAGCATTGCGCTGGAGCGTTTTGCAATGTTCGAAACCCTGCGCGCCTTTGCCAGTGAACAATTGTCGGCGCAGGCAGATCTGGTTGCGACACAGGCACGTCACGCGACCTGGTTCGCCGGCTTTGCCCAGGAGGTCTTCGCCGGGCTGCTGGGTGAAGAACAGGCGGTTTGGATGCAACGCGCGCGGAGCGAGATCGACAATTTCCGCGCGGCGCTGCGCTTTGCATTGTCGGCAGAAATGGGTGAAACGGCGATTGCGCTGGCGAGCGGGCTCTGGTGGTTTTGGAATCGGCAGGGTCTGCTGCGCGAAGGCAGCGCCTGGCTGGAAGCTAGCTTGAACTGCCCGGTCACAACAAGCCCGCCTGGTGAACTCTACCGGCGGCAGCGCGCACGTGCGCTCAATGGCGCCGGCTCACTTGCCACCGAGCAAGGCAACCTGGCCGAAGGCATGCGTTACCACGAGGAAGGATTGGCGCTGCGCCAGGCGCTCGGTGATGTGGCGGGCGCAGCCGATATTCTACACAACATGGCGCTCACGGCACGCTGTCAGGGTGATTTTTCCCAGGCGCTGCAATGGTTCGAAGCATCACTCGCCATCACGGTCAGCCTGGGTGACCCACCGGAAAGCGACGTGATGAATAACGCCAATATTGGCATCACCCATTTTGAAATGGGCGCATTAACGGCAGCGCAACCCTGGCTGGAGACCGCGTATTCGGCCGCACAGTGCCAAAGTGATCGCTGGCGCACGGCCTACATTGCATCGCAACTGGCAGCGTTGCTGTTGGCCCAGGGCGACTTGAACCGAGCCAGGCAAATCGCGCAGGAGAGTGCCGCCGAATTTGAAGCGTTGGGCGACCAATTCTATCTTGCCGAATCCTGGCTGGTCCAGGCCAATGTGGCGTACCGGTGCGGTGCACTGCAGCAGGCACACGAATGGAGCCAAGCTGCGTTAGACTACTACCGCAGCATCGGGGATCGTCATGCAATCGCCAATGCCTTGCAGTTGCAGTCCTGGCTCGCACTGGCTGAACCTGGGCAGGCGCGGGACGCTGCCCGTAAGTTGTTCGAAGAAGCCTGGTCGCTCCGTCACAGTTCCGGGCAGCGCGCACTTTCTCCTTTTGAGCAGGCCGAATATGCGCGCCTGCGCACGGTGCTCGATGACCACGAGGTTGGCGATGGATGATGCCGGTCTTGTCCCGCTCTCAGGTGAAAACCTGGTTCCGCGTCCCGCACTGTGGGCACAACTTGACCAGGCACATTCAGCGCTCCTGACCCTCGTGTGCGCCCCCGGCGGCTCGGTAGTAGGCTCTGGCGGCATGGGCGGTCATCAGAGCCAACCATAAGCCGCCCGTGCGCATGATGCGCACGGCGGCCTTAGATCTAAGGCCCATGTAGACTCCCGGCGCTAACCCGCTTCGCGCTGGAATGACTGATTGATGTACACCCGATCACACCTAACCGGCTACCTTGCCAACGCCGCATCTATCTCATCGAGATGCTCATTGCGATGCAGTGCACGCACCACCCAGCGCACATAGCGACCGTTCATCTCCTCCAACAGCGCTGGCGCAAAGGCAGCCAATCGCTGATCCACCACCTCAGCCGCCTCGACGGCAAACCGGACGGCATCGCGCGGTGGTACTGCTGCCCAGATAGGCAGCGAAAGATCGTTCACGACGACATCGATCTCGGGCGCAACCAGTTCGCCCGCCTGTTCTGTCCGATCTAGTAAATCCAGGACACGCCAATCCCAGAACGCAAGATGAACGAGGGCAATGGCCACTGTCCAATGCTCGCCAACTTTGCGTTGTAGTTCGTCATCGGTGAGGCGCCCCAGCGCGCGGATGCGCGCGGTCGATTCCCGATTGAGTTTGTCAAAGGATGGGTCAACTGCCATATACATTTCTCCTCTATTCGATTATGCTACTTCCGCGGCCACGAACGGAAATAAAGTAATGCCGGCAGCGACCAGGCGTCCGGCGAAATGGACCGTCGCCAGGGATCGCAGCGCAGAACATTCCACGCCCGGCGCATCAGACATAGGCGACCACAGCGGCCAAAATGCCCCCGCTTTGCTCGAAACCGAACGCACTCTTGGGGAGATGCTCTTGACCACAAACACCCTCTTCACCGTTGCTGCACGAAACAGCGTCTATGACCGGATACTCGAAGTCGCGGCTGCCGATGGGCGGATCGTGGCCGGCGCCATTGTCGGGTCGCTTGCGCTCGGTGAAGGCGACCGCTGGTCGGACCTCGATCTGACCTTTGGCGTTGCCGATGCTGCACCGCTCCAGGAGGTGCTTGCCGATTGGACCCGCATCGTTGTGACGGAGTTCGACGCCGCACATCTGTTTGATGTCACCAGCGGCCCATCCATCTATCGGGTCTTTCTTCTGCCTGGGTGCCTGCAGTTTGACCTGTCGTTTACGCCTGGCACGAAGTTTGGGGCGACCACCCCGAAGTTCAGGCTGCTCTTTGGCGAGGCCGTGCCACGGCAACACGTGCAGCCGGCGCCAGCACAGGAGATCTTTGGCTACGCCGTACACCATGCGTTGCGCGCACGTTTCTGCATCGAACGGGGCCGTTACTGGCAGGCTGAATATTGGATCAGCAGTCTGCGTGACTACGCACTGACCCTTGCCTGCCGCCGCCTCGGCCTGACAACCAGTTACGCGCGCGGTTTTGATCAATTGCCAACCGAGGTGACCACCCCGTTGCTTGGTTCGTTGGTCACCAGCCTCGCACGCAGTGACCTCCTGCGTGCACTCACCTGTGCGATCAATGGGCTGCTGGCGAATACCGGCGAGGTGCATGAACTGGCCGCCAAAGTTGAACCGGAACTACGCAAGCTGACCATCGCGTGGTAGCAATCGATGTGACGGTCGCCGTCCGCAGTCGAAAGCAAGATGCGTGCGATGCATGATCGGGCAATGTGCAGATCAAGCATCGCACGCATCTTGCGCATTCAGGATGGATACAGCGCCATCATCACAGGTGATCTGCTACCGGGATGATCTCTTTTGCAAAGGTTTCAAGCGGCGTAATCTTGTACACATCCGGCATGTTGAAGATCGCATGGGTGAACCCCATCGCCGCGAGCTCCTTGATCCGTGTGATCGTGCTCGCCACCGTATCGTCCCCGGAAAGATTGACGGTGGAAAGGGACGTCTTCTCGACCGTGTCGTAATCGCGCCCCAGCGCCTCACAATGGCGCTTGAGATTATCGATGGCGCTTTGCATGTTCTCTTTGCCCACCCAATCCCCAATATTGCAGGCATCCGCATATTGCGCCACCATCCGCAGCGTCTTGTTCGGACCGGTGCCACCCACCATGATGCGTGGATGCGGCGTTGCGAGCGGGCGGGGATTGTTGGTCATGGCCGGCGCAGAAAAGTGCACCCCCTCAAAGGCGATCTCATCACCGGCCCAGAGCGCCTTTGCCAGCTTCAGATTCTCCTCGAGTTGTTCAAAGCGCACGGCTGTGGAAGGGTACGGGATGCCAAAGCCCTTGGCTTCTTCTTCATACCATGCTGCGCCGATGCCGAGATAGGCACGACCACCGGAGAGAATATCGAGTGTGTTGACCATCTTCATCAGCACCGAGGGATACCGATAGATGACGCCGGTTACCAACACACCGAGATAGACCTTCTCCGTGAGTCCGGCAAAATAGCCCAGCGTGGTGTAGCTTTCCAACATCGGATCGGTGTACGCCTCGCCAAACGACCCCTTGATCTGATAGTAATGATCCATCACCCAGAGGCTATAGAAATCCGATGCTTCTGCAGTGGTGACAATTTCTTTCAACTTGGGCCGGATCGCGGCCGTGCCGCCGGGATACTTGAAGGACGGAATCTGTAATCCAATGTGCATGTTCGCTCTCCTATGGGTTGCATCAATCGGTTAGAAGTAGGGGTCGACTCACTCAACCCGTACTTCACCGCCCCTTGGCTGTCAGGAACGCCAGCATAGCACGCCGGTGCCTTGCAGGCAACAGACGCGCAAATACCAGGCAAGCTAAGGACCAAATCTCCCGCAGGGACGCAGAGCCGCAGTGAAGAGCATCATTGACCACAAAGTGCGCAAAGACCACAAAGAAAATGCGCGCCCATCGTTCCTTTCTTTGTGGTCTTTGTGGTCTTTGTGGCAATTTTCGAGCTTCCAGCGCGCATTTCCCTGCATCTCTGCGTCCCTGCGGGAGAATTTCTCTCGTCGTTCCTTTGCTTCTCTGCGGCTTGGCGGGAGGGTTTGGTTCTTAGCTTGATGCGTATGGGATAAAAAATCGTGGGATCACCATCACTGATCGGAATCAGGCTGATCGGCCCCGAAATAGCCTTGCGGCGATCAGCCGAGCAATCGATTCAGGATCTTGCAGACATTCTATGTGCGTCATGCCCGCAACGCGCACATGATAGTTGCCCGTCGAATCAGGATCGCCATGGATTGAGTCGATGGCAGCGTTGCTGATCAACCTGTCTTGCTCGCCTGAGATGACCAGAGGGTTCCAGCCATCTGCTTGTCTCAATGCCCGATTAAAATGAGGCGCAACCATGAGGGTGGTTTCCAATTGCCGTCCCTGCGGTAGGAGGATGTGGGGGTCATTGACCCGCGCAAAATCTAGCATGAACCGCCCAGTATTGTCGGTGCCAACCAGCTTGCCGGCGAGTTGGGGATGCTTGAAGACCGTATCTGCGACCCATTTGAATGGCTTTTGCGTCACGCTCTGATATCTGGAATAGACAGTGCCAACCGGCAAGTGTTTTACCCCGGAATCAACCATTTCTAACGGCACGGCCAGGCGCAACAATTTTGAGGTTTCCGGGTTGAGGGCATAGGCAGGCGACAAAAAGACGGGATGCATCTTTACCCGATCAAACCCACTCCTTTGCGCCAGATCGGCAAGATAGGTTGCCAATCTACTCGAGGCATTCTCTGCGCCTGCGCCGCCCCCAATCTCCGCCAGATGTGCCGTCAGCGCCCTGCCACCATACGAATGTGCCAATACCGCGGCATCGATACTCCGCACATTGCTGGGCAACATGCGCCGGGCATCGCTCAGCCAGGCATCGATGGCATTGCTCAGGACGGCGGGATGATACCGGATATGGTATGCGTCCGTCTTCTGTGACAAGTGTTCATGTCGTTGTGATAGATCCCATTCTGTGCCCGGAAAGGCGATTGTGTGCATCAGCAGGGGCGCAGGGAGATCGAGATGTACGTTCAACCGATCATAAATCCAAGAAAAATAGGTCTCAACGCCCTGCGGTGTAGCGTGCGGCTGGCAGCCATAGCCTGCGGCCCCAAACGCGATGATGGCATGATCAACCGTCTTGGGGAATTGCTGGGCATAGCCATCGGGGCCATAGCCATTTTCCAACACAGCCCACATGCGTGTGCGTATATCGGCTGGAAGGCGAGGAAGGTCACGTTCCAGCAGGCTCAGGACGTCAGGTGGCCTTAGGTGTGTGGTGTTTTTGGGTGAAGGTAACATCGCCTCTTATGGTAACGGTGAATCCGTCTCCAAGCAAGGGAGGCGGTCTTTAGGGGGTGTACTGAGGTAGACCCGTTTATTGTAGCCTTGCGGCCGATCCTATTTATCGGTAAGCCAGGTCAGCGCCTGCAACCAGAGCCGGCTGTAGCCTTCCCAGGTCACAAACGGCTCAGGGCACCAGTGAGGACCGATGTCGGAGGCCCAGATCAGCGTTCTACCCTGCCCGTGGTTGCGGGTGGCGAGCAGGGGATGGTCGCCGACCCTGGCGATCAAGGTGGCATCGTCTTTGACCACAAGTTCGTTGAAGCCGAGCAAGGCCGGCCAGGGCGTGGGGATGCCGGCGACAATTGGGTGGTCCGGCAGCACGATCTCAGCGTGTACGCCTTCGGGCGCTTCGACGCGGTCGTCAAAGGTGTGGATGGAGACGGGCAGCACCGCTTCAATCGGGGTGCGGTAGTATTTGGCGCCGCCATAGATGCCGGCAAAGGAATAGTAGCCGCCGCACATAACCAGCGCACCGCCCTGCGCCACCCAATCGGCCAACAGCCGCAGCCGGTTTGGCATGGTTTTGCCGCGCAGCCAGGTGTCGGGGTGCAGGAGCAGGGTGTTCGCGCCCAGGTCGCTGAGGATGATCACGTCATACCGGTTGAGACCCTCGATCGTGAGCGGAAAGTCGGTAGCGGCCAGGTGGCCGGGCAGGTGGGTGAAATCGACGCCGGCCTTATCCATCACCTGTTGGAGGTGACCGACGCCGGTCTCATAGACGGTGCTGGAGAAGAAGTCCCAGCCTTTGAGATGGGTGCTCGACGAAACCCAGGATTCGCCCGCAAGCATCACGCGCATGGCGGTCATTGGTTCACTCCTCCTCGTTCGACAAGTTCGGACGGCCGGAAGCAGGGTATGGAGGGTTGCCAGTCATCGGCGCCGGCAAGCCTGGCAACAAGATCATCCACAGTGTACCGCGGTACGGGCTGATGTCACCAACGGTGCAAGTCGCACCGAATGCAATTCGGCGCCTGCTACAGCAAACGTGTTGAAACACGTTGGACCCGGTCGTTGTGCGACACGGCGGGCATTACTCCCAACCGGTTTCAACCGGTTTCCTGTAGCAGACGGTGAATTGCATTCACCGGGGGATTTCTCCGTGACAAAAAATCCGCCTCCCAAGTTGGGAGGCGGATATACCTTTGCTAGAGATGACGAGATCAGGATTGGGGCATCGCTAGCTTGTGCCGGCCAAACCCTGATCGTGCATGATTTCATCGATCACCTGTTCCAAGGTCGGCGGCAATATCACTACAACGCTGTCGCGCGTATGTTTGTGCTCACGAGCAGATAATGGCGGACGATGTACAGCGTTGTCATACCGAAAGATCAGTTGTCCGTCTGCATCTTGATAGTGATATGCGTACATCTGCCGTGGCTCTGGCGCTGAGAGGTTGACATACTCGCGGAAGTGAAGTTCCGTACCATCTGCAAAGTAGAGTATGCCGGCAATGAAGCCTTGTGTGCTCGAACGTTGGTCAGCTTGAAGCTCTAGTGAAAGAGCCTGACCAGCAGAGATGACTTCGTTGAGCGTGTCCTGGATCTGCCGCAGGTACTCAGGGAACTCGATAGCGGACATCTTCAAGCTCGTTTAGTTCCGATTCAAGTCCTTCAAGCAGCTTTGCCTCACCAGCCCATTCAATGTATTCGAGATCGCCCCCAGATAGATCTTCTGCAGCCATGTCTTCCAGAAAAGTGGTCGTTGTAACCCCATACCGCTGCTCAAATTTGCCCAGGTTACGACGGGTGCGCTGAATGCTGGCACGTAACTTCGCCTTGTACGCATCGAGTGCATTGAACACCGTCTGCGCCCCTTCACGAGTCTTCACCTCTAGCACCAACTCAACCGACATAGATACTCCTTTGGACAGTGTGTACAATTGTCGCTCCATAGGCTACGCTTGGCAGTCTCGGATCAGGCACGACACTCCCGTTCATTGTCACGGGAGTCAAGGAGTGTGTCAAATGATAATAGAGCACCGAATGCAATTCGGCGCCTGCTACGGCAAACGTGTTGAAACACGTTGGACCCGGTCGTTGTGCGGCACCGGGCTTGGCCAGAATGCCAATGGCGCATTTGTCGATGCCGGCGGCGACGGCGTGTGACAACGTGGGAACGCAAACACCGCTGCGCGACGGCACCGGCAGCCAGAACCGCACCGGCAACGGCCAGCGTGGCGGGATGGGTGGACGACCGTAACCAGTTGGGATGGCTCAAATCAATAAAAAAGAAACCGTGGAACGGCTGTAGCCGTTCCACGGTTTCTTTTTTTGACTTCAATTGCGGATGCCCGCATCCAGGTCATTGAGGAACCTGTCCAAGCAGAACTCATCCGCCACAGCGCAGCGTCTTCCACTCCAGTTCTGTCAGCACCGCCTGAATCGCGCCTTCTGCGCCGGAGAAAGAGACGGAAGCTCCGCCAATCTCGAGCGAGCCAATGTACTTGCGTTGCGCAGGCGATACCAGCATGGTGCACTGCCCTTTGCGAAACTGGTTGTCGTTGACGGCGACAGCATCTATGGCGACAAGATATTCCTTCAACAACCAGACCGGGACACCATGGTAATCATGCACCATGGCCCCCTGTGTCACCGTACGGGTAGATTGTAGATCAAAATACTGAACGACGGGGGCGCGCGTCTGCTCCAGTGTGACAGGCTGCATTGTCGTGGTTACCATTGGAAATCTCCTTGTTATCTTCAATTAGGACTCTCCCATGGCCTGCCAGCGGTGCGCCGATATTTCCGCATCGTCGAACATGGTCAAGTTCTGGGTAGGAACGCCTTCATTGGTGCGAATTCCCCAATGTGAACAGTTACTGACTTTCAGAGCGACTAAACTGGATCCCAAGCGTACACCCATCTGCCCCGCAGCAATAGACAAAGATCAATCTACTTTTCGACCAATTTCGCTACATTAATTTGTAAAGCGTGTGGAGCACGGTGTGGGAGAAATGGCGTGAGAGTTGCCGGCGGACGCTTACTCCGGCTGTTCGTCCAGAGCGACCCAGCCTTGGCGCAGGGCGTATAAGGTCGCCTGGGTGCGGTTGGCGACGTACAGCTTCTCATAAGTCGTGCGCAGCCGGTTGGCCACGGTATAGACACTACACTTGAGCATGCGCGCGATCTCTTCATTTTCCGCGCCACGTGCGACAAGGCGCAAGATAGCCATCTCACTTTCTGTGAGTGGCTCAATTCTTGGGCGTTGAGGTATCGGCAAATAAAACTCGCTCAATACTCTGGTGGCGATGATGGGATCGATCAGGTAGTCGCCTCGATGCACGGCCTTGATGGCTGCGATCAGTTCCTTGATGTCCACGGTCTTGAGCAGATAGCCGCGGGCGCCCGCCCGGATGGCGTCAAGCATGAACTGCTCCTGGCGATACATCGTCAGGGCGATGATGCGCGTGGTAGGGGTCACATGCATGATCCGGCGGATCGCCTCTACGCCATTCACGTCGGGCATCACGATATCCATCAGGATTACATCCGGCTGCTCTGCGCACGCCAGCGCGACTGCCTGAGCGCCATTCTCAGCCTCAGCGACCACAACAAAGCCTCCCACCTCTTCACAAAGGTGGCGTAAGCCCTGGCGGACCAGCGTGTGATCATCTGCAAGCAGGATCCTAATGGGCGCCATCGTTTGCTTCCTGAGTGTCCGCACGCAAGTTGATGGTCAGTTCGGTACCCTGACCAGGTGCGCTGTGGATGTTCAGCGTGCCGTGGAGGTCAAGGATGCGCTCGCGCATCTGGATCAACCCCAATGACCGGCATGATCGACTGGGCGAAGTTGGCCAGGGTCAAAGCCACAGCCATCGTCTTGCACCGAGACCGAAACACTGCCGGTTGGTTCCACCGCGACGTGGATCATCACCGAAGCGGCGCGCGCATGCTGCCTGATATTGTTCAGACTTTCCTGGATGATGCGGTACAAGGGCAATTCGTAGGCTGCGGGCAAATCGTCACGCGGGCCTGTGATCTCGAGCCGCGCCGCGAGTTGATTCATGTCACCAAAGTCCATTACCAGTTGCTGCAACGCAGGAAAGAAGCCTTGCTGCTCCAGGTCTAACGGCCGCAAGGCGAAAATAGCGCAGCGCAGATCGGCGATAGCCGTAACGAGCGTGGCCTCGAGTTCGGCAAGCGCGTTGTGCATTTCAGGTGGAGCTGAATGATCCAGGGTAGACCACAGTGCTGATTTGAAACGCAGCCCGGCCAGGTTTTGGGCCACACCATCGTGGATCTCATGGCTGATACGACGGCGTTCGGCTTCAATGGCATCTGCTTCGCTCCGGCGCTGCTTTTCAGCCGTAATGTCTTCAACGGTAACGATCATGCGATCGAGTTGAGCCGGATCGGGCGTAACCATGATGCGCCCTGGAAAGCGCGTGCCATCGCGGCGCTGGTTAAGAACTTCGGCCTTCACCGTTTGTCCCTGTCGTGCCCGTTGCATGATAGTCAGAATAGCCGGTCTTGCCACTTCAGCCACTAACTCGCGAGCCGGCATCCCCATCAACTCAGCATTGGAGTAGCCATAGACCAACTCTGCCCGCTGGTTGGCATCCACGAAGGTTGCGGGGATCACCTTCGCGTCTACGACAAAGATACAGAGGGGGAGCAGTTCGAACAGATCGCGGTAGCGCTGCTCGCTGCTCAGGTGCGAGCGACCAGCTTCTTCTGTCAATACCTAGCCCTCATCCCTTTCCCGACTCCAATCCTATCCGCTGAACTTATCACTTGATAAGCCAGTCGCGAACCTACCGGAGAACTGCCAACCAGCCAATCACCGTAGGGAGGATATCGTGTTGAGTGCTCATCAGGGTCTGTTTAGGTATCCCGCCGCCCGCTGTACTTCGAGTATAGCACAGGACAGCCGGTGCGAGTGCGGGAAAAAATCGACCAGACCGGTCGTGCCGACAAAAGGGGCTTGATCCTGGTATTCCCTGGTATTACTCCGCGCACTCCGCGCCACCTCCGCATCTCCGCGTTGATCTTTTCCTCACTCTAATGCCGGAAATGAATAAAAATCCGTCCGAAATTCTTGTCGTCTTTCTCGACGCGATGATAGAGGCGCGGATCTCCGGCTGGTTGAGAAAGCGCAACACACGCTTTTTGAGTTGCCCACTCCCCTTGCCCGGGATGATCTCGACGAGTTCGATCCGCCGGTCGACCGCCTCCTGCATGATCCGGTTGAGTTCGATCTCGATCTTGTCGCCCTTGTTGTAGATGTCGTGCAGGTCAAGTTTCAGTTTTGCCATATCGTTAGCCACCCACCCGGTGCTCACGGTGCTCCGTACAGTTGCACCTTGCCCCCGTAAAACTCGCGCGTCCGGAAGCAAATCCTTCTGCGCGGCCAGCGCATGCGGGATGATTCCTGTCGGATCGGTGTACCCGTCATGGCTGTAGACCAGCCATACCCGGTCATACTCGTTCACCATTGCCTGCAAGGCGGGGATGTCGGCGACCGTCATCTTGGGTTCCAGGATGCCGGTGTCGATGAGATCTTTGGGTACTCCCTGTTTCACCACCTGGAGCGAGTACTGCTTTTCCCATGGCTCGAAGTAGTAGTCGAATGGTATTTCCACAAAGTTGGAATTAAAAAGCACCAGGTCACCCTGCTCCGCAAAGTTGGCGACATAACCAGCCGCGGCGGCCCAATCCTCTTTTTGATAAAGCGTGTAGTAGTCACCGGTCGAAAACAGGTAGTTCGTCATGACCAGCCCCAGCGCGATAACCATCAGGATCCGGTAGCGCAACTGGACGATGCCTGCTGCCACCAGCAGGAACAGGGGAATCGTGACCCAGATCAACGTGCGATCATAAAAGATCGGCCGGCGAATGCTTACGATCAACTCGCCGGCGAAGGGAACGACGAAGAGGGTGGCCAGAAACAGGAAGATCGATAGTTTCTTCCGGTAATAGACCAGGGCCAAAACCAGGAAAACAAACAGAATTCCCAGGAAGATGTCCTGGCTCTGCCCTGGGGCGGATGCATTCAAAAAGGTGCGGAAGGTGTGATAAATGGACTCCCACGTTGGCTTTGGAATCCAGAACTCCTGGTAGACTCGGTTGGCTTGTTGGAGAAAGCCAATCAGCCATAGACTCCACAGCAGTAAGATGCCGAGCTGTGCCACCCCCCAGTTCACTAGCGAAGGCGCCTGGAAGGCGGGCGGTGAATCGGATTTCCTGACCCGTTGAAAGAGGATCAGTCCCAGCACAAAGATGTTGGTGGCCAGCGGCAAGAAGACTGCGGTACTGTGCGTGAGCATGGTTGCTGCCGAGAAGAAGATGAAGCCAACCCAGGCCAGATCGGTCTCCGTGGCCCGGATGGGTGACCAGAGGTAGCGGCGGAGCCAGGCCCTCCAGCCTGTCTGCGGGTGCGCAACGCTGATGCTCGCAGCAACATTGGCGTTTGGTGCAACCGGTTCGGGTCTACGCCGTCCACGTAGCATTTTGCGAAATTGACTACCGATGGGCAAGACCGCACGTGGGTCCGTCAGCAATCTGGTCAATGCATAGATTGCCACGGCGGCGTTGAACGCCAGCAGGGTGTACATGCGCGCTTCTTGCGCGAAGAAGATGTTGAAAGGGGAAAACGCCAGGATCACGGCGGCGATCAGACCCAGCAGCACGCCCGATAGGCGCTTGCCGATCAGGTAAATGACTGGGATCGTGGCCGCCCCGAAGAGTGCGGAAAGCTGGCGCGCATAGTAGGGAGTGTCCTCGTAGAGTGCGATCCAGAAATGGAGTAGCAGGTAATAGAGCGGTGGGTGCGGATCAATCCGCGCATTCCACTGGATCAGATCGGGGATACTCTGGTTTGCCAGCCACACGCTGAACGTTTCATCGAGCCACATCCCTTTCGCATCGATGAACAAGACGCGCAGAAAACCGCCCACCAGGGTGATGACAAGCACCAACCACGGCGCCAGTTCTTCAAGGTCAAATTCTTCGTTCATCGTTCCACCCAACTTGCACTGTCGAGCGAAGAGCAGGGCACTTCATGCGATAAAGATCATATCACGCGCGTCGCAAGTTGAGATTAATACAGGAATTCTATATACCCCTCTGTCCCATGCACGCGGATGTGGTAGCCATCTCTGATCAGGCGGGTGGCATTTTCGACACCGACCACCGCGGGCAAGCCATATTCACGGGCGATCACGGCGCCGTGGGTCATCAGCCCACCGACTTCGGTGACCAGGCCCCTTAATCGATACAAACAAGGGCGTCCAACTTGGGTCGGTAAAGGTGGTGACCAGGATATCGCCCTCCTCCAGGTCCGCATCGGCCATGTTCAGAATGACGCGTGCGTCCCTCGACCACGCCGGAGGAAACGGCCAAACCTACAAGCGCATCGGGGGAAGGTCTTTTCGCTTGTACTTTCCAACAATGATTTCCCCGTCAGAGGTGATCACGCGTGGAGGTGTTAGTTTCTCAAAAGCCCTGTACTCGTCTTTTCGTTGGCTGATGATCGCATCGTCCAGTTGATTTGTGCGTACGACCTCACGCAGTTCATCAAAAGTGAGATAGTAGATATCTCCTTTCGCTTGAATCACATTGGCTTGTACGAGTTGCTCCGCCTCTTTCAGTAACGCCTGCTTATACACAAAGTAGCGGCTGACCATGCCGTATTTTGGATATTCACGATAGCCGTTGAATTGCCGGAGCAGGTCGATCATGCGTTTGGTCTGGCGGGCTTTCCGCTTGCCATCTGGCAACTGCTGCAATCGATCTAACAACGCTTCTTCTTTTCTCAAGGCTTCCTGGCGTCCCTGCTCAAATCTCTGTTTGCCGGCGCCAGGTTCAAAGTTCCTGAGATTGCCGAGTATCGTGGGAACCAGTGTGATCGGTTCTTCATGCCACCGCGGCCGGGTAATATCGATTTCACCGGCGCAGCGCATGCCATAGCGGGCGAGATAACCATCGATGGCGTCGCGGGTTTCCTTGCCACCTGCCAACGTGACCAACCCGTCCAAAAGCTCATCCCCCTGGACATGTTCCAGATATTCGATCACTACGGGATACGGGCGAATCACATCGGCGACGTCCAACAGCGCCAGCCCCATTTCCGAAGTAATATTGTTTGGCGCCGAAAGCGAAAGCGTATCCGCGGCGTTCTTTTCACCCAACCACGTCAACATATGCTGGTTGATCCAAGCAGAAGCATAGAGCGCGACTTTGATCACGGCCGAGCTCTGTGGGTTAAACAAGATCCTCCGTAACTGTTGGATATCTTCTCGAATGAAATCGAAAAGTTCCGTCCCTGACTTCGTTTGGATCTGCTGTTTTAGTTCTTCAATTGATCTTTGAGTACTCTCGATCAATTCAGACACGAGCGCCGGCTGGTCTTCGAATTGCGCCAGATCGCGCCATGACATGCTGAGCTTGAGATGACTGCGCCGCTCAACACTTGCGCCTTCTGGCAACACCTTGATGAATTCTTTCCGTTTGACAATTGTCAGGAGCGCGTCTTTGATGAGCGGATCAGAGCGCCCCAGGGCGCCGATGACCAGTCTTCTGCCAGTGAGGGTCGCCAGATTCTGTGTGATGTCGACAAACAACCTCCCACCCGCGGTGCGCATCGGAGCAGGCGTCGTCAACAGGAAGAAAGCGAGTCCGAGTGGTTTCATGGCGTCGGTCATCATTTGTTGATGACCGACCGAGACATAGACGCGATTCTCTTGATCGTTTGCTTCCGGGATTGGGAACAGAGTTGTGATGGGCCGGCTCTGGACAACCCAAAACGCGCCATCAACCAAACCCCATTCGATGTCCTGGGGTGGCGGTAGTGGGCTTCGATCTGTCTGCCGAGACGCTCAAGCTGCAAAACCTGGTCGTTCGTCAGCGCTCGCCTGAGTTGTCGCGCCGGCGTAATCTCCTCCTTCTCCACTCCGCCACCTTGTGAGGCGGTTATCGCCACTTTCTTGGCGGCGATCTTCTTTCTGATCACCTTTCCGTTGCACACCTTGTAAGTATCTGCATTCACCAGACCGGAGACCAATGCCTCACCGAGGCCAAAGCTGGCGTCAATGGAAACCACTTTCCGGCTGGCAGTGACGGGATCGGCCGTAAACATGATGCCTGACACCTGGGGAAAGACCATCTGTTGAATCACCACTGCCAGGTGGACCTTGCGGTGGTCGAAGCGATTCTGGATGCGGTAAACGACCGCCCGCTCGGTGAACAGCGAGGCCCAACACTTGCGGACATGGTGTAGGATTGCCGCCGGGCCAATAACGTTCAAATAGGTATCCTGCTGACCGGCAAAGGAGGCTGACGGCAGATCCTCTGCTGTTGCACTGGAGCGTACTGCATAGGCAGCAGTTTCATTCAGCCTGGAGAGGTGACCCGTGATCTCCTCTACAATGTCTTGCGGAATGGCTGACCCTTCAATGGCCCTGCGAATCTCGCGGCTGAGTTCACCGATTCTGTCCCGGTCTTCCACCTTGAGCACGGCCAACTGATCCAGCAATTCAGTGATCGAAGGCGTTTCCCCAAGGATTCGCTTGAATGCTTCTGTGGAAATGCAGAAACCCACTGGGACGTGGATGCCGTCAATCTTGATGAGCTCCCCCAGGTTTGCGCCTTTGCCGCCAACCAGCAGGATGTCTCTGCGGTCGATGTCCTGAAAACCAAGCACGTAGGAACTCATCTGTTGTCCTTTCCTGACCAATTCCTCTTGGCAAAAGACGCATCTCTGTCGTTGCCAAAGCCGTCGGATTTCATCGTGTGCGGGCGCCGTCCCGTGGTGCTGCGGTACGCGCAGCCGGCCGTCAAAACCCTGGCCTTTGGTTGCCCCGCATCCCCTTGCGCCCGTCCTGGACGGATCCCAAAAATCTGAAACACACGAATCTGATTTTGATTCTTACTTTACATCGATGCGAATATGTGTTACTTTGACACTACAAAAGGTTGTAAGTTCTGAACACGATGCGTAAAAACGCCGCACAGACTCACCAGTCTGTGCGGTTTATTTTTCTCCACCTGTTGGAAACACGACTTTTGATCGACAGTATGTAAGTGTATAGTGAAAACAAGGAGTTTTCCAACATGAGTGAGCAACGCATCACCGGCACCGTTAAGTGGTTCAATGACAGCAAGGGTTATGGTTTCGTGGCCTATGAAGGTGGCAAGGACGTTTTCGTCCATCAGTCCGCCATTGTGGCCGAAGGTTTCCGCAGCCTGAGCGAAGGCGACAAGGTCGAATTCACGATCGAGAAAGGGCCCAAGGGTCCCTCAGCCGCCAACGTGCGCAAAATCTAAGCGAGTGTCAACCACTCACCTGATGTAAACAAACTGGGGACTCGCGATTTGAGAGTCCCCAGTTTTGTTTATCAGACTCTATTCAATTGAGAAATCTGCAATGCAAGACATGAGTAAAGTCAGACTCATCCAGGGTGGCATGGGCGTCCATGTCTCCAACTGGCGGCTCGCCAACGCCGTTGCGCGTGCAAGACCCGGCTACACTGCCGGGACAGTCTCGGGCACCGCCCTCGATGTGGTGTATGTACGGTTGTTACAGTTGGGCGACCCGGGTGGCCATGTGCGCCGGGCATTTCACGCATTCGACCACCAGTTTGGGACCACCATCGCCCAGAAGATCCTCGACCGGTTCTTTGTGGAAGGCGGCAAGGCGCCCGAAGCACGCTTTCGCAGTTCACCGATGCACATCGTCCACACCGCTGGCGGTAACAGACACCTTCCCATGCCAAATGGTGGACATGCGCCGGTTTTGCTCCAACTGGAGGAAGACCTGGTCGAACTCCTGATCGTCACGGCGTTTGCCGAAGTCTGGCTGGCCAGGGAAGGCCATGACGGCGTCGTCTGCATGAATTTCCTGCATAAGATCGAACTACCCCTGATCTATGCTCTGTACGGCGCCATGCTGGCCGGTGTCTCCGGCGTGATCGTCGGCGCCGGCAACCCGGACGGCCTGCCTGCCATCCGTACCTGTTTCTCCCGTCACGAAGCCGTCACGCGCGAAATCCCAGTGTTGTATCGGGAGTCCGGCGAAGAATTTGCGATTGCGTTCGACCCACGCAGCATTGCCGAGGGGAAGCTTGTCTCAGCAACCATGACTCGACCGGCATTTCTGGCGATCGCGTCCCTGGAAGACCTGGTGACAGCACTGGCGGCAAGTGAAAGTGAAGCCCCAGACGGCTTCATCATTGAGCATCACACTGCGGGCGGTCACAATGCAAATCCAATTGGCCCGATGCGCCGGGATGAGTTGGGGCAACCCATCTACAGCGAACGCGACGAGCCAGACCTCGCGCAGATCCGGCAGAGCGGCTACCCCTTCTGGCTGGCCGGCGGCTACGGCAGCCATGAAGGGCTGCAAAAGGCGTTGGCAGCTGGCGCCAGTGGAGTCCAGGTAGGATCGGTCTTTGCGCTCGCCGAAGAGTCAGGCATGAAGGCCGAATACCGGTCGGCCATCTTGAGTGAGTTGAAGCGGGGCGTCGATGATGCTGAACTGGTAAGAACAACACTGTTTTCCCCCACCGGTTTCTCATTCAAGGTCGTTCAGATTGAAGGCACGCTGTCGGATCCGGAAGTCTATGACAATCGACGGCGCGTCTGCGATCTTGGCATCTTGCAACAGATCGGCTTGAGCAAGCCCGACGAAGCGGGCACGCGGGCACTCTTTCAGCGCTGCGCGGCAGGCCCCATTGAGAGCTATGTCAGCAAACGCGGCCTGGCCAGAAACACGGACGAGCGGCACTGCCTCTGCAATGGCCTGCTCTCGTGTGTGGGGCTGGGGCAGGTGAAGGAACAGCAGGGCGAGTTGTATGAAGAGCCGGCAATCGTTACACTGGGCAATCGCCTGGACGGTGTGCGCCGCCTTTCACGCAACGGCCAGTTCCACTACTGGGCCAAGGATGTGGTCGACGACATTTTGGGCGCTGATTCCTCTGGGTGAGGTTGTTCCTGCTATTGCCAGTGAAACGCCGCGGGTAGAGTCGCTCCTACGACTTGCTGCCGGACGACAGCCAAAAAACGGCGTACAATCCGTTTGACTTGTTCGGATTGCATGCCCAACACCTTGTAAATAAGCCCGGCGTCGTTGGGTAGCCGGCTCGCGCCGGCCATCCATTGTTCTTCCTTGTGGTAAAGTGCCGGCGTTTGTTCCAGAATGGCGTCCGCATGTGGCTTTGGGGTGAACACGATCACATTGCCAAAGACGTCAAAGCCCCCATGACACCGGTACGCCGTACCGGGCGATTTGCCGGATCGATCACGAACTTCTCGCGAAACAATTCACTGCCATCGGGCCGCTGCCCGGTTACCGACGATGAGAACAGGGCGAACTCAAACAGTTCGCCCTGCTTGTAGTACTTGCGCCCGCCCAGCAAGATTTCGGAATAGAACGCCGTGGCCGTGGGATGCACCACAAACTGCGTCTGGGTGGCAAAACGCGCCTGCGCATGGGGAATCACGGTATCCGGCACCAACTCCAGGTAAGCATTTTCACCAAGTGTGATGTGCTGCGCTTGCGTGGCGAAATTGGCGTCCATGGCGTGAATTTTGGTGGCTGCCTGGGTTGTCACGTGTGCCTGGGCCTGGTCGGCAAGTTCGATCTTGATCGAATGGCGGTCGCCCTGCACGATGCACCCTGTCGTCGTGATCATCAACACGCAGGGCAGCCCAGGCATCGCGACATCCCAGTAGAGCGCCTTCTGCACCAACAGGGGGGCGCGTCGATATAGATCGACCAACAGCGTACGCTCTCCGCGCGGTACGAAGCGCATTTCCAGCACGCCATCCTTGCCTGCCGTACCGCTGGGCAGTTGTTGCGGCTCCTCGCGGTAGGGCGCAAGCTCAGGCAATTCTTCCCACCACATCAGTTGCGCTCCGGCGTCTTCAGATCCAGATCAAAGAGGATGCGGTCGCAAATCAGTGCAATCAACTCGTCGATTCCTTCCCCGGTCTTGCAGTTGGTAAAAATGAACGGCTTGTCACCACGCATCAGGCGCGAATCATTGTCCATGACGGCAAGACTTGCCCCGACATAGGGCGCCAGGTCCGTTTTGTTGATGACCAGGATGTCCGATTGGCTGATCCCAGGGCCATTCTTGCGCGGGATCTTGTCGCCCGCGGCGACGTCGATCACGTAGATAAAGAAATCAACGAGCGCAGGGCTAAAGGTCAGGGTCAGGTTGTCGCCGCCACTTTCGATGAGCACCACGTCGCTATCAGGAAAGCGTGCTTCCATATCTTCGACGGCCGCGAGGTTCATGCTGGGATCCTCGCGCACCGCAGTGTGCGGGCAGGCGCCGGTCTCTACACCCAAGATACGTTCCTCTAGCAGAATGCCTTTGAGGGTCCGCTGGACATGCCTGGCATCCTCAGTGGTGACGACGTCGTTCGTGATGATGAGAATCTTGGCCCCCATGCCAATCAGCCGCGGGGTGATGGCTTCAATAATGGCTGTTTTCCCGGAACCAACGGGACCACCGATCCCAATCCGGCTGATTTTCTTCATACCTTCTTCTCCGCTCATTCGTCTCGTTGGATGAGGTGGGTCAGTTCATAAACATGCGTACATGTGCCTTCACATGGATTGCCGCCAGCACATCCGCAACAGGTGCAAAGGTGGCCATGTCGTCCAGCGTGCAGCCGGCGATACGCGCAAAGGCCGCAGGCGCCTCACCGTTGACCGCAAACAGGATTGCCTGTGTGGTCAGGTGATTGATCTTCATCAAGCGCAGCGCCGCGCCCAGCACCATCGTGGCGACCCCATATTGATGCACGGCAAAGCATTCGCGTTCGGAGATGCCAAGACCCGCCAGGAGAACTGCGACACCTGCCACAAATGTCCCTGGTGTCGCCCCGGTCTTGATGGCTTCCAGCCAGCCATTCATCAGTGGCACGCTGTGGACAAACTCGCCGAGTTCGCCAAATTTACGCCCCATGCGCACCGTCATGAGCCGCATCTCCTCATTCAACTTACGGCGCATGACAGCCTGGTCTGCCAGCACCACCGCTGCCAGGTCGTGGCGCGCCGCGGCGCGATGGGCGTGCAACAGGGCAATACAATCGCCGGTGGCCGCCTGCTCCACGACCGTATACACGAATTCACGCAGCGTAGACTCGTCGCGCACCAATCCGGTGGCCACGGCGGATTCCAGCCCGTTGGAAAAAGAAAACGCCCCGATCGGCAGCATCGAGTCGCCAAACTGGAGGACCCGCAACACCGCCAGCATATCGACGACGCGTGGTTCGTCACCCATGAGGATGTTTGTGCTCGTGTGTTTGCCGGTGAATCGGCCCCTCCGCGCCCCCGAAAAGCCGGCGCGCTTCGTGCGGAGCCAGATAGGGGATGACCTCCGCACCCGGCGCAAAACTGTACGTGATCCCGGGGAATGCATGGGTGCGCATGACGGAGGCCATGACCGTACGATCGACGGTCAGGGGAACGTACACATGCAGCCCTTTCATGACCGCCGGCCAATGCTGGTTGCCCAGGGCATGGCCGAGCTCGACTGCGGTGCGCAACATTTCTTCGGAGGGCAATCCCGTCAACCCTGACAAGTCAACGATCAGCACGTCCTTGAGGTCGATCTCAGCGACGATCGCGGTACGGGTCGTTTCGTCCCAGGCCAGGATATCGCCGTTTTGCAGATGATTGCTCCGATCCAGCGATATCGCCACCTCGACGCCGCCACGCGTCGGCTTGCGAAAACGGTTCTTCTGCGCCTCCCATTGGTCCAGGGCAAGCACATCTACTGTGGCGCCGGCGAGTCGTTCCGCCCACTCAGGCTGGTTGATGTTGCCGACAATCGATTCGAGCAAACGCATGTGATTCTATTCTCCTTCACCCTCCATGATTGGATCCTTCCCACCCTGAGCCTCTGCACACAAATGATCTATGTGCAGAGGCCCAGGGCGCCAGGGCATTAGCTGAAGAAGTACAACTGGTTCAAGGCAATGGATTTCGCGGGTGGTACGGTGGCATGTACGCCATCGACCGTCACGGCAAAGGTCTCGGGATTCACCTCGATCTTGGGCGTCTTGTCGTTACGCACCATGTCGCGTTTGGTCAAGGTGCGCGTGCCATAGACCGGCGCCACATGGCGCTGGAGACCCAGCTTTTCCTGAATCCCTGACGCATACGCTGCTTGCGAGACAAAGGTGTAGCAGGTCTTTGGCAGCGCCTGGCCAAAGGCGCCAAACATCGGGCGATAGAAGACGGGTTGCGGCGTCGGTAGCGAGGCGTTGGGGTCGCCCATCGCAGCCCAGTTGATCAGCCCGCCCTTGATCACCAGTTTCGGTTTGGCGCCAAAGAAGGCCGGCTCCCACAACACCAGGTCGGCGAGTTTGCCCGGTGCGATCGCACCGATCAGATGCGAGACACCCTGCGTTACCGCAGGATTGATCGTCATTTTGGCCACATAGCGCAGCACGCGGAAGTTGTCGTTGCCCGCGGCATCTTCCGGTAGCTTGCCGCGCGCCTTTTTCATATAGTCGGCAGTCTGGATCGCACGCAACCAATTCTCACCAACGCGGCCCATGGCCTGTGAGTCAGACGAGAACATGGAGATCACGCCCATGTCATGCAGCACGTTCTCGGCGGCAATGGTCTCGGCGCGCACGCGGCTCTCGGCAAAGGCGACATCGGAGGGCACGTTATAGTTGAAGTTGTGGCAGACCATCGTCATGTCAAACAACTCGGCGACGGTGTTGATCCCGTAGGGCAGCGTCGGATTGGTGGAACTGGGCAGCACAAAGATCTCGCCCGCGACTTTGATGATATCTGGCGCATGGCCGCCGCCCGCGCCTTCCGTGTGAAAGGTGTGGATCGTGCGCCCTTCCATGGCAGCAATCGTATCCTCGACAAACCCCGACTCATTGAGCGTATCCGTGTGGATGCTCACCTGGACGTCGTAGTCGTCTGCCACCGACAGCGCGCTACGAATTACGGCCGGGGTCGTGCCCCAGTCTTCATGGCATTTCAAGCCGGCCGCACCTGCCAGAATCTGCTCGACAAGGGGTTTGTGGCCTGCTGAGTTCCCCTTGCCCAGGAAGCCGAAATTGATGGGGAGGCCCTCGACCGCACGCAGCATCATTTCGATATTCCAGGGACCGGACGTGATCGTGGTGCCGTTCGTGCCGTCGGTAGGTCCAAGACCGCCCCCAAAAAACGTCGTCACCCCGTTCGATAAGGCGTGGTACACCTGCTGGGGCGAGATGTAGTGCACGTGCGTGTCAATCCCCGCCGCGGTCAGGATCAATCGCTCACCGGCGATAGAATCGGTGGCAGGTCCTACGGCCAGGCCTGGCGTCACGCCGTCCATCGTGCTTGGGTTGCCCGCTTTGCCGATGCCGACAATCTTGCCGTCCTTCACGCCAACATCAGCTTTTATGACGCCAAGCAGCGCATCGATAATGACCACGTTGGTGATCACCAGGTCCAGTGCACCGGCCGCGCTGGTGAGTTGATTGTCGATCCCCATGCCGTCACGCAAGGTTTTCCCGCCGCCATAGACGGCTTCATCGCCCAGGACGCGCAGGTCCTGCTCTACTTCAACGTACAGTTCTGTATCCCCCAGCCGGATCTTGTCTCCCACTGTCGGGCCAAAAAGCATGGCATATTCCTGCCGTGTTACCTGTGCCATCTCGTCGTGCTCCTTTGATCGAGGTCGCAGAATCTCTGTTTGGGACGTCTGGGGTCGTCAGTCCGCGGGTGCATTCTTGAAGCCCAATTCCTCGGCCTTGCGCATGGCGTCAGTGAATGACGGCCGATAAGCTGGCGTAGGTCCCAACCCGGCATAGTTGTCAACCAGGCCGTTGAAGCCAAAGACCCGTTGCTTGCCGCCAAAGGGGACCAGCGTCACTTCCTTTTCGTCACCCGGTTCGAAACGGATGGCGGTGGCCGCCATGATATCCAGGTGCTTGCCAAATGCGGCCGCGCGGTCAAACTCTAGCGCGCGATTGACCTCAAAGAAGTGGAAATGAGAACCGACCTGGATGGGACGGTCGCCGGTGTTGCGGACTTTGATGGTCGTGGTTGCGCGCCCGCGATTGAGTTCGAGTGGGCCTTCGGCCAATTCATAGCCGCCTACAGGAGTAGCCATCTGTTTGTCTCCTCACGAAAGCTTCCAGTACGAAAAACGCTCACCTGTGCAAGGGTTATTGAATAGGATTGTGAATGCTCACCAGGCGCGTGCCATCTGTAAAGATGGCTTCGACCTGCACCAGTGTGATCATGTCGGCAACGCCTTCCATGACATCCTGCCTGGTCAGGACCGTCGCCGCCTCCTGCATCACTTCTTCAAGCGTCTTGCCTTCGCGCACCGTCCATGGCCGCTGCGCAGATCACGGATACTGCCTCGGGGTGGTTCAGTTTGATGCCCTTGGTCTTCCGCTTGAGCGCCACTTCTGAGAGCATGTAGATGGTCAATTTTTCGAACTCGCGCGGTGTAAGATGCATGGTATGCCTCTGTTAGATGTCCGGACGAATAGCAGTCAGATAAGTCAATTCTATTCGTGTAAGCTTGCCAGACTCGTGAGCGGTGGCAAACAATTTGCCGGTCGGTCTGGCAACAAAAGCGCCAACAGTGTACCGCGGCGCGGTCGATGTCACCAACGACGCAAAAAGCCTTTGGGTGAAGATTCAAATCCAACTTCCTTTTGACATACTACTTTCAATGCCTTGGGCTATTTGTCCGCTGCCCGACGGCCATACGATTGAGCCGCGGCAAGGTATCCGCCCAATCCGGTGATCGCCAGACCCAATCCGAGGAAAAATGATCTCGATCCACGTGGGACCGGGAGGGGTTTGCTTGAGAATCAAGACTTCGACCGTCACATAGCCGGTCAGCATCAAACCCGCCGTGATGGCAGCCAAACCGGCAGTTTTGCTTCCTCTCGCCACAGTGACCGCCGCAACAAGCGCACTTCCACCGACAACAAAGGCCAAGAGCAGGGCGGGGATCGTATAGGTGCTGAAAGGTGTCCCTGCGAGCCACGCCGGCGGAAACACATCGAGCCCAACCAACATGGCGAATCCGCCGGCAATCGCTGAAATGGCCACGAATCCAGTCAACACCACCGTGCAAATCCGAAGGAATCTATGCGTTAACATTGTTCACTTCCTTGGACAGTTGGGCGTAGGCATGCAACAATTATACCCGGATCCGCGCTTGCAGGTCTTGCTGCGGATGCAGAGGTGTTGGAGTCGGTGTAACAGGAGAGTGCGGCTAATGCAAAGGTGGAGCAGATGATAGCGATCAACGAAACGCTTTTCGACGAGACGACTCACTCACCGTCCCTGATTGACCTGGTCGGGTACGCGCAGGCCCACAAGATCGTTGACTTCTGCTTTATCGCCAATCCGTACTATCCAACGGAGGCGATGGTAGCGGAACTGGCGCGCAACCTGCCAGAGCTGATCCGGCATTACCCCTCCAGCAACCCGCTGGTCAGCGCCCGGCATCTTGCCGCGGTGTTGCATGTCGAGCCAGCTCACCTCATCATCGGCAACGGCGCCACTGAATTGATCACGGAACTGTGCCACCGCCTCGTATCAACCCTTGGGGTGCCGATCCCAACCTTTGGCGAATATATCGAGAAGGTCGATGCCGCACGCCTGCGGCTTTATCCGCTGCAGGTTGCAGAGAATTACCAGCTCGATCTCAAGGCTTATCTAACCTGGGTTCACCGCGAAGGCTTGCATTCTGCGTTGGTGATCAACCCACACAATCCCACCGGGCAGCTCTTCACGCTGCCGGAAATGCATGCGTTCCTAACAGATGCACGTGACCTGGATTTGGTCATCGTCGATGAATCGTTCATTGACTTCGCGAGTGAAGAGATTCCGTCGCTTTTGCACACAGCGGATCAATACGAGAACCTCGTGCTTGTGCGCAGCATGAGCAAGCATTGCGGGGTGCCTGGTCTACGGCTCGGCTACTGCTATAGCCGCAGCGAGCGGATCCTGGGTCAACTGCGCGATTCGCTGCCGACATGGAATCTCAACACATTGGCCGAATTCTACTTGAGCCTGCTGCCGAGTACTGATGCCGACTATCAGGCGTCGCGCCTGCGCGTCCTCCAGGATGTCCGCTGGCTTTCCACCGCACTTGCGCAGGTTGCGGGTGTCACGGCCTATCCGACCGGGGCCAACTTCGTCTGTTTTCGGGTCGATACGGGGATGACCGCACGCCAGCTTCAGCGCCGCCTGCTGGTTGAGCATGGGTTGTATGTGCGTGACTGTTCGAATAAGGCGGGCATGGACAGATTCCATATTCGGGTGGCATCGCAGGGCCGGGAGAACGATCAGCGCCTGGTGGCGGCGCTGACCCAGGTCCTGCACGCGGCGTAGCTCCCAACTTTCCTGCAAATCATCCCAATGAGTGGTACGGGTTCAGAAGCACACAGGCATCCTACTGAACTGCCAACCCACTCTGCCCGTATTGGGGTGCAGATTGCGCTTTCGGCTTTGCGCCCCAGATCAATAGCCATAACATCATACGAGACTTCTCTTCAGCAGTAGGGCAAACACCTGATTGAAAATAATGAAAAACGCAATTATAATGTAAATCTGAATATACGCTCAGATACTCAGCTTTCCGGAGGAGCTATTGTCGGAGCAACATCCTGCCCTGATCGGTGTACAAACCCTACAGGTTGAGGTGCTTGCCGGTGTCGTCGATATCTTTAACGCGTTAAGCGACGCGACCCGCGCGCAACTCGTCTTTCTTGCTTACCAACCGCGAATACAGCGTCAACGAGCTGAGCCAACACGTCAATGTGACCCCGTCGGCTGTCTCGCATCACCTGGCTAAGTTGCGGGCGATTCGCCTTGTGCGCACGCGCCGCGAAGGGAATCAGGTAATCTACAGCATTGATGATGCCCACGTGGGCGCCTTATTTCGCGAGGCGCTCTACCACCTGGACCATGTGCGCAGCAACATCCCCGATCACCCCTACAAACTGGAAGCTTCAGCCGCTTCGCCTGGCTGAATATGGATCTATCTGGAGTGCAACGCAAGGACAGTAACGACGATGAACGACACCACCAACAATCTCACGCAATCACCCGCCCCCACCACGCCGCCCGCACGCCCCGAGGAACATACCCATCACGACGACGACACCGATCACGACCACAGTCACGACCACAGCCATGAGCATAGTCACGACGACGGCGCGGTTCATGCCCACGCGCATCGCGATGATCACGGCCATGCGCACAGCGCTGACGACGCTCATGCCCACGAGCATGCCCAGCCCCAGGGGGCGCACAGCAACGGCGATGGTCACGCGCACAGCCATGGCGAAGGTCACGACCACGACCACGGCACCGGGATGTGGGGCTGGATCAATACAATCTTCCACCTCCACGGTCACAGCCACCAGCGGACTGCGCTAGCCACCGATCAGAATTTTCTACACAATGAGGAAGGGATCCGCACGGTCTGGCTTGCGTTGGCGGCATTGGGTGTCACTTCAATCCTCCAACTTATGATCGTTTTTGCCAGTGGAAGCGTTGCCCTCTTTGCCGACACTGCGCACAACATCGGCGACGCGCTGAACTCAATTCCATTGCTGATCGCGTTCTATCTGGCACGCCGCGTCGCCACCCGCCGTTACAATTATGGCTATGCGCGCGCCGAGGATGTTGCCGGTATTTTCATCGTGTTGTCGATTGCGGTGAGCGCCGCGATCGTTTTCTGGGAATCGTTTCAGAGACTGCTCGATCCGCAGCCACTACAAAATCTCGGTTGGGTGGCTGCCGCCGCCATCATTGGTTTCTTGGGGAATGAGGCGGTTGCCTTACTTCAGATTCGCAAAGGCCGCGAGATTGGTTCCGCCGCCCTTGTTGCAGACGGGTTGCACGCACGCACGGATGGCTTGACTTCACTTGCCGTTTTGGTCGCCGCGGTCGGTTCCTGGTTGGGTTTTCCACTCGTCGATCCCATCATCGGTCTGCTCATCGGCGTGGCGATCCTCTTCATCACCAAAGATGCGATCGTCACCATGTGGTATCGGTTGATGGATGCCATCGAACCGGAATATATTGCGCAAGCCGAGGATATCATTCGCGCCCAGCCTGGCGTGAAAGAACTGCGCCGGCTGCGGATGCGTTGGCTGGGACATCGGATCGCGGCCGACGTTTGCATTTCTGTCGATCCGCAGTTGACAACGGTCGAAAGCCACCACATCGCGGAGCACGTCCGTCATGATCTATTCCACGAGATTCCGTACCTGACCGATGTCATCGTGCATGTCGATCCGTGGTCGGCTGAACCGACTGTGCACCATGAGATGACCCATCATCACGATCCCGTGCCGCAGCCGGTGCTCGCATAGCTTCCGGTGGCGCCGGTTGATGATCCGTCTGATCTTCAATTGGTTCGGGGTCCGCTCACAAGCGCCCTTGCACGAAGTAGATGCTGAGGCCAATCAATCCCCCCGCGAGCACCAACCAGGCTGAATTGATTTTGAAGCGCAGCAGCACCACCGCGGCGCCAACCGTAAGCAACGCGGTGGCCACGTCGACTATGGCCGCCTGGGCCAACTGCAACGTGACGCCGGCCATGAGCGCCAGTGCCGTCACATTGACGCCATCTAGAAATGAGGCGGTCCATACCGACTTGCGAATGTGTGGCATGAGCCGGGCCAGGATCGCCACAAAGATAAAGGAGGGTAGGAAGATCCCGATCGTGGCGACGGCCGCGCCAGGGACGCCGGCCAGGAGGTAACCGACAAAAGTGGCGGTGGTGAAAACCGGGCCGGGGGTAAACTGGCCAACCGCAACGGCATCCAGCAGTTGCTGGTCGGTCAGCCAACCATAGTGGACGACAAGATCCGTGCGCAAGAACGCAAGCAGAACGTAGCCGCTCCCGTAGAGCAAGGCCCCCACTTTCAGAAATACCAGAAAGATACGCCAAAGGGTGACAGGCGTACTCTCATCCACTTGCGCAGGGATTAGGAGCAGCACCGCCATCATGCCTTGATAGCGGCGGGCGGCTTCGATCGCAACCACGAGGAAGGCGCCGCCAAAGAGGATGGCCAGTTCGTTAAACCCCAGCAGATAGAGCACCAATGCGCCGGCGCCCACGACCCACAGGGTAGGCGACTTGAGCGCCTTGGGAGCGAGGCGGACGAGCGCCTGCACCACGATGGCGATAATGACCGGTTTGATGCCATAGAGCAGCGCATCGCCCTGGGGTGTGCTGCCATACTCCACATAGGCCCACGCCAGGACCAGGACGATGAGCACCGCAGGCAGGATGAAGCAAAGCCCCGCCACCAGCAGCCCGCGCCAGCCTGCGCGCTCGTAGCCGATATGGATCGCCATCTCCGTGGAGTTTGGACCGGGAATCAGGTTGGTCGCGCCGACCAGATCCAGAAAATGCTGATCGGTCATCCACTGGCGGCGGGTCACCACCTCGTCATGCATCATCGAGATGTGCGCCGCCGGCCCGCCAAAGGCGGTAAACCCCAAGCGCAAAAAGAGCGAAAAAAGTTCGCTTACTGCACCGCGTGCGTTCCCCATACTCGCCTTTCCGAATGACTTTTCATGTCGTCACCAGCCACTCGTGACTGGTGACGACATGACTCGTGAACCTGACGCACATTAACTACGGCGCTTGTACTGCGCGAGGTGTTCACCGCCATCGACAAACAGCGTCTCACCCGTCACATATTCCGCTTCAATCAGGTAGCGCACCGCGCCGGCGACATCTTCGCCGCTGCCCCAACGATTCAGTAACGTGCGCGCCGCAATGGTGGCATTCTGGCTGTCGCTAGTATTCGGCGGCGGCATCACCGGGCCCGGTGCGACGGCGTTGACCCGGATCGACGGCGCCAACTCCAACGCCAACTGATGCGTCAGCGCCAACAGCCCCGCCTTACCCACCGCGTGCGCCGTGAAACCGGGCCAGGGCGTCCACGCCGACAGATCCACGATATTGACGATAGCGCCACCACCACGACTCAACATCGCAGGCGCCAGCGCATTGGTGACATAGAAGGCGCCGTCGATCGAAATGCGCGTCACTCGGCGCCACGTCTCCAAATCGTCGGTGGGCACCGTGATTTTGCCAAAATAGCCGGCGCTGTTGACCAGTACATCGACGCCACCCCACCGTGCGGTCACCTGGTGCGCCATGGCCTGGACTGCCTCCCAGTCCGCCACGTCGCACTTCACTGCCAGCGCCTCGACTCCCAATGCCTGCGCTTCCGCCATGGTCGCCTCGGCCTCAACCGCTGAGGAATGGTAGTTAACCACCACGTGCGCGCCGGCCTGCGCCAGCATGAGCGTGATCGCCTTGCCGATGCGCACCGCCCCACCGGTTACCAACGCCACTTTTCCTTGAAGCTTCATGTTGCACCCCAATAACGATGGATCAGAATGGACGGCACGTCAGGTTGGGATTGTATTATGATTCCCACTTCTAGCACAGAGTGTTTATTTTGTCGTTTTGGCATAAGATTATGCCCATTGCCGGCCAGGTCCTTGACGGCGACGTTCTGTCCACTTCTGGACTGCACCCACCGGTGAATGCGCAGACGCATGCGCGATGCAATGTACGACAACCAATGAGAGAATCCAACTTCGGGATGGGGGACGGGTTCCTGATTTACCCAGCGGGAGGAAGACCATTATGACGAACAGCACACGTTTCGAACCTACCTGGGAGTCGCTTAGACAGTACACAGTCCCCGATTGGTACGCAGATGGCAAATTTGGCATCTTCATCCATTGGGGCGTCTATTCTGTGCCCGCCTTCGCCAACGAATGGTACCCGCGCAACATGTATGTGCAGGGGACCCCTGAATATGCGCACCATCTGGCCACGTACGGCCCACATACCGAATTTGGCTACAAGGATTTTATTCCGCAGTTCCGGGCCGAGCACTTTGACCCTGTTGCCTGGGCAGACCTCTTCCACCGTGCCGGTGCGCGCTTTGTTGTGCCCGTTGCCGAGCACCATGACGGCTTTGCCATGTACGACTGCTCGACTTCGCACTGGACCGCAGTTCACATGGGGCCTAATCGTGACATCATTGGAGAGTTGGCCCAGGCTGTGCGCAACCAGGGGATGGTCTTTGGCCTCTCAAGCCACCGCGCCGAGCACTGGTGGTTCATGAATGGTGGCCGCAATTATCCTTCGGACGTACAAGACCCAGCCTACGCCGACTTCTACGGGCCTGCGCACCGGCAGCGTGACTGCGACGGCACCCAGCGGACCGAGTTTTTTCCGAGTCTCGTGTCCGAACCTCACCCCAGCGCAGAATACCTCAATGATTGGCTGGCACGCACGTGTGAACTGGTCGACAAATACCAGCCTCAACTGGTATGGTTTGACTGGTGGATCGGCCATGCTGCCTTTCCTCCTTATCTTCAACAATTCGCTGCCTACTACTACAACCGTGCGCTGGAATGGGGCAAGGGAGTTGCCATCAATTACAAATTCAGCGCGTATCCTGAGGGGACAGCCGTGCTCGACGTGGAACGCGGCCAGTTGAAAGAAATCAGACCCATGCTCTGGCAGAATGACACTTCAGTTTCCAAAAATTCATGGTGCTTTGTCGAAAACCAGGATTACAAGACCGCCACGTCGCTCATTCAGGATCTTGTCGACGTGGTCAGCAAAAACGGTGCGCTGCTATTGAATATCGGTCCGCGCCCGGATGGTGTCATCCCCGAGCCAGAGCAGGCCATCCTTCTTGAAATCGGACGTTGGTTGGCAGTGAACGGTGATGCGATCTACGGTACACGGCCCTGGCGCGTGTACGGTGAAGGCCCCACCGAAGTACCGGAAGGCGCTTTCACCGACACCAATCGGGCAGCATTTACAGCCAGGGACTTCCGATTCACGACCAAGGGCAATGAATTGTATGCCATCTGCCTGGACTGGCCTGGGGCAACCGCCATTGTGCGCTCACTGGCGCGCGGTGAACTTACAAACCAACAGATTACCAACGTACACCTGCTTGGTGTGCCGCACTCCCTGGACTGGTTCGTTGATGAGGCTGGATTGCATGTCACGCTCCCCGCTGAGAAACCGTGTGAACATGCCTATGTGCTGCGAATTACCCTGAGTGATTGACGATGAGTGCAATTGCCATTCAGTACGGGTTATTCGCAGCCGATCTGAATAAAACGCTGTAGGAATAGTGTGATGAATTCCGATACATCCGACCGTGAACAATCTGTTCATCAACAACTTGCCGTGGAGATTGCCGGTTGCTTTTCCGAGTTGCCACAGGTGGAAGCAGTGGCGTTGAGCGGCTCACGCGGACGAGGCGCCGGGCGCACCGATACGGCATCCGATATTGACCTATATGTGTACACATCTGGCTCGGTGCCGCTGGAAAGCCGGCGGGCGATTGTCGCACGAACCGGTGGAGCAAGCGTCGCCAACCTGGATCTCAACTATTGGGGCGCAGGCGATGAATGGTTCAATACCCCTACAGGGATCGAGGTGGACATTGTCTACTTTGAGGCGAGGTGGATGGAAGAGCAGATTGCGCGTGTAATCGACCGGCATGAGGCGAGTCTGGGCTTTTCCACCTGCTTCTGGCATACGATCCGGCAGTCAGCGCCGCTGTACGATCCGAAGGCGTGGTTTGCCGGACTGCAGGAGCGCTGCCAGGTCGAATATCCGGAACCGCTGCGCCAGAATATTGTGCGTCTGAATCATCCGGTGCTGCGCGGCGTGATCCCGGCGTATGCACACCAGCTTGACAAGGCAGTTGCAAGAAGAGATCTGGCGAGCATTAACCATCGCGTGGCGGCGCTGCTGGCAAGTTACTTTGATATTCTCTTGGCGGCGAACCGGCTTCTGCATCCGGGTGAGAAACGCATGATCGACTTTGCCGTGCACAACTGCAGCATGCTGCCCGCTAACTTTGAGGCAGATCTGGAAGCCGTCCTATTGCTCAGTGCGGCGCAGGTCTCCGAGTTACCCAAACGGGTCACGGCACTGTTGGATCAGCTGGATGAGATGCTGGTTCAGAAAGAATTCAGTTGGGTGATAAAATTGAGCGCAGAAGAGGCGCGGGCCGAACGCGAGACAACTGAACTCCAGCAGCGACTACTCACGTTTGAGCGACAGTACCACCTCACGTCGGAGGAGTTCTATCGCCAATATGAAGCAGGCATGCTGGGTGATTCCGCCGATTTCATGGAATGGAGCTCCTTCTACGATATGTGGCGTTCCGCGCAAGAATACTTGAATTCGATGCGCCGGAAAGCATGATCGGTGCACACGCCCATAAGCGAATGGATTCCCGCTGATGAAACTTGGAGCAGTATTTCCCCAAACCGAAATTGGCAATGACCCCATCGCAATTCGCGATTATGCGCAGGCCGTGGAGGGCATGGGCTATGACCACTTGCTGGTCTATGACCACGTGTTGGGGGCGGATACGCGCACCCGTCCGGACTGGCGCGGACCCTATACGAGCGATACGCCTTTCCATGAAGTGTTTGTGCTCTACGCCTATCTTGCTGCATTGACCACGCAAATTGAACTGGTCACCGGCGTGTTAGTGCTGCCGCAGCGGCAGACGGCGCTCGTGGCCAAGCAGGCGGCTCAGATCGATCTGTTCAGCGGCGGCCGGCTACGGCTTGGGGTGGGCGTGGGCTGGAACACTGTAGAGTACGATGCGCTCAACGAAGATTTTGGGACGCGTGGGGCGCGGCTCGACGAACAGATTCAGGTATTGCGGGCGTTGTGGACGGAGCCGGTTGTCACGTTCAACGGTCGCTGGCACCACATCGACGCTGCCGGCATCAATCCGCTTCCGGTGCAACGCCCAATTCCGATTTGGTTCGGCGGGCACGCTGATGCTGCGCTCAGGCGCGCCGCACAGGTAGGGGACGGCTGGATACCGTTGGGCAAGCCCGGCGCACAGGCGCAGAGCCTGGTCGATCAACTGCACAAATATCTGCGGGAAGCTGGGCGCACCCCGGCGCAGTACGGGATGGAGGGGCATCTTGCGATCGCGGATGAGTCCCCTGCAACGTGGACCCAAACGGCGGACGGCTGGCGTAACCTTGGCGCGACGCACCTGTGTGTCAACACCATGCGGGCGGGTTTCAGGTCGCCGCAGGAGCACATCGATGCACTGCAGCGCGTTATCAACGTGCTGCGCCCTTAGCACTCAGTATACGCCGGGCCTCACATTAGGTATAGCCTAGATTAACCGGCATCAGTGCATTATCTGGAACTGCGCACGCCGGCTGTGCAGGAAAATGGAGCCTTCACAATGCCGTCAAGTAGCGAGTCAGGAAGCAGCGCAGCGGCTGATGCTTCCGCACGGTCCAGTGAGCGTTCCGCAGTGGAACGTGATCTGATCGCGGCCTTTGACGCGCTGCCCGCCCACATTGCAATCTTGGACGAGACCGGCGCCATCCTGGCGGTCAACCGCGCCTGGCGCAAATTCAGTGAAGAGAACGGCCCCCTCCGCACCAACGTGTGCGAGGGCGCCAACTACCTCGCAGTCTGTGCTGCCGTCACCGGCCCTGAAGCGGCGCAGGCTGCGGCAGTGGCCGAAGGCATGCGCGACGTGATCGGTGGCCGGCGCCGTGAGTTTACCTTTGAATATGCGTGCGATGCCCCCCAGCAAGCGCGCTGGTTTACGACGCTGGTCACACGCCTCGCAGACGAAGGCCCTGTGCGCCTGCTGATGCTACACGAGAATAACAGCGTCCAGCACCAGCGTGAGCAGGCGCGTGCGATTCTGGCGGCGATTGTCGATTCGTCCAAGGATGCCATATTCAGCGTTGATCTCGATGGGAAGATCACCAGTTGGAATCGCACCGCCGAGCTGATCTATGGCCGCACTGCAGACGAAGTGATCGGCACGAATTTTCTGCCCTGGCTGGCGGCAGATCAGACAACCGATCTGCAGTCGATCCTCGAGCGGCTACGGCACAGTGAAACCGTTCAACTCCCTGATCTTGAGTGGCAAAAGCCGGTAGGTGAACACATCGTGCTGGCGATCACGTTGGGACCGGTGCATGGTGGCGATGGCGTGTTAACGGGGTTCGCATCGATCGCACGTGACGTCACCGCTCGCTTCCGCGCCGAGGCGGCAACTCACGCAAGCGAGCTCAAGTACCGTGACCTCTACGACCACTCGCCCGACATGTACTTGTCGGGTTATCCAGCAGATCAGCTGATTCGAGATTGCAACCTCACACTGCGCGCGCTGGTTACAGCAGGGAGGAATTGATCGGCAAGTCTACGGACTTCGTATTCGAGCCAGCATCCTATGTCAGGATGGTCGAGTTGGTGCCTCAATACGTTTCCGCGGGACACTTCGAAAATCTCGAGATGCGGCTACGCCGTAAGGATGGCAGCGTGATGGATACGCTGATGTCCGCGGTCATGGAACCAGATCCTGGCGGCGGCCCTATTCTCAGTCGGGTAACGCTACACAACATCACAGAGCGCAAGCAGATGGAGAACGCGCTGCGCCTGGCCAACGCCGAGTTGGCGCGAGCAATGCGCGTCAAGGATGAGTTCCTCGCCAATGTGAGCCACGAATTACGCACGCCCCTGAACGGGATCCTGACCTTTGCCGAGACCTTAATCAATGACGTGTTCGGGCCACTAAACGAACGCCAGGCCAAGGCGCTGAGCAATATTGACGCCAGCGGCCGCCATTTGCTGGCTTTGATCAACGACCTGCTCGATTTGTCTAGATTTGAGGCCGGCGGCCTGCCGTTGCATCGGGAGCACATTGTTGTTAGGGATGTCTGCCTGGCAAGCCTGATATTTGTAAAGGAAATTGCTGCCAAGAAACGGATTCAGGTCACCTTTGACAACACGGATGCACCGGCTTCGGTTTTTGCCGATGGCCGCCGGCTTAAGCAGATGTTGGTGAACCTACTTGGCAATGCGGTAAAATTCACGCCGGAAGACGGCCAGGTGCAATTGAAGGTGAACGCAGACTCGGCACAGGGCACGATCAACTTCGCCGTGCTGGACACCGGCCCTGGAATCTCGACTGAAAATCAACAACACCTGTTCCGGCCCTTTACCCAACTTGAGTCAAACCTGGCAACCGAAGGCACCGGGTTGGGTCTTGCGCTGGTCAAACGGCTGGCAGAACAGCACGGCGGCTCCGTGTGTGTCGAAAGCGCGGGCCTTCCTGGTCAAGGCAGTCGCTTTACGATTACTCTGCCGATGATCGAGGTTGAGTTCATTCGTGGCCCTTCTGGCCAGTCCAGCAGTGTCGATGCGCTTGATCTTGCCGCGTTGGCCGCTCCGGGACCAGGCGCGACCGTGCTGCTTGTCGAAGACGATGAAATGATGGTTACCGTGGTCAGCGAATTTCTGGAGCGGCTTGCCTATCGAGTAATCACTGCGCGCACTGGGCCGGCTGGGCTGGCGTACGCACAAGCAGAACCCCCCGACCTGATCTTGATGGATATGCAGTTACCAGAAATGAATGGGCTCGAAGTCATCCAGCAGCTACGCCGTGACCCCCATTTTGCGGTCACGCCAATTGTCGCGGTGACGGCGCTTGCCATGACGGGTGACCGCGAACGTTGCCTGCAGGCAGGCGCCTCGCACTACATGAGCAAACCGCTGGTGCTGGCCGAGTTGGGCGGGCTGATCAAGTCGCTGCTGGCGGCTTCACCGTAGGAAGCGCCGGCGACCGAGGTCTCGACTGGTGGCTGAGGTCCATCTGCGCAGACTGGCAAGGACAGTTTTAAGGATTCAAAATGCATGATCTGCTGGCCGGTTATCCTGTGATTCTGGAAATCCCCGTCGCCTGGGGCGAGATGGACGCGTTCCAGCATGTGAACAACATCGTCTACCTGCGCTACGCCGAGAGTGCACGCGTCGCCTACCTTGAACAGGCGGGGCTGAGCGACGCGTTGCAAACCAGCGGTGTCGGCCCCATTCTCGCGTCGATCCAATGCCGTTACAAGTTTCCACTCACCTATCCGGATACAGTGCGCGTCGGCGTCCGCGTCAGCGAAGTCGGCGACGACCGCTTTACGGTGGTGTTTCGGATCGTGAGCACGCGCCATCAACGGATCGCCGCCGAAGGGGACAGCGTAATCGTCTCCTATGACTATCAGCTTGGCAAGAAGGTCTCGCTGCCCGCTGGCATGCGCGCCAGCATCGAGGCCATCGAGCAGAGAAGCTGACGGTGAAGGAGTGAACGTCATGTTCCCACGGCGGGACGCCGCCAAAACTGCCGGGTGTCAGGAGATCGCCCCGGATGTTTTCTGGCTGGAAGTCGGGGGCGGATAGGATCCGCTCACGCGGGCACAAAAAGGCGCCAGACCTGTGCGACGAAAACGGTGACGACGAAACCCATGGCAAGCGGCAGCAGCGCCGCCACCGCGGTCCACTTTCGGCTACCTGACTCCTGGTACATGGTGAAGAGTGTCGTGCTGCACGGATTGTGGATCAGGCTAAAGAGCATCACATTCACCGCCGTGAGCAGAGTCCAACCTCCGGCGCTGAGAATGGTCATGGTCGCGGCGTTCGAGTCAAGTTTGAACATGACGCCTGCGCCTTCGCCCATCCCGCTCATACCACTGACGAGCACGGTGAGCATCAAGATGGTTGGAATCACAATCTCATTGGCGGGAATCGCCACGATATAGGCCACCAGAATGATGCCGTTGAGACCCATCAGCACGCCAAGCGGATTCAACCAGTCGACCATATACTCGGCAAGGCTGATCCCGCCGACCTGAATATTTGCGATGAGCCAGATGACCGCGCCCGCGGGCGCGGCAAAAACGACTGCACGCCACAGCACGAACAGGGTGCGATCAATAAACGAAGTGTAGATGGTATGCCAGACCCGCGGTGGGCGATAGGGTGGAAGTTCCAAACTAAAGGTGGAGACCTCACCTTGTAGCACCGTGCGTGAGAGGGCCCATGACAGGGCAAAGGTCAGCAGCACACCCAGCACGGCAACGCCAACGACGGATAACGCCGACACCGCGCCGGCAAGCGATGCCGGCACCAGGGCGCCAATAAAAATTGATGCAAGCAGGATCTGAGTTGGCCAGCGCCCATTGCACAGTGCGAAGTTGTTCGTGATCATGGCGATCAGCCGTTCGCGCGGGCTGTCGATCACGCGAGTTGCGACCATGCCGGCGGCGTTGCAGCCAAAGCCCATCATCATACTCAAGGATTGCTTACCATGTGCGCCCGATTTCTTGAAGATATTGTCGAGATTGAAGGCGACGCGTGGCAAATAACCAAAGTCCTCTAGAAGCGTGAAGAGCGGAAAAAAGATGGCCATGGGGGGGAGCATCACTGCAACTACCCAGGCGGTCGCCAGGTACACACCATTCAACAGCAGTCCGCTGAGCCAGGCCGGCACATGCAAGGCATTGGCCAACACATGCAGTGCAGGAAAAATCCGACCCAATAGGATTTCCGCGAGAATCGCCGACGGATAGTTGGCGCCGACAATGGTGATCCAGAAAACAAGGGCGAACAGTGCAATCATCAGCGGAAAACCCCAGACACGGCTGGTCACAAGCCGATCGATCTTACGTTCGAGGCTATCGCGCGCCTGCTGGTCCGGACTCGAAACCACACTGGCCGCGATATCCGCGGCTTCGGCGAAAGTCGCTTCCATCAGTTGATCGTGAAAGTCCCCAACCTGCAACCGTAACCGAGCCGCATGGTTGATCAACTCCTGTATCCTGGGGTCGATCTCCTTGACCTGCGCAGCCTGTTCGCGCTGGAGCTCCAGATTGGCCCCGTTCTGGTTCGGCGCGGTGCGCGCCAGGTCACCCAATTCGCCTTGCGCCAGTGCCTGAATAATCCGTTCATCACCGTCAAGCAGACGCAGGGCAACCCAGTGTGCATTCGGCAGTGCCGGGAATAGGCTGTGAAGTTGACTTTCGATTTCGTCGCCGGCATCTTTCACCTGGCTCAGTTCATGGCGTTTGCGATAGGGGTTGCCATGAATCTTCCCACTCGCCACGTCGCTTACGGACTGCAGCAGTTCGTCGAAACCCTGTTTGTAGCGGGCGGAAGTTGCGACCACCGGAACGCCCAATCGACGGGCCAGATGGCGCTCGTCAATCACGAGGTGCTGGCGACGCGCCTCATCCATCAGATTCAGGCAGACGACGACGCGGTCGGTGATCTCCAGCACCTGCAGCACCAGGTTCAGATTGCGTTCCAGACGGCTGGCATCGACGACGACGAGCGTGACGTCCGGTTGGCCAAACAAGATAAAGTCTCGCCACCTCTTCATCCAGGCTCGTTGCCAGCAGCGAATAGGTGCCGGGCAAGTCAATCAATTTGTAACGCCGGTCGCCATACTCAAAACCACCTTCGGCGCGGGTGACGGTCTTGCCGGGCCAATTGCCCGTGTGCTGGCGTTGGTTATGGACCGGACACGCTTCACAACCGGTGGCCGTAAGCGGCGCTTTTTGTTCTTTCATGTTGCAAACTTCCTTCTGCTCGTCACTGGCTGGCGTGCTGCGCCGGTAGCGGTTCGATCAGGATCAAGCCGGCCTGCTCACGGCGTAAGGCAATGAGCGTATCGCGGATCCGGAACGCCGTCGGATCCCCGCTGGGGCTGACCAGTTCAGCAGTGACCGGTGTTCCGGGCAGGATGCCAAGATCCAGAAAGCGCCGGCGCTCGGCGCGGCGCAACGGGGGAGATACCCAGGACGCGTCCACTCGCCGGTGGCTTCAGGTCGGCCAACGATGCGGCGCCGGGGATTGCGGGCAAGAATTGTGTAACCGGTTCAACTGTGATGGCGGCGGCCACGATCGGCGCCAGCACGTGTTCATCATTATCCGCCCACACGTTACTGCGCAGTTGCGATTGTTCGAGCACTTTAACGAACATCCCTGGATAGAAGCCCTCGGCAACCAGTTGGGCATAGATTGCGGCAGGCTCATCCTCTATATGCACGATACGGGCATCATGACCAGGCGCCAACGCAGTGAGCACCTGACCACGGCGGTCAGGCAAATCGCCCGATGCGCTTGGAATCGGATCGCCATGGGGATCGGTCAGTGGATGACCCAAACGACTGGCCAGGATTTCGGTCGCATCCGGTGTCAGCAGATGTTCGTATTGTTCGGCCTTCGCGTGCCACTTCGTCTCGGTGTATCCCGTTTCGTCGGCCAGATAGCGTTCCCAGAGGCGATGGGCGCGCAGGATATGGAGGGCATATGCACGGCCGTCGGGGGTGAGTTGGAGTTGCTCATTTGTCATTTGCACCAGACCATGCGCCAGCGCAGCCTGCAGCACCAGTGCAGCCTGATCTTCGGAGATCTGTAGGCGACCCGCAATGCTTTGCAAGGTAGGGGGGCGCGTCTCAATCTCGCAGGTGTATAGATGTTTTAGGACATCCTCGATCTGAATCTGGCTGCTGCCCGTCTGTGCTTTTCGCCAACGCCAGAATAGCCCCAATGCGGCCAGAACGCGACACCGGCGAGTCCGGCAATCAACACAATCCATAGTGACGAATGCATGGCTCAACTCTCAATCGCCCAGAACTGAAATCAGGATCCTCGATATCCAGGCCTGCATCCATCATCCCCCAATCCGTTCATCCGCAACAGTGCCATTTGTCCCAAGAAATTTGTGACATATTAGCTAAAAAAAAATATAGTCAAAACTAAAATAAGAGGAACGCCAGGCGCGCCCTGGTGCTCCAGTTCACAAGCCCCAACTGCTCCATCAAATGTAGCCCCGCCTAGCCGTCTTTGCCCGCCGCCCCGTGGTGTCGGGGCCGTCCCCGCTACCGCCCGTCCCTGGCGCTGCTCGTGCCCCCCCTACCCCAGACCCATCTATCCCACTAATCCCGACCCTGATTGCCAGTGCGGCTGGCTGCTTGCGGCCGCGCGCCCGAAAACGGCGTGTTGCATGAGCATCACCCCCTGATAGAATGGCAAACGTCATTCTGCACACGCTTTTGACCATCAAGGCTGTCTTCGAGCGCAAGCGGGCACATGGCTTCTCCGAAAAACCTCGAGCTCCAACTATATCTTAGTTACGCCGGCAATACGCAAACCTTCACTGTGACGGCGCGCCTGCCGTCCGAAAATCTGACCCAGGTCGCGCAGTTTTCGCTCCAACTCAATGAAGACCAACTTGCGGCGGCGCGAACTTGGATGGAATCCGGACGCGCGGATGACCCGAATGCGCGGGCATTTGGTGCGACGCTCTTCGAGAGACTATTTACAGCCCCGATCCGCGACTTGTATCGGCGAGCGCGATCAGATCCCGAATCTGTGGTGCGACTGCGCCTGTTTTGCGACGGCGCCTACACCGCGGAATCCCTGGGAGTTTTCACGATCCGAGAGTAGTCGCTTTGTGGTGCGGGGTATCTCGCTGGTACGCGACATCCCGCTTACGTCAAGCACCTATGAGATGCAGGTTGCACCACCTGTGCGGGTCTTGATCGTGCAACCCGACGTCGAAGAATTGCCGCCCATTGAGAGTCAATGGGATGCCGGAGCACAAGAAATTCGATCTCCTCGCCTCGTGATGACAGGACAAATCACCCTTGCAGTCCTGCCTCATGCAACACTCCGTCTGCTGCAAGATACGCTCCGGGAAGCAGCAATTCGTGACCAGCCATATCACATCGTGCAATTCGTTGGTCATGGTTCGCACAGCACCCAGGACGCCGTACCCTATCTGGTTTTTCGCGGTGAACAGGGCGGCGCGACGCTGGTGACGCCTGGTGAATTCGCGACCATACTCAACGGCAGTCAATTGCGGCTGGTCTTTCTGAATGCCTGTGCAACTGCATCAACCCCGGCCGGAGGACTCGCGCAGGGGTTTGCCCCTGCGCTATTATCAATCGGAATTCCCGCAGTGATCGGTATGCAGGTCGCAGTCACTGACCGCATGGCGCACCGTTTTGGTGAGGATTTTTACGCAGCACTTGCCGATGGGCGGAGCGTTGACGCGGCATTGCTCGACGCCCGCCGGCTGATCGACGAATCAGACAATCAGGCAGCCGTCGCCGTACCCGTCTGTTATTTACGCACCGGCGATAGCGCACTGCTGAAGCCAGGTGTGGAGTCTGGCACAATAGCACCGCAAAAACCTTGGGAATACGGCCGAAAATTAGGGCAGGCTGTAGTCTGGATGTTAGGACTTGTTGCCACGTTGTTGGGCATTTACCAGGCCATCATCTGGTTTCAGGAACGGGCAGCACCACAGCCAATGACCGGTAGCTTTAATATCGGTGTTGCGGCTTTCACCGAACCAGGAGCAGATCGCGCGCCCGTTTGATGGCAACCAACCTCTATTCACAAATAGAACAGAGCATCGAACCGCTTCGCTCGCCGAGCTTTGATATTCAGGTCCGGGGTCCTGACAAACTGAGCGAGATCGACGGCGAAAGCGCCAATGAACGGATGCGTAACGCCGCAGCAGCGGCAGACGCCGCCAACGCGGATGTATTGCTCTTTGGGCGGCTCAACTACGCATCCGGCGTGACGACGATGTTGCCAGAAATCTACATCAGGCCACAGCGGTTTCCTGGCGGCGATGAGGCCACCGGTTATGAACTGTTGGGAGACCCCATCCCCGTCTCCGACGACATCCGCAACAATACGGCTGCCGCTGCTTTGCTGACTGAGGACGTGGCAAAACAGGCGACAAGTTGGGTGCAATTGGCCGTTGGTTTAGGGTATTTCCGACTGGGAAGATACACCGACGCCGCCAGCCACCTCAGCCAGGCACTTAACGGTGGCGTTCCAAACTCGCAGCGGAACAAGCTCCTGAATCTGTACTTGGCGAATGTCGCAAATGAACAGCATGCATTGCCTGAAGCAGCGGCTTTGGCCGATCAGGCGCTGGCGCTTGATCCCACATATGCACGGGCGGCGCTGGGAAAGGCACAGAGTTGGCTACGGCTTATCGCGCGGCAACGACTGCAGCGCCGAAACCATTAATGTTGCCGGGGTGAAACAAGCGATTGATGGCTACGCGGCGAGCCGACTATTGGGAGGAGCAGCGCTTGCTGAGATCCCAATCAAGGCGACTTTAATGGAGCCAATGCCTATTACTGTCTCGCCCTGGCGCAGCAGCTATCGCCGACATTGGTCTCAGCGGCCGAGACTCGCTTTAGTGCAGTAATTGCTGACTACCGCGGTCGAGCCAACGAACTAGATCGACAGCGTGTTGCCTATTTGGCGGCGAATGCCTATGGCGGGCTTGGTCTGATCCATTGGGAGCGGTGCGCCGGACTCGCTCACGCAGGCGGCAGACGCATTCCGTGAGGCCCAGATGAGCCCGGAGTTAGATCGAAAAGTGATCTTTTCGCTGTGGCAGGCGCGAACCCACATTGCTCGCGGCGCATGTGAGAGCGCCCGCGCTGCCATGGCAATCTCCAAAGAGGATCGAAAGGCATTGCAAGCATCGAATCCCGGCGACGACGAAACCGAAATCGATCGTCTTGAGGCAACTGTGAATTCTGAACTTACGCTGGTTTGCGAATCATCAGCACCCGTGCCGCCTGCCTGCTCGTTGTCTCCAACTGCTCCGTAGAGAGTGCACGCCCAATCGAGGAGAAATGTCTTACTTATTGCCCAAAGGCTCTGTGATACTCGCGATGATCTTGCTGCTGTCGGCATGTTGGGGAGGAAGTGAAGAACAGCGCCCGGCCACGGCAACCGCAATAGTAACTCCGGTTGCAACTGTTGCGGCGCGCACGACCGATCCGGCCGGCGACGCCTCCGCCACCGCGGCGCCTGTGCCGGCGGGCGCAACAGCGTCTGCAGGGCCTGCGACTCTGAACACGGCCGCAGTGCAAAGCGTGATTGCAACCGTGACGATCACCCCAACGGCACAAGCGCCAACTCTCACTGCCCTTACTGGGATCAATATCCGTAGTGGTCCAGGACTTGAGTATCTCGTGTTAGGCTCACTGCAGGATGCAGAGACAGCATCTGTGAGCGGACGCTCCGCAGATGGTCTTTGGTGGCAGATTGCATGCCCAACTACCGTCACCTCCACGGAGTGTTGGGTCATTGGCGGTGAATTTGTTCAAGTACAGTTGCCTGAGGTGGCTGCGATTGTTGCAGCTCCTCCCGTGCCAACCACCGCACCGCCTACCCCGACCCCGAGTCCTGAACCGTGCGTGGTCTCGCAACCAACCGGCTGGAGCAGGTACCGTGTCAGGGAGGGTGACACGCTTTATGCGATTGCTTTGCGCTCAGGTGTGACAGTTGCACAGTTGCAGGCGACCAACTGTCTTGAGGATGACATGATTGTCAGCGATGAGTCAATTCTGGTCCCAGCGGCTGGAGGGGGGGCAGTGACGTCATCGTCGAGACCAGCATCTGGAATTGATGACACTGCCGGTGACTTTGTGAGTTCGTCCGGCGGCGGCGCACAACCATCCACCTACGGCGTATCACACGCAGGCACGATCCTGAGCATGCCCAGCCCGAATGCCGGAGACTGCCCGACCATCTCTTCGTTCATCTCCACTACGACTGTACTGATGGGTGACAGTCTTGGAACTGAACGTAACAAATTTGAGCCAGGGGAATTTGTCTGCATCTACGGAGTCGGGTTCGACCTGGACCAGATCAACGACCCAACGGTTCTTCCACCTACCCGGCGGGAAGCAGAACGCCTCAACGACATTGGGCCAGTGGCAGTGTGGCGGCTACCGCTTGCGCCTAGTGACGAGAATTCGCCAGTGCGCTCAATTTCGGTGACATCCGGTATAGCGCAGAGTGCAGCCACCACACTGACCGTCGCGCCCCCCAGCAAACCAAGAATATTGGTCGTACCCGGTTGGTACGTGATTGGTGAGCCTGTCGAGATTTACCTCGTGCATCTACCACTAGGTTCACATCCACTTTACCTCGCTAGAGCAGCGAGGCGTCTATCGCATCGCAGATATTGCCTTCCCCAATTTTGTGATCCGCCCGCCATCGCGGGATGGACGCAGCAGCACGATCTATTCTCTGGATACTTCCGAACTGGCGCCCGATAGCATGTATGCGCTTTCCGTTGGAGAACTTGATGACGCGGTAACCTGGGAATACCGGACCTTGGAAACGATAAGCGAAAGGTAGCTTGACCATGAACTTACTTACAGAACAACCGACCAGCGTCGACTTCAGGCGGTACTTGCTGCGCGTGGAGAACTCGGTTGATAAAACCGACTTACGTACGAAAGACGGACCTAAAGAGCACCCGCTCTTCGGTGATGTGCTTCTGACGGTCCCCGTGACATCAGACGCGAAGACAAGTGATTGGGATGCAGCCACCATGCGGATCACGGTTGCTGGCCCACCGGTCCCAACTGACCAAGAGCTTGGAACAGGCAGATTTGGCTTTGTCTCAGCGAGCATCGGGGTCACGATCGATCGTCAAGCAGAAAGATGGCACATCGTTAACAAGGAAGCTGGCTTCACGGTCGAATACCTCGATGAAAGCATGATGTTTAATTCTGACAACCCGCCTCGGTATGAGTCTGAAGAGTCGCTTTGCGAATTCGTGAGTCGCACCACAAGGTTCTCGGGCACACTGAGCATCTGGACGAGCCCTTTGACGACGGAAAGCGGCGCGAATGTGCGCGTTTACGCTGACAGTTCAATCTCTTTTGAACTGGACAAGGGCAATCCGGCTCCCTGCTTAGTATGACCCAGGTCGAGAGTCTTGAGTTCGACCTTGGAGGTCAGATGATGTTAATCGCAGACACAACATCTGACGCCATGAAGGCCGATGGTTGCGATTCTGGGTTATCGGGGACAATGCGAATATTGAAGCTGCGACTTATTCCTGTACAGGACGATGGACAGGGTCTAGTTACCGGACAATCCATCCCAAATCAACAAGCCGGAGTCACCGGACTTTGGAAACTGGCGGGGATCGATGTTCAATTTCGCACAATCGCACCAGTGGTCAGTTCGCAGCTTTACAATGCAACAACGATCTCGGAGTTCTTCAATATTCTCGCTGACTTGTATCGGCAACAAAGACTACCTGCGGTAACCGACACATACGAAGTTGACGTATATGTTTCAAATACACCGCCAACCGATCAAGGTGGTGGCAATACGTATCCTGCGAACGTGCTCAACGCGAATAGTATGGTTGCGCTCACTATCATGACCGAACAAAGCCTGCTGCCGAGCGGACAGTCGGGTAATCCGTGGCTCCTGGCACATGAATGTGGACATCTGTTGCTAGCAAAGCACCCACCGGCGGCATTCAATGCCACCTCAAGAGAATTCGCCGATGGGTCGTGGCACGGCGCAAAGAACTCCGTATTGACCCCTTCGAATTCGGCCCTGGTTGCTGCCCAGGGCGGCCATCGCAACCCGGAATGGAACTGTCACCACGCGAACACTTCCGTAGGACCCATGGTGCGGTACAGCGATCCCCCCATCAAAGTCTGCTTAACGCCGACGGCTTAGGCGCCGGCGTCAGATCGCGGCGACCGGGGCATCGGCTCTTCGAGTAGAGGCGACATGATGACTGATCTTGATCTTGATTTTCTGCGCACGGCCATTGCGGTGGCCTGGCGCGCACGGGAACACGGCAACCATCCGTTTGGCGCGGTGCTGGTCGATGCCAACCACCAGCTTGTGCTGGAGGCAGAGAACACGGTCGTTACCGAACGTGACCTCACGGGCCATGCCGAAACCAACCTGGTGCGGCTTGCATCGCGCCGGCTGACGCCGGAAGAGCTTGCGGGCTGCACGCTCTATGCCAGCACCGAGCCCTGTGCAATGTGTGCGGGTGCGATTCACTGGAGTGGCATCAGGCGGGTCGTCTACGCGCTGAGTGAAGAGGATCTCTACGCCATCGTGGGCGCTTCGCCGGATCATCTGCTGCTGCCCTGCCGGGAGGTCTTTGCGCACAGCGGCCGGCCGGTCCAGGTGGACAGCGCAGCGATGGCTTTGGACGCCGAAGCCCGCGCCGTGCACGATGGGTTCTGGCGCTAGACTGTGGTCGCCTGCCCCAGCCACTGTTGTGCAGACGCGACTGCACTGTTCAAGGCGGCGCCGATCTGCGGCTGCGAACGGAACACGTTCTCCGCGCCGATCAGGTTGAGCACGCCGGTCTTGGCAAGTTGCATGTAGGCGGACTCTTCCACCCCCACCAGCATCAACCGACCGTCGCGCGCCTGCAATGTCTTGGTGTAGCGCTGCAGCACCCCCATAAATGTGCTGCTGAGATCGGACTCGCCACGCAGCACGAGCGCAACGGCCGCGCGCTCCGCCGCACCAACGTCCGGCAGTTGATCCTCAAGGCTCCGCGCCCCGGCAAAAAACAGGCTGCCGTAAATCATGAGGACCGTCAACTTGTCGCCCGTCAGCGCAGCCGGCGCCGGCTGCTCGATGGGATACCCCTGAGGCTGCAGCACCAACTCCGTCACGACCACTTTGTTGGATTGGTTGAAGACATAGACCATGATGCTCAACACAATCCCTAGCAGCACGGCGTACTGGAGTGACACGATGAGCGTCGCCACGAACGTGATCGTCATCACCACCGTCGGCACGCGGCCTGTATTCCAAATGAGCCGTGCCTGTTCGATGCGCAACCCCTGGAAGCCGGCCACGATCAGCAGCGCTGCCAGCGCAGGCATCGGCACCTTCTCCACCAACGGGCCCGCCACCAGCATGATGAATGCCACCGCCACCCCGGCAAAGATATTCGCCAGCCGCGATTGTGCACCTGCCCCCATCAACACCGCGGTGCCTGAGATCGAACCACCGGCCGGCACCCCGCCCACAAACGCGGCGGCAACATTGCCCGCACCCTGACCCAAAAAGTCCCGCGATACATCGGGAAACTTACCGTCCGGGTTGGGGATCCCCTGGCTGACGCCTGCGCCCTGAATCAAGCCGATCAGGGCCAGCGAAATGGCCGGCAGCAGCATCGGCAGCACCAGATCCAGCCGAGGCAGGGCAAGCTGTGGCAGCGAGCGCGGGATGGCGCTGACATCGCCGATCCGCTCCACCAGCGCAAAGTTAAGCGTTTCCCAGTTGATCGAGGTGAGCACATCGTTGCCCAGCGCCTCGCCATGCCGGCCGCCGCACGTGCCGCCGCGACCGCCGCGGCTACATCCACCACCGGGCGCAGGACGATCACAAGCAGCGTGGCTGCACCGATGGCGATGATAAACGCAAACTTGCGCAGCCGCGTCCGCAGCATCACGACGATAAGCCCCAGGGTGAGCAGACCGACGAGCTTCGTTGCCAGATGGATATCGCTCAGGTTCAACATCAGATCCAGAGACTGCGCCACGCGATTGGAGAAGCGGCTGTCAAAGCCCGTCAGGTCGCCAAGCTGACCTAGGATAATCAGCACCGCCACGCCGTTGAGAAAGCCGGTCATCACGGCGTTGGAGACAAAGCGCACCAGGAAACCGAGACGGAAGAGACCGGCGGCGACCTGGACCACGCCCATCAGCAGCACCATCACCGCCAACGCTTCCGCCTTCTGCGTCCCGGGTATACCCGCCAGCCCGTCCGCGGCTGCAACCGAGAGCGCACTGGTGGTGGACACATTCATGTAAACCGAACTGGTGAAGATCGCGGCGATCGGGATGGCAGTCAGGAGCGTGTAAATCCCATAGACGGGGTTCACGGTAGCCAGTAGCGCATGTGCCATGGCCTGTGGCACATTCACGACCGCAAAGGTGAGTCCGGCGATCGCATCGGCAGCAAGATTGCGCTGATTCGGTTTCGTCGATTGGGTGGTGTCTCCGGTAGATGGCATTGGGCCATTGTAGCACCAGTCAGCTTTCAGACCTATGTAGTACCTTTCCTGCATCCACAATCGCCTGCTCGGACGGACAGGGGACGCACGTGATCATCAGAGCCACGCACGTGAGTAAGTGGTTCGCCAGGCCAAAGCCGCGGCTGGGTGAAGCACGGACGGCGGGACGGGGGGATCACCACCCTCACGGGATGGTGCTCTGATGTAAAAAACAGAGCCACGCCGTGCCGGGCCCCCCCCCCCGCCCCCCCGCAAGCACGGACGGGGGGACGGGGGGGACACCACCCTCACGGGATGGTGCTCTGACAGACGACGCCACGCCATGCCAATCAGAGCCACGCACGTGCGCCTTGCCAACCCGCGGCGCCGGACAGGGGGACGGGGGAACACCACCCTCACGGGATGGTGCTCTGACAGACGGGGGGACGGGGGAAACACCACCCTGACGGGATGGTGCTCTGATGTAGCAAACAGAGCCACGCACGTGAAAATCAGAGCCACGCACGTGAGTAAGTGGTTCGCCTTGCCAAAGCCGCGGCGGTTTGAAGCACGGACGGGGGGACGGGGGGAAACACCACCCTCACGGGTTGGTGCTCTGACAGACGGGGGGACGGGGAAACACCACCCTCACGGGATGGTGCTCTGATAGAACAAACAGAGCCACGCACGTGACAAACAGAGCCACGCACGTGAGTAAGTGGTTCGCCAGGCCAAAGCCGTGGCGGGTTGCAGCACAGACGGCGGGACGGGGGGATCACCACCCTCACGGGATGGTGCTCTGACAGACGCCAGCCGCAATCAGAGCCACCACGCCGGGGGCTCAGGGTGGTGCCTGACAGACGACGCCACCCACGTGCCAATCAGAGCCACGCACGTGAGTAAGTGGTTCGCCTGGCCAAAGCCGGCCGCAGCACGGACGGGGGGACGGGGGGGATCACCACCCTCACGGGATGGTGCTCTGACAGACGACGCCACGCACGTGCCAATCAGAGCCACGCACGTGAGTAAGTGGTTCGCCAGGCCAAAGCTGCGGTTGGTTGCAGCACGGACGGGGGGACGGGGGGGATCACCACCCTCACGGGATGGTGCTCTGACAGACGGGGGGACTCACGTGCGATGCGCAGAGAGACGATGCGCTGACGCGTGCGCCGGCGGCGCGATCCATGCCGTCAACCAGGCCAGAATCCACTCCAGACTGAAGCGCCCACCCTTGCGCTCCCACACTGCCAGCATGGTCTCAAGCAGCGCAAGCGCCACCAGGCCGCATAGCAAGGCCGGCCATGCGCCCATCAGGTCGAAAATCCGATACTGACCGGTGACTAGATAGACGATAAGTAGCGTCCAGCCGATGAGCAGGTAGTGTGCAAAATAAAACGTGAGTGCGAAGCGACTCGTACGATTATACAGGTTGGTGACAAAGCCAACCTTCGCCTGCTGGCCCCGGCGCACGTCATACCAGTAGTAGAGCGCGCTGAAAACCACCAGCGAAACACTCAGTTGCAGTAGTACCATCGTGAAAGAGTCAGGGTAAAAGCTCAGGGGCGCCAAATAGCCGGTGACCGCGGACGCACCGGGAATTCGGGTGCTGGCCAACGCAGCCCCAAGACCGAGGATGAGCAGCAAGAGGCCAAAGGCGACCAGTGCGAGCAGATCCTGCCGAAAGCGCTGCGCCACCATGCGCCGCCCCATGAGGAAGCCCATCAGCGGGAAGATCAGCCACGGGAAGATGGGGAAATAGCCGGTGAGCAGAAAGCCTTGCGCAATCGCGTCGAGACGCCAGATGACCGGCAGATCGCCGGTTGGGTCGACGTACAGTCCGGGCAGATAGTCTGAGATGACCGGCGTGGCCATGAACGCTTCACCCCAGATCGGTATGGGGTCGATCAGGCTTCGAAGCCACGGCGTGATCAACGCCATGATCACCATCAAAACGACGAGCAGCCAGGAAGGCAGAAAACGACAGAAATAGAGGACCAGCGTGGCGAAGCCCATCACCGGGAGGATGTCCCACTCAAACATCCGCCAGGGGCCAAAAGCGAGGGTTGAAAGCAGCAGGCCGAGTGCGATGAGATAGAGGGTGCGCACAATGGCCTTCTTGAACAGAAACCACTCACTGGCATCTGGGGTCTTGGCGGCCGAGAGCACCTGGCTGATCCCCATCATCATCAAGAAGCCGGCGGCGCCCCAATCGGCGAGCAGATGGTTAAGGGCGAAGTAGAGCCAACTGCGCATGGCCGTGGAATCACCAAAATAGATGATGAAATGGACAAGGACCATACACATCAGTGCAAAGCCGCGGAGTACATCGACCGATCGGACCCGATTCACTTTTCGTCTCCACAGTGTTTTCAGGCAAGCGCGGGTTCGTTGCTCAGCGCCTGCCCACTTTGGAATTCACTCAGACGAACGTAGCACCTACTATGAGAGACGCCGAGGAGTAGTAGCGGGATATGCAAATGTGGAATTACCACTGCGCCCGCTGGCAGGTAGCCAGTGGGGTTGTTTCGCTAATGGGGCTTAATATCACTACTGGAATTTCGCGTTGGGTGCGCTTCTGATAGTCCAAGAAGTAGGGATACATGGCAACAAGTTTGGGCCAGTAAGCTGTGCGCTCTTGCGGCGTCGCCAATGCGGCACGCACGCGAATTTTTGTACCCATTACCTGCACCTCAGCATCCTTGCTCTGTTGTAGATTCAGCCACCAGGCCGGATGTTGGTCGCTCCCAGCATAAGCCGCGGCGATGACAAAGCGATTGGCGTCCTGAATGTAGATGACTGGAATGGTGCGAAGCTTGCCTGTCTTGCGTCCCCTGGTGGTAAGCAGCATGGTCGGATATTGGGCGGCCTGTGCTCTTCCGCCGGTCAACCGGTACAACTCAACATGTAGGGCGGTGAACAGCCGTGTCACAGTTCTCATCGACTTACGGCTGAGGACGGCGCCGAGTGCCGAGAATAGCCTAGATTTCTTCACTTCGCTGGTGCCGCTCATCGAGCAGGCTCCTTTTCATAGCGCATTGTGAGTGCCAGTGGAAGTATAGCATGCATATAGTATGAGACGCTTGGGAGGCGCCCCGATTTAACCCCCCAGCGGAATCGCGATCAGCGCCAGGATCCCCCCCAACCCGAACATCACCAACCCCACCTTCCACGGGGTGGAGCCGGCGTACTTTCCCCACTGATAACCCGTGTAGAACAGCACCGCAAACGAGACGAGGTTGGAGACCCGCAGTGCCAGCCAATAGTGATCGCGCAGCAGCAGTAACGGCGCCAGCGAAGGCAACACGGCCAGGACTGCGACCAACACACTGCCCAGCCCACCCAAGATGTCATCGCGTGTCACTTTCACAGGCTTAGGCCGGCTATCTTGCAGGTGATCCAACACGTCCAAATAAAGAAGCCGACGTTTTTCGGCGCGAGTGATCGGTTCGAGCACGAAATCAAGTTCGTCCGCAATCGCTTGCACCGCCTCGTCTTCCGTCGCCGCACCATGTACGTTCGCCAGGAACCGATGCTTTTCGCCCCGTTCAAGCACGGCGAGCAGGACATAGACCACACCGTCGATCAGACCCCAGGCGAACGTTGCCCCCAACGCCGCCATCGCCATGCCGACCATGTAGTCAGCCGTAATGGGTTCATTCGGATGGAAGCCAAACGCGATGATCCGGTATGCCAGCGTAAACGTCAGGAGGATGAGCACGCTGAAGATCGTCTCGGACAGGCGGTCGATTGGATCGAGCAGACGCCCCAAAAAGCCTTCCTGTTGCGGTTGTCGCTGTGTTGCGCGTATCGATGATCTGGGAGGCATATGGCTGACCGGCTAAGTGATATCAAGGGTTGCGTAGCCAGTGACGCCACCCTCGGTGCAGGGTGGCGTCACTGGCTACGCGTTTACAGTTCTAGCACCGTGTGGTGCATCAATCGGTTAGCGTTGTCCGGACTAATAGCGTAGGATGAGCGCCATGCGCTGAAAGTCGGCTAGTTGGCCATCCTGGACAAAGACAACCCGACCACCTTTGCCCAACACCGTCTCGATGATGTCGTCAACAGCGTCTTCTAGATCGTCCGAGCCAGTCTCCCCTTCTACGGGCGTCAGTTGCGTGCCCGTTTCATCAACCCTGCCAGGAAAATGAAAGTCTTCTTCCACTAACAGCAATTGACCGCGTCCCTCGTGCGCCATGCGCCATACTTCGCCCGGCGAGGAGACGACGCGCTGGGCGCCAACCGCCTGATCCAGTCGCACCAGGTTTTCCTGGCGTTTTTCGGCAAGCCCCTTTTCTACAAGCGGCCACACAAGCTTTGCCAATTCCGGCGGCGTTGTCTTGTCGTGGCTGCCGGTGAGCCGCGCCACTACAGCGTCCTTGTGCACGCTGACTTCATCGAAGAATGACTGGTAGCGATCCACACCGACAACGGCAAGCGGTAGCGGATCATGTGCCATGAGGGGGGTCAGGGAATTATCCACCGCCCTAAAGAACTGGCGGTGACGTTCATCGCGAATTGCGGAAGGATTCTCGCCAAAGCCGCCTGGAATTGCCGTTGCTCCACCCGCGCCTTCATGCGTTGCCGGGAAACCGTGGCCGTTCACTTCGACCAGCGTGTCACGTACGCCTTCATACAGGCGTGTCGGCTGTTCGCTCAGCACAAGCACCCAATAACGCGGCGTACGATTCAGGGCGAACACCAAATCACGCGTCAGAAACGTCTTATCAATGACGACGCGTTCCGGCAATGTGAAAGGAAGGTAGTACTTCTCGGCAAAGTCCTGATTGACGAACATCACCAAACCATCCAGGGCATGCCGATAGTCGATGCCATCCGCCAACGCATCCAGCCGTTTCCGCAATGAATCGACTTCGCGCTTGTTGAATTCCTGCAGCCGCTTTGATGCGTCTGTCACTAGATTTCTGACCCGAATCGGATCCTGCCGATTGTCTGGAGATGTGCGATGGGTCGGCAGCGTGATGGTAAGCGCCGGGTAGCCACTGATCTGTTGTAAAGCTGAACATCATGACGATTCATTTGTGATGACTCCTTTATCGAGATTGATTGGGTGCTTCGTTCTCGTACAGTACGTTATGCCGCCACCGGATACCCCGGACCCAGCGGAATGCCCAACATGAACCACGCGATAAACAGGATGACCCACACCACCAGGACCACCACGGTATAGGGCAACATCAACGAGATGAGCGTGCCGATGCCCGCATCTTTCTGATAACGCTGCGCCACCAATACCACAAACGGGAAGTAGACCATCAGCGGGGTGATCACGTTCATGGGCGAGTCGCCGATCCGGTAGGCGGCCAACACCGTCTGTGGGGCCACGCCCAGTTGTACAAACAGCGGTACAAAGACGGGGGCAAAGATCGCCCACTTGGGAATGGCACTTGGAATGATCAGATCCAGGAGCAGGATCACCAGGATAAAGCCAATCAACAGCGGCACGGCGCCGATGTTGGCCCGTTCCAGCAGACCGGCAAGCGACACGGCCAGTACACTGGGGATGTTGCTGTAGTTGAAGAGGCCGATGAACTGGCTGATGATCAACAGCAGCAAGATTAGGCTGGCCAGACCCGCAAAGGTCTTGGTGGCGCCACTGATCACATCGTTGCTGCTCTTGATCGTGCCGGCGCCGATCCCATAGCCGATCCCGGCAAACAGGAAGACCAGCGTAATGAGAAAGATCAAGCTGTCCATCAAGGGCGAACTGGTCGCTCCCTCCGGCGTGCGCAACGGCGCCCCCGGCGGCAGTACCAACAGGGCGATACCGGCCATCGCGATCAGGAAGCCATAGAGTGAGTATTTGAGGCCACGCGACTCAGTAGCAGGGTCAACCTCTTCGTGGTCGTTTGCTGCGGCGCCCTGCTCCGGCAAGCCACCATACTTGCCCAGGCGGGGCTCGATCATGCGTTCCGTAAGAATGGTCACGATGACCGCCACGACCAGCGTGGAAACAATGTTGAAGCAGGTTGGCGGTGATGCTGATGGATGCCCCCGGCACGACCAGTTGATAGGCTTCATTTGTCAATTCGGTCAGCATCGCATCCAGCGGTGCGATCAAAATGTTGACGGCAAAACCCACGCTCACGCCGGCAAAGGCCGCCACCATGCCGGCGATCGGATGACGATTTAAGCTGAGAAACGCCGCGGCGCCTAAGGGGACCAGGATCAGATAGCCGGCATCGGTGGCCACACTGGAAAGACCGCCGATCAGAACAATGATGAAGGTGATCAGCCGGGCGGGGGCCACCTTAACCAGCATCCGGATGAGCGCAGCCATGAAGCCGGCCTGTTCCGCCACACCAACGCCAATCATGGCGACAAAGACCACGGCCACCACAGTGAAACCGGCAAAGTTGGGCACAAACGACGTGAAGATGAAACGGATCCCCTCGATCGTCAACAGGCCCCGGATCGGGATGGTCTCCTCTTGGATCTCAAACTGCTCGCCATAGTACAACTCCGTGGCGCCTTCGAATTGGGCCGCGCTGGAGTCTTCGTAATAGTACGGCTGTACTGCGACCGGCACCGGCTCGGCGATCTCGGCCGTCACACTGACGCCCATCATGAACAATACCTGTGACAGCAGGATGATGACGGCGGTCAAGTAGAGGAACATCAACACCGGATGTGGCACTTTGTTGCCGGCGCGTTCGATGCCATCCAGCAACTTCTGTAAGACTGACCGCTGGCTGTTGGCGGCGGCGGTGGTTGGCGAACTCATGCGTGCTCTCCTTGGGCAGGTTCATTCATGGCGGTCAACGTGCGAGGTGTGCCAGTTCCTCAAGATAGACGATGGCCGTCTCGATGCCGCGCTGGAACATCTCGATGCTGTAATGCTCGTTAGGCGAGTGCAACCCGTCGGTGTCCAGCCCATACCCCATCATGACGACGGGAATGCCCATCAGGCTGGTGATATCGGCCACGACCGGGATACTGCCGCCGCCGCGGGTGAAGATCGGCGTATGCCCCCACCCCTTTTCATACGCATGCACCGCCGCCTGCATCTCCGGCAGATCAAAGGGGATCAAGGCTGGCCGACCGGTCGTCAACAGACGCACCTCGACGGTGACAGTTGGCGGGGTAATGGATGCGACGTACGCTTTCACCAATTCGAAGATCTTATCCGGGTCCTGATTGCCGACAAGCCGAGAACTGATCTTGCAGCCCGCCTTGGCCGGGATAATGGTCTTGGGACCGGGACCGCTGTAGCCGCTCCACAGCCCATTGATGTCGAGCGTTGGCCGCGCGGAGACACGCTCACGCAGGGTGTAGCGTTCGTCGCCCCACACTCCGGGTACGCCTGTGGCGGTCTGGAATTGTTCAGTCGACAGTGGATTCTTGGCCAGCATCGCTCGTTCAGCTTCGTTCAGTTCCACGACCTCGTCATAGAAGCCGGGCACGGCGATCGTGCCGTCGTCGCTGTAGAGTTTGCCCAGGATATCCACAAGCGCCAACGCCGGGTTGTGGGTCGCCCCACCCCAGAAACCGCTGTGCAAATCCTCCTTGGGTCCCTGCACTTCGATCTCCATGTAGGTCATGCCGCGCAGGCTGTGGGTAATGGCCGGCTCCTCGATCCGTGCCATCGACGAGTCGCTGATCACGCAGACATCCGCCTTGAGCAGGTCAAGGTGTTCCTGTACGAAGGGCAGCAGATTGGGCGATGCGACCTCCTCCCTCGCCCTCAAGCAAGAACTTGACATTGACCGGCGCGCACCCGCCGTCTGCAAATACGACTCCAGCGCCTTGACATGGACAAAGAGCTGCCCCTTGTCATCGGTGACGCCGCGGGCATAGATCTTGCCACCCTTCACCACCGGCTCAAATGGGGGTGTGTCCCAGCCATCTTCCAAGCTGGCGGGGACGACGTCATAGTGACCGTAGACCAGCACGGTTGGCTTGTCCGGTCCGGCGCCCAGCCACTCGCCGTAGACCACAGGATGGCCTGCGGTTGGCATGATCTGCACGCTTTGCAACCCCAGGTCGCGCAGGTGGTTGTCCAGCCATGCCGCCATGCGTTGGACATCGCCGGCGTGCGCAGGATCCCCGCTGAGGCTGGGGATGCGCAGCATCTCAAACAACTCGCTCACAAAACGTTCGCCGTTGGCTCGGGAATAGGACCGAGGCGCAGAACTCAAAGTTGTCATTGGATCAGATCCTTCTGTAACAGTGGTCTTTTGGCTAGGCGGCGGCCGGCGCTTTCTGCTTCTTCGCCTTTTTGGGCGGCTCCACCATGTCTTCGGGTACTTCGCCCGGCGCGTAATTCGGCAAGCCGCGGGCGGGGATGATGGCAAGCAATGCAATTGCGGCAAGGATGATAAATGAAGCCTTGAGCGCTAGCAAGCGACTTGATTCATTGATGGCCATCGCCTCCGTAATCTGCGCGGCGGTTGCGGTCGTGGTATTCATCACCGCAAGCAACTGCTCGTTGCTCACAAAGTTGATATTGTCCAGCGCCACCTCGGCTTGAAGCGCGGGCGGCAGGGTAGGATTGTCCGCCAGGCCGCGGAAAACGAGCAAACTGAGCAGACTGACCGCTACCACGGAGGAGAAGGCCGTGCCCAGCGCCGTCGAGAGGTTGTTGGCCGTGCCGCGCAACGCACCCACGTCGCCGGCCAGTTCCTTCGGCGACGACGAAACCAGCACGTTGAAGAGCAGCGTGAGCAGCGCGCCCTCCCCCAGACCGAGGATGGCCAGCCCAAGGATCACCAGGGGTGTACCCCAGTCGTTGCTGACGGTGAAGGCGAGAATGGTCAGACCGACGGCCACGACAATAAAGGCGATGCTGCCAATCTGCCGTGGGGTGAAGCGCTTATAGATTCGGACCACGAACACCGCCGCCAGGAAGATGGCCAGCGTATAAGGGACAACCGCCACCGCCGTTTGCAACGAAGTGCGTCCCTGTACGATCTGGATGTAAGCGGGATCAGGAAGTTCACCGCCGGGCCAAGTGCACCAATGATCAACAGGGCAAAGATGGCGCTGCGCTCTTTGGGCGAATCAATGACTTCCAGCGCCAGCAGCGGTGCCTTGTTCTTGGTTTGACGGCGATGCGACCAGGCAAAGAATCCCTGCCCAAGCACCACACCAATGATAACCATGAACGGCGCCGGGGAGAGGCCGAAGAGGCTGAACGGCGCTGCCGGCTTGGCGGCGACGATCCCCCAACTGTTGAGGTTGTTAAAGCCAAAGCTGATCAGGCTGATCGCCAGCGCGGCCAGAATGGCGCCGATCAGGTCGATCTTGATGCCCGCCTGGCGTTTCACCGGTTTGAGGCGGAAACTCAGGAAGAAGGCGACGGCGGCAACGATCATCAGGAGGCCAAACGAATAGCGCCAACTGAGCATCGTGCCCAACCAGCCGGCGACGACAAAGGCCAGGATGCCCGACATGGCCGGCGCCCCCGCCAACAGCCCCAGGGCTTGTGACTGCTGTGGACCATGATAGTGGACGGCGATCAACACCACCAGTGTAGGCACCAGGGCGGCTGCAGCCAATCCGGCCAACGCCTGCGCGGCGAACATGGTCGTGTCATTCGGGCTAAAGGCCATCAACCCCATGGCCAATCCGTGCAGGATGACCGTCACCTGGAAGACCAGCCGCTCGCCAAAGATCTTGCCCAACTTGGCGCCGACCATGACAAAGGCTGCGACGAAGAGTGAGTAGATTACGAGCGCGGTGCCGACCGAGGTGGCCGGCGTGTTGAGGGACTCGCTGATCGGTCCGATGGAGACGGGAATCGCATTGACGTTGAAGGCCATCTGGATCTGCGCGGTGAGGATGATGGCCATAGGGAACCAGGATGCCTTGGCGATGTTTGCCGGCGTGACGGTTGAGCTTGTTTTGGCGGCCATAGGAGTCTCTTCACGGATGATTGTTTTTGGGTGATCGCCGTTCAACGTGAGCGAAGCGAAGGGATTCGATCAGAGCAAAGAGTATCTTTCTTGCACTTCGCATTTAGTCACGGAATGGTGCATCCTGTCAATATTAGCAAGTTGATCCAATTGGACTATCATGACGGATAACAGATTACGTTCTATCGTGCTGTAGCGGATCTCCGGTGTGATAGAACCTGACAAATCAGTACGGTGGAGCAGGCTGAATGATACCGATTGGAGCGATTGTCAATGCGGTTGCGATTGTCATAGGCGCCGTGTTCGGGGTGTTACTGAGTAAAGGGATTCCTGCGAAAGTGACCCAAACCGTCCTGGGCGGGCTAGGGCTATGTGTGCTCTATGTGGGCATCAGCGGCTCGCTGAATGGGAAAAATGCGGTGGTGATCATCTTGTCGGTAGTCATCGGCGCGGCAATTGGGGAAATGCTCGATTTTGACGCCAGACTGCAGGGGCTTGGCGCCTACCTGCAAAAGAAGCTGGCCGTAGGCGGTTCCAATCACTCGTTTGCCGAAGGATTTGTGACCTGCACGTTGCTTTTCTGCGTGGGCGCCATGGCGATTGTGGGTTCTTTGCAGAAGTGGGCTGACGGGTAACAACGAAACGCTGTTTGCAAAGGCTGCGATCGACGGCGTCTTTGCACTGATCACGGCAACGACGCTCGGGATCGGCGTCGCTTTTTCTGCCGTTTCGGTGCTAATCTACCAGGGGGTGTTGACCCTGTCGGCGCACGCCGTTGCCGGCTTCCTCACGCCGGAGGTGATCAGCGAAATCACCTGTGTGGGTTCGCTACTGATCATCGGCATTGCGCTGAATATGCTGGGCTTAACCAAACTCAAGATCGCCAATTTTATCCTTGCGCCATTTCTGCCGATCGTGTTCTATATGTTTCTGTAGATCTTTAATCCAGGTTTCAGCGTCTTGCGCTGCGCTAGGGAGGCAATAATGCAAAGCACTGCGCTTACCGTCACGGCCTATCTCGATGAAGTCCCCGCAGAACGGCAGGCCGTGCTCATCCAATTGCGCGAGTTGTGCCGCACGCTCCTCATCGATTTCGAAGAATCGATGAACTATGGCATGCCAGGTTACGTGCGTAACGGCGAAGTGGAGGTGGGTTTCGCAAGCCAGAAGCATTTTATTGCGTTATACATCCTCAGAAACGCAGGTGATGGACGCGCATCGAGCCCTGCTCCAGGGAAAGGGGTGAGTTTGGGCAAGGGGTGTATTCGTTACTCCAAGCCCGAAAGAATTGATTTCGATGTCGTGGAGAAGCTATTGAAGGCGACGCAAGCGTCAACAGGCGTCATCTGCGGCTAACGAGTGAGCGGAGTACAGCATGACTATCATGAACATCGAGTCTAGTGCAGGAGACCTTTCGACCTACGTTGCCGTGCCCGCGGGCGCTGGCCCCTGGCCCGGGGTGTGTGTCATTCACGATGCGCTGGGGATGAGCAACGATCTACGCAGCCAGGCCGACTGGCTGGCCAGTGAAGGCTATCTTGCCGCAGCACCTGACCTGTTTGACGGAGGCACCTTTCTCAATTGTCTGCGTGAGGTCATCCGCGACTTTGGCCGCCGGGAAGGCCCCATGTTTGAACGGGTGGAGGCCGTCCGCCAGTGGCTGCTGGCCCACGACAACTGCACCGGCAAGGTGGGTGTGATCGGCTTCTGCTTTGGCGGCGGCTTTGCGCTCCTGCTGGCGCCGACCGGTGACTACGCCGCTGCCAGTGTCAACTACGGCGCACTCCCCAAGGATGCCGATGAGTTCCTCCGAAAAGCCTGTCCCATTGTGGCCAGCTACGGCGCAAAAGATCGCACCATCAAAGGCGCCGCGGTGCAGCTTGAAAACATTCTGACGGCGGCCGGCATCGACCACGATATCAAGGAATATGCCGGCACCGACCACGCCTTCTTCAGAATGATCACCAGCCGACACGGCCCCACTTCTTGATCCGCGTGATTGCGTTCGTTTTTGGCGGCGGCGAATACAATGCCGAATCGGCGGCAGACTCGCGCCGGCGGATTATCGCGTTTTTGACAAACATCTGAAATTAGCTGCCCAACCTGACATCACGGCCAAGCTACCCAACCTCGAATAGGGCGATCCGCTCAGCATACGCGCCGATTTTCCTTCACCTTACCCGGAGCAAGAGCCAGCGACTAAGAAAGGCCAGCGCGACGCCGAGCAAACCAATGAACGCCAGCCGCTCCATCTACCTTTGGCAGAAATGTCTCGGTAAACAGAGCGATGCGCATCGATGTCATGACCAATATCCCCAGTCCCCAGTTCGCAGCCTTTCCGGCATCAGATCGGAATAGAGCAGAGAACATCGTACGAGCGAGTGAATGGTCTTACGCGCAACTCCTTGTTGTAGGCGTCGATGGTCACGTTCATACACAATGAGGTTCGGTGCAAACTTGACTTCAAATTTCAGGCGCGCCAGCCGCCATCCGTATTCCGAATCCTCATTGCAGGTCAGATCACGGGAAAAGCCGTCCGTGGCGAGGAATGCGCGGCGACGTACTAGGAGGTTTGACCCGGAGACCGCAGGAATTCCGCATCCAGCCAACAATCGCTGGCCGCGTGAAAACCAGAGATAGTAGGTTTGATACTCATACTGGGAACGCTTTGGTCCGTATACTGCATCTGCTGCTCCGTATCCTCGAACTTGCTCGAAGTAATCGGGTGCGAAACTGATCTCGGCGTCGTACGTTTCGGGCGGGTGGTCCGGATTAGGTTGAGAGTATCATCGTCGCTTGCGTCAACCACAACTAGCCTGATCGACGAGGGAATAGATGCAAGAAATGCCTGGATCATGTTATCGGCATACTCTATTGCTCGGCTCTCACGTCTAGTTGAATTTTGCTGTGAGCCGCAGTAGGGTGGTCCAACTGCGGGTAGTCACTGGGACCTGCAGCCTTCTCTCGAGCACCGGTGTTGGGTAGCCCGAAATTCCTCTGATGTCTCTGGCGATGCTGTATGCTTCTTGGCCCGTCCCAGCGAAGACCAGGCAATCTTGCTTTGGCGACTCTAGGGGAAACACCCCTTCTACGGTGTCAGTGAACTCGTAGTAAGAAACATATCTGTGGGGATATCTTTCACAATCAACAACCGCGTAAGGGTCCTGGTGAACGAGGCTTCTGATCGATTCGAGGTCTCTCACGAAGATCGCCTCTGAAAAATTACATCGTGACCGCAAATACTCGCTGACGTGATCCCTCAGAATCTCCAGGTTCGCGTCGTTCACCAGTTCGATCACTACCGTTCCGTTGCTTTGAAAGGAGACAGCACTTCGTGCTCCCGAGGCCAGAAACGCCTGCTCCAGTTGCGAGCGACTTGGGAACCTGGTTTGCCCCACATTTATGTTTCTTATGAATGCAACGAATTTCACTACCGCAACCCCTCCACCGCGGCGCGCTCGATGACGAGCCCCTTCTCATAACGCGCCATGAAGGCGTTGAAGCCGTCGACATCCCGCTTGTCCGGGGCAATTGTCGCACCCTTCGCATCGGCAAAGACGCGATGGTCGAGATACTCTTCCAGCGATTCGTTCGAAGCCTTGCGCAATCGATAGGCCGCCAACAACGCGATGCCCCAGGCTCCCTTCGCCGGCGGTCTCCATGACGGACACCGGGACATTCATTGCCGCCGCCATGATTTTCTGGCCCACTTCTGGCGTCTTGAAGAAACCGCCGTGGCCGAGAATCCGGTCGATCTTGACCTGCTCCGCCTCAAAGATGCCCATCCCGATCTTCAGGGCACCGAGCGAAGCAAAGAGGTGCACGCGCATGAAATTTGCCAGGTTGAAATTGCTGTCTGGTCTGGCGCACAAAGAGCGGCCGCCCTTCGGTCAAATGCGTGATGTGTTCACCCGAATCGTAGTTGTACGCAAGGAGACCGCCGGCGTCGGCATCGCCTGCCAGCCCTTGCCGATATAACACCTCAAACAGCCTGGACTGGCTTACCTCCACGCCCAACAGCGCGGCAAACTCACCGAATAAACCTACCCGGCATTGAGGTCGGTGGTGCAGTTGTTGCTGTGCACCATGGCCACCGGCCGGCCCGAGGGGGTCGTCACCATGTCGATTACCCCAGGGTACACCTTCGACAGACCATTTTCGAGCACAATCATGGCGAAGACGGAGGTGCCTGCCGAGACATTGCCGGTGCGCTCGGCGACGGTGTTGGTGGCCACCATGCCGGTGCCGGCATCGCCTTCGGGTGGGCAGAGCGGGATGCCGGCCTGAACTTGCCCGCTGGGATCCAGCAGTTTTGCGCCTTCGGCTGTGAGCACGCCCGCTGCGTCACCGGCCACCAGCACCTTAGGCAGAATGTCGCGAAGCTTCCACGGCACGTTTTCCGCCTCGAGGCGCCTGCCGGCCAGTTCCAGCGCACGCTCATCATAGTTGTTGGTCTTGCTGTCGATGGGGAACATGCCCGAAGCTTCCCCCACGCCCAGCACCTTCTGCCCCGTCAACTTCCAGTGCACATACCCCTCCAGCGTCGTCAGAAAAGCAATGTCCGGGACGTGCGCTTCTTTGTTCAAAACGGCCTGAAGCAGGTGGGCGATGCTCCAGCGCTGGGGAATATTGAAGTTGAGCAATTCGGTAAGTTCCGTTGCCGCCTGCCCGGTCATGGTGTTGCGCCAGGTGCGGAATTGGGCCAGCAGGTTGCCGTCCTTATCGAAGGGCAAGTAGCCATGCATCATGGCACTGAAGCCGATCGCCCCCACCGTTTGGAGCCGGACATTGTAGCGGGCGTAGACCTCGTCGCTGAGCTTGCGATAGGCATCCTGCAAGCCGGTCCAAACATCTTCCAGATGGTAGGTCCAGATCCCATTTTCGAAGCGATTTTCCCAATCATGGCTGCCAGACGCAATGGGCGCGTGATCCTCGCCGATCAGCACGGCTTTGATTCGTGTCGAGCCAAACTCAATACCAAGGGCGGTCTTGCCACCTGCAATTTCCTTCGCAATATCGCCAGGATTCATATTGGTCTCTCCCACCTATTTGAGTTTTTAGGGTAGTCGATCAGATCATCGTCCGGCTGAGAACCAGACGCGCATTTCTGCTATAAAGAGATTATCCCACACGCTGGGAAGGATTGCCACAAGCATAGCCGGGCACAATACACATCGCGTCATGCGTAGGTGCGGTTTGTAGCCCATAGGCATCAAGCTAAGGACCACAGCCACCCGCCATGGGGAAGACGGGGGCAGAAAGATCAACGCGGAGACGCGGAGTTAGCGCGGAGAGCGCGGAGAGGAGCAGAAGGACGAAGTCCCCTGAAGGCAAATTCTTACCGCTCACCGAGCCATCCTGTCATCTTCCCTTCCCCCTCTGCGCGCTCCGCATCCCTCCGCGTCTCCGCGTTGATCGTTTCTCCCCGTCCTCCCCCTGCGGCTCAGCGTCCCCGCGGGAGAACTCCTTTTGTCTTCCCTTTGCGTCTTTGCGGCTTGGCGGGAGGGTTTGGTCCTTAGCTTGATGCGTATAGGACGCGAGGCGGCGGTTTCCCTACGCAAAACCCAACACCGGATGTGGGACGTACGGCGCCTCAAGCGCTGCGATTTCCTCAGGCAAAAGGCTGATCGACAGCGCAGCAACCGCGTCTTCCAGTTGATGCATCTTTGACGCACCGATGATCGGCGCCGTGACGACGGGCTTGTGGAGCATCCACGCAAGCGCGATCTGCGCGGGTGAGACGCCACGCGCCGCGGCGACACTCAGCACCTGCTCGATGACGCGCTGGTCGGCTTCTTCGGTTGTCACATACAGTGTTTTTCCAAACTCATCGGTCAGCGCGCGGGCGGTTGGCTCAGCGGTCCATGGTCGCGTGAGTTTGCCACGCGCGAGTGGACTCCAGGGGATCACGCCTATCCCTTCCTCATGGCACAGCCCCATCATTTCCCGTTCCTCTTCGCGATAGATCAGGTTGTAGTGATTCTGCATCGAGACAAAACGCGTCCAGCCATGGCGATCGGCCAGGTGGAGCGCCTTGCAGAACTGCCACGCATACATCGACGATGCACCGATATAGCGCGCCTTGCCAGCCTTGACGACGTCATGCAACGCCTCCAGCGTCTCTTCAACAGGAGTGTTGTAGTCAAACCTGTGGATCTGGTACAGGTCGACATAGTCGGTTCCCAGACGGCGCAAGCTGTGGTCGATCTCGGTCAATATCGCCTTGCGCGAGAGCCCGCCGCCATTTGGGTCCGGGCGCATCTTGCCGTGGACTTTGGTGGCGATCACTACCTCGTCGCGGCGCGCCATATCTGCCAGGGCGCGACCGACAATCTCTTCGCTCGTGCCGTCCGAGTAGACGTTAGCGGTATCAAAAAAGTTGATGCCCAGTTCAAGCGCACGCGCGATAAAGGGGCGGCTGGCCTGCTCGTCCAGCGTCCACAGGTGTGAACCGCGATCGGGTACGCCGTAGGTCATGCAGCCCAGACAGATGCGTGAGACCTTTAGCCCGGTCTTACCGAGATTTACGTACTGCATCGTTTGCTTCCTTTCGCATGCATTAGGGTCTAGTTTTCTATATAATACTCCACACCAATCCATACAAATCATAAAAAGAGGGGGAAAAATGTCCAGGTTCAAGTTCTCCGTAGGGCCGTGGAATGTGCACGCAGGCGCTGATTCCTATGGCCCGGCCACGCAATGAAATTCCATTCGCAGCGAAAGTCAAGCGTTTCGCAGAATTGGGTTTCAGCGCGATTCAGTTTCACGACGACGACGCCGTACCCAATATGAATGACCTGACCGACGAGCAGATCAAAGCCGAAGCGCGCAAGACCAAAGCACTGCTCGACGAATACGGGCTGAAGGCGGAATTTGTGGCGCCCCGGCTGTGGATGGATCCGCATACGGTCGACGGCGCGTATATGTCCAACTCCGCACGGGATCGCGCCTACGCTATGGCGCTCGTTCCGTTCCATCGACATCGCGCATGAACTCGGCACGGACATGATCGTCCTTTGGCTGGCACGTGAAGGCACGCTGTGCGCCGAGAGCAAGAGTCCGGTAGAAGCGACAAACCAACTCATCGACGCCATCAACCAAATGCTGACGTACGACCCGAAGGTTCGCATCGTGATCGAGCCAAAGCCCAACGAACCGATCGACCGGAGCATCTGCGGTACGATTGGCCACGCCTTGGCGATTGGCTCGGCAACCATCGATCCGTCGCGGGTAGGAGGGAATGTCGAGAGCGCACATGCCGTCCTGGCGGGGCTCGATCCGTCGCACGAAATGGGATTTGCTCTGGCGGGGGGAAAGCTGTGGACCGTCCACTTGAACGACCAGAACAGCATCCGCTTTGACCAGGACAAGAGCTTTGGCGTTGAGAATCTCCGGCAGGCGTTTAATCAGGTCAAGGTACTCGTGGAGAACAACTATGGTGCAAATGGTGAATATGTGGGGCTGGATGTGAAAGCCATGCGCACCACTGGCGATGCCGATGGTTACAAGCACCTCGAAAACAGCCTGGCCATCGTCAAGGCACTCGAGGCAAAGGTTACGAAGTTCAATTACGCTTATCAGCGGAAATGCGTCGAGAACCGCGACTATGAAGGGTTGGAGATGTACGTATTGAAGTTGCTGATGGGAATCGATAGCTAACATTCGTTACCGACAGGAACGGGTTCATACCGCTTACCCCGGTCCTGTCGGTGCGGCCACCGCTGGCAGGTCGTGGCGCCGCTAATCGATTCGTACGCGCTGGCCAATCTGCAGAATTGTATCCGGCTTCAGCCCATTCAATTCGAGCAGCGCTTGCCAGTCTTTGTTGTAGGTCAGCGCGATGCTGATGATGGTGTCGCCACTCGCCACCGTGTGGTATTTCGCTACTGGGGTGCTTGCGGCTGAATTCGGTGTCGCCGCCGGCGCAGCCGAACTCACCGTTGGTACGGTCTTGGTCACGACAGCCGTCAGCGCAGGGGTGGGAGACTGCCCGGCCAAACTACTCGCCGTCGTTCCAGGAATGACCAACTGCTGGCCGATCTGGAGGAAGTCACCATCGGTAAGGCTGTTGGCATCCATCAGAACCTGCTGGGCAACGCCAAATCTCAGTACCAGGCCAAACAGCGTGTCGCCGGCCTGCACTGTGTATTTGCTGCCGATACTTTGGCTGCTGAGTGGCGCAGTCGCTACCAGTGTGGCCACCACAACCGGCGCTGAATTGGTCACCGGTGCACGACCGGCGAGCGTTGTCTCAAACTCTGAAGTAACGAGCGGCGCAACCGTCTGATTTGCGCCCGGCACGCGGATCACCTGCCCGATCTCTAGAATACTGTAGGCGTCCAGCCCATTTGCAGCCGCGAGCACCGACCACTCGAGCCCATAGCGGGCGCCAATGGTGCCAAGCGTGTCACCGGCTTGAATCGTATACGACTCACCGCCGGCCGCAACTTCTGCCACCACTGCTGCGGTGGATATGAGCGTTGTGCCTGGCGCCAAGACCGGTTCCGGTGTGGAATAGAAGGGCTGATTCTTCGGTGTCACGCAGGGCGCACTGCCTTTGTCGGTGAAAGTCTGCCCGTCGATCGGGAGAAATTCCCAGTCGTAGCTGTCCGAGTGCAACGTCAACTTGAGCACGCCCCAGGTTTCATTGTTGCGGACTTCACTGGTGGGCTGACAGATCTGCACGCAACCATTGTTCCTGTTCAGTACCGGCATGACTGGCCACCTCACTGTTGAGCGCCACAATATGCCAGGCGCCAAGGTCGAACGAGTAATAGCCCTTGCAGTCGCGCGTGCACCCAGGTTCCAGCGGCGTTGCTTTGTCCCCAAAGTAGGAGTAGTAACCCTGCGCCCCTTGGGTTCCGTAGTCATGATTGCCCGGGACTGGGTAGATCCGATCGATCTGCTGGCCCCAGGTCGGAGCAAAACAATCACGGAACTCCGCCGATGACCCGACAAGATTAGTGCTGTCGCCAAGGGTGAGCACGGTGCCTTCGTGGGTTTCAAGCAGATACGCCGTGAGCGAATCTCGTTCAACATTGCACTGTGCAATATCGCCTGCGGCCAGTACCACAGGATCCCCACCGGCCGACGCAGGGACTCCAGTCTGCACCACCGGGGCAGCAGATGCGGGGACATACGCCGCCACGTAAAACAGTGTTCCGGCGAGCGTGAGGAAGAGCGCAAGCAGGTGTTGAGGAATTCGTTGCATATTCGTCCCATTCATTGCAATTTGCACAGACGCATGCTGCCCCATTAGCCGGCGGGCAGGGAGACCGTGAAGCGGCTGCCAGCGCCCGGCGTACTTTCCACTGCAATTGTACCATCCAGCAGGTCGACCATGCGTTGCACATACGCGAGACCCAGCCCCAGGCCTTCATACTGGCGCGCCAGGCTGGCATCTGCCTGGACAAAAGGTTGGAAGATGTTCTCCTGCTGCTTGGGGGAAATGCCGATGCCGGTGTCCCAGACGACGAGTTGGACGCATTGAGCGGCAGGGACACGTTCGATTTCTAGACCGATTTGACCGCCACCAGGTGTAAACTTGACGGCGTTGTCAAGCAGGTGTTGCAGGATCTGCTTCAACCCAGCACTGTCAGTGGTGACCGTGAGATCCGCCGGCTTGACGCTGAGCGTCAGGGTTAAGTTTTTGGCTTCGACGCGTGTACGGATCGCCTGTACAACAATTGCGCCCAATTCACCCAAATGGCAGCATTCCGGCGTGATCACCGCTCTTCCACTCGCCAGCGCGGTGTAATTCAGAATGCTGTTGACGATCTGCAGGAGGCGCTGTCCGCTGCTCCTCACGTTATGGATGTAACGCAACTGGCGTTGGTTCAACGTCGGCCGCAACTGCTCGTCGAGCACATCGGCCATGCTGAGAATGCCCATCAGCGGTGTGCGTAGTTCGTGGCTCACCGTGGCCATGAATTCATCCTTCAGGCGGGCGGCCTCCTTTAGTTCCGCCAGCGCGGTCGCAAGTTCTTCCGTACGCGCCGCCACGCGCTGTTCGAGCTCAGCGTTCGCATCGGCCAGAACCTGTTCGTAGCGCCGTTGTTGGGTGTTATCCTGGTTGATGCCGACCATGCGGAGACGGGACGCCCTGGGCACTGTACTCTGTCACCGACACGGTATGAAGGTGACGGACGCGGCCATCGGGCAACACAATGCGAAACGTATGGTCCCATTCAGTCCCGGTGCGCAGGGCTTCGGCCAGGGTCGTCTCAGCCTGCACGCGATCGTCAGGATGCAGGTGAGCGTGCCAGAGATTGAAGTAATGATCGGGTGAGCGCTCATCCATCGGGACGGCGTAGATTTCACACATCCGTTCATCCCAGTCCAGACTACCATCGGCAAAGTCCCAGAGCCAGATGCCAAGACCCGCTGCACGCGCCGCAAGGCGCAAACGCGCTTCGCCGGCACGAATCGTGGCTTCCGCGCGTTTGCGGTCGCTGATATCGCGGAGCAGGCCGTACACCTCGAGACATCGATTTTTCTCGTTTTGCCAGATGAATGCTGTCACCTCGATTGTTACGGGCGGACCGCTTTTGTGCAGGGCAAGGAATTCCTCGGTGTAGTACGTGCGAGTCAAGGGGTGTCCATCTTCGGCATACTTTCTGGCTACTGTAGCCAGTTCAGCGCTGACGCGGAGTGCGCTTTCGGGCGTCAAGAATGTGGTGACGACCGTCCCTTCACACTCCGCCTGGGTGAAGCCGAGCAAAGGGGGTAATGGATGGACTGATAGGTAATGTGGGCGTGTCGAGATCGATTGTGCAAACGACATCCTTCATCGTCTCTGTGAGAAATCGATATTTCTCTTCGCTTTCACGCACCTGCGCTTCAAAGCGTTTCTGCTCGGTGATGTCACGTGCAATCGACGCGATACCCAGCACCTCGCCCTTTTCGTCGTGCACCACCGATGAAGAAACCGCCACGTCAATGATGCGACCATCCTTTGTCTGGCGCTGCGTCTCTGACCTGCGGCGGAAGCCGTGCCGCTGCAGGTCATCGCTATTGGTGGTGAACTCCTGCAAACGACTGGCAGGGAAGCCTTGCGTGATGTGCATCCCGATGGCGTCTTCGATGCTCCAGCCGAACATCGCTGCGGCAGCCGCATTCCAACTGACAATAAAGCCGTCCAAATCACGGCCGATGATTGCATCCTGCGCACATTCAACAATGGCGGCCATAAACGCGCGCTCGCGCTCCGCCTGTTTGCGTGCCGTGACATCAATGATACTGATGAGCAAGCAGTGTTCCTGCGCCAGGTCCAGAATGTCAGCCGACAGCAGGCAGTTTCTGACTTCACCTGACTTGCAGGTCAACGTAATCTCGTGGTCGCGCACCTGGTTGTCCTGCGCACTGGCAAGCACTGCCGCCCGTATTGCAGGTGTCACAATGCCAAGTTCGATGCCAGTTCGTCCAAGCATTTCGGCGCGGTCAAAGCCAAACATCGCCGCGGCCGCTTCGTTCACATCGATAATGAAACCGTCTTCGAGCCGCGCCAGATGCAATGGAACCGGCGATGAATGAAAGAGCATCGCAAATTTCGTCTCGGCCTCGCGGCTCGCAGCCTCGCGGCGAAGGCGTTCGCTGATATCCTGAAAGATGTGCGCCACCGCCGGTCGCCCCTCGTCGCCGATGCAGATGCTGGTTGTCACTTCCACCGGCATGCAGGTCCCGTCGCTGCGACGGGCGGTTAACTCACCTCGAAAAGCGCCTGTGCGGGTGCAAGTGTCCACGGCGACCGCCCAACGCGGGTCGGTGGCGTCGAATATCGCTGCCAATGTGAGCGTGTGGAGGTTGGCCTCGGTGTAGCCAAGCACGCGGCATGCCTCCGGGTTGGCGGCGATCACCGCCCCTGAATCCGGAGCCGACAGGATGATGGCACTGGGATTTTGGTTGAAGAGGGCGCGATACCATGTCTGCTGATCATGGGGGTGAGCCGGGGCAGCGGGCTCATGCGGTGGCTCGCGACGACTTTGGCGCAACGCCGTCCTCTCTGCTTTGGGTGGCAACGACATACGGCAACATCTCTCGGTTGGCGGGGCTGTGCGACCTTTTGTGCCTATAGTAACACGAATAGACGCCGCCGAAACATGAAACATCAGCCGAGGGTGTGTTCTTCCGCAAATCTTAAGCAAATCGTGCGCAAGCAACCCGCGTGGGGGAGGGCACGCGACCCGGCCGTGATCCATGGTGAGCGCAGCACCGTTCTCTTCCAGCGGCGAGCAAGCGTATGCCGCATGGGGCGCAACTGCTGGCGTGAGCAGGAGTGTGCGCGGTTCTGCAGCCAAATTATAGGCATGGACGATGATGCCATTGCCGTCAGCGGCGCGCTTCAGCTGAATTTCCGCAATCCCTTCCGGGTCTACCTTCAGCCATTGGCCGGTCTGATCAGGTTTGGCGCCGGGCACGCGGACGATCAGGGGCGGCGTGGTTGCGTTCATGGCAAAGCGCGACGATGCCGCAGCGTCATAGTGACCCGAGGAAGTCAGCCGGTAGCGAAATAAGATCTCGCCACCCTGGCTGGCCTGGAAGTTGGTGTCCCAATAGTTGTGCAGCGCCCACGACACCAGCATGGCGGCGTGGGTGTCCAGCACATGCGCCCAACGGCCGGTAGTGATGCCGCCAACCTGGATCAACGGCGCATCCAGTGGGGCCAGAGTCACGGAGGCAGTGGCATCGCCCACCTCGGCCCAGCGCTGAATGCCGTACCAGTCACGGCACGAACCGGGCAACTGCTCTGAATCTGGTTCCATCGCTACGCCATTCAGATCCAGATGGAAGGTTGGGTTTTCCATGGCAAAGGGGAAGACCACGTAGATCGCCTCGGCGCGCGTGACTTGTTCCTTATCGACCACCATGTCGATGTGCAGAGACGGTTCGTCGTCGGGCAGGGAGTAGCGCACGCGCACGGACCTGGCGCCCGGCGCTGCCAATCGCACCTCGACCGTAACGCCGCCGGGCACAACCTGCGCCGGTAGCAGTTCCACAATCGATGGGCCGGCGCGCCGGAAGGGGGTGTCGGTAAAGCGCACACCAAAGTCGGCGCGATCGAAATTGAGTGCGAAGAGGGCGCGGCGGTCGTCGGGGTGATCGATCCATTCATAAACATATTGACCAAAGCGCCACGGGCCACCCTGGTCGACCAGTTCGCAGCCAAGGGTCTTGTCCCACCAGCTGCGGATCGCGCCGGTCGCGGCGTCGAGCGTCACCTTGTACCATTGGTTCTCAATGATGCCCTCGCCCGCGTGCGCCGCCGGGGAGATGCCCAACTGCCGGTAGGGCACGACTGCGTAGCCGAATGGCGGCAACTCGACATCGATCACCGCGCCGGCGGGCGTAGGGCTTTCGAGGGGTGGTCGCTCGCGGTAATTCCCGACTAGAAACATCTCCAAGATGGCATAGGGAGTGGCTCCACCCATATCCGGCGGCAGGTGCCAACGGATATGGCGCGTCCAACCGGAAGGGTTGACGACCAGAAAGCGCTGTGCGCCGGGGTCGGCGGATGGTTCTGCGGAGAAATACTGGCCCCATCGCCGCCAGGCGTCGCCCTCGGGTGGGACTTTGACCAGATCACGCGCCAATTGACGCCCGCCCGCCGCCAATAGTTCATGGGTGACGCCGTAGCCGCCATACGCAAAGCCCGCTTTGCGGTTGAAGTTCGCCCGGGTGAAGGGCGAATGGGGGCGGCGAATGCTGGCAAATCCGCCCCACGTGTGCTCGTCGTACAGGGAAACGAGATGGTACGCCTCTTCGAGCAGATGCGGATCCAGTGCGCCGGTCTGCGTGGCAAGCAGGTCGAGTAGTGGGAGTAATTCTTCGGTTGCGCGGTTGAGGCTGGTTTCATAGGCGGAAGAACCCACGCCGTCCGCCCACCAGTCTGCCCAGTCACCCTGCCAGGTGGGCGCCTGGGCACCGTAGCGACTGTGGAGCAGGCGCGTGAACGCGTCGACGGTGACAAATTGCATCGCAGGCGTGTGTCCGGCAGCATTCCAATTGCGGACGAATTCCGCCAGGTTGGGCAGTGGCGGGCCATTGTCCACGCGCGCCGGATGCGTCACCTGCGCATAAAGAAAATCGTACGGATAATCCGTGCGAGCTTCAAGCGTGGCGAGTGCACCGGGTAGCAGCTTAAGTGTGGTCGCCTCGTCCCCGAGTCCATAGCGGAAGATGCCATAGAGGTAATGGGGCCGTTGTACGCCAGCACCTTGCCGCCACCGGGACCGCGCCACCCAGAATGCGGTGAGATCAGGCTCCGGTCGGCGGCCACGGTGCATGTTGATCGACATCGTGAAGCTGTCCACACCGATGGCCGGCAGCAGGTCTGCCCAGCGCCAACTGGCACCGTTGACGTCGCACTGCATGGCCGTGGTGATATTCAGCCCGAAGTCGCGGCGGAGGCGCAGGACGGGCAGGAGCGAGCGTAACATGCCGGCGGTGGAGAGCATCGGCGTCCAATGATATTGCATTGCGGCCACCGCCATCTGCCCGCGGCGATGGAGGGCAAGGAAGCGATCCACTTGATGCGAAGGACGTGAAGCGAAATAGCGCTCCACAAAGGAGGTGACCTCGCAGGTCCACTTATACCGCTCGTGTTCTGGGTAATGGGCGGTGGCTTCGCCGAGTTCGATCGCCTGGTCGATGAATTCCAGGTGTTGACGAAAGACGGTGTCCTGGTGATCGGTGTAGCCGATGTCGGTGTGTGTGTGGCTGATCAGATAAATGGTGTTGATTTTGGGCATGGTTCTAGAGTCCCTTCACCGCGGGCACCTTTTCGCCCTTTGGCAGGCGCAGCACCTGGGCGTAGCCGCCGTCCGCTGTTTTCATACTATACCAGACATCCCCCTGCTTCTCATGCCGCAGCGCCTGCTTGCCCTGGTGGATGATCCAGGTCGGAAACCCGCGATCGTCCACCGTGATCCTGTTCGGATAGCCGGCGAAGGTGGGTCCTTGCGCCAATGCGTTTGGCGTCGGCTCCACCGCGGCGAGGTGTGCAAAGGACCACCCTTTGCCGCTGCAATAGAGACCGATCTTCTCGGCGCGATCCAGGATATCGACGATCGTGCGCTGGTCGTCATCCTTCTCGACTTCCAGTGTAACCGGCACCCCACCCGGGCTGACGAGATCAATCGTCACTCTGCACATAGCGATCACCCTTTGCGTTGAAATTTGGTCTGCATTGGATTCGCTCTGATCATACGCCTGGATGGCGGGAGATGGATCTATGGAAAACCTATGGAGAATGGGGCAGAGGATGAGCCGGTGGAATTGCACAATGAAGTATGGGCAATTCTACCGGCTACTGAATTGGTGATAACAGATGCGTTTTATTGTTGTAGTGAAGCAACCGCCGCGTACTTCATCGATCTCGGTAATCTTGCCGGACTCAACCAGGTCACGCACTGCCGTGGTGGGGCTTGTATCCGGCGGGAGGTTGAGCGCAGCCAGCAGGTCGCTCAGTTCCACCTCGGTGGCATCGGCGATTTCCTGCAACGTGTGGCGGCCTTTGATATCCAGGGCGCTGGTCACCGCAGGTGGCGTTTCCCCGTCAACGGTACCCGTTCCGCTGCCGGTGCCACTGCCCTCCCCAGCCGGTGTGTGTTCAACCGTGGTGGCCGGGGTAGGTGCTGGCGTTGGCTCTGCCTCCGTGGGCACTGGTGTAGGACTTGCCACGGTGGCTGGGGCTGGTTGTTTAGTTATAGGGGCCGCCTCGGCCTCTCCCTCTTCATGTGCTGCCTCAGCATCGGTGGCTGGTGCCAACCCCAACGCCTCATCCACCACGGTGCGTACGTTGGTCACCTCAAAGCCCTCAATGATTCCTTCCATATCTTTGAGTGCGGTTTCCGGTGGAATATCGGCGGGCAAGCCAAGCTTTTCATAGAGTGTGGCGACCTCGATACACGTACCACTGGCCACCTGCGCCAGCGTCATCCACCCTTTCACGTCCACGCCCCCGGTCAACTGTTCGACATCTACCATTTCGCGGCCGCTCACCACCCACCAACCTGTGGCCTGGGCGACGCCCACGGTTCCCAGCAGTAAAATCAGCGCGAGTACGGGCATCAGCCATTTGTTGACACTCATCAGTTTTCTCCTTGTTCGATCGATGCGGCCACCGGCTGATTGGCCGTGCCGCGCAGTGTGCTGATCCAGTGTTTTGGCATGAAGGCCACTTCCAGCGAGCCGTGGCGGGGGCAGACGTCCACACATTCGAGGCAGCCGATGCAGTTTGTATTCACGAGGGGATCGGCCTTTTCGACGGCGATGCCCATCGGGCAGGGGCGTGAGCAGAGCGCACAGCTCTTGCACGTGGATTCGGTCCGGCGGATGCGGAGGAAGCTGATGTGGCTGATCAGGCTCAAGGCGCCGCCGAGCGGGCAGGTGTACTTGCACCAGAATCTTGGGATGAAGAACGAGGCCATCAGGATCGCGAGTGCGATCGTGTAGGCGGGCCATTGCTCCACTGCGTTGAATTCGAAGATCCAGCCCAGCCCGAAGATCGTGCGGTATGGGTCATAGTCGGCAAACCACAGTTTGACCGTGCTGACGGTCATGTACAGGATCAGCAGCAGGGTGACATAGCGACCATAGCGCATCCAGCGGTCCAGTTTCTCCGGGGACATTGATCTCGCCGATGTGTAGGCGTGTGCGCAGCCAGGTCAGCCCATCCTGAAGCGTGCCGAAGGGGCAGATCCAGCCGCAGAAAGTAGCGCCGCTGGCGATGGTGGCCAGGAGCAGCCCCACCATCAGGACAAGGCTGGAGGGATGGGTCTTGGGCACGAACTCGCCGGTTGTGGCCCACTGCCAGAGCGTTTCCACACCGCCAAAGGGGCAGAGCGCGTCGATCGACGCGGTGCTGGCCTCCTCAAAAAAGAAATGTCGCAAAGATGCCAGCAGGATAAAAACGAGGAACCCTGCCTGGACTAGCCTGCGCGTGAGTTGGGTCCGCGAGATCTTGCGCCGGCGAGCCCGGGGCCGAACGGTGGTTGCTGCGGTCATTTCTCTTCTCCTTCGCTGTTGTGTTGCAAGGCGTTTGGTCGCCTCATTCATCGATGTGGTAAGGGTACCGATGAATCGTGAAGAAGTTGTGAAGGAAAGTGGTGATTTGTGTCGCGAAATTCACAATATTGACATTGACCGATAAAAGGAGTAAGTTCTGGATACTTCCCTCATGCGCTGCCTGTCCCCCCCTCCATATTTACTCCTGCTTTCGGTCCTCCGCATTTCTTGCTCGTTCGCATGACGCCCGGTGTACTCTGTGATTTCGACCGTTCGTAGTGCAGCCGTTCATCAGCGCACCGATCTATCACAGGATCTTTAACCGTTCGAGCGGCGCTGATGAGGCACCGTTGATCGACATCATTGCAGGGATTGGCAGGCGTTGCCGGACATTGCCGGCGCCTTACCTGGGCATTGCTTTGTCAAAAAACTGGCGGTGACCGCTGGGGCGATGCCCACCAGTCTGCAACCGGGTGTGTCCTGCAAAGAAAGGAGGTGACCAACTCCAGAGTTCTCAACCGTGGTGCATGTCAAAAGGTTTGATGACAGTAGGATGCAAGCTGAGATAAGGGGAGGAACCAATGTACAAACAAGCAACCTGGCGCGCTGTTGTCGATCGGTATTGTTCTGGTACTCCTGCTTGCGCCGCTGCACGGGCGCAAGGTCAGGATACGACCGGCAACACGAGCACTGGCCAAGATGAAGCGAAGCGCAAACGGATGGCGGGGGATGCAGCGCCGGATGGGTTGGACGACGTAGTTGAAAGTGAGGGTGTGGCGGACCAGGGTGAGCCGCAGGCGGCAACCGAGGACGGGGTGCTTGCGCCCAAGGCTGCTGTCCAGTTGTTCCTGCCCGCACTGCAAGGCGGAAATGCACCACCTGGGCAGGTGGATGCCTTCTTTACGCATGCCTGGGCTGCTGAACCATGCAGCAATGTGGTGAACAGCGGCACCAATCGGGGCTTTGGGATGACATGCCCGGTCCCGGCGGTGCTAACAACGAGGCTGGTCTGCTGTGGTTCGTCACCAACGACGGGCTGAATGAGCAGTGTTCCTACCGGTCGACCATCGGTGGGCTAGGTGTTTTGGCGAATCGCGTGCAGTTCAGAGTTGCGGTCAACGACAATGCGCGGTTCCGCGTCGGGCTGTACCGGATCTCGAATGGCGTCTGCGTGCCCTTCCTGGCATTCCTCACGACGACGACGAGCGATGATAGCCAGTTCCGGACAACCTTTGCGAGTTTCGCTACGTCCCGGATCTGTCGCGTTCAGCTCTTGCTTACCGACGATCCAAATACGTTCAATGCGGCCATTGACACCACCTCAGCGCTGATCGACTATGTTCGGCTACTGAACGGCACGACGCGGACCTGGCAGGAGAGTTTTACCAACTAAAGAGTCGGCACTACAACGGGTGCGGCATGCGGCGCATGCCGCACCCGTTGTAGTACTTCGCATCAACTTCAACAAGTCGCCATGAACCCCTCGTGAAACCCTACCTTGCCCTGCGGCATGTGGCCGTCGAAGGACAGGGCGAAAAATGCCTCCGCCGGCGCGCCCTCGACGCCGAGTTCGGGGGTGTTCTGGAACCCGAAGCGCCCATAGTATTCTGGATGCCCGACGAGGCAGCAGCCGTGGGCGCCAAGATCCTTGAGCCGAGACAGCCCCTCTTCTATCAGCGCAGTGCCAATCCCCTGACGCTGGTGCCCCGGCAAGACCGACACCGGTCCAAGCCCGTACCAGCCCGGCGTGCCGTCGGAAATGGTGACCGGTGAGAATGCAATGTGTCCCACCACACGGCCGTCTAATTCCGCAACGAGCGAGACCGTGAGTGCACCGGCAGCACGCAGCGCAACGATGACAAATTGTTCCGTCTGATCGCTGACGGCCAGGGTCTTGAAGGCGGCGACCGTGACCTCATCGATGGCGCCGATATCGGCGCTCGTTTCGTTTCGGATGACGATGTTGCCCATTTTGTCCATGCTTCTGGTTTGCTCCATGAGGGTTCTCATCATGATCTAATGCCATAGCGGAGATAGACCACGCCACTGTCAAAGCGGCGTTCGGCGAGCAACGCAAGTTCCAGATGGATATTGTCAGGGAGCGCCAGTTTTCCACCACCCACAATGATGGGGGTTCAGGAACAGGTGATACTCGTCAACCAACCCTGCTCGGAACGCATGGGCGGCGAGATCGGACCACCAATCGATAGGTCACGGGCGGTCGTTGCCTTTAGCTGCCGGATCGCATCCGGATCGAACTCCCGTTCGAGCCGTGTCCGGGTCGTGGCGACCGCCGTCAATGTCCTCGAGTACACGATCTTGTCGGCCGCCTGCCAAATCCTTGCATAGTCAAGCAGAAATGGCGAATCGGCAGTGAAGCTGGGATCGGTCTCCCACACCATCATTGTCTCGTACATTCTGCGTCCGTAGAGAGCGGTGCCAACCGTGCGTTCGAGGTCATTGATGAAGTGGTGCACCTCCTCGTCCGGCGCGGCCCATTCGAAATTGCCGGTGCGATCCTCGATATAGCCGTCGAGTGAGGTAAGTGCCGAGTAAATCAGCTTACCCACAATGGATCTCCTTAGTCTGGTTGAACTTGATGACCAGTGTGCGCCTGTTTAACGCAAGATCGCGCACCGATGCCGCGCCCGACAGGTTGTACACTTCCTTAAAACCATGCTGCATCAGAATCCGCGTGCCGACATACGACCGGAGCCCCGAATGGCATGAAACCACGGTAGGCAACGCCGGATCCAACTCCCCGATCCGGGCGCAGGTTCGTTGAGGGGGATGCGCTTCGCGTGCGGCGCCCCAACGAGCCTTAGCTCCAGCACCTCATCCGGATCGCGCACATCAACCACTTGAAAGGGCGTCAGATCCACATCCGGCTGCAAAAGCCGCGCCAACCCATCGAGGTCGTTCTCCGCCGCAAATGCCGCCATGTGCACCGGATCCTTTGCAGAACCAAACGGCGGCGCATAGGCAAGATCCAGTTGCGCCAGGTCATGCACAGTGCCATTGAAGTGCGTGAGTGTCGAGATGACGTCAAGACGCTTGTCCACACCAGGACCACCTACCGCCTGTGCGCCCAACACACGGCCCGTGCCGTTCTCGTAGACGAGTTTGAACAGAATCTCCTCTGCACCCGGGAAATAACCGGCATGATGGTTGGCCGTCACATGCACCGCACGCACATCCAGACCGGCCTTCAACGCAGCCCGCATCGAGAGTCCGGTGATACCTGCCACCTTCTCAAACACCCGCACAATCGATGTGCCGCGCGCCGCCGGGGCGGGACGTGACGCGCCCGTGGCCGCGTGCTCGCCGGCCAACCGGCCGGTCTTGTTCGCCGGCCCGGCCAGCGGGACGCGCATGCGCCCACCCGTAGGGCCATAGGCATACTCGGCGGCGTCGCCAACGGCATAGATGTCCGGGTCGGAGGTACGCATGAACTCATCTGTGGCACAATTCCACCAGCGTCACCTGGAGCCCGCGGCGGTGGAACTGCTCGGCCACTTCCAGACCGATAAAGCCGCCACCGACCACGACGGCGCGCTGCGCCGCCGGCATGGCGGCCGCAATCCGATCCGTATCGTCGAGGTTACGCAACGTAAACACGCCGCAGGCGTTGGCGCCCGGCATCGGTGGCACGATTGGGAAGGCGCCCGGCGCCAGGATCAGTTTGTCGTAGTGCTCCGTATATTGGCGACCAGCCTTGTGATCTGTGATCGTCACGGTTTTGGCAGCGATCAATGGCCACCACCTCCTGGCGCGTGCGGACATCAATGCGGAAGCGATCAACGAAATGATCGGGAGTCGCCACCAGCAGATCCTCCCGGTTCTCAATCTCGCCACCCAGATAATAGGGCAGACCACAATTCGCAAAAGAGACGTATTCGTCCTTTTCAAAGATCACGATCCGCGCTCGCTCATTCATCCGCCGCGCACGCGTCGCCGCCGAAGCGCCGCCCGCTACACCCCCCACAACCAAGATCGTTGGCGGGTTTGCAGTAGTTGCTCTAGAGGCGCCATTTGTCGAACTCATGTTATTCTCCTAACCAGTATGTTTTCACTTCTATGCTTTGGCTCGCCCATTCATAGACGAGTAATTCTTCTTGAAGACTTCAAAGCCATCACTCACCCAAAGGTGCGCCTGACCGGCGCTTTGGGCGCCTGTTCTCACATACAACCCAACCGGTTTAGGTTACACCGGCCTGCTGACTGCCTTAAAACCCCTGCGGCAGATCTCAGTGGTGAGCCCAGCCGCTAATAGCATAGGCCGATCAGTGTCATATGTCATGTGACGAGTGTCACTTTTATTGCGACACCCGTCTCAACCCAATCAAACTTGTCATACCTTGCGCAGAAGTACGGCGCCTTGTCGGGTAGCGTGACCACAGTTTTAATTAAGGTTTATGTAATATTTGCTTGATGCTAAACTTAGGATGGTAAGTAATAGTAACTGCGTGGCGGCAGCGCTCAGCAGCGAGGTCCCGTTTGTGCTGACACCACGCCAAACCCAATAGGCAGTCACCTTTGCGAGACGAAACGCTATGAGCGAATCAAATGGAAATGGGTCGTGTGCGCCGGCTTTCTTGTGGAAACTGTGGATCTACACGAACTATGACTGCAACCTGCGTTGCAGCTATTGCGTGGCCAAATCCAGCCCAAACACCGCGCGCCGGGCGATCGGTCTCACCAATGCACGCCGCCTGGTCGATGAGGCGCTGGACCTGGGCTTTGCCGAAATCTACTTTACAGGCGGCGAGCCATTTATCCTCCCCGACATCTACGCTATGTTGGCGTATTCTTCCGCTCAGATCAAGACGACTGTGCTGACCAATGCCATGATTCTGCGTGGCCAGCGCCTTGACCAACTTTGCGACGTGAACAACGAGAACCTTGTGGTCCAGGTGAGCCTCGATGGCGCCACGCCAGCCGACCACGATTACTACCGGGGGAAGGGATCCTGGGAGAAAACAATCGAGGGCATCCAGTTGCTGCAAGGCCGCGGCTTTCGCGTGCGGCTGAGCACCACGGAAACACCCGTCAACAGTCCGCACCTCCTCGATATCTGCGAGTTTCACCGGAGCCTGGGCATCCCAGATGAGGACCACTTCGTACGCCCACTGGCGCGTCGCGGCTATTCGCGCGAAGGTATCGTGTTGGATATGAACAACTTGATTCCTGAAGTCACGGCCAATGTCGACGGCATCTTCTGGCACCCGTTGTCCACCGATGCCGATATGCAGATCTCCCGCGCACTGTTTCCCCTGGCCGATTCCGTGCACCGCATCCGCGGCCAACTGGATGAAATCGCTCGCACCGGCAGCGCCGCCTTGATGACCTTTACCTGAGGCTGATCCTGACGGTGCTTCCGTGTGAAGCACACCTCACCGTTTACAATAGCGGATTCATCGAAACAGCAGTGAAATCAAGCAAGCAACCAGAATCGGAGATGTGACCATGATCGAAGCATTTGTCTTCATCGAAGCGGAGCCAGGACGTATCGAGGAACTCGTACAGGAACTTGCCGGCATGCAGTTGGCGGCATCGGTCATCCGCGAAGTCTATGCAGTCACCGGGCGGTGGGACTTGATCGCGCGCATCGAGAGCCCTGACCTACCCTCGCTCGGTGATTGAGTCACCAACGGCATCGGGAACGCCGTGGGCGTTCGACACACTGAAACGAACTTGATCGTGTGGACCAGAACGGGAGAAACACCCGGCGTTGCGGCCTCGCCCGCAGCGTCCTCTGCCGTGTCTGAGGCGCAGCCACAAGGGACAGGGGCCGCGCACCGCTTTTACGACGCCGGCGATCGGGGCTGCGCCGGCGGGCCAATGGACGAAATCGCCGCGCTGATTCGAAAAATGGAGCGCGGGCAGACGCTGGAGATCCGCGCCACCGATCCCTCCGTGGCAGTCGACCTGGCCGCATGGTGCAGGATGACCGGGAATCAACTGGTCGAGCAACGGGGTGACCGTTTTTGGGTCAATAAACCATAGGCACAGTATCTGGATTTCACAGGAGGAACGATGGGCAAAGTAATGATTAACAATACGAACGGCAAGGAAGACGTGGAGCGTGCCACACTCGCCTTTGTGGTCGCCAATGCGGCCCTGACTTCAGGCCAGGAGGCAACAGTGTTGCTCACCGTCAACGGCACATGGGTTGCGACAAAAGGCTACACCGCTGGGCTTCAGGCCGACGGGTTCGCACCGTTAGCCGACGTCGTGACGCAGTTTGTCACTAACGGCGGAACGATTTGGGTATGCGGCGCCTGCGCCAAGCCACGCGCGATTACGGCCGACATGCTTGTTGATGGCGCCAGCCTTGTGGGCGCAGCGACTGCGGTGGAGGCGATGGTGAACGGCGCCCAGACCCTCAGCTTCTAGCCAACAGTTCGCACCTGCAGGAGACCAACCATGATGCCGCAGGAAAATAACGTGTCGCCGGTGTGGGACCGGCGGCTACAGCAGATCGTGATCGTGATCGGTCGTTTGGGACTGGCCTATCTATTTTTTACCCAGTTGTTTTGGAAGTTGCCGCCAACCTTCGGCTGCGCCAACAACTTCGCCTATCCGCAACCGGCTGCAGAAAACTATTGGGAGGCCAACGGCAGTTCCGGACTCTGCTTCTGGCTTGGGATGGAAACAGTCTACGCCGACCAACCCCGCCAGGTATTGGTGGCGGACATGAAGCCGGCCGGCCTCTTCAAGTTTGGCGTGCCCATTACGCCGCTAGCCCAGGTCAATGCCGCCCTGCTTGACAACGTGATCATGCCGAACATCAACCTCTTCGGCTGGCTGATCTGGTTGGCTGAATTCTGGGTCTTCGTCTCCATGCTGATGGGGCTACTGACGCGGCTTGGCGGGCTGGTGGCCCTGGGCGTTTCACTACAATTGTTCATTGGCCTCGCCAACATTCCTCGCCCCTATGAGTGGGAGTGGAGCTACGGGCTGATGATCCTGTTCTCCCTGCTCATGTTTGGCCTTGCGCCCGGACGTTATTGGGGTCTCGATGCACTTCTGCGCCGCCGGTGGGTGAAACCGAATGTTCGCGGCTTCTGGACAGGTGTGCTGCAATGGTTGACGTAGCCACGCAGACTCGGGACTGCAACACGTGCGCTGCATGTGGTGGCAAAGCAGCCGGCGCCAGGCCAGACCAAAACGCGTCTCTGTCCACCACTCACCGGCGAGTTGGCAGCGGAACTCTACACCTGTTTTCTGGCAGACACGCTCGACATTATGCGCGGCGTCTCAGGCGTCGACCATGTCATCGCATACTCGCCAGAGGATGCAGCCGGCTACTTCCAGGGACTGGCGCCTGACTTCGGGCTGACCCCGCAGCGCGGGGCTTCTCTGGGCGAACGATTGGATAACCTACTGACCGCAGCCCTCGCCGCAGGGGCGCATCAGGCAGTTGTGATGGATAGTGACAGCCCAACCCTGCCGCCGGCCTACATCGCGGCAGCCTTCGACCACCTCGCCGCCGGTGCGGATGTGGTGCTGGGTCCCTGTCAAGACGGTGGCTACTATCTCATCGGCGTCACCGGACCCCAACCGCGGCTCCTTCGCGAAGTACCGATGAGCACACCCACAGTGCTGCGCGACACTCTGGCGCTGGCCGCCGAAATTGGCGTCCGCGTGGCGCTGTTGCCGCCGTGGTATGACGTCGACACCGCCAACGAATTGGCGCACCTGCGGGCCGAGCTTGCGACGGCCGGCGAAGAGGTGGCGGTGCACACGCGCCGTTTTATCGCCAGCCAAAATGGAGCATGGCCAACGTGAATCGCACCATCGACGCGCCGGCGCCTGGTTTGCCCGCCACGCTAGCATCGGTGACCCTCATCATCCCTGCGCTAAATGAAGCCGATTGCATCGCTCCCTTGTTGGCCGAACTGCCGGCCGGCCTGGTGCAAGAGGTGATCGTGGTTGACAACGGCTCCACCGATGCCACGGCGGCGGCGGCCCGGCGCGCCGGTGCACGTGTGGTGGTGGAGCCGCGGCGCGGCTATGGGTATGCCTGCGCCGCCGGCGCCGCCGCCGCTACCGGCGAGGCGATTGTCTTTATGGATGGCGACGGTAGCTTTGTGCCCGGCGAATTGGCACAACTGATCGCACCCATCTACGCCGGGCAGGCAGATCTGGTGTTGGGCACGCGCATGGCGAACCCGATGGCGCGCCACGCAATGCCGCCGCATCAATTCTATGGCAACAAGCTGATTGCCGCTTTGATCCGTTGGCTCTATGGCCTGCCGATGACCGACCTGGGTCCCTATCGGGCGATTCGCACGGACTTATTGGCTCAACTGGAGATGCAGGAATGCACTTACGGCTGGCCAATTGAGATGCTCGTAAAAGCAGCCCGCCGGAAGGCGCGCATCGTCGAACTGCCGGTGACCTTTCGCCCCCGGTATGCCGGCCAGTCGAAAGTCGCCGGGACCGTGCGTGGCACCGTATTGGCCACGATTCGCATCTTTCAGGTCACGTTTCGCTACGCGTTCTGAATAGACGCGCAGGCAAGGATTCCAAGGGGTAGCCATGTTTGAACTCTCCACGCGTACGAAGACAGTTGCCGAACTTCCCACGCAGGTCTATATCGAAGTAACGAATCACTGCAATTCATTGTGTACATCGTGCCCGCTGACCTTCGATCATTTTCTTCCCTATGAACCCAAACAGCACCTGACCTGGGATAATTTCCGGCGTATGGTCGACCAATTGCCTGCCATCGAACGTGCTGTGCTCCATGGGATTGGTGAACCACTGCTGAACCGGGATCTACCACGATTTGTCGCCCACCTGAAAGAGCGGGGCGCCTGGGTGCTCTTTAACAGCAATGGCATCCTGCTGGATCAAGCCCGCGGCGATGCGCTCGTCGCCGCCGGACTGGACGAACTCCGCATTTCGCTGGATGCGGTCACACCCGAACTTTACGCACGCCTGCGCGGGGTAGACGCACTCCCACGTATCATGAAAAACCTACAAGCCTTTGTCGCACGGCATGGCACACAGCAACCCCGTGTCTCGCTCTGGCTCGTGGGCATGCACGAGAACCTCCACCAGTTGCCCGACTTCGTCCGTCTGGGCGCGACGTTGGGGGTGCACGAGGTCTACTTGCAGCGCCTGGTCTATTTCGGTGATGGGACGCTGATTGACGACGGCGCAACGATGACGAAAGACCAGTCGCTCTATGCTGCGCTCGAAGCTGAACAACAGCAATTGATCGTGGCATGCGAGCAATTGGCGCACTCACTCGGTCTCAAGTTCCAGGCATCTGGCGCCACGACCCCGCACGAAAGTATTGCCGTCAAGGGATCACATCCCTGGCAGGGCTGCTTGCGGCCCTGGAGCCTGATGTATATCACCGCCAATGGCAGCGCACTGCCTTGTTGCATCTCGCCGTTTGCCGCGACGCACTACCCTGATATTGTCTTGGGCAACGTGCTGGAGCACCCGGTGCTCGACGTGTGGAACGGCGAACGCTATCAGACCCTACGCGCCGCTGTCTTGAGCGAAAGCCCTGCACCCTGGCCATGCCAGCACTGCGGCGTAAAATGGAGTCTCTAGCCACCGGCCCGGCGCTGCGCCGGTGGCAAACCTTGCAACTGGTGTTGCCTGGGGCGGGAATCGTTCTCCTTTGTGGCTTGCTCTCTTCCTTTATCCCTGGCGCCTGGTCTGCTCCTGCCAACCAGCCGGTGGACACCGATGCAGGAGATGCCCGTTGCGCCCCTCCTCCGCCACTTGCTCCTCTACCTGCTGCTCGCAATCTGCTATGCGTGGAGCATCCGCCTCGTTCTTGCGACGAGTTTGCGCACCAGGGCTGCGCTGCCGATAGCCGTCACGGCGATCGTATGGTTGGCATCTTCCGTGATCCTCTGGAACCTCACCCCAGGGGGTGAGTCACACGACATTTTCGACTACATCTTCCGCGGCCGGATGATGGTTGAGTACGGTTTGAGCCCGCTGCAGAGCACGCCGGGCCAGTTGGCGGCAGCGCCTTACCTGGCACACATCACATGGCGCGAATACGTGGATACCTACGGTCCGCTGTGGGAATACGCCAGCGGGCTCGTGGCTGCAACCACACGCGGGGTCCTGCAACTGACAGGCCAATGGCCTGTGGGGTCGCCAGACTGCCCGGCAGCGCCGGTCGCATGCGAGGTGTTGGCCGCGTATGTAATTCACTATCGGGTGATGGCGACGATGCTCGCGCTCATGAGTGGTGGGATCCTCTTTGCGATCGTGCACCGCGAGACGCCGGTGCTTGCGCCGGCCACACTCCTCGTCTGGCTCTGGAACCCGCTACTGCTTTTGGCGACGGCCGGCGCCCACAACGACATGCTCATGCTGGTCTTCTGGCTGCTGGCCTTCTGGTGCCTGCAGCGCCGCTTCTGGTTGGCCGGTTTGCTCATGCTGGCGTTGGCGGCGCATGTAAAAATCACGGCCCTGCTTTTTGCGCCGATTTTCCTCCTCTGGATCGTTCGCAACGTAGGTTGGCGCCGGGCACTGACCACGGGTCTGCTTGCGTTGATCATCATGCTGCCGATCTCATGGGCGCTCTATGCACCGCTGGGTGGCTGGGCAACGCTGCCGCGCATGCTTGCCGAGCGTTCGTTTTACGTTGCAAACTCACCCTATCAAGTGCTCAATTACTGGCTTGCCCAATGGGGTTGGCCTCAGGAGTTGCGGCGCCAACTCTTCACCGCGTGGCCAACCATCCTGTTCCTGGCATTGTGTGCACTGCTTAGCCCACTCCTGCTCGGTTTTCGGCGGGGGGATATGGGCCGTGCACAACAGACGCCGGATTCACCGCAGTTGTGGCGTGCCGCAAGCGTGATCACCCTTCTCTACCTGACGGTTGGCGCCTTCTGGTTCCAGTACTGGTATGTTCTCTGGTGGCTTCTCCCCAGTGCATTGCTCCCGCTCAGCAGGCTCACGCGTTGGTTGGCGCCCTGGCTCGCCTTCGGCGCCATGTCAAGCCAGGCGCTATTCGATTATCTTCCCCTGCTCTACGGCCAGCCGCTCGACCGCGGCGAGCGTATCGTGGCGGTAGTGGCAATGATCTGGACACCCGCGGTGCTCGCCGTGGTGGTGCAGTCAAGGCTTGAGAAGCGAAAACCATTGTATATACCTTAAGTTTGTGTTAAACTACACGCATTAACGCTTCGTCTCCAATTGCAGCGCTCGTCTATTGTCATCACAACTTCATATTCGATCCTTCATCGTGCCCTCATCTAGGAGTCATCGTATGACGCAAGCCAAAACCACCGGTTCTGGCGCCGCCGGCAAGGCCCCTGCCAGCGCGGCCTCCACCGGCAAAATCTCGGTCATGACGCTCGCCATCATGAACATCGTGGCCGTCGTCAGCCTCCGCGGTCTGCCGGCCGAAGCAGAATACGGGCTGAGTTCAATCTTCTACTATGTGTTCGCCGCTATCGTCTTTCTTATCCCAGTCTCGCTGGTCGCCGCCGAGATGGCGGCGGCCTGGCCGCAAAAGGGCGGCGTCTACCGCTGGGTGGGCGAGGCCTTTGGCACCCGGCTTGGCTTCCTGGCCATCTGGCTCCTTTGGATTGAAAGCACCATCTGGTTCCCCACGGTGTTGACCTTCGCCGCCGTGTCGCTGGCCTTCATCGGCCCCAGCCAGACATGGGATACCGCCCTCTCCGCCAACAAGTGGTATGTGTTCGTCGTCTGTCTGGTCGTTTACTGGGGCGCCACGTTGGTCAACCTCCGGGGTATGTCCGCCGGCGCCCGGCTGAGCAAATGGGGTGGCTTGATCGGCACCATCGTTCCAGCCGCCATTCTGATCATCTTCGGTATCGTTTGGCTCCTCACCGGGCACCCCAGCCAGATGCCGATCGCAGCCAAAGATCTCTTCCCAGACTTGACCAAAATCAATAATCTGGTGCTCGCATCCAGCATCTTCCTCTTCTACGCCGGGATGGAAATGTCCGCCGTGCACGTCAAGGATATCGACAACCCGACCAAGAATTATCCCAAAGCCATCTTTCTGGCATCGGGCGCCACGGTGGCCATTTTTGTGCTCGGCACCCTGGCGATTGGGTTTGTCGTCCCACAGCAGCAGATCAATCTCACCCAGAGTCTGCTTGTGGCGTATGATGACTTCTTCAAAGCCTTTGGACTCGGCTTTCTTTCGCCGGTGATCGCGATCATGCTGGCGATCGGCGTGCTCGCGGGCGTCTCGACCTGGATCGCCGGCCCCAGCAAAGGCCTGCTCGCCGTAGGCCAATCCGGCTTCCTGCCGCCCTTCATGCAAAAGACCAACAAAGCCGGCATCCAGGTCAATATCCTATTGATCCAGGGCGTGCTCGTCACCCTGCTCACGCTGCTCTTCGTTGTGCTGCCGTCCGTCCAGGCCGTCTACCAGATCTTGAGCCAGTTGACAGTGATGCTCTATTTGATCATGTACATGCTGATGTTCGCCGCGGGGATCTGGCTGCGGGTGCGCGAGCCAAATCAACCGCGACCCTACCGCATTCCTGGCGGGAAGATCGGGATGTTCATTATCGCCGGCGTTGGCTTCGCCGGCGCAGTGCTCGCCTACGTGCTGAGTTTCTTCCCACCCGGGCAGATCGCCGTGGGCAGCACCACTACCTGGATCGCCATGCTTGCCGCCGGCAACATCTTCTTTGTGGTCCTGCCGTTCATCATCTACGCGCTGCGCAAACCGCACTGGAAGACAGCGCAGGGTGAAGCGGCGATGGAACCGTTTGGGTGGGAAAAACCGGCTGCGCCCGCCCCAGGGAAAGCCAAGGCTACGGCTGCCGGCAAATCCGCAAAACCGGCGTCAAAGAGGACCAAAAATGATGGCAAACCTACCTACTGCTGCGGCCATCCAGTCTGCACTCGCCGCAGCCCACACCCAATACAAGGACGTGCAGGATGGGGCCAACGCCTCCTATATCCCGGCGCTGGCGCAAGTGCCGTCAAACCTTTTCGGTATTGCGGTCGTAACCGCGGACGGCCAGGTCTTTGAGATTGGCGACACCCAGTATGCGTTTGCTATCGAGTCGATCTCCAAGGTCTTCAGCATGGCGCTGGTCATGGAAGCAGTGGGAGCGCAGGTAGTCCATGAAAAGGTCGGCGCCGACCCGACCGGGTTGCCCTTCAATTCGGTCGTCGCCGTGGAACTTCACAATGGCAAGCCGTTGAGCCCGTTGGTCAATGCCGGCGCAATGTCCACAGTCAGTCTGCTCCCGGCCACTTCCGCGGATGAGCGGTGGGCAAAGTTGCTCGAAGGCTACGGGCGCTTTGCCGGCCGGCCGCTGGCGCTGATCGATGAGGTGTATCAGTCCGAAGCCGCAACCAACTTTCATAACCGCGGCATTGCCTGGCTGCTGTATAGTTACGGCACGATGTATTCGGACCCGACAGCGGCATGCGATGTCTATACCAAGCAATGCTCGGTTGCGATCACGGCCAAAGACCTGGCGGTGATGGGGGCAACCCTGGCGGCAGGCGTCAACCCACTCACCAAAGAACGCATCGTGGCCGCCGCAAACATACCGGCGATCTTGGCGGAGATGACCATGGAAGGGCTCTATGACGCCTCGGGCGACTGGGCCTTCAACGTGGGTTGCCGGGCAAGAGCGGCGTCGGAGGCGGCATCCTGGCCGTGGCGCCGGGCGTGCTGGCCATCGCCGCGTTCGCGCCGCCACTGGATCGGTCGGCAACAGCGTCAAAGGCAGCCTTGCCGCCCGTTATGTCGCCAACCAACTTGGCCTGAACGTCTATACTCCGGACGCTTCTGAATAATGGTACCAAATCGTGGCGGCGCTCAACGCCGTTTTTTCAAGACAAGGAGATTCCAATGCCCTCCATTTCTTTGATGATATCCGCTCGAAAGCGGATGACTCGATCTTCGGCAGCAAAGACGCCTCGGTCGTCATGCCGAAGTACAAGTTCCCGCAATCGGAGCAGCGCCCAGACGTCGCCTTCGAGGTTGTGCGCGACGAACTTTTCCTGGACGGCAACGCCCGCCAGAATCTGGCCACCTTCTGCCAGACCTGGGAAGAGCCACAGGTGCATGAGTTGATGGACCTGTCGATCGACAAGAACATGATCGACAAGGATGAATACCCGCAAACGGCCGAGTTGGAGAGTCGCTGCGTGCACATGCTGGCTGACCTGTGGAACTCACCGGATGCCGCCAACACCGTCGGTGCGTCGGCGATCGGCTCCTCGGAAGCTTGCATGCTCGGTGGTCTAGCCATGCTGTGGCGCTGGCGCGCAAAGCAAAAAGTGGCCGGCAAACCCACCGACAAGCCCAATCTTGTCTGCGGCCCGGTCCAAATCGTGTGGGACAAGTTCTGCCGTTACTGGGACATCGAAATGCGCCAGGTGCCGATGGAGCGCAGCCGCTATTACATGGATGGGCCGTCGATGCTGAGCTTGATCGATGAGAACACCATCGGCGTCGTCCCAACCTTTGGCTTAACCTTCACCGGCAAATATGAACCGGTCAAGGAATTGAGCGATGCGCTGGACGATCTGCAGGCGCGCACCGGCCTGGACATCGACATCCATGTCGACGGCGCCAGCGGCGGGTTCCTTGCCCCGTTCTGTGCACCGGAAATTCTGTGGGACTTCCGCCTGCCTCGCGTCAAGTCGATCAGCGCCTCCGGCCACAAGTTTGGCCTGGCGCCGCTAGGCTCTGGCTGGGTCGTCTGGCGTGACGCCAAGGAACTGCCCGAAGGACTCATCTTCAACGTGAACTACCTGGGTGGCAATATGCCGGTGTTCCAGATCAATTTCTCCAGACCGGCCGGGCAGATCATCTCACAGTACTACCTTTTCCTCCGCCTGGGACGCGAGGGCTACCGCAAGATTCACACCGCCTGCTACGATACGGCTCAGTATCTTGCCGCCGAACTGTCCAAGATGGGACCATTTGAGATGATTTACAACGGTGACCCGCACGAAGGTATCCCTGCGCTGGCCTGGAAGATCAAGGACGGCGTAGAGCCCGGGTATACGTTGTACGACCTGGCCGACCGCCTGCGCATTCGGGGATGGCAGGTGCCGGCTTACTCCTTGCCCGCCAACGTGACGGATGTCGTGATCCAGCGCATCTGGGTGCGCCAGGGGTTCAGCCGTGACATGGCCAGCCTGCTGCTGGAAGATTTCCAGCGCGCACTGGACTTCTTCAGCCAGCATCCGGTGACGGTCAGCGTCAGTGAAAAAGAGGCTGGTGGATTCAAACATTCGTAGGCAACCGTGATGAATTCTGCGAACTCCACTGCCGGGTTATACTGACAAGACAGCGCCGCAGATTCCCGATCGGCAGCCGCGGACTTCCCCCGGTTCGCGGCTGCGCCATGTCGCAAGTTGAGTACAACCTCATGACAGAATCCAGAAAAGCACAACCGCAAGATGCCAAGTCCGCCGGCAGCCAGTTATCCTGGCAGACTTTCGCCTTTTTAACGGTCGCCAGTCTTGTCAGTATTGCGCAACTGCCAGCCGCCGCCGAGTATGGTTTGGGCGCCTTCACCCTCTACTTGTTGCCGGCCCTGCTCTTTTTGATCCCAGTGGCGCTGGTCGCCGCCGAGTTGGCAATGGTGCGAAGTGGCGGCGTCTTTGAGTGGGTCGCCGCCGGATTGGGCGAGCGTATGGGGTTTCAGGCCATCTGGCTGCAATGGATCCAGAGTGTGGCGCTCTACCCTTCGCTCCTCTCCTTTGCCGCGGCCTCGCTGGCCTATGCCATTGGCCAGACCAGCCTGGCAAACAACGGGATCTACACCGGGATCGTGGTGCTGGCCATCTTCTGGGCGGCAACACTGATTGCATTGCGCGGTCTGGATGCAATGGCGCGCATCTCGAGCCTGGGTGTGATCATTGGCACGTTGATTCCGGCGACCGTGTTGATCGCGCTGATGTTCATCTGGTTGGGCAGTGGCAAGCCGTCGCAGACGCCGTTGCGCCCAGCCTCCGTCGTGCCGCCCCTCACGGGAATTTCCAGCATCGTGTTGATCGTTTCCAACTTCATTGCGCTCGGTGGGCTCGAGGTCAGCGCCGTTCACATCCGCGATATGCGCCGGCCGGTCAGCAATTACCTGAAGGCGATCACGTTGGCTGTCGTGTTGGGCATGCTGATCTACATTCCCGGCACGATCGCTGTCTCGGTCGCTGTTCCCGTGAAACAGATTGACTTGAATGCGGGGACAGCCCAGGCACTTACCGCCTTCGCCAGTGGACTGGGGTTCGGCTGGTTGGGGCCACTCATGTCTGCGCTGCTCCTGATTGGGGCGCTGGCTGCATCGCTCTCCTGGGTGGCGGGACCCAGCCGCGGCCTGCTATTTGTAGGGCAGCTGGGCTATCTGCCACCGTTCTTCCAGCGCGTCAACCGGGCAGGGGTGCAGGCGCCAATCATGTTCGTACAGGCGATCATCGTGACGTGCCTGGCGATCTTTTTTGTCGTCATCCCTGGTGTTTCTGCTGCGTTCTGGGTGCTGCAGGCGATGACGGCGATCCTTTATCTGCTGATGTATGTGCTGATGTTTGCTGCGGCATGGCGGCTGCGGGTGAAAGAGCCCGACCGGGTGCGACCGTTCCAGGCGCCGTGGCTACCGCTGGTAGCGTCGGTGGGCATTCTGGCAGCCGTCGCCGGCATTGTGATTGGATTTGTTCCACCTTCGCAGTTCAAAGAGGGGCCACCGATGACCTATGCCATTCTAATGCTCGTGGGGGTATTTGTATTGGCCGTGCCGCCGCAGATCATCTATCAACTGCGCCGACCGTCGTGGCGCAGCGAGGTGGCGGTGAAGGCCGAAAAGTCCGCAGGGTGATCGTCGAGGAGACTCCACGTTAACTGGGTGAAATGCAGCGTGCGTTGCCTTTTTTAGGGTCGCGTCGCCACCGTTTACGATTTGGTTTTAGGGTCTTTCGGTAATATTCTTGAAAAAGAATATACACACTTTGAATAATTTGTGTTCAGGTAGAAATGGCGACACAAAAGCACCCTTTGACCATGGAGTACGCGCTGCTGGGCTTCTTGCGCCAACGCCCGATGCATGGATACGAAATCCACCAGCGGATTGAAGCCGGCGAAGACGATGGCATGGTCTGGCGCGTCAAGCAGAGCCTGCTCTACACCATGCTTGGCCGTCTCGAAGACGAAGGGCTGGTGAGCAGCACGCTGGAGACGCATGGCGCGCGTCCGCCACGCAAGCGCTATAGCCTCACCGCCAAGGGCGACACCCTGTTGCAGGCGTGGTTGCAGACGCCGGTACGCAACGGCCGCGACTTCCGGCTGGAATTTCTGACGAAACTATATTTTGCCCAATTAGCCGGCAGTTCAGCGGCGCTCACGTTGATTCGACGCCAGCTCACCGCCAGCCAAACGCAATTGAACCGCCTCACGCATACAGCAAACACCGCGGCTACCACAGAGTCATTCGCTGGCCTCGTAAGCGACTTCCGCGTCGGCCAGATGGAAGCCGTGATCAATTGGCTGAAGACGTGTGAGCAGTTGTATACGGTGAAAGAGGCAAGAGAGAGTCGAGGGGCGTAGGGGCTAAAACAGCCCCAATCCGTCGCCAATCAGCTTCACGCCAATGATCAATAGCACCACGGCCATGATGGCGGCGTTGTGCAGCGTGAGCCACGCCTTCAACTCGGTCAAGCCCTTTCCGCCCGCTCGCCCGCGATCTGTACATACGCCACAGGCCCGATGATGGTGATGCTGGCAATCAGAATGAATACAATTGTCACAACTGCGGTCTGGAGCGGCGTGATCGCCGCCGCCGCAATGGTGCCTGCTGCCGCGACATTGAGCAACAGGTTCTTGGGATTCACACCCGAGAGCAGCGCACCCAATGCCAACGCACGGGAGGGCTTCACCGAATCGATGGTCGCCATCCATTTGGGCATAGTCGCTTCCTGTCCCGCTTTTGGACGTGAACGCCATTGCCGGAAGGCAAGAAAGAGCAGCACAAGCCCAAGGAGCAATTGGCCCCACAACACGCCTGTCTGCGCGGCGCCTTCGCCCGCCTCGATCTTTCCGGCGTTGACAAGGGCCAGTACAATCACGGCGACCACCACCAGGCCCGCCAGCCAACCAATCATAAACATCAGGCTGTTCTTCCGCGCGTTCTTGCTCAACAGCATCAAAATCAGACCGATGATTGGGATCGGGCTGAGCGCAATGCCGATGGCTTCTGGCAGGACCTGGCCGATGACTGCTAACATGAGTTGTATGCTCCCTCATCCCTGTTTCTGTGTCGATTATCAGCGATTCGTCTTCCGCGCCCGCGCTTCCTCAGTCGACAATTGCCTATTGACCATTGACGGTTTTTCTTCTCTGCCTTATCCGACGCGCACAATCGCCGGCAGCACATAGCTTCCATCCAAAATGACCTGTTTGGGCTGATACATGCGCATCAACGGCCGGAACGCGCCAGACTGCGGCGCAGGAAGCCAGTTCGATTCCTTATCCGCACCGGGTGAGTCTTTTTGCAGGTAGATCGTGAGCGAACCATCCGCGTCATACTGGATGCCAGGGGTGCGGTCCCCAATTGAATAGCGATTGATCACGTTATCCACCAGATAGAATTCATGCGCATCATACATCGTCAACGACCAGAACGCGTCGACCGGCGGCAACTCACTCAAATGCAATTCGTAGCGATACTCGCTGCTGAGCGGTTGATTGTCGGCATCCACGTAGATCATCTGGTAATTCGCTTCGTAGCCGTGATTGCCCCACAGTCCGGCACGCGCAATCAGCGCACGCGTGACATAGGCAATCTTGCGATCGGCGATCTTCCACTCGGGAGCATCGATCGCACCAATTTCGAAATGGTCCAGGTTGTAGTCAAAGCCGTGGAGCGCATTCTGCCAACCGTTCACAGGCTTGGCCATATGCTGAATCAACTGTTCGATTTGTTGCTCGGCTGCTTTTTCTCCGGCAACCAAAATGGTTTCCAGATCGGCGTCCGGTTGAATGTAGGGAGAGTCCGGCGCAGTCAATCCGAACGTCGCACAGGCCGCGACAAACGGCGCGTCGGCGGCAGGCGGCGGGAAAGCCGCCAACGCCACACGAAATTCCTCCCACCATGCAAGTTCCGGTTTGACGCGGCTGTCGGGCTGCGGTACGCCGGAGGCCGGTTTCGGCGCTGCTCCGCCTGTATAGACGCTCAGCGGAGTCAGCGTAAACCGATCTTGCAATGCATGGACTGCCGGCAAGTCAGCGACGCCGTCCACGGAGATGCGTCCTATGATCGCAAAGATGCTCGAAGGCGCCCGTACAACCCGCATGCCTTTGGGTGCCTCGCCTTGATAATCGTGTCCCACCAACAGATAGGACGCCTCCGCCGTGCCCGTTCCGCGGCTGCCAATATAGGCAAAATTGTTGGTCCACGCGTCGACAAACTGGAGCACGTAGTAGCGGCTCCCTGTGTCAGGTGTATGCAGCACAACCGGGCCGTTGCGCACGTCACACATCGCAATTGAATACAGCGTGTCGTTGTTCGGCGAGACGAACTTCATCCCCGGTCCGGCCAGTTCACGTGCGTGCCCGAATCGATTGTACTCCGCCTTCATCGGAAAGCGCGGGCTACCGGCGACAAACGCTGCAATTTCATGAAGGTTGTAAACCAGGGGATAGCCGTAGATAAAGACTTCCGCTGCAAGTTTTACTTTTTCGGTAAAATCGACGCTCGGTTGGGCGGGCATTTTGATTTCTCCTTGTCGTCCATTAGGACTGAGTATCGTCAGGACACTCATCCACTGCATAGAAACACACTGCGGCAAATGACCGGTTAATCACATTATAAATGATATTGAAGCGGTACGGCGCGCACAACCACACATCTATGTAGAAAACCAGTATATACTGGGTGTATCCGCTTCGATTTGCGGTTCGAAAGATGAGGGAACTTGATGCATAGGTGGCGTGGAGTGTATACGTTTGTGGCGGCTGGGCTGTTCGCAAATCTGTTGCCGGCTGCCGTCGCCCAGGCAGAACGCCGGCGCCCGTGCCCGGTCTGGACAAGATCGAGCATGTGATCGTGATCTTTCAGGAAAACTGGTCCTTTGACGGGCTTTACGGCAGTTTCCCTGGCGCCGACGGCATCGCCAACGCCGGCGCTGCTGCGCAGCAGGTGGACAAAGACGGCAACCCCTACACGACGCTGCCACAACCCAATCTGGTCGCCAGCAGCGGCGACGCCAACCACGCGGCCCAAGAGAAGACCGCGCCAGACGCCCGCTTCCCGGCCGATCTGCCGGTGGGCCGTTTGACATGACGCCCTACGTGCCGCCAACGGAACGCACCGGCGACCTGGTGCACCGCTTCTACCAGAACCAATATCAGATCAACGGTGGAAAGAATGACAAGTTCGTCGCCTGGAGCGACGCTGCCGGTCTGACCATGGGCTACTACGACGCCACAAATATGCCCGAAGGCAAGCTGGCGCAGGAGTACACGTTAGCCGACAATTTCTTCCAGGCAGCGTTTGGCGGCTCATTCCTCAACCACTTCTGGCTGATCTGCGCCTGCACCCCGGAATGGAAAGATGCGCCCGCCTTCCTACTGATGGCGCAGTTGGACGACAATGGCATGCTGATCAAGGATGGCAACGTGACGCCGGACGGCTATGCGGTGAACACTTCCTACACGATCAACACGCCGCACCCCGCGATCATCCCGTCTCCTTTACTGTTGATGCCCCAGCAATACGCGCCGACGATCGGCGACCGGTTAAGCGACAAGGGGATCACCTGGGCCTGGTACTCGGCCGGCTGGGACAATGCCGTAGCCGGTCACCCCGATCCGACCTTCCAGTTCCACCATCAGCCCTTTGCGTATTTTGCCAACTATGCGGATGGAACGCCCGGCCGCGCCGCCCACCTCAAGGACGAGAAGGATTTCCTTACCGACCTTCAAAACGGAACCCTGCCCTCCGTCTCTTTTGTCAAACCGATCGGCGTCGACAACGAGCATCCGGGCTACGCGGCGCTGATGCAAGGCCAACAACATGCCGCGGACCTCGTGAAAGCTGTGCAGGAAAGCCCCTATTGGGCGGACACGGCCATCTTCATCGTGTATGACGAAAACGGGGGGCGTTGGGACCACGTCGCCCCACCCATCGTGGATCGTTGGGGGCCGGGCACCCGCATCCCGGCGATCATCATCTCACCCTACGCCAGGCGCGGGTATATCGACCATACCCAATATGACACGACATCCGTATTGAAGTTTATCGAGACGCGCTGGGGTTTGGCGCCGCTGACGTCACGCGATGCGGCAGCCAACGACCTGACCGCAGCGTTTGATTTTGCGCAGGCGCAGCCGGCCGGGACCGCAATTGCACCCGACGTACAGACGATGATTCTGACCAGGCTGCTCGTGGGACTGATTCAGTATCTGCTGCCAACGCACTGAAATGGAGCGGTACGACGACACGGTCGGGTCTAGCATCGAAGTGGTGGGCAAGAAAAAGGACTGCGGCGTGACGCTGCAGTCCTTTTTCGCAATGCGGAGAGACGAACGATCTTGCTAAACCTTACTGACCGCCAACCTTCACGGTTTCCAGCAGGGCCGGCACGTCTTTTGCACGGAACGCCTCGATTTGGGCGCTGTCGGCGAGATTGAAGACGATCTTGTACACGCCTTTGTCATCCCCAAATGCATAGATGTTGACGCCGATCCTCTTTCCCTGAACTTCCAAATCGCCGATGACCGCCTTCGTTGGGTACCCCGCGATGACGGGACCATCTGTGACGTCCAATTTCACGGGCAGCGGCGCTGCGGATTCCTCCGCCACCTGGTCCACCGATTTCGCGGAATCGAAAGCAAAGAGGTAAACCTGATACTGCCCGTTGTACCAGGCGTTGTCGCCGGCTGGCACGAATCCGGCGGGTAGATCCATGCTGATTGCCGTGCCAGTGTCTGGGTTCTTGATGGTGACAGTCTGCGGCAGGGCGAATTTGATGCTCTGGTCGATGCAGGAGGTGTCCGGCTCGGCCCGCGGGTCGGCCATGAAGGCAGCCATGATGTTCAGGATGCAGTCCGAGTTCGACTGGATATGGCTGCCCGCCGGGACGACGATGTTGTAGCTATTGGGCAGACCGGTCTGCACGTTGTTGCCACCCTCAACCGGTGTGGCCGGATCCAGACCACCCTGGAGCAGCAGCGCAGGCACGTCAGATTTCACCAGTTCGTCCGAGCTGTCTGGCATGTGCGGCACCCCCAGCATGGGGCAGGCCGTGAGATAGGAGTCCGCATCGTCCAGGATCAGGGCCTTGTAGGCATCAGCAACATCCAGATTGAGGTCATCGACCGATCCCACCGGGTCGTCAGAGCAGGCGATTGCCAGGTGCATGCCACGCGCGACGCTGGAATTGGCGAAATAGAAGGGAATGGTCGCATTCAGGGGGGTGTAATCGCCTTCGCTCAATTTGGTCACGATGTCCGGAATGCTGGCGAAACCGCCACTCAAATACAGATTCAGAAACAGCGCGTTCATTGCCAGCGTGTCGTCGACCTTCAGGTCCACACCGCCGCCCTTGCCGTCGCTCAGGGTGAAAGACGCAGGGTTTGCCTTCAGGGCCGCCATCGCCTTCGCCAGTTTTGCTTCCAGATCCGGATAGAGGGCATTGCAGGCTTCGTCGGCGGCGCAGGCATTAAAGACACGCCCGAAGGATTCGGGGATATTCGTGACGTCGGTCCAGCGGGCGGCAGTTGCCGGGGCGATGCCGTCCAGGATGATCCCATCCAAGATTTCGGGATGGCTGCGTAGCAGGTACTGCCCCAACAGCGTGCCGTAGGATTCGCCGTAGTAGAAGATCTTATCGTAACCTAGCGTCTCACGGATGCTGTTGACATCTTCGGCGTTTTCGACCGAGTTATAGGCAGACAGATCAATGCCCTGCGCCTGGTAGCTGTCGAGACAGGCTTGCAAGGTTTCCACCCTGCGCGTGTTTCTGCTCTGGCCGTCCAGCCATTGATGGCGGCTTCGAGGGGCACATTGGTGAAGTCGGGGCAGGCAAGCGTCGGCTGCGCCTGCGGCGACCCGCGCTGCGTAAATAGAATATAGTCACGGTCGGCCAGGATAGGTGCGTGTGAGGTCAAGAACGTGGCGCCGCTGGCAGAGGTGACGTCTTGCAGACCCGGACCGCCGGGACCGCCCGTACCCAGGATGATAGGGGCGCCGGGCGCAGCGCTTGTCGATGGGACGCGCACCACGGCCAGTTGAATCGTCTTGTCCGTGCCGGCCGCACGATTTTCGGGAACGGTGACATAACCGCACTCGGCGACGGCAGCAACTTCCGGCATGACGTTCAGCGTGGCGCAGTCAACCGGCTCCCAGTTATCCCCCCGTGCCGCGGTGGTGGGTGCAGGGGCTGACTCTGTGGTTGCCGCAGCGGGGGCTTCTGTGGCCATAGGCGCATTTGCGGCCGGCGCCACTGCCGGCACGGTGCATGCTGTCAGGGCCAACAGCGCAGCAAAGAGTGTAAAAACAATCGGTAGTCTCATTATGTAACCTCAAATTGATTGGATGGGTATTCCCACACACCCCAGTATAGCAGAGGTCATCGTAAGGTGTAAGGTTACATAGGACGATTTCGTTGCGACGTCTTACCCCCTACAGTTGTAGGGGGTAAGACGTCGCATGTTCCTTCTCCCTCGATCACTTATCAACCATATTCGCAGGCAGAACCACTACAAACTGGCTGCCCTTCTCTACCTCGCTCATGACCTCGATCGTGCCGCCCAGCAGTTCAACGATGCGCCTGGCGTGCGCCAAGCCCAGCCCGATGCCTTCATAGGCGCGCGAGCCGTTGATCCATCTGTGTAAGTGGTTTGAACAAGGAGTCCTCTGCCCCTTGCTGATGCCGATGCCGGTATCCCAGACTTCGAGTTGAAATGCACCCTCCTCTAGACGCTCTACAACCTTGACGCCTAGTTGGCCCTGCTTTGCCGTGAACTTGATGGCGTTGTCTAGCAGCACATCGATGAGTTGGATCACCAGGTCGCCATTAGTCCGAACTTCCATATCGAACGGCTCGATTACCACTTGGATGATTTGCTGCTTCGCACTCGCCCTGGCCTTAGCATTCCTGACACTGAGCGTACACAATTCCACCATTCGACAGCGCTCAAGCGCAGGCGGCGCCGTAGTGGTTATTGCGGCGACATAACGCAGGACGCTGTTCACCACATGTAGCAAGCGTTCCCCGCTACCGGTAATCGCCGTAACATAGCGCTTCTGCTGCTCGTTCAGCGGGCCAGGTAGTTCTTCGTATAGGTTTTCGGCCATCCCCAAAATACCCATCAACGGCGTGCGTAATTCATGTGAGACCGCGGCCAGGAATGCGTCCTTTCCAGCGTTCGCCTGTTCCAGTTCAGCGACAAGATTGCGCAATTCGATGGTGCGTTCGGCAACGCGCTGCTCGAGCTTTGCGTTGGCCTCCTGCAAGAATTGCTCGTAGGCCATCTGCTTCGAAACATCGCGATTGATGCCAATCATCCGCAGGGGTGCGCCCTTGCGGTCGTAGTCAATGACGGAAGAAGCCAGCATGTGGCGGATTGCGCCATCCGGCAACACGATGCGGAAGACCGTCTGCCACGGGTTATCGGTACGGACAGCCTCCTGTAGGGTGGTCTCGGCATATTCGAGATCGTCAGGATGCAAGTGTGCGCGCCAGACATCCGTAGATGACGCTGTCACGAATCGAATTCGGGACGCCGTATAGTTCACATGCGATCATCCCACTCCAGGGAGTCATCGCCGAAATTCCAGTTCCAGACACCGATCCCCGCCTGCGCCAGCGGCAAGGCGGCGCAGTCGCTGTACAGTCTGCGTAATCGTGCTTCTGCAAGCGCGGTGATGTCAGGTGATCCGGCCTGCCGCTGGTCACGTGGCCCTGCTCATCACGAATGGGGTCGAGGAAACACTCCATCGTCCTGCCAGGATGCAGGGGGGATTCGAACTCAAATCGTTCCGGCGTCGGGCAAATGCCCGGTCGTAGTGCGGTTTCCAACATCTCGCGGACCACGGGCGCATTGGGGGGCGTCAAGCACCGAGTCACCCGGCTCGCGCATGCCCATATACGCCTGCGTCGACCGATGCAGGCAGTATTGGCAACAAGGACGCGGTACGCCTGATCCACGGACCAGATCATGTCGCTCGTGTTTTCGATGATGGCTTTCAGCCGTTTCACACTGTTCCGCAGCGCTCCTTCCAGCCGGATGCGCTCAGTGATATCGATTGCACGTGCGGCAACGCCGGTCACAAGGCCACCGGTATCGCGGATGGGATGAAGCACCAATTCGAGCGCGATTCCAGTGCTTGGGGTTGTGTCTTCCATCCTCACTGACTCGCCCGCCAGCACACGATCGTAGATCGGGAGCCAGAATGCTTTCACCTCCGGGCCAAAGGGTGCTTCCACTGCGGATTCACCGACCACGAGGGCTTGCCCATATTCGGCCAACGCCGCGGCAGCGCTGGCCGAATTGGCCACTAGCACACGATACTGGCAATCAAGCGACCAGATTCGATCGGGTGAATTCTCAATCACAGCTTTCAACCGTGCTTCGCTCTCCGCGACCGCTGCCTCTGCACGCTTGCGCTCCGTGATGTCATGCGCAACCGACGATATTCCCACCCAGTGCCCCGCATGATCTGGAATCGGCGCCAGCGTGACTGCCATGTCCACCCGTCGCAAATCGGGCGTGATCCAGACCAGATCCGGCAGCCTGATCGTCTCCCCATTGCGCAGGCGTTCGATCATGGCTTGCATTCCCGCATGCTGGCCCGGGGCGACAATATCAAACAGATTCTGCCCGAGCACATCCACGGCGCGGAATCCGTACATCTGCTCCGCGCTCTTATTCCAACTGAGGATCGTCCCATCAAGTTTTGTACTGACGACAGCATTAGCGGACGCTTCAACGATCGCCGCGAATCTTGAGGCTGACTCCTCCATATGCTTGCGTTCTGTCACGTCCAGACAGACACCTAGATGGTGCGATGTGGCGTCATGCACGCCGCCAGTCACGCCACCAGTGCAGAGCACATAGTGGGTAGCGCCATCCGGGTGAACCACGCGATACTCGACACTGACCTGACCACCTGTCTCCATGGCATTCGTCACAGCGATAAAGGTAGCTGCCTGGTCGTCCGGATGGATCAAACGCACCCACGAGGCAATCGTGAGGGGCAAATCTGCCGGGACACCGTGGATTGTGCGCATCCGGTCATCCCAGGCCAGGACATCAGTGTGATGATCCCATGACCAAACCCCCGCGCCACGACTTCGGTGGCCGCCTGCAGTCGCTGTTCGCTCGCGAGCGGCAATTTCCATCCGCTTGCGTTCAGTAATATCAGCGGAAACGCCGGCGAGGCCGGCGAAGTTGCCTTGCGCATCATAGACCGGAGTCGTATGGGTTTCTGCCCACCATACCCCGCCGTCGCTGGTGAGATGTTGTGTAATCGTCGCCGGCCACGGTCCCCTTCCGTGGTTTGTGCGCCGTGCGCGGCGGCGGTGTTAAGATACCGGCGTACAATTTCGTTGATCGAACCCTGTACTTCAGGCACAGCATACGTGCCGATTTGACTCCCAATCAGGCGTTCCGGCGAATAGCCAGAGATCCGTTCGTACGAAGGGCTTGCATACGTAAAGTGGCCCTGGTCATCGGCAATCCAGATGAAGTCAGTTGAGCGCTCGGCAAGTTGCCGGTATCTGTACTCACTCTGCCGAAGCGCTTCTTCTGAGGCGCGCAGCGCAGCTTTGGTTGCCTTGTCTCCGATGTGACTGGTTGACTTCGCTTTTGACATGTGTTGCTCCATACCGGATGCCGTTTGCGACCTCGTTCGCATCCGCAACCTATGACTGCTACGGCATGTTTTGAGGTAATGTGACAGTAAACCGGCTGCCCTTCCCTACTTCGCTCTTGAGTTCGATCGACCCGCCTAGCAGATCCACGATGCGCTTGGCGAGCGCCAGCCCTAACCCGATGCCCTCATACGCACGTGCAAGCCGTTGGTCCACCTGGGTGAACGGCTGGAAGAGACAGGCTTTCTGCTCTTCGCTGATGCCGATGCCCGTGTCCCATACCGTCATCTGAATGGCGTCCGCCGCTGGGAGTTCTACGACTCGCACCCCCCAGTTGCCCCTGTTTCGCCGTAAATTTGACGGCATTGTCGAGGAGGGCATCGACCAGTTGGATGATGAAATCGCCATTGGTGCGGGCCTCCAGCGTGAAAGGCTCTACATCCATTTGAATTGCCTGCTGTTTGGCAATGGCTTTTGTCTTTGCGTTCCGCACACTGACAGCGCAGAGTTCGGCGATGCGACACCGCTCCAGCACCGGCGGTGCATCGATAGACATGGCAGCTACATAACGCAGGACGCTGTTGACTATACGCAACAAACGGTCACCGCTCTCGGTAATCGCGGCCACATAGCGTTTCTGATACTCGTTGAGCGGGCCGCGGGTTTCTTCCTGCAGACTTTCGGCCATGGCGAGAACGCCAGTGAGCGGTGTGCGCAGTTCATGCGAAACGGCTGCCAAAAGGCATCCTTCCCGGCATTGGCGCGCTCCAGTTCGGCAACCAGAGTGCGCAACTCAAGGGTGCGTTCGGCAACGCGCTGCTCCAATCTGGCATTGGTGTCCTGCAGGAATTGCTCATAGCTCATCTGCTCCGTCACATCACGATTGATGCCGATCATCCGTAGCGGCGCGCCCTTGCGGTCATAGTCGATAATCGATGAAGTTTGAATGTGGCGAATGCTGCCATTGGGAAGCACGATGCGGAAGAAGGTTTTCCATGGATTACCCGTGCGCACAGCATCTCTCAACGTAGTCTCAGCGTGGGTGAGATCCTCAGGGTGCAGGCTGGCACGCCAGATCTCATAGTAGAACACATTGTCACGAATCGACTTTGGCACGCCGTACAACTCACACATGCGATCATCCCATTCGAGCGAATCGTCGGCAAAGTTCCAGTTCCAAACGCCAATGCCCGCCGCATCCGCCGCCAGCCGGAGCCGCTGGACCGCCTCACGCAGGTGCGCTGCCGTACTGAGCCGTTCGCTGATGTCCGTAATGCGACCTGCCACACCTGTCACCTGCCCCGCCTCTCGTCGCGGATTGGATCCAGGGAACACTCCAGTGTGGCGCCAGCGCTTAGCGATGACTCAAATTCAAACCGGGTCTTCACACCTTCTAGCGCCGCATCATAGTAGGGAAGCCACAATTCCCCGGCAGCAAAGACCCCAGTCGCATCGAATATCGACTCCCACAGCAGATCGTCGACCATAGTGCGCGCTGTGTCGACTCAAGGCATGCCGCATTGGCAACGAGAAGCTGATACTGCCGATCAACCGACCAGATGAGATCGCTGGTGTTCTCGATCACCGCCTTCATACGTGCTTCGCTCTCGGCCACCGCCGCTTCCGCCCGCTTGCGCTGGGTGATGTCATGGGCAACTGATGAAATTCCCGCCCATTGCCCAGCTCGATCCGGAATCGGCGCTAATGTAATGGCCAGATCCACTTGACGCTGTTCGGGTGTCGTCCAGCGCAGATCGGGCAGCTTGATGGTTTCGCCATCACGAATGCGCTCGATGAACCCGGGCATGAGTGCCCTTTGACCTGGCGGAACAAGGTCAAACACGTTGTGGCCGAGCACGTCGCCTGCGCGATGACCATACAGCTTCTCTGCGCCTGGATTCCAACTGGTGATGACACCGTCAAATTTGGTGCTTACAATGGCGTCAGTGGCTGCATCGATGATGGCAGCCAGGCGCGACAGTGATTCTTCGGCGCGCCTCAATTCAGTCACATCCAGACAGACACCCAGTTGGTGCGTCATGCCGCCGGCGCCAGCATTGACGACTCCACCGGAGCAGAGCACGGAGTGCGTCGTGCCATCTCGATGGACCACGCGATACTCGACGCTGACCTGCCGATCTGTCGCCATCACTTTCTGGGTCGTGATGGCGACAGCTGCTCTGTCGTCCGGGTGTATCATCTGCCCCCAGGCTGCGATCGTGGGTTCCATGTCCGTTGAAACGCCATGAATCGCACGCATCCGATCATCCCAGGTAAGTACGTCAGCGCTGCGGTCCCACGCCCAAACCCCAAGCGCAGCGACTTCAGTGGCCGCGCGGAGGCGCTGTTCACTCTCGCGGAGCGCCAGGTCCATTGCCGGACGCGACATGTTGTCTAAGATGGGCCTACTGCCTGTGGTGGATGATTGTTGCTGCACGGTTTCAGCCACCGTGCGGTCGCTGAGTGGTGTGAATGCATTGATGCAGGCACTGCTGTCGTCAGCCCCTGCGAACCATGAGCGGTTCAGTTCAACGGGAAGCAAGGCGCCATCCGCGCACCGGAAGGTCAATTCGCCACGGAATTCTCGTGTAGCGTTGCCCGACTCCTGCGCCACGGGGAAGCCTGGGTCACCCGTAGCAACAAAGATATCGGCGGTTCGCAGCGACCGGAGCCGGACTTCGGTGTAACCAAGCACGCGGCACGCTTTCGGGTTCGCGGCGATGATTGCGCCCGTCTCCGGGGAACTGACGATGATAGCGACAGGGATATGCTCAAACAACGCATGGCGCCACCCATCGGCTGAGGGATGAGACGCCGTGCGGTGCTTGGTCATGTCTTCCGCGTTGTTGCCGGACTTGAGCTCCGGCGCTGCTGCTGGCATTTGGACTCTCCCATTGCCGTTGAGGTTAATTACTCCGGCTGAACTCTAGAGTCATCACCGGGTCGGCCTGGTGATTGCTATGCGCTCGTCATTGGCACGGGATCCAGCCTTAAGGCGATGCGTCAGCTTTCAGCTATATTAGACCTTGGATTTATCTAGCCAGTTAGGCATATTGTAGCACAAATTACCACAAATCAAGATATTAACTTTCTATTTCGTAAGGAGATAGCGTGGCTGATTAATCCCACTGCCGTCCAGGACGATCCGTAGGGACACCGGCACCGCCGTGTCCGGGGTGATCGCCGACGCCTCTCGTAGGGACACCGGCACCGCCGTGTCCAGGGTGCCGCCAAAGCCAGGAACGCATGGTCGCTCAAATCGTGTATTGACAAATTGGGTTCCACCCGTACACTATTTTATACTATACGTATGGATAGCATCGCGCCGGATGCGAAGGAGTGGAGCCAGGCATGGCGGACCAGACAAAACCAAAGTCGAGCGGGCGACAGCCCGACGCGGGCACAGCAGACCCGCCAGCGCATTGTTGAAAGCGCCCGCAACGTCTTTGCCGCGCGGGGTTTCGAAGGCGTCAGCCTTCGCGACATCGCCACCCAGGCGGGTGTCACGCATGGTCTCCTGCGCCACCATTTCGGCTCCAAGGAAGATATCTGGCGCGCCGTGATCGACACCTGCGTCGCCGACTACCTTGCCGAACTCGCCCCGCTGCTGGCAGATGCCGAACAGCAAGGTTGTACGCCAGCCGAGATGCTCAAGGCTGGTGCGCGACTCTTAATCCTGACGGCCGCAAGCCAGCCCGATATGACCCGATTGCTACTACACGAAGGAATGGCGGGCGGACCGCGGTTGGCCTACTTCATGGAGCAGATTGCTCCCATCCGGGCGCGAATGGCGCCGCGCTTTCAGGCAATGCAGCGCGCCGGCGGTCTGCCCCAATTCACGGACGACACCTTTCTGCTTGCATTGATGATGCTCGGCGCCGTGCCTTTTGCGGTCACAGCCTTTGCGAATGGACTTTGTAGAGTGGACCTGCTCGCCCCGGATCAGGTGGAAAAGCACGTGAATTGCGTGCTTGCAACCCTATTCCCCGAGCAAAAAGATCAAGACGATTGGCGGCCAATGTTCTTTCCGTCGCTCGACGCCAGACTGTGAGCAAACCATGAACCACGACCTTTCTAGCCGGTCACCTCTGATCCAGGTGCGCGACCTCACGAAGAGCTATCACGTTGGCCCAACCACGGTTTCCGCGCTGCGGAGCATCTCGCTGCAGATCTGGCCAGGCGAGTTTGTCGCCGTCGTCGGCCCGTCCGGCAGCGGCAAGTCAACGCTCTTGAACATGCTCTCCGGCGTCGACCGGATGACGGCAGGCGACGTGCTGGTCGACGGCCGCGCAGTCCAACGTATGCCGGAGGCTGAACTAGCCCGCTGGCGCGGCGAGAATCTGGGCATCGTCTTCCAGTTTTTCCAGATGCTACCGACGATGACCCTGCTCAACAACGTCATGCTGCCGATGGAGTTGGCCAACCGCTACACGCGCGCCGAACGGCGCACCCGGGCCGCTCAATTGCTTACGCGCGTCGGCCTTGAGGATCAGATTCACAAACTCCCCGGCCGGGTCAGCGGCGGCCAGCAACAGCGTGCGGCCATCGCCCGCGCGCTGGCCAATGATCCACCGATCATTCTGGGCGACGAGCCGACCGGCAACCTTGACAGCGGCTCCGCTCAGATCGTTTTTGACCTATTTGCAGAGTTGGTCGCCGCCGGGAAGACCGTCGTGATGGTGACGCAAGACGAGGAACTTGCCGCCCGCATGCCGCGCCAGATTGAATTGTCAGAAGGCCGCGTTGCCCACGACCAGGGAGCGCCGGCCTATGCATGATGTTTTCACCACCACCCTGCGGAATAAGGTGTGGTTCGATCTCTGGGGCGCCCGCCAGCGTACGGTCCAGGCGATCTTGACCATTGCCATCGGCGCTTTCGCCGTCGGTATGATCCTCGGTTCGCTCCAGGGGGTGATCAAAGACACCGAACGCAGTTGGTCCGCGTCATCGGCGCCGGCCATCCGCCTCCGCGTGGTCGAGGGCGCACCCGCCGACCTGGTGGAACATCTTGAGACCCGCCCGGATCTCAGCGCGGTTGAAGGACAGATGGAATACGCTATCAAGTGGCGCCCAGCCCCGGACACCCCCTGGCAGGCAGCGACGTTGGTGGCTCGCGATGACTACACCAATCAGAAACTCTCCATTCTTTCGCTCGAATCCGGTGCGTGGCCAACCCGGCGCGAGATGGCCGTTGAGCGCGGTTATCCAATCGCCATCGGCGACCAGGTCGAACTGAACATCGATGACCATGTTGTCACGGCGCCGATTATCGGGACCGTCTACAACCGCGTCACCCTGCCCGCCAGTCTGGGGGGGACGCCGGTCTTCTACACGACGCGAGCGCACTTTGCGGACTTGACCGGCCGCGATCGCTACCAGTTTCTCTATGCCAGCGTTCCCGACTACACCCCGGAACGCGCGGCCGCGGCCGCGGCGGCGCTCCAGGCCGACCTCAAAGATCTAGGACTGACCGCCACTCCTGCGTCGACGGAGCGCACCTACTCGATCGACCCGGCGCTCAGTTGGTCGCACGATCTCATCAATGGCATGGGCTTTGTGATGCAAACGATCGGCATCGTAACCATGCTGCTCAGCCTGTTGCTGATCTACAACACCGTCAATGCGATCATTACCCAGCAGACCGCACAAATCGGTGAACTGAAGGCGATCGGCGCCAGTAGCCGCCAGATCCTGGCGGTCTATCTCACCATCGTCGCCACATATGGCGTCTGCGCCCTCATCATCTCGCTGCCGCTGAGCATCCTCGCGGCCAACGGTCTGCGTACGCTCCTCGTGACGCGCCTGGGTGTCACCCCCGGTCCGTTCCGGGTCGAATTTGGGCCACTGCTGATTCAGGCTGCGATCTGTCTGTTTCTACCGGTGCTGGTCGCGCTGCCGCCCATCTTTGGCGGTGCGCGTATCACTGTACGCGAGGCGATCAATTCCTACGGCCTCAGCGGCGACGGCAGCGCGCTGGATGAGTTCGTGGGACGGCTGAGTTGGCTCTCCCGTGTCTTCTCGCTGGCCATCAGCAACGCGTTTCGGAACTGGAAACGACTACTCCTCACACAGTTGGCTCTGGCGGGCGCCGGCGTCGCGCTCGTAGCAGTCATGAGCACGCAGAGTACGCTCAGCTATGCGTCGCGCGGCCTTTTCACTGAACTCTACCAGTTTCCAGTTCAAATCGACCTTGCGCGGCCCGAACGCTGGACGCAACTCGAACGGATTGCAACCTACCCGGGGGTGGAACAGGTGGAAATCTGGCGCACGCTGGCCGGCGTCGTCAAGCCCAGCGATCCGGCCAGCACGGTCTCGGCACGCGCGGTAGAACTCAACGGCATCCCCCTCCCCTCGGCCGCCTATGAGGCGCAAATGGTGGCGGGGCGCTGGCTCGAACCAGGGGATACCCACGCTATTGTGCTGGCCGAAGGCGTGGCCGCCGAACTTGGCGTTGGACCGGGAGATTGGGTGCATGTACAGCTGCCTGCCGCCGATGGGCGTTCCATCTGGATCAGCGAAGAGGAGTGGCAGGTCGTTGGGGTCTTCATCGACCCCAATATCCGCAACCTCAGCCGCATGGGCATGGTCCCGCGCGACACGCTGCTCACCGAGTTACACGACGGCCGAGTGGGCAATCGGGTGCTCGTCCAGGCCAGCCTGAGTGACGCCGCCGCTGCCCCGGCATTTGCCAATGAGCTTCGCGAATTCTACGACGACCTGGGCATCCAGGCCACAATCACACAAAATGACACGGTCTACCAACGCAGCACGCGGCAGTCTGAAAACCTCCGCGTCATCTCGATGCTGCTGATGGTGATGGCCGTGATCGTCGCCGCGGTCGGCGGGATTGCGCTGAGCGGCGTGCTGTCGATCAGCGTATTGGAGCGCCGCCGGGAGATTGGCGTGCTCCGGGCCATTGGCGCCACACCGCGCACCATCCGCACCCTCTTCATGTCCGAGGGTCTGATCTTCGGCTGGCTGAGTTGGGTGATCACGCTGCTCTGTAGCTATCCCGTGGCGGTCGCCCTGGCGGAGCAGGTGGCCGCCACGATCGGGATCAGCATCGTCTTCCAATACGCATGGGCGGCCATTGCGTTCTGGCTTGTATTGGCCAGTGTGATCGGCGTCCTGGCCAGCATTGGACCGGCCCAACGCGCCATCAAGGCCAGCGTGCAGGAGAGTCTTGCCTATGAGTAGCAAACTGCTGATCGATGTGCAGCAGGTGACCAAGCGCTTCCCGGTGGGCCACCACGAGGTCGAGGTGCTTAAGGACATCAGTTTTCAGGTCCACGAGGGTGAATTCGTTGCCATCGTCGGGCAATCAGGCAGCGGCAAGTCGACGCTGTTGAACATGCTCACCGGCGTCGACCGCCCGACAAGCGGTGAGGTGTTTGTGAACGGCCAGCGGCTAAAGGATCTGAGCGAGGACGGTCTGGCCCATTGGCGGCGACGGGAGATCGGGATCGTCTTCCAGTTTTTCAACCTGGTGCCGGGGCTGACCGTGGCCCAGAACATCCGGCTGCCGATGGAATTGGCCGATCTGTACACGCCCCTGGAACGCACGGCGCGGGTCGCCGCCTTACTCGACCAGGTTGGCCTGGCGGAGCGCGCCACCTGGCTGCCGTCACGCGTGAGCGGCGGCGACCAACAGCGCGCGGCCATCGCACGCGCCAATGCCAATGACCCGCGGCTGATCTTCGGCGATGAGCCGACGGGCCGGCAGGACCCCCGTTCGGCCGCGGCCTGCTTTGACCTATTTCAGGAGTGGGTTGACACCGGCAAAACCTTCCTGATGGTCACGCACAGCCGCGCCCTTGCTGCCCGCACGGGCCGGACGATCGAACTCGCCGATGGGCGGGTCATTCGGGATGAGGTGCACTGACTTCTCGCCAGACCCTAAAACCACGAAACCCACTCAGCGAAATTTCCTATATTGACAATCATCAATACAAGTGCTATATTGATGTTTATCAATCCAGTTGGTTTTCATGGCCTGGTTTATGACGCAACTACAGCACGTTCCACCACAACTGATCACCGTCCATGCACCGGTCGAAAACACCGAGAGTTGCTGCGTGCCTAGTGCCGAAGGCGCGGCCTGTTGCACGACGCCGGACGCCTTCAACCTTGTACTAAGCGCAGTGGACGCCGAAAAACTGGCGAACATCTTCAAAGCGTTGGGCAACCCGGTGCGGCTGCAAATCGTGGAGTTGTTGAGCCGGTACGCCGGGCAGGTCTGTGTCTGTGACATCGAAGACCAGTTCAACTTGAGCCAACCGACCATCTCTCACCACCTGAAGGTCCTGCGCCAGGCGCAAATCATCGACGGTGAACAGCAGGGATTGTGGGTGCATTACTTCGTGCGCATGGAGACGCTCGACACCTTGCGCAGCATTGTGGACGCGATCTACGGCAGGGCTGCGCGTACGTAAGTAGACCGCAGTCCCCTTTTTACTCGATATATCGAAGAACGTCAATCTATTAGTCAAGAGAGGTCACGAACAATGAGTACTCCAATCGAAACTCCCGAACTGATCCACATCGAAGTGCGCGAACATTACAGCGAGCGCGCCCGCAACGTTGGCTCTAGTTGCTGCGGGAGCAATGGCGGGAGCAACTGCAGTGATGCGATTACCCTGTACGGTGCTGAGGAACTGGCCCTGTTGCCAGATGACATGGCGGGCGCCACGTGGGGCTGTGGTAACCCCACCGCGATCGCTGCACTCGAACCGGGCAGTGTCGTCCTTGACCTGGGTTCCGGTGGCGGATTCGACGTGGTGTTGGCGGCCAAGAAGGTCGGCTCCACAGGTTTTGTCTATGGCGTTGACATGACCGATGACATGTTAGAACTGGCACGGCGCAACGCCGCCAATGCCGGGGTGACGAACGTCGAGTTTCTCAAGGGCCAGATCGAAGACATTCCACTGCCCGAGAAGACGGTTGACGTGATTATCTCCAACTGCGTTATCAACCTCTCGCCGGACAAAGGGCAGACGTTGACCGAAGCGTATCGCGTGCTGCGCCCCGGCGGCAAGCTGGCGGTGTCCGACATTGTTGTGGACGGTGTGCTTGACGACCTGCCCGTCAGCGAAGCGCAGATCCGCGCCGCACTCAGTTGGGCGGGCTGTATCGCCGGCGCCTTGACTGTCGACCAGTATCGTGCGCTGCTGGCTTCGGCTGGGTTTGTCGACATTCAGGTGGACGTGCAGCATCGCTATGCGATTGAAGAGTTTGGCGAAGATGCGCAGATGGCAGCGCAGGGCATTCCGGCAGAGGTCGCCAAAGAACTGGTGCGCCGCTTCACCAGCAGCAACATCTCCGCCCACCGCCCAGTGTAGCTGAAGATCAGGCGCTAAACCCTCCCGCCAGGCCGCAAAGGGGGGAAGAGCGAAAGACCTCCCGCAGAGACGCAGTGGGATTCTTCTTCAATCTTTCCTCGGTGGCATAGCGGGAGGGTTTGGTTCTAGGAGTGCACCCTGTAGATCCAACTCAGTGATTCCCATACGGCAACGTCACGATGAAGCAGCTGCCGGCGCCCAGTTCACTCTCAATGGTCAGCGTGCCGCCCAATAGGTTCACCATGCGAGCCGCATAGGCCAGCCCAAGGCCAATTCCCTCGTATCGCCGCGAGAGAGCACTGTCTAGTTGGACAAACGGCTGGAAGATGCGCACATGGTCGTTTGGGTCGATGCCAATGCCGGTGGCCCATACGATCAACTGCACATTGGCGTGCGCCTCCTCGACTGCAGCGCGAAAGCCGATTTGCCCGCCCTGGGGCGTGAACTTAACAGCGTTTTCGAGCAAGTTTTGCAGGACATGAACGATAGCATTTCTGTCGCTAAAGATCTCCAGATCGGCGGGTTCAATTTCGCAACTCAGCGCAAGACCCTTTGGATCGACACTCGTGCGAATCACACGGGTGCTGGCGGCCCACAGATCCGCAAGCCGGCAGTGCTCCGGCTGAATTTCAATCCCGCCGAATCACGTACATATAAGCTGCGACTGCGGCGCCGTCTGCGAGGCGCACTTCCTGCAGGACCCGCTCATACTCCGCACCTTCAAATTCATCCAGGGTCTCCCAGAACTCACCAAGGTTTTCAGACGAAAATACCAACCCCTCACCTCTTCGCCGGCATCATCGAGCACTAGACCGAAAGGTCTCCCCAGCGCCGCCCCCCACCCTCGCGCTTGAGATACCCCCGCACCGTAGCCGGTTCCCAGGCACCGCCCAGCGGCGCAAGTATATGCTCGTTCGGTCGCCCCGGCGCCAATGTGCCGTATACAAATAGTCGCTGCGTCACAATCACCCCGTCGAAATCTCAATTGGTTTGGAAGAACGATGTTGTAACGACGCCCACAACACGGCCCCCAGAATGATCGCCCCGCCAAGGAGCGTGCGCAGGGCGGGTACCTCGCCGAGCAGAAGCCAGGCGAGCAAGATCCCATAGACCGGCTCCAGGCCAAAGATGACGCTGGCCGTCTGGGCGCGCAGATGGCGCAGACTCGCAACGATCAGCCCCTGCCCCAGCGCCGTAAAAACGATCCCCAAAATGACCAACATCAACCAATCCTGCCCGGTCAGGGCGCCGTCCCATTGCAGTGCAAAGGGCGCCATGCAGACAAAGGCAAAGGCCTGTTGATAAAAGGAGACCGTTACCGGCGGATAAGCCCGGACATAGGCCCGGTTGAGCAGCGCCAACACTGCAAAAGTAAAGGCCGACAGCACCCCCCAGAGCAAACCCTGGGTAAGTGTGTTGGTCACATCGAAACTGGGCGTCACCAGCATCAACCCTGCCACCACGACGATGGCCATGACGATATCGCGGCCATGCAGGCGCTCGCGAAAGACGAGTGGTTCTAGAAACGTGACAAATAACGGGAAGGTGGAGAATGCCAGCAATCCGATGGCCACGGTGGAGACCTGGATGGAAAGGAAGAATGTAAACCAGTGCGCCGCCAGGATGGCGCCCGCCAGCAGCATGACAAACAGGTCACGCGGACGCCGGGGACGCAGACTCGCCTTGATCAGGAGGGCGAACAGCAACAGCGTCAGGCTACCAAAGAGGGTGCGTCCCGCTGTGAGTACCGCCGGGCTGACCGGCACAAATTTGGCAAAGAGCCCGGCGCCACCGGCCAGCAACACGGCAAGATGAATTTCGAGGAGGCTAAGCCTGGCGCTGCGGGCAGTAGGATGCATGCCGATATTGTAGCTGTCCCTTATAATACCCTTCAAACAGAGGCGCCGGTTTGGGGGAATACAAATATGGACATTCACGAACTTCGCAGGTTGATCGCACAACGCGACACGTATAGCATTCTGGAAACGGTGGATGTAGAGACCGGGGACAGGACGGTCCTTCAAGAATTTGATTACGTCATCGAGGCACCGAACTGGACGCGCGACGGCCGGTTGCTGGTCTATAACAGCAGGGGACGCCTGTACACGTATGAACTGACAACCGGCGCAATCCAGGAGCTGAACACCGGCTTTGCCATCGACTGCAACAACGACCATGTCCTCTCGGCGGACAACACGCAGATCGCCGTGAGCCACTTTACCTATGAAGACGCCACATCGCGGATCTACATTATTCCCTTTACGGGCGGCAGCCCGAGGTTGGTGACGGCGGACGGTCCCAGTTATTTGCATGGCTGGTCACCAGATGGCCGGCGCCTGGCCTATTGCGCCGCGCGCGGGGACCAATACGACATCTACACGATTGCCGCTGAGGGCGGTCCCGAGACCCAACTCACCGACCTGCCGGGGCTGGACGATGGCCCCGAATATTCACCTGATGGCCGGCACATCTGGTTCAACTCCACGCGCACCGGGCTGATGCAAATTTGGCGGATGGAGCCGGACGGCGCCAACCCGACGCAGATGGTGCAGGAGGATGCCAATTGTTGGTTCCCGCATGTGTCGCCCGACGGCAGGCAGGTCGTTTACATTGCCTATGGGAAAGACGATGTGGCGCCTGGTGATCACCCGGCGAACAAGCACGTTGAGATCCGCCTGGTCTCGTCTGGCGGTGGGAAGTCGAAGTTGGTGGCGAAGTTATTTGGCGGTCAGGGCACCATCAATGTGAACTCCTGGTCCCCGGACAACCGCACAATTGCCTTTGTCTCCTATCGGCTTAAAGCGTAGTCCAGGATCAAGAGTCATCTGAAAGAAGATTTTGGCTGTCTACGGTTCAACACGCACGACTGCGCATTCCTTGACAGAATCGAAGTCCTCATCGTAGCTGTAGAGTTCCGTAATCTGCTCGCTTTCCATCGCCGCCAGCGTTAATGCATCTTCGAAATCCACATTGTTGTTACTGTACAGGTTGAGCGCACGTAGGTAGCGGCTTCGGTGCGCCAGTTTTAGCCCGGGGAGGGATAGCAGCGGGTACAGTCGGATGCGCACATCCTGTCTGGCGAGGTTGTACAGACGTTTTGAGGAAAGAACATATACGATCTCAGCAATGATGGACTCAGAAGTGGTCAGACTCACTTGATTCAGTTTTGCCAACTCAAACAGTTGGCGACAGGCACCCGCCTTGTCTGGATCATCGTTGATGAGGTAACGGATAAAGATATTCGTGTCGACAAACTGCATGGTCTCACCTACTCAATTTGTCCAGCCATTTCAGTTCGCGCTCTTCTCGGGCGATTCTTTGGATTTCGTCAAAATTCTCAGGACGGTTCAACGGCGCCACCGAACCAAACGCTTCCTCCAGCGTCATGGGCAAAGGTTCGATCATGACGCTCCTGTCCTTGCCCATGCGGAAGATGACCCTGTCCTGGGCTGATATCCCCAACTGCTCACGCACCGCAGCGGGTATAGTTACCTGGCCTTTGCTGGTAACCGTAGCAATGTACTCCTTACTTTCAGTCATTGTTTGCTTCTCCTCTAAAAACAGAGTATCACATGCCTCCTTACTTGTCAATGAAGTAAGGAAAACAAGATTTCCTTTCATCTGTCAAAACTCAACGCCGGCAGGTAGATGTGGTCCTTCACTGCCTGCGCCGGCACGGCTAGCGTTGCTGCGACGCCCACCACGGCCTTTGTGAATTCGGTGAAATAGGCTGCGTTGAAATGGGTGGTTATGTCGTCAGCCGAATGGTAATAGGGATTGAAATCATCATAGTCATCCTCGATCGCCAGGATCGCTGGGTAGCCGCGGTCCCAAAAACTGGAATGGTCCGAGGCTGTTTCGCCGTCTCGCGTCACGATTGGGACCAGATCCAGCTCATAGTCGTCCACGACGCCCACAAAGGCATCGGCAATTGCTTTGTCACCGGCTGAGGCCGGGTTGTTCCACCAACGGGTGTGCAGGCGCAGCGTGGGTTCGCCTGCGGCATCGTAGCCGATCATGTCCAGGTTGATGACCGCCACGATGTCGTCGTTGCGGGCCGCTGCCGCGGCGGCATAGGCGCCGCTGCCACAAACCCCTTGCTCTTCGCCGGTGAAGAAAACAAAGCGCACGGTGCGCGCAAAGGTGTGCGCGGCGAGGATTTCAGCCGTCGCCATCACACCGGCTGAACCGCTCCCATTGTCGTCCGCACCGGGTGCGACTGTCCCCCCCGCCTCAGCGTAGCTGTCGATATGTGCCGCCACCAGCACAATCTCTTGCGGACGCGTCTCACCCCGCCTCTCTCCAACCACATTGCGATTCTGGAGACCGCAGGCGCTCCACGGCGCAAATTGAGCCATAAGCCCCTGCGCCTGTAAGAACTCATAGGCGAATTGCGTCGCCATTGCGATTGGCTCGCCGGAGGTGGTCTTGCGGGTCGTGAATGTATAGGGTGAGCCGCCAATGATCGCCGGCGTCACGCCTGACAGTTGGTCGGCATAGTCGAGGATTGTGTCGGTGTCGACCTGGTCGATCAGTGCCGCGATCTCAGGATCCGGCGCCGCAGGTGCCTGCGCGCCTGCTGTGACCACGCTGCCGGCAACCGCCGCCATTACCGCAGCAAGGAACAGAAGGCCGGTGCAGAGGGTAACGCGAAGATGCTTTGCCATCATAGACTCCTGTGGATCAAGGTCTTCGTGGTGGTTGCTATTTTGGGTGGACGTGCGCTGCGGCAATTGCGCCTGATTAAATTTTACGCCTGAACCGTATCTTTGGGAAGGGATCAGCGATCGCCCTTCAACTACCCCTTTGACCGATGCAGCCAATCGCCGGCGGGTGTACACTGGGAAGGCGGGCGTTGGTCACCCGTCCTCATCGTATTGGAGATCGTATGCTGCACCCATCATCTCGTCTCACTTTGCGAAGACCGCTGTCCATTGCGTTGATTGTCCTCGTGCTGATGGCAGGCTTGACGCCGGCTGCAACGGTGGCATCCATCACGACGCCGGAACGCCCGGTCGAACAGACCGAATGCCAGTGCGTCGGCTATGTGGTCAATAAACTCTTTGGCGGGCCGCGACCCGGCGTGTGGGATACGGCTGCCTCCATGGCAACCGACCCGTATTGGCGCAACAAGGATGTGGTCGGCAAGAAGAATCTGCGCACACGGTCTCGAGACGCCAAACGGGGCGACGTAATCATCATGCAGCCGTACGCCACGGTCTATGCGTGGAACAAGAAGACAGAGCAAATGATCGAATTGACCAATATCGGCGACGGCGCTGGTCACATTGGCCTGATCCTCAGCGCTGAGTATGACGGCGAGCTAGGCGGCTGGTTTATCAAGATGCGCAGCGCCAACTGGCCCGGCGCCTGGGCCGTCAAAACGCTCACCGATGGGAAATGCAGCAACGTGGCCGACCACTGGATCTTTGTCCCGAACGGTGATCCGGTCAGTTTCTGGCGGAAACTGCCCAGTGTTAAAGCATAGCCTGTGCGGCGATCCATTGCCCTGGCTGCTGGAGCCGGAGAATCCTGCGGTCCGCTATTGGACTTTGACGGACCTCCTTGGGCGGTCTGCGGATGATCTTGAGGTGCAGGCAGTTCGCAGTGCCGTCGCGGAGCAGCCGTTGGTGCGCGAGTTGTTCGCATTGCAGCACCCGCAGGGGTATTGGGGCGACGACGAAACCAAACCCTACACGGCGCAAGGCGCAGTTGCAGTGCTCAGCCTGCTGCACAGGCTCGCCGTCACCCCAGACCAGCGCACTGCAGCAGGCTGCGACTCATTCCTCAAATTCTGCCAACATGCGAGCGGTGGCTTCTCCCTGACCCGGACCCTGCGTAGTGGGATCTTCCCCTGCACCACGGGCGAACAATTGCCCTTTCTTGTGTACTTTGGCTTCGACGACGACCCGCGCGTTGAAGCGGCGTTTGCGTTTCTAGTCGAGGATATGGCAACGGCTGATGCGCTCGATTGCGGGCGCTACCAGCATCGTCCTTGCCTCTGGGGTGCGATCGCTGCGCTCAATGGTCTGGCGATGCTGCCCGCCCAACAGCGAACACCGCAATCTGAGCAAGTCGTGAGGCGCCTTGCCAATCGACTGCTGGATGCAGAGTACGATTTTGCCGGCGAGCACAAGCGCTGGCTCACTTTTGGCGTGCCACGCACCTGGGATCTGCTCGCCGCGCTCAAGGCGCTGGCTGCGCATGGCTACGCCCGCGATGCGCGCTTCGCACCGCTGCTCCAATTAGTGATCGACCAGCAAGACGAGCATGGACGCTGGTTGTGTGGCTCCGTCTCCCGCACCTGGCCGCTTGAGCGGCGCAACCGGCCCAGCAAGTGGGTCACACTGGATGCATTACGGGTTTTAATGATGGCGGCGCGAGGATAGCTACACTCCAAAGACCGAGGTTTGATTATGGCTCAATCATTTGTCCGCACCCTACTGGCCCTGTTCACAGCTATCTCCATGCCCGCATGTTTGCACGGGGAGACGCAAGGGCCTACGTTGGCTACTCGGAGTCGCTGCACGATGCGCTCTCCGAACTAAACGAGAGCTGCGCACCGGCAGACGGTTGCATCGATCCTGATCAAATCAGCGCGCGGGCGATGCGCTCGGCCAGTTCGCTGCTAACTTCGTGGACCTGCTGCATATCATGCGCCTGTGACTGTCTGGGCTGCGCAACCATGGTGAATGCTCCTCTTGGACCAACTCTAATGACGCGTCAATTCTTGCAGAATAGTGCAACTCTTCTGGACAATCGTTATACTTTAGCTCGCGTCATGTCCCTATAATGTCACTGAAGATAGGAACACCGGCAAAGATCTCAGCGAAATCGACGCCGCCATGGCGCAGATTACCGTGGTCGGCGATCGATATTAGGCCAATTGGAAGACGTACCCAATAAGGGGGACACGCTATGCAAATCAGAAGAGCCGGCTCACAGCCCTCCGGCAAGGGACCCGCCGAGTGGTTCACCGGCGCCGTACGCGTCGATCCCCTCTTCGACCCGCCCGCACCGGCACGCGTCTACGGCGCCAGCGTCACTTTCGAACCGGGTGCCCGCACCGCCTGGCACACACATCCGCTGGGCCAGACGTTGATCGTCACGGCCGGTTGCGGTTGGGCGCAGCGCGAAGGTGGTCCCGTCAAAGAAATCCGTCCTGGCGATGTAATTTCGTTTGCGCCGGGTGAAAAGCACTGGCACGGGGCAGCGCCCACCACAGCCATGACCCATATTGCCATCCAAGAACGGCTCGACGGGAAGGCGGTTGACTGGCTGGAGCAGGTCAGCGAAGAACAGTATCGCCGGTAAACGTGCCGCAGCGATACTGAAAGAAACAGATTTTTTTGTCTTTTCTCCGCGTCCTCCGCGCCCTCTCTGCGTCTCCGCGTTGATCTTTTCCTCCTGCGCCAACAGCCAACGCGGAGGTGCGGAGACGCGGAGAAAACGCGGAGAGAAGTTAGAGAGGGGGACGTGAAGGTGTTTTTCTTTAAGAACGCTAGAATCTCCAGGACGCAAAAAAGGAAAAATGCGCATGGAATACGCACGATTAGGTTCAACCGGCATGCAGGTTTCGCGCATCTGCCTCGGCTGCATGGGTTTTGGAGATGCGGAACACTGGGTGCACAAGTGGGTGCTCGATGAAGAGAACAGCCGGCCGATCATCAAGCAGGCGCTTGAAATGGGGATCAACTTCTTCGACACCGCCAACGTCTACTCCATCGGGGTGAGCGAAGAGATTCTCGGCCGCGCATTGAAGGACTTTGTGAAGCGGGATGAGGTCGTCGTCGCGACCAAGGTCCATGGTGTCATGCGCCCGGGGCCAAATGGCGGGGGACTCTCACGCAAGGCGATTCTCAGCGAGATTGACAAGAGCCTGCAAGCGGCTGGGGATGGACTACGTGGATCTCTACCAGATCCATCGTTGGGACTACGAGACGCCGATCGAAGAGACGATGGAAGCGCTGCATGATGTGGTGAAGGCCGGCAAGGTTCGCTACATCGGCGCCTCGGCCATGTTGCCTGGCAGTTTCAAAAAGCGCTGTTCGCGGCCGAACAGCACGGTTGGACGCGCTTCGTCTCGATGCAGAACCACACTGAACCTCATCTATCGCGAAGAAGAGCGCGAGATGATGCCGCTCTGCCGCGACGAGAAGATCGGCGTCATCCCCTACAGCCCGCTTGCATCTGGCCGGCTGACGCGATGCCGCGGATAGCAGCACGCTGCGCGCGGAGACCGATCTGATCCAGAAGCGCAAGTACGACGCCACCGCCGGCACCGACCGGCTCATCGTCGAGCGCGTCGCCGAAATTGCGGAAGAAGCGCGGCGCGTCCCGCGTGCATCGGACTGGCGTGGCTGCTGCAGAAAGAGGCCGTGACCGCCCCCATCATCGGTGCGACCAAGATCTCGCACCTGGAAGACGCCGTGGTGCGCTGGCGGTCAAACCTCACCGGAAGAGATCGCCTACCTGGAAGAGCCGTACGTACCGCATCCCGGTTGGCGCACAGTAGGGCGAGCAGCACCAGCGCCGGATTGTATTCGGCGCTGGTGCTCGTCACCATGGAAGATTCCTGCGTTTCTGCACGCAGCGCGCGATTTGATAGCCGGCAGCGTGGATCCTGTGAGCAGATTCATCAGTTGGGCCTGCGTGGCGAACCACCCCTTGAGCGTCGTCATTGGGACGTCACCCGCGGTCATGGTGACGACGCTCAATTCGGTCCACTGCCAACGGCTGATCGCCTCAACACTCAACGCTGGCTGCAGGATGACTGTATACAGATTTGGTGACTCTGACATGGTAACTGCCCCCTTCTTGCGCCACGGCAGGAACCTCCCATGCCGTGGCGCACTGCCCTATTCTGGCCCCACCCGACCCACGCATTGAACGGATAGCACAGGCAGGCCGAGCATGAACGCCAGGTTCAGCACACCTGCAAGCGCCGCTTGATCTGCAACCGTACCTCTTAGGGTTGTGATCAAGGTGCCGTCGGCGTTTTGGTGGCAGATATTCATGCCGTCGATCGCCTCAGTCCAGCTTGGTTCCAGGGCGCCCTGCAACTCAATGTGATAGACCGCGCTATCTGCAATCGAAAGACGAACTTGACAATCGCATGTGTCCACGTTAGCCCGTCCATTCTACGGTCAAGCGCCGTAGCGCCAGCGACTGCGGCCTGACTACTGACGTGCCAACATGGCTTTGAACCGCTGCGCCTGATCGACAAAAGCTTCGCCCGTCACATCGACCCGCACACGCGTGAGCGCACCCGTGTATTTGAAGGGTGGCTTATACTTTGGCGTAACCGGTGAACCGGGGTCTGCCCCACAACATACGGCGCCCCCGAGTCCGAATTGGATCGGCGTGGTCACCGGCATCTCGACCCGGCCTACTTCCTCGTCATCGATGAAGAGTTTGCCGATGCCAGGGGTTCCGACGCCTTTGCCCACGTCCGCCTTGCCGGTCACCTCAAATTCAAAGGTGAGATAGTGGTGGCCGTCCGGAATCGTGTTGGCTGATTCAACCTCGAAATACTGCTGTGCAACATAGTTGTGGACAAAGCGAAGCTTGCCATCCTGCACATACAATGTGAAGCCGCCATCGTTGCCACCATGTGCAAAGAGAACGCCTTCATCGCCCTGCTTGAATTCGACTTCAGCCGTGATCGTATGGGGGCGATTCATTGTCTTGGCCGCCGCATTGGCCGGTACTGCCTGTGTATTGGGATAATAGATGTAACTGTCCCGGTCAACGGCAATCTGCGGGCGCTCTTCAGCAAACTTGAGCGTGCCACGGCTATCAATCGGCAGCACGTTGTACTTACCCGCTTCGACATACCACTGGCCGATCATTTCGATCAGACGGGCGCGGTTGGCAGGATCCTGCGCAAGGTTCTTCGTCTCCGCGAAGTCCTCATCGATGTGGTACAACTCCCACCCATCTGCGTCCAATTGCGTGAGTTCGTCATACGAGAGCGGCGTGCCGAACGGCTTGCCGGCTTCTGCGAACGATGGTCCCGGCCACGGACAGACGGCACGCCACCCGTTGTGGTAGAGCGAGCGATGGCCAAACATCTCGAAATACTGGGTGCTGTGCTTGCCGGCAGCCTCCGGCTTGTCAAAGGTGTGAGCGAAGCTGACGCCTTCGAGCGGCGACTGTGTGACGCCGCGAATCGTGGCCGGCGGCTCAATGCCAAGCGCATCGAGCACGGTCGGCACCATGTCGATCGCATGCGCATAGGTGTTGCGCACTTCGCCGCGGGTCTTCATGCCGTTTGGCCAGGTCAGAATAAAGGGATCGCTGACACCACCGCGATAAGTCTCACGCTTCCAACGCCGGAACGGTGTATTGCCCGCGTACGTCCAGCCCCACGCGTAATGATTGAAGTACTTGGGGCCACCCAATTCATCAATAGCCTTTAACGCCTGTTGCAGGTCATCGGGCACATTGTTAAAAAAGGCATTCTCGTTGACCGAACCGGTTGGACCACCTTCCGAACTGGCGCCGTTGTCGGAGATCAACATGATCAGCGTGTTTTCGTACTGGCCGATGTCCTTGAGAAACTTGATCAGGTCGCCGATATAGTGGTCAGTATGGCTCAGAAAACCGGCGAAGACCTCCATCATCCGGGCGTAGAGTCTTTTTTCGTCGGCCGGCAACTGCTCCCACTCCTGCACATCCGGATCGTGCCGCGAGAGCTCAGTGTCTGGGGGAATGATCCCCATTTCCTTTTGGCGGGCGAAAACCTTCTGCCGATAGGCATCCCAGCCATCGTCGAACTTCCCCTGATACTTGTCCGCCCACTCGGCAGGAACGTGGTGGGGGGCATGGCAGGCGCCGGTGCAGAAGTACATGAAGAACGGCTTATCAGGCGCGATCTGTTTGGCATCGGCAATCATACCCTTGGCCTTCTCGACCAGATCTGGCGTGACATGATAGCCCTCTTCCGGGGTCTTCTCCGGTTCGACCTGGCTGTTGTCGCGCACCAACTCGGGATAATACTGGTGCGTGTCGCCGCCCAGAAAGCCAAAGTAGCGTTCGAAGCCACGCCCCAGCGGCCAACGGTCATACGGACCAGCGGGCGTGTTGGCCTCAGCCGGTGTCAGGTGCCACTTGCCGATGGCATAGGTGTTATAACCCTGCTGCAGCAGAATTTCTGACAGAAAGCCATTCTCAAACGGAATGTTGCCATCGTAACCCGGGTAGCCGGTCGAGATCTCCTGTGATCCCGGCCATGTGGTTTGAATGATGGTTGCGGCCCGTCAGCATGCACGAGCGCGACGGTGAGCAGAGCGCGGTCGTATGCATGTTGTTGTAGCGCAGCCCATCCGCAGCCAGCGCATCCATGTTAGGCGTATCAACCAGCCCGCCAAAGCAACTCAAATGCCCAAAGCCGGTGTCGTCAATCACAATGAATAAAACATTGGGCGCGCCTTGCTTTGCGCGAACGGGCGCAGGCCACGCCGGTGTCGATACATCGGCCGTACGACCAATGACCCCAGGAAATGCAGTTCCCGGTTTGTATTCAGTGAGTGCCATTTGCAGTCTCCTTTATCCCTCGCCGAAGGTCACATTCTTACAACTGAAGGATATGCGCGAGGACGCGAGACCAGGAGCGCCGTTGGGGTGCAAAAATGGACCAAAGTAAATATGGTCCGTGACGTGGGACGCACAGAGGGTGCGGTTTGCGACCGGACGGCGAACGGGTTTACCGGATGGCAGTCAGTTCTTTGGGAAGCAGCCCCAACGTGCGGGCGGCCGCGACGGCGGCGCGGCGGTTGTCGACATGAAGCTTCTGATAGATGGTGATGGTGTGACGCTTGACCGTGAGTGGCGAAATGAAGAGGATTTCGCCGATTTCTTTGTTGCTGAGCCGTCGCTCGAGGAGAAGGGAGTACATCGAGTTCGCGGTTCGACAGCGTGTCGACCGCAATCATCGGCGCCGGGCTGCCATTGATTGGCATTGGCGCTTGGGCAGA
>JADJPH010000020.1 GCA_016713335.1 Candidatus Fredericiella danica | reverse complement strand
CCAGGGCAGTTCGATGTCGTCTCGACCAAAGTGACCGTAAGCCGCGGTCTGCCGGTAGATCGGCCGGCGTAGGTCCAGATCGCGGATGATCGCTCCCGGTCGCAGGTCGAAATGCTCCTGGATGAGGTCGGCAATCTTCGCATCGCTGATCACACCCGTGCCAAAGGTCTCCACGTTGACGCTCAGCGGGTGCGCCACGCCAATGGCATACGCCACCTGGATCTCACACCGCGTCGCCAACCCGGCAGCCACGACATTCTTCGCCACCCACCGCGCCGCATACGCGGCACTGCGGTCAACCTTGGTGCAATCCTTCCCTGAGAACGCGCCACCCCCATGCCGGCCCATGCCACCATAGGTGTCGACGATGATCTTGCGTCCCGTCACCCCGGCATCGCCCATCGGTCCACCCACCACAAAGCGCCCGGTCGGGTTCACATAGATGAGCATGTTGCGGTCCACCAACGCAGCCGGCAACACCGGGTCGATCACGTGCTCGATCAGCGCTTCACGAATCTCGCTTTGCATGACATCGGGGTCATGCTGCGTGGAAATGAGCACCGTGTGGATGCGCTTCGGCTTGCCAAACGCATACTCCACTGTCACCTGGGTCTTGCCATCCGGGCGCAGCCAGGGCAGGATCCCCTGCTTCCGCACTTCCGAGAGCCGCCGCGCCAGTTTGTGGGCGAGGTAGATGGGCATCGGCATCAGCGTTGCGGTCTCATCACACGCAAAGCCGAACATCATGCCCTGGTCGCCGGCGCCGACCGCTTCGATCTCGTCGTCTTCGCTGTCCATCTCGCCGCTCTTGAACTCGGCGGCGCGATCGACGCCCATCGCGATGTCCGGGCTCTGCGACGCAATCGCAATCTGCACGCCGCAGGTGTTGCCGTCGAAACCCTTGTCGCTGGAGTCAAAGCCAATGTCCTTCACAACCTGGCGCACCAGATCATCAAAATTTACAAACGCATTGGTGGTGATTTCACCAAGACACAATACGAAGCCGGTCTTGATCGCAGTCTCACACGCCACACGGGCATAGGGATCCTGGGCGAAGATCGCATCCAGAACGGCGTCGCTGATCTGGTCGCACATCTTGTCGGGATGACCTTCCGTCACCGATTCCGACGTAAAGAGCAGGCTGGGGGATGTCATAAATGTTGTCATTTGATCAATCTCCTCCGGCTTAGTGCCCAGTCCCCATGTTCCACGCGTTCAGATAGGTCTCTTGCTCGTCTGTTAACGTGTCGATCTCGACGCCCATGGCCTTCAACTTCAGCCGGGCAATTTCATTATCGATCGCGATGGGCACGTCGTACACTTCGCCCTTCAGGTCCTTGCCATGCTTCAGAATATATTCCGCAGCCAATGCCTGGTTGGCAAAGCTCATGTCCATGACCGCGCTCGGATGCCCTTCGGCGGCCGCCAGGTTGACCAGGCGCCCTTCACCGGCGACGTAGATGCGCCGCCCATCGGCCAGCGTGGACCTTGACGGCCTGCTCGTTCAATTCCTTCATGTTGATTTCGACGTCGAAGTGACCGCTGTTGGCCAAAATGGCGCCGTCACGCATACGGGCGACATGGTGCATGTCAATGACGTGAATGTCGCCGGTTGCGCTACAGAAGATGTGACCTTCTGCCGCTGCGTCCGCCATCGGCATCACGCGGAAACCGTCCATCACCGCTTCCAGGGCGCGCAACGGGTCAATCTCAGTGACGATGACGTTGGAGCCCATGCCGCGGGCGCGCATGGCGATACCCTTGGAGCACCAACCGTAGCCACCGACCACAAAATTCTTGCCGGCCATCAGCACATTGGTGGCGCGGATGATGCCATCGATCGTGCTCTGGCCTGTACCATAGCGATTGTCAAAGAAGTGCTTGGTCTGGGCATCGTTGACCGCAATCACAGGGAATTTCAACTTCCCATCCGCAGCCATCGCGCGCAGCCGAATGACGCCGGTCGTCGTCTCTTCGGTGCCACCGATCACTTCAGGCAGAAGGCTGCTGCGTTTCGTGTGCAACATCGCCACCAGATCCATGCCATCGTCCATCGTGATGTTGGGCTTGATGTCAAGCACGGCATTGAGATGGCTGTTGTATTGTTCGACGCTCTCGCCCTTGATGGCGAACACGGGCATTTCGTAGTAGGCCACCAACGCCGCGGCAATATCATCCTGCGTGCTCAGCGGGTTCGATGCGCACAAGGCCGCCTCGGCGCCACCGGCGAGCAGAATGCGCATCAGGTTGGCCGTCTCCGCGGTCACGTGCATCGCACCGCCAATGCGAACGCCCTTAAAGGGCTGTTCCTTCTTGAAGCGCTCCTCGAGCAGGTCCAGCACCGGCATCTCTTTCGCAGCCCATTGCATGCGGAAGCGCCCGCGCTCCGCCAGGTTGATATCGGCAATATCGTAGTTCAGTTCTTTTGTTCCAGTAGTCATTGTGTTCTCCGTAAACGTGTTCCGTATTCGTGTTCGTACTGCGTATTTCGTATCTCGTATCTCGTATTGCGTATCTCGTGCCCGGGGGGGCTCTCTCCCTCACCGCCGCACGGCGACGCCCTCGAGATAGGGGCAGTGCACCCGAAACCCAAAGCGCTCATACAACCGCCGTGCGCCTTCATTCCGGTGATCCACATTCAGGATGATCGTCGCCAAATCCCGGCTCTCCAGCACCCCCTACAATCGCGCCAGCACCTGCGTTGCATACCCATGCCCCCGGTGGGCGGGATGCGTATACATGTTGCCGAATCGCACCGATGCCGGCATCCCAATCCACGATGTGCGTCCCACCCACCGCCCGCAACTCACCGTCCTCGCCTGCTATGCCGAAGAAGACGCCTTCCTCCAACTGCCACGGGTCAAACGCATCCGGCGTAAACGGACCACCGTGCGCATACAACTGCCGGATCCGTTCCCCATCCGCCGGTCCCAACCTCACCAGATGCGCGACTTCTGTCTCCGCATTCGCAATTGACAGTTGGCGATTGGCTCCTGGCAATGGTTGTTCTTCCTCATCCCGCCCGTTGCCTCCTACCCGCTTCTCCAGTACCATCCTCCACATCCGCCGCCGGTCCCTGCTGTTGTCGTAGTAGTGCAACAGCACCGGTTCGTGCTCCTCGCGCATGCTCAGATAGACTTCGGGCGGCAACATTCCTTCGAGGCGCCATCCATTCAGAATGGCGGACACATGCGCAGGATTGCCGGCAGTGAGCAGAATTGGCGGCTCCAAACCATCAAAAAGAAGGCAAAGACCACGGGGATCGCGAGGCTGTGTATCCATGATGGATGTTGCACCCCAGATACAGTGTTCATCAAATTTGGGCTGCAGATCCGCAATTGCATACGCCGCCCATACCGGGTCGTCGTCCAAGATTGCACGGTACCAGGCTTTGGTCGGTGCATCATATTCACGTTTGCGTTCACCTACGGAAACCAGATTCATGGCTACTCCGCCAGTTTGGCCAATCTCGGTTCCGCACCGAAATTCTCGGCGTAACGCTCCGCCATTTCGTCTACCGTGAAGTGGTGGCTGGTCGTCCCCGGATGTTCCAGTGCATACGCACCGCACATTGCCCCCACGCGTCCGGCCACATCCCATGGCAGACCGGCCAGCATCGCCGCAAACAGCCCACCGCGATACGCGTCGCCGGCGCCGGTCGGATCGATCGTCCGGTCGACTTTGGCGGATGGAATCATGAACTCTACACCATCGCTGTAGATCACGCTGCCGTCTTTGCCCAGCGTGTTGACCAGCACGTTCACCTGGCTACGCAGATCATCCAGCGTCCAACCCGTCTTGCTGCGAATCATCCCCAGTTCGTACTCGTTGCAGAGCAAAAACGTTGCGCCGGGGATGCTCGCTGCCAGATCCTCGCCGCTCAGCCGGGCGATCTGCTGGCTGGGATCATACGCATAGGGGATGCCCAACTGCCGGCACTCCTGCGCATAGCGCAGCATCGCCTGCGGGTCATTGGGGCTGATCAGCACCACCTGCGAATCCCCCAGCCCCACCGCATCGAGGCTGTAGTCACGGGCGTAGGCCATCGCGCCGGTATAGAAGATGGCGATCTGGTTCTGCTCCTGATCGCTGCCCACAAAGAACGACGCGGTGAACTCACCCGGAATGGCCACGATGTGGTCCGTACGCAGCCCATTCTCTTCCATCCAGCGCCGGTAGTCGCCGAAGTCCTCACCGACCGTGGCAAATACAATCGGGTCGGCGCCCAGCAATTTCATCGTATACGCAATGTTGGCCGCCACCCCGCCGCGCTCTTTGCGCATTGAGTCCATCAGAAAACTCAGACTGATCTTGTCGAGTTGATCCGGCAAGATATGATCCCGATAGAGACCGGGGTACCGCATCAAATAGTCGTAGGCAACGGAGCCTGTGATCACAAATGACAATTTTTGATCCTTTCAATCGTGCAGACGGACCTGCCCTACCCGTTCGCTTCTCCATCCTCGGGCCATTTCAATAGACCAAGTGGCGGCTGCTGTTGGGCCATGCGCTCCAACAGCAGCGATGGATCATCATTGACGATGAATAACTGCCGCAAGATCGGCCGGATGAAGCCTTCTTTCACCGCTGCGTCCACCCACTGAAGAAGCGGGTCGAAATAGCCATTCACATTGAAGATGCCAATCGGCTTCCGGTGGATGCCTACCTGTCCCCACGTGATCGCCTCGAAGAGTTCGTCCAGGGTGCCGTAGCCACCGGGCATGGCGAGAAACGCATCGGCATGGCGGGCCATCGTGGCCTTGCGCTCATGCATGGTGCCGACGATGATCGTGTCGCCAATTTGTTCGCCTGCCACTTCGCGCGGGGCCAAAGGCTCCGGGATCACGCCCAGCACTTCACCGCCGCGGTCGTGAACCGTGTGCGCAACCACGCCCATAAGCCCGACGCTGCCTGCGCCATAGACCAGGCGGATGCCGCGGCTGACCATTTCCTTGCCCAGGTCTTCCGCGGCATGGCGATAGACACCTTTGTTGCCCATGCTCGCCCCGCAGAAGACCGCAATGCTGCGTATTGTCGCCATCTCAGCTCTGCTTGCCCCGCGCCAGACGGTTTGCTTTAACCCGCGCCTCCGCCGCCTCTTTGGCGCGGCGTAGGCTCTGCGTAAACGGCGGGTAGCAGACCCCTTCTTCGGTGACAATGCCGGTGATGTACTTGTGGGGGGTGACGTCAAAGGCAGGGTTGTAGACGGGGACGCCTTCCGGTGCAACCAGATGGCCATCGATGTGGGTCACTTCGTGTGCATCGCGCTCTTCGATCGGAATGTGGTCGCCATCCGGCAGATTGAGATCGATGGTGCTGGTGGGCACCACGGAGTAGACCGGGATGCCGTTCTCCCGGGCGATGACGGCCAGTTTGTACGAACCCACTTTGTTGGCGACATCGCCGTTGGCGGCCACTCGATCCGCCCCGAAGATCACGGCGTCAACCTTGCCGGCGCATCAGGTGGCCGGCCGCATTGTCGGCGATCAGGTGCATGGGCACGCCGGCGCGCATCAACTCCCACGCCGTCAACCGCGCGCCCTGCAGGCGGGGCCGCGTCTCATCGACCCAAACGTGAATCTCCTTGCCCTGTTCCTGGCAGGCAAAAATGACGCCCAGCGCCGTGCCAAAGTCAACCGCGGCGAGCGCGCCGGTGTTGCAATGATGCAGCAAGTTCGAGCCATCCGGGATCAATTCGGCGCCGTGAAACCCCATCCGGCGATTGATCTCAACGTCCTCGTCGGCGAGCGCCTCGGCTTCAAACAGAATGGCGCTGCGAATATCGTCCACCGCCGGCAGCACCGTAGCCAACGCCAGGTTGAGCATACGGGTCGTCGCCCAACTGAGGTTCACGGCAGTCGGGCGTGAAGCGTCCAGCACCCCTTTCGCAACGACAAGATCGGCGATCAGCCCATCCCGATCGGTCGCCGGGCTGTTTTGTGCGGCAAGCGCCATTCCAAAACCGGCTGCGCCGCCAATGGCCGGCGCACCCCGCACGACCATATCGGTGATTGCGCGCGCCACATCGTCGACTTTGTCGTATTCGGCAATAACCAATTGGTGCGGCAATAGCCGCTGGTCAATCATCTTGACTTTGCCATCTTCCCAAAATACCGTGCGCATCGACCTGTCCTCCTCAAAGAAAAACCCTCCCGGAATCTGCGCCAGGAGGGTCAAAATAGAATCTAGCTTGCAACACGCTGGCGCATGGCTCTGTGCAAGCACCGCTGACCGCCTTTCTTGCACAGCGCAAGAATTGGTGGCCTGCGGGCAGCAACCTGAGACCGGGACTCCAGTGGGTTGCGAACAGCAGCGGCTAACCGTGCTGTTGGGTTGATCTTTCTGCCGGAATCTGACTCCAACAGATCAGTAAGCCTAACAAAAAGCGTCTACACTGTCAAAGTTGCGGAGTTCAACATTTGACTACCTACCTGGCAGGGCGGCTGCACCAGGGTGCAAAAACCAAGCCGTGGACTTTGGCAATTGTCGCTGCCGGGCGGCGGATACTGCCCGGCAGCGACAAAAACGGGTCTATCGCTTCGCCGCGGATGGCATGTAGCTGGGCTCGCCCTTGTCATTCAGATCGGTGACGGCGCTCGCCTGCACACGCGTCGTCTGGAAGGGCGGGGTCCCCTGCGCACTCAGGGCGATAACCTGGAAGTCCCACAACCCGTTGGGCTTCGCCGGGTCGACGGTGGTGAATGGGAACTTCGCAGTGAACACATCTTCATTGAAGTTCTTCCACGCAGTCCAGGCGCCCACCTGTGTCCCCACCGTGTGGCGGTAGTAGACCCGGAAGCTGGTGACGGGCCACGGTGACGCCAGTGCCGTCCAGCGTAGACTCAGGTTCTTGGTGTCTGCGGCATTGGACTGCACCAGATTCGGCGTAATGTTGCTCATTGCCGTCTGTGGGTAGAGGCTGACCGTCGTTGTTGCCTGCGCCGTGCCGGGATCTGGGCTGACGTTGGTGGCATTGTCTGTGCAGGTCGCCTTGAAGCCCCACTTCTGCAGGTTCGCAGCGCCGGTGACCGTGTAGGTGAACTGGTTGCCGTTACGCGTGATGTTGCCCGGCGCCTGTGTCCAGGCGCCGCCGTTAATCTGCTGGTAGAGTTTGCACCCTTCCACTCCAGAGAGATTGTCGATCGCCGTCCAGTTGACGTTGAAGGTGGTGCCAAAGGTGTATGCGGGCAACGGCGTGAAAGTCACAACCGGCGGAGTAAAGTCCAAGATCGTGTTGATGTTGTTGATGTACCCGCTCTGCTTATTGCCGGCGTAATCCTTTGAGGTCACACGGAAGTAAACCTTGGTGCCTTCGGCGAACTTCCAGACTGAGTTATCGAATGGCATGCCGCCATATTGCAGGTTTGACGTACAGGTGGCGCCATTCGAAGTCGCATAGGCGCGCCAATTGCTGTTATCGAGGCTGTATTGCACCGTGAATGTGCTCAGACCCGAGGCGCCGCAATTACTGGAGTTTGGATCGGCGCCGCGCCAGCGCACGTCAAAATAGGCGTTGTGATACTGGCGGTTAAAGCTATCCATCTGCGAGCCAGGCGCGGTGAAGTCGCAGCGGTACTTCATGCTGAGCGTGGCGCCAAAGGAGAAGTTGTGCATCCCACCCTGGCTTGGGGTCAGAATCGCACCGGTGTTGCCGGAACCCTGCGTCAGCCATTCGGCAGCCGGCGCTTTGGCGCTAATCGAAACCGTGCCCGGGCTGGTCCCAACCGCGCCGGTCTGCGTGAATTGAGAGCCACGAATGGTTTGCGCCTGACTGAAAGAAAGTCCAGGATTCCATGAACTGTTGGCCCGGTAGCCATAGATATAGATATTGCCACTGCCCGCCTCAACGCCCGTCTGGCTCAACTTGATTTTGGCGTCGATCAACTGGCTATTGCTCGGAATCGAGCCGGCCGGATTGAAGTGGACAAGCGTCCAGGCCTGGCGCCATTGAGTCGGTGCATACTCAACGGAACCGATCTTCAACATGCCCCCAACAACCCCGTTGCGCGAGTCCACATAGGTCAACTTATCGGCGCCGATATCCTTGGTGCGCTCGACGCAGCTCGCCTCAGGCGCCAGGACACCATCTGCGACAATCGCTGTTTCTGCAACAGGCTGCTCGACCACTTCATCCATGGGGGCGCCGGCGGCGGATCGGCATCTTCGCCGGCAACCTCGGTGGCTACCGGCTGCTCCGGAACGACGTCCGCCGGCGGACCAGGCGGCGGTGCAGCAACCGCAAGCGCTCCGTCATCCTGCGCCGCTGCCGGCGCTGCCACGATGACCATGGCCACTACGACCAGGAGCGTCAGCACGCCGAAAATTCTACGAAATTGGCCTGATCTCATCTTCATTTCGCCTTTCTACGTTACACTTTGATCGATCCAATGCATTGGATGGGCGATAGGACCTTCAGTGTCGACGATTGGTGTGCTGTGTCTCCGATCAACAGCACTGATCTACTCTTTCTTTACCTGTAGCAGGGCCGGTTGCGCCGCATTGTCCACCTGCCCCATGTAGTTGCGCGGATGGATCTTATTGGCCATGTCGACGATCATCCCGCCCTCCGGCGTACCCGTGAAGGGCGTCGTTTCCCCCTCACTATTGGTGGCAGTGGCTTCGAATTCGTACAGACCATCTTTCATCCCCATCGTTTGCCAGGGGAAACTTTCGGAGGTCTGCGAGCCTGGGAACGTATCCCACACAATCCAGGCGCCTACGGCGCCACTGGATGTGGTGTAACGGTAGTAGATCGAGTATTCAACAATTGTGCCCACTGCGGTCGTACCGTACCAGGCAACGACGAAGCTATTGGTGACCGGCGCGGTCGGCTTCAACACGTTGGGTTCAAAGGGCACAATGTAGGCTTGTGGAAAGAGATTGATCGTCGTCGAAGCTTGCGGCACTTCGGGCCATGCGCTCGTATTGCCCACATTGTCGGTGGCTATCGCGCGGAAGTTCCAAACCTGCCCATTCTGCGCACCGGTCACCTGGTAGGAGGTTGACGTGGTGTTTTCGATGAGATACTGCCAGTTACCGCCGTTGATCTGGTATTGGACGCTGTAGTTGCGGATCCCGGATACACTGTCGGTGCCACTCCAGGAAACGAGAAAGGAGGTGGCGGCGGTGATTGCCGGCAACGGCGTCATGTTCACCACCGGCGGTTGCGAATCGATAATCGTGCGCGTCTGGGGTCCGGGTGGCGTTGCCTCCACGTTGCCGGCATTGTCATCGGCGTATTCGAGGAAGTAGACTGTGTCGCCGTTGCTGGCGTAGTTGTCAAAGTCGTGGGAGGTCGACGTTGTGCTCTTCCACTCCGTCCAGCCCTGGTTATTGATTTGATAATTCACATGGAATTTCCGAATACCGCTTGGGGTACATCCACTCGGCGCAATATCATAGCCGCTCCACGATGCCATGAAGGAACCCGGCGAGTATTGTGGCAGGGGTGACATCCCCGAGATCGGCGCCAACGTATCACAGTTCGTGTTCACTACCAGAGAGGGTGAGTAATTGGCGAATTCGCGGGAGCGAAACATACGGCTGCGGCTTAGCGATGGCGTTTCGTCGCCAATGATCATGAGACCGTTGTTGGACTGGCCATTCAACCAGGATTGGACCAGGCTCGTCAGATCAAAGGCATACCAACCCGTCCCCGCGCCCACATCGCCGAGGGTGAATTGCGAGTTGTAAAGACCCGCGCCGGAGTTCCAGGTGACGCTACCTTCCGACCAACCGCCGGTGATGGGCGCGCCGGCCAGCCGCATCGAGCCGTCGTTTGGCGGCAGCGCCATGTCCACGTACAGGTAGAGCGTCGCGCTTGAGATCCGTGATCCGCTCGGAAGCTGCCCCAGGTTGAATTGAATCATGGTGCGTACGGCCTGTTCCGCCGCATACCAACCGACCAACGTATGATTTGACCCGTTGAGGTTGTTGTTGGGCATACCTGAGGCGATGTAGACGTCTTGTGACGGATAGATCGTCACCGCACCCGCAGGCGCCGCAGGTGCAACAGCGGTCGGACCTACAACCAGATCCCCCACGGTCGGCGTTGGCGCCGGATTGGTTTTGACGCCGGTTGCAACTGCCGGACTGGCTGGCAAAAACGCACCCAGCCATACTGCACCGAGCACAATCACCGTGATCGCCAATGACGCAGGCGCCACCTATTCAATCCATGAGCGCTTCATTTCGTCTCCTCCGAGCAGTGAATACGCTTGTAGACCGCGCCAGATCGTCCACGCTCCGTTGGCAGCATTCTGGTTCTTCGGTATGGCCTTGCCGATCCGCGCTGGCGTAGTCGGCTGTCAGCGCCAGACGATGAACTCTCCCCTGAATCAACGTCTGGAAAGCTTGCAAGGTTCACCCGTCCGATGGCCGCCTTACAATATCTTAACGCATTTTTGCGATTTTTTACACCCAAATCGCGACCTATGCTCCCACGGCAAGGCGTACGCACGCGCGACAGAGAAAAGATAGCATAATTTTCTGGAAATTGAACCAGGAAAATCGCGGGAGGGAGGAGTCTCGCTCATCCGTGTGCGAAGTGAAGCGCCTGCCTATCGAAACCTTAGCTGAGAACAACCATGAATCCTACCGCTTTGCCATATCAGGCATGTAGCTGCCTTGCCCCTTGTCTTGGAGATCGACGACGGCGCTGGCCTGCGCTTTGCTGTTGTCAAACGGAGGATCACCCTGCGCATTGTGGGCTACGACCTGGAAGTCCCACAGCCCGTTCGGATTCGCCGGATCTTCAGTCGTGAATGGGAATTTCTCGCTATAGCTGTTCGACGGGTTTGACGCAACGTCCTTCCACTTCTTCCAACTCCCCCACTGGGCGCCGGTGGTGTGGCGAGCGTAGACCGAGAAGCCGGTGATCGGTACGCTCGGTGAAGTCAGGCCACTCCACCCCAACACAAGATTTTCTTTGTCAGTGGCAGTGGACTGCACCAGGTTCGGCGTGATGTTGTTCAACTGCGCCATCGGATAGGTGCTGATCGTCGTCGACACCTGGGCCGCGCCCGGATCCGCGCTACTGTTGCCGGCGTTGTCGGTGCAAATCGCCTTGAATCCCCACCGCTGTTTGTCCTGCGCGCCAGTCACGGTATAGGTGAACTGGTTGCCATTCCGGGTAATCGTTCCCGGCGCAGTGGTCCACGCCGCCGTTGATCTGCTGTTGAAGCCGCAGCCGGACACACCTGACAAGTTGTCATTGGCGGTCCACTGGACGTTGAAGCTCGTACCAATCGTATACGGATCAAGCGGCGTGAAGGTGAGGGTGGGCGGGGTCCAGTCCAAGCGTGTCGAGATGCTCGCACTGGGATTCTTCTGCGTGTTGCCGGCACGGTCGTGCCAGGTGACACGGAAGTAGACCGTGGCGCCTTCGGGCAAATTGTAGCTGCTATTGTGGAATTCCTTATCCTTCGTTTGCGTACTGGACGTGCAAGAGCTCCCGCTGGTTGAGTCACTGTATTTGGCCCAGTTCTTGTTGTCGGTGCTGTACTCGACATAGAACTTTTCGATGCCGGTGGCGGTGCATTGGTCATCACGGGATCCGACCCACGCCACGAGACCCCGAAGTCGGCCTTGTGCCATGTTTTTGAGAAGTTCTGCATCACCGACGTAGGCGCCTGTTTGTCACAAGTGTATTCTACGTGCAGCGTCGCGTGTGACGAGAAGTTGTGAATACCGCTTGTGCTGCCACGGAAAATGGCGCCATTGTTGCCGGCGCCCTGCTGAAGCCATTCGGCCGCAACCGTCTTTGCGTTATTAAAGTTGATGGTTGCCGAACCCGTCCCCGCAGTGGCTGAACTAAATTGGCTCCCAAACATCCCCAACGCGGTGCCATAGGAAACGGATCCCGACCATCCTTTGTTGGCGCGGTACGCATTGATGTTGATGCTGCCACCCACTTCACCACCGGTTTGGGACAATTTGAGCGTGGCCGCGTTTATCGTACTGTTCGTCGGGATTGAGGCAGCAGGATTGAAGTGGACCAGTGCGATCGTGTCGCGACCACTGTAGCCACCTATCTTCAATACACCGCCAACAACGCCTTGTTTGTTGTCAGCGTACGTGGAACGATCAGAGCCGATGTCCTTGGTTGGTTTCAGGCAACTCGTTCCATCCTTATCCTCAAAGCCAATCTCCTCCGCGGGTTGAGCTTCATCAACCGGCGTCTCAACGCCATCCGGAGGCGCAGGTTCCACCGATTCGACGTCCGTGCTTATCATTTCATCGGCGACAGGTTGTTCTGGAACCATATCGGCCGGAGGCCCTGGTGGGGGCGTCATGTCGCCACTCGGTTCTTGTGCAGCAACTGGCAGCGGCGCCAACATCAACGCGAGGACGAGCAAGATTGCACAGGCGCCCAAGACCCGGCGCGGCAAGTTGTCAGACATGATTCAACGACCTTTCTAGACCCAAGGACAAAAAGGATTGGAATTCTCATGGATGGGGAGAGAGGTCAAGTACATAGATCGTGTGCGGGTCACACAATCATATCGTTGGCATGCAGGTGGCAATTGGGGCAGCGGAGTGCATTTGCCGGATCTCGAATGGGTACTATCCGCTAGTATGGATCGCGAATGTTCTTGCGGCGTTCACCGGTGAAACGCACGACAATCTCCCCCGCTACACCGGCTGCCGGCGTCCTGCCGCCCGAGCCGCCGCGTCGACCCAACGCTGCCCGCAACGCTCCAGGACGTGCTGTTCCCAGAGATTGCGTGCGGCGGCATGGGACAGTGCCGTACGGAGCGCAGCATCGGCAATGAGGATTTCCAGGGCTTCTTCCCACTCCGCCGGCGAGCCCGCCAGCAGCCCCGTCTCGCGTTGGTGCACCACATCCCGGTAAGCAGGTGCGTTGCTATAGACCCCGGTTGCACCCAGCGCGGCATAGTCGAGCGCCTTGATGGCGGACTTGCTTTGATTAAACAGCGTTTCCGCCAACGGAGCCAATGCAATATCCCAATGCAGCGCACTGGTGAACCAAAGCATAAAGCGCGGATACTCACCCTCCACGGCCTGCGGCGCCACGATCCGCACGGGAATTCCGGCAGCACTGAGCATTTCGGGTTGTGACGTGACCCCAACCAATTGCATGACCAGCCTGCCTGCGTGGCGCCTGAAGACTCGCTGGAGCGCGGGCAAAATCATGGCGAGATCGCCGGTATGCGTCGGCGTCCCCATATAGCCAATGACGAGCCTTGTCGGGTCGAAGGTGTCGATTGAGGTGGAGGGGGATCGGACCGCAATCAAACGCTCGTCGAGGGCATTCGCCAGTACTTCAACCCGGTCATTGTACGGTTGTATTCGCTCGCCCAGGGGTGCAGTCGTGACCCAGACTGCGTCGGCACATCCGAGGAAGTACTTGACCGCCGCCACCTGCTGCGGTGCGATCCCATTCGGGGGGCCTACCGGCAGGCTCAGGAGGTCATCGTCGAGGGTGTACACCAGTCGCGCCCCCGCACGGCGCACCCGCTGCACCAATTCCTCTGCAAGTCGCAGCGATACGTCGGGGCGCCAGAAGCGATCGACGATGACCAGATCGGCGGCCTCGCCGCTGTAGTCCCAGGATGCCTGTGCCTCGATCGCAGTGGTGACCGTTGGGTGTGAAAATGGACGCAGCAGGCGGAGATAGGCGCTGCCAAAGGGGCGCCGATCCAGGCTATGCTCGTAGACAATATGAACGCGCAGTTTGCTCATGGCAACGCACGCCCGGCGCCCGGCGCCGGGAAGAGTGCACTCAAGAAGTTGAAGGCGGGGCGCTCAACATAGCACTCACAGATATCGTAGATGGCGCGTGTCTGCAAGCTTCGCCGCAGCGCCTCATCTTCGACCAGCCGGCACAACGCGTTGCCAGCAATCCTGCTGCGATTGCGGGTTCACCATGAGACAATTCTGCCCATGGCGCGCAAAGCTGCCCGCCCCGACGCTTGGCACAATGACCGCGTCACCGCAGGCCATCGCTTCCATTGCCGTCAACCCCATCGCCTGATGCGTCGAGAAATCGACAAAGATGTCGACCTCGCTGAGCAGACGCGCCACCTTGCGCTGGTTGATGACTCCGGCCAGGGTGAATTTGAAATCTTGTGGCAGCAGGGCGAAGCCCGGATCGTTGGTCTCCACGCCAAACACGACCACCTCGACGGCATCGCCATACCGCGCCACCAGTTGCCGCAGTAGTTCCATGGTGAGCCAGGGCGATCGGTAGTACGACGCCGGACGCACCATCGCCGCCACCCGCAGCGGTCTGACGCCCCCTTCGGTCCGCGGCCGGAAGAGGTCGATGTTGGCGCTCGGTCCCACCACCACGCAGTCGACGCCCGCCTGTTGGCGCACTTCCTGCCGGTTCCATTCGGTCTTGGTGAGGCGCACCAAATCTGGGATCAGCGTGTAGGAAGCCAGTGCGCGGGCATACTCAGGCGTCTCAGCCTGATACATATAAGGCTCAAAGTCCTGCACATAATACCCCAGCACGGGGGCGCCCTGCTGCGGCTGGATGTGCTGCAGCCAGGCGACGGAGGTGTTGAGCGTTGCCACGACGGCATCGTAGGCGGCGCCCAAAGCGCCCAGGTCAGCCGGTTCGCCATAGATGACCGGCAGATCCGCACTTGGAAAATTGCGCGAGAAGCGCTCACGGTGCTCCAGGCTGTTAAAGAGCGCCACTTCGACGCCCATCTGCTGCATGGCGAGCGCCTCGTCGATCACGACGTTGCCACCGCCACCCGGGTCCGCGACTGGCAAAACAAAGAGCACTTTGCGCCCACCAAAGCGCTCGCGTCCCAGTTCGAGGTACCTTGCCCGCTCGTGCAACACCCCTGCGCGCGCCCGAATGCCCTCGAACACCCGGCCATGATGCGCCAGTGCCACGCTCGCATCGAGTACGGCCTGGCCATGTTTCGCAACCAGCAACTTACCCGCACGCTCGGCCAGTTGACGGCGCCGTTCATGAGAATAGCTCTTCGACTGTGCGTGATAGACGTAGGCATCGTCGGCCAACGCCGCCTGCCACCCAGCCGCACGGGCGCGCAGCACGAAGTCATCCTCTTCCCCATAACCGGCGCCAAAATTCTCCTCGTCGAAGAGACCGATCGCGTCAACGACTTTGCGCCGGACAAAGAAACAGAAGCCATTGAGCAGCGGGATCGTTGGGTAAAGGCGCCCGGAATAAGCGGCCACGCGCACCCATTTCCTCGATGGTGACACCCGCCGGCAGGGAGTTTGTCGCCCAGTCGCCGTTTTCTTCGATCAGCGGGATCGATTGCCAGGACGCCGTGTTGGACAGAGGTCCCACCAGCCCAATCTGCGGGGCTGACTCCATGCAGGCCAGCATGCGGTCAAGCCAGCCTGATGTGACGATCGTATCGCTGTTAAGCAAAAGGGTGAAGGGTGCGGTGGAGGTGCAGCCCTTGCGCTGCCGCACGGCCATACCCACCGGCCTGCTCATTGCGCACCAACGTCACCGCATGCGAAGCCGCGTACTGCGCCAGAAAATCTCGCGTGGGGGCATCGCTGCCATCATCGATCAGGATCAAATGGTAAGGCGCATTCGTGTGCGCTGCGACCGACTCCAGACAGCTCTCCACGTCGTGTAACGCATTGTGCACACAGATCACAATGTCCACTGCAGCCGTATGGGGCGCCAATGGCGCCCGCGGCTCGATGGGTGTGACCGATAACGGGATCCCAGGCTGGGCAGGGCCGATTTGCTTACGCCGCAGGATGAAGCGCTGCAAGAAGTCGTCAAGCACCTGATCACGCATGGACTGAGGAGGCGCCAGCGCGGCGCGCATGCCCTGCGCCTTGCGCAACATACGCCCACCAAAGCTATATTCAAGCGCCTGTAGATTGATCCGGTCGGCCTGAAGTTCCTGATTCTGGCTGCGCAGCCGCTCCACCTGCTCGCGCAACTGTGCCACTTCCGCAGCAAGTTCCCGGTTGTTGAATTCATGCTGCGCCAATTCATTCCGCTGCTGCACATTCAACTGCCGGCGTGCCTGGCTCGCTTGCTGAAGTTGCCAGAAGCGACGCTCATACGCCGTGACAATATTCGCCACGGGGCCGCTCAGCCGGCGAAAGCGGGCAGCCCAGGGCGTAATGAAACTGGCGTCAAAGTCGACATCGCGATAGAAGCCCTGATTGGCGAAGTGGCGGGCCCATATCTCAGGGGGCTGTACATTGAAATGGGTGATTTCGCTGTAGTCAAGCGGCGACGAAGAGAAGAGCACGTCGTCGGTGTGGCGGCAGATATTGGCGATCGCAGGTTCCGCTTGTTCCGGGGGTAAGTGTTCCAGCACCTCGATCGTCACGATCAGGTCATAGGTCCGGCCAAACGGCTCCACCGCCGAACCCACGTGCACATAGGGCTGCACAACGGGCGCCGCCTGGCTGATCGCGTACTCGGAGACGTCGATGCCGTATGCATCTACGCCACGCTCGCGCAGTGTCTCCACCAGCAGACCGTAGGCGCACCCCACATCCAGCACGCTTTGGGGTTCAAGATCACGTACGATGCGGTCGGCTACGGCGCCGAATTGCGCCAGCCACAGCCCGTCGCGTTGATAGGGGCGACCACAACCATGTGCATAGTAGTTGGCATCGAATGTAATGGCCATGTGGACTCTTAATCAAGTGACCAGGCCCCGCCAAGCGTCACCAAACCGTAACGTTCCGCCAGGGTGTCCGGGTAGACGTGAAATTGGAAGAGGCGATCCTGGTAGTCATAGACTTCATCACTGACGGCATCGACCGCCGCTACAGACAGGCGGTATCGGCCCTCAAGCAAAGGTAGCTCGTCAATCCGATAGGTTACCACACCAGAGCCTTCGACCGCGGGTATCTCCAGCCCGCCGAACCGCGTATTGGGACCGCTGACGTGTGCGCCGTTCTCATGGTAAACTGCGAGACCAAAGACAGGACGTTGCACCGGAACCCGCGCATGAAAATGGATGCGCACCTCGAAGGGTGAACCGGTCTTGAATGTATTGTGCGTCGCCCCGGTTTCATCCCATAACTCGACGCGTGATGCGGATGGCGCCATTGCCCCACCGTCCAGGCATCACGGGTTCGGCAACGCCGCCGGCGCCCTCGCGTTCGCTGCGGGCAACATCTTCCTTGCGGGCCATCTCCGCAAGATACGCCATGACCACATCAATTGGTGCACCCTCCGCTTGCAGCAGGCCATGTTCCAACCAGACCGCATGGGTGCAAGTGGATTGAATCGCATTCAAGTCGTGACTGACCAGCAGCAGGGTGCCGCCGGCGGCGCGGTAATCCTGGATCGCGGCAAGGCATTTGTGTTGGAATGATGCGTCACCCACGGCCAGCACTTCATCAACCAGCAACAGGTCGGGATCCGTATTGATGGCAACCGCAAAGCCGAGTCGCACATACATGCCGGATGAATAGTGCTTCACCGGGGTGTCGATAAAGTCACCCAACTCCGCAAAATCGACGATCCGGTCGACCCGAGCGTTCATTTCGGCGCGGGTCAGCCCATAGATAGAGCCATTCAAATAGATGTTCTCGCGCCCCGTCAGGTCAGGCTGAAAGCCTGCACCCAGCTCCAACAAGGAGCAGACCCGCCCATTCACGACCAGGTCGCCACTGGTTGGCGGGAGGATGCCGGTGACCAGTTTCAGCAACGTGCTCTTGCCGGCGCCATTTGGCCCGACGACACCCAGCGATTCGCCCGGCCGTAACACCAATGAAACATCGCGCAGCGGCCAGAACTCCTCATGCTCCACATTGCGCCGGCTCAAGAGCCGGATAAACCGATCTTGAAACGATCGGTGCCGGTCGCGGCGCTTGATGAAACGGCGCGCCACGTGGTGCATCTCCACCAGGGGTTGACCGGGGATCACATGCTCACTGCGAAACGCGGGCATTTCAATTCCATCCTGCGGCAACTACAAACTGGGCGCCTCGCATTACAGTTCCTCACCAAAGCGCTCACTGTAGCGAACAAAGAACCAGAACCCAAAGCCGAAAACCAACAGCGCGGTGATCGCAGTGCGCACAAAAAAGTCGATATCCGTGCGATATCCCCAGTAGAGCAAATCGCGATAGATGTTGATCAAGGAGGCCATCGGATTGACGATGTAGAGGAGACGCTGGGGATCAAACGTGATACCGGCGATCGTGACCGAGTTCGGTAGGATCCCCGCCGAATAAAATACCGGCGTCAGAAAGAACCAGCCCAGCATCACGACATCCATGATCATGGCGGTATCACGGTAAAAGACATTCAGCGTGCTCAGCGTTAATGCCACGCCAATCGTGAAGACCGTCTGAATCAGGATCACAAACGGCAAGGTCCACAGCCACGGGCTAAATTGCCGCTGGAAGATCAACAATGCCCCAAAGAGCACGATGAAGGCCAACAGAAAGTTGATAAGCTGGCTTAAGACCGTGGCAATCGGCAGGACGCCCCGCGGGAAATAGACCTTCTTCACCAGGTTGCTATTGGCGACCACGCTATGAAGACCGCCCTGGACACTGGCCGAGAAATAGTTCCAGGGCAGGAGACCCGTCAACAGAAAGAGGGGATACCGCTCAATTTGAACGTTGGGCGTCAGAAAACCAAAGACAAAGGTGAAGACAAGCATCATGCCCAGCGGATTGAGCAGGCTCCAAAAGAAGCCAAATACGCTGTTCTTGTAGCGCGTCTTGAGCTCACTGACGACTAGATTTCGAATCAGTTCTCGATAGCGCCAGATTTCACGCAGTCGCGCCCACATCGAAAGGCGAGGCGCACGGGTGGAAGCAGAGGACGTCGTTTGCACAGCAGAACAGGATAGCAGAGGGGAGAAGGAATGGCAATTGCGCCGGTGCAGAATGCGTCACAAACTGCCATTCCCCTGATCCTTATGGCACGCGGAACACTTCGCCCAGATACAGGCGTGTGGTGGCAAAGAAGAGCGACTGGTAGGTCTTGGTGGTCTGCCCACTGTAGACCATCTCGGCGTAGACGCGTTTGCCGCTTTCCGATGGGTTCACGTCTTTCCAGAGCACCGTTGCTACGGCGGTGTCGCCACAACCGGAGACCTGCACAACCTGATCGTTCCCGATCTTGACGCCACCGGCCGCCGGATCCCCCAAGTAGAAACGGACGGTCACGTTGACAGGGGTCAAGGCACTACCGGAATTCCCAACGGTCGCCTTCAGGGTAAAGTTCGTTTTTCCGTCCACGGCCAATGGTGCGCCCGGTTCAAGCTCAAGCGACATCAACTGCGGAGACTGCGTCAAAGCTTGTGCAGCGGCGACATCCTTAAAGGTTTGCCCGATCGACGAGAGCACATAGGGTCCCCCCGCGCCAGACGGGCTTGCGCTTTGGAAAAGGCTCCCATTGTGGGTTGCGTCGTACGTGCTATACCACGCAAAGCGCTGCACCAAACGCCGCCCATCTGCAGAAAACCCCAGACGCGGATCGGTGGCAGTCAGTAAGTAACTGAAACTGTCGCTCAGATATTGGCTTACGCGCGCGGGCGGAAACCCACGATCTTCGGGCATCAGGATCCCGAATTCAGTGACAAACAAAGGCTTGTTGGCATAACCGCGGTCGGCCATCCACTGGCGAAACCGCACGATTTGATCTTTGAAGAAATTGATGTCGCCGGTCTTGTCAAGTTCATTCAGATGGATCACCAGTCCATCTGTGGCGCTGACGCCGGGGGGAATGTCCGCCCCCAGCAAACGTAGGCGCCGTTATAAGGCTCGGGTCCGTCATAATCTGGTGGCCGATGCGCCGGATCCAGATAGTACTCACAGCTTCGCTCATTCAAGATAAAGTTATGAATTGCCCAGCCGTCGACGGGCATTGGCTCACGATACTTTGCGACATAGGCGCGCAGCACCAGATCGAGATACTGCAGGCGCAACGGGGTCGGTTGGACAATGGCCCCCGCAAGCACGGTTGCATTCGGATCCTTCGACTTGAGCAACCGGTAGAGGTCATGGTAGGCGCGGGCATAGGCCGCCGGTTCCATGTCATTCTGATAGTAGCGCCGGTCCGGTTCGTTGCCAATGATCCAGGTGGCGCCGAGATTGGCCGCGATTGCGGCATCAAGCGCAGCCCCATTGGGATGATAGGCGTAATCGTCCTTGCCGCGCTGAATCTGCTCCAGCCCAATGATGGGCATATACTCGGCGCCATTGGGATGCACCGGCGACGCATCCGCTGAATAGTCGATATAGAAGCCGGTGCGCAACTGAGCAATGTCGAACTTCTCAATGGGATCGCTTGCGGCGTTGACGCCCAACCGGCACAACGGTGTGGTGGCGTCAACCGTAGCCGGTGTGGTGTCCTGGCCGTACGCAATCGTGGGCAGCATCAAGACAAGTGCAGTGATGGCGCCTGCAGCCGGCGCCCAAATAGCGCGCCGGATCGAAGGCAGGGCAGACAAACACGAAGGTCGTAGTTGCTTCATGGCTCCTCTACAACAATATATCTTGGGTCACCATTGATCGTTGGGCGTACATTGCCGTTCACTTTGCCGTCATCGCCATCACTGACCGTTGCGACCTTGTTCCAATAAGCATCATAAACGGTGACTTTGCGGCCCGGTAACTCAACAACCGTCGTGCGCGTGGTGTCCACGTATGGCTTGGTTGGCGTACCCCACACATTCGTATTGTCGCGCGGGTTTGTCCACGCAACGTACATGGTGCGCTGATTGGCCTTGTCATAAAACCGATAAGCCTTGATGTCGTCGCTATTCTTGACTTCTTTGACAAACTCGACACTGCCCATCCGCTGCACGAAGACCTGGTACGCAGCGTAAGCTTTTTTACGCTGGGGGGCGCCAAGTTCGTAGTTGGTGACCAACCCGCTGTTATAGATGTAAGGGTCACCAGCGTCGCCAAGCGGCCACCACGCCGCAGCCTTGATATCGGTGGCAAACGCCTGCACATAGAGTTGCACGACATACCGCACCTGCAGTTTGTCGCTGCCATGCGGCACCCCCGCACTTTCGTTGTTATGCCACCCCATTTCGGTGATGATCACAGGCTTGGTGACGCCATATTTGGCCATGACCGCCCGAATTGCCTCCGTCTTCTCGACCAGCCCTGGACCGTCCTTCGGGAAATCGTCCGTCCAGTAACCGCCGAACAGGGGATAGAAGTGAAAGTTCATCACATCAAAATACGGCCCGGCCCCTGCTTTTAGCACATCATCCAGAAACTTGCGCACGAAGGGACCGTTATTCGCCGGGTCCTCCGACTGGTCCGTAAAGAAATCATAGGCGAGGCCTCCGAAGATCACCTGCGCTTTCGGGTTGGCAGCTTTTACGGCTGGATACACAGCCTTCAACATCGCCGCATACTGCGCGCCATAGAGGCCCCACCGTTCGTACGTCCCGACGGGTCCCTGATCAGGTTCATTGTAGAACTCGAAATCAAACACCCTGGGTGCGCCGGGCGCATCGTCGATGCCATCCCCGTCATAACGTTCGACCAGGGCGCCCACAAACTGCGCCATTTCCGCGTTGCTGACCTTGAGCGGACCGGCCACCTGATCCGCCGCCCAACTCGGGTTTGTCCCAACGGTCAGGACGATCGGGATGCATTGTTCGACCGCAAGCGTCACCACTTTGTCCGCATGCGACCACTCGTAGTCCTTTGGGGTGGTGTTGGTGGGTTCAGTTTCGGCCCACGAAAGGTCGACGCGCACCCAACTGGCGCCACTGTCCATCATATCCTTATAGTACGGATTCTTGCTGCCGGTCACCCCATACACCTGCAGCCCCATCAGCGTCTTCGTACGCATGAGGTTGCACTTGAAACTCAACACCTGCGGCGCATAAATGCGCGATGGCGCATCCGGATCCGCCGAAACGGGCAGCACGCCGCTGATCAAGAGGGCGCACACCAGCACAAACAATCCAACCGATGACGCGCCACGATGCGCAGCGCGTCTCCACGTATTACCATTGATCCCCAGATACCGTCGATTCATGCCACCTCCGAGCCGCTATAGATTATTGCGTGCAAGCCACGACACGTTCAACACCCGATCAAAATAGGGTGCGCGCCAGACGACGATCTGATTGGCGCCGCTGGCGGCGAACCAGCCATTGCCGGCGCTATCCGACGTCACTCCCCATGGTGCACTGGCAGCAACTGGGAGCGGCGCCACCATCTGTCCCATACATTTCCCGCTGGCAGCCACCAACTGGCGCCCGACCTGATTGGCCGATGGCTGCGTAAACCAGATCTCACGCGTGCCCTGCGCATTGATACGCAGCGAGATCCCGGTGATGCCGTTCGTCGCGTCCGGCACCGCCGGCAACCGGCAGAACGACCAGATCGTCATCGTGGCAGGGTCAAAGCGCCCTAACTGATTGAAACCACGCGCGGCAAGAAAGGCGGTGGTGCTCCCATCCGTCACGATCTGCGTTGGATTCGAGCCGCTACCGGCCGGCGCCCCGGTAAACTTGTTCGCCGCGCTCGAAGTGTATTTGTAGTAAGCGACTGAGGTCTTGAACTTTGGACCCGTGAACCAGGGGCCATAGGCCGACCAGGCAATGTCTTCCAGTTCTGCGCCGGTCATGTCGACCAGATTGCCATCGGTGTTGTTCTTGTCCGTATACTCGGCGATGGCGCCTGTCCCTGGAGTCAACCTGCCGAGATTGTCCCCCTTGCGCTCTACGAACCAGATGTACCCCCACCCGTAGTGATGCCGGTCGGCTCGCTGTTGGCAGTTGGGATGTTATAAGTCTTGATCACGCCGTTGGCCGGATTAAGACGCCCGATCTGATTCGAGCCCAGCAACGTGAACCAGATAAATCCATCGTAGTAGACGAGATCGTAGGGCGTGGTGCCGGCGCCGGTGTCAAAGTACTGCAATGCCGGGGCATCAGCGCTGGCAGCATTCACAGCGACACCCGTCAGCAGACCGATCTTATTCGCCGCGGGGAGCGTGAACCAGATCCGGTTATCTGTCTCAAGGAAAAGATTCTTGGGGCTCCCCTGCACGTTGTATTGTGTGAACTTGCCGGCATCCACCGCCTCGTCCGCCCCGCGCACCATCTGCGCCGGCCACAGGGTCAGCAATAAGGCAACGAGAAGACCACAGGAGATGACCTTCAAAGGTTGAACCTGCTTCATTGTGTGCTCCTTATAGTACACAATCGCCTATGCGCAGTAGATTCCTGCGCGCAAGACGGATGAGGTGTCTTTTTCCCCACCCACGCACTTCACGATCGACCTCAACGGCTGCGTTGTCTACTCTTGTGGCACCGGCGGCGCTACCGCCTGGCGCCGCCGGGATGGGCGTTCCACAAGTTCATCGTATGCGTCGACGATCTGGAGTCCGGCGCGCTGCCACTCAAAGTGCTCAACAGCACGCTGTCGCAGGCGGTCGCCCAGCACGGTAGCCAGTGACTTGTTGTCAATGAGGTCGGCCAGCTTGGCAGCCAGACTGTCAACACTGCCGCGTTCTGCGAAGACCCCGTGCGCCCCCAGATACTCGCGCGCCACCGGGGTGTCAAAAGCGATGGTAGGCAGCGCAGCAGCCATATAGTTCAGCAGCTTGCCCGCGCTCTCGGTCAGACTCAATTTTGGCGCCACCGCCACGTCACCCAATGCAAGGTGGAGTGGCGCCTGCTCATAAAACACTCGTCCTGTAAAAATGACCCGATCTTCCACCCCCAGCGCCTGGGCACGCGCCGCGTAAAAGTCGACGCCGGGAAATCCCATCATCAATAAGTAGACGTCTGGATGAGTGGTTTTGATACGCTGCATCGCCTGCAGAAGGTGGGGTGTACCCTGGTACTCCGCAAGCAAACCCAAATAGACCACGACCCGCGCGCCGGCTGGCACTCCTAAACGCTGGCGCAGCGCCGCCAGTTCCGCGGGATCGAATGAAGTTGCCGGGCGAAACTCCTGGGTGTTGACGCAATCAGGGAGCGGGCGAATTCGTTCCGGCTCACAGCCAAATTCACCCGTAAGTACATTCTCTGCGTTTGAAGAACTGGTGAAAATGATCGGCGCAGCCCGGTCGATCCGCTCTTCCAACCGGCGAAGCCATCGATAGGGCCGGCCGGCACGGGTCAAGAAATGATGATCGATCATCTCCTCCGTCAGGCTACCCTGAAAGTCAAAGAGCACAGGGATCCGGAACAGTCCGCCCAAGACCTGTGCGATCAGCGCACCTTCGTGCAAGTGAGCATGGATGACATCGAAGCGCCGGCGCGCCAGCAGTTGGAGCGTCTTCGCCCCAAGAAGCGCATCGAATACAATTTTGTGGCGGCTGGAGCCTACTTCGTAGTGCTGGCGCCAGGGGATTGGGAGCGTGCGGCGTATGTCGAGATCGGGGAGATCGCGCCCGTTGCGATAGGTCACAATGGTGACCTGGTGGCCCAACCGTTGCAGGACACGCGCTTCTTCCAGGATGCGCACATGGCACCCGTAGTCTGCGAAGAAACTGGTCGGCGCCACCATCAATACACGGTATTGACGGCTCGGTTTTGCATCGCGCGTGGCAATTGCCCCGTTGGAAGCTTCACTCGCCAGTTGTTTGTGTTCTTGCATGCCGGTCCAAACCCCCAAACCCAAAGTTGCATTTTAGCGGACGTGACAGGCCGTCGCAAATCACGCACCGCGCGCGTGGAAGGGCAATGTGAAATCCACCATGATAGACCGGCAGGCTTGCATGGGCATGGCGACGCGGTTAGGATAGCGGTGATGGACATGCATTCATCTGGCCGCGTCGACCCAGAAGCTACACCGACAACAAAGGTATCGCCGCAGGTATCGGTCATCATTCCGCTCTGGCGGGGTGAATCCGTGATCCTTTCCTGCCTTGCAGCCGTCACCACCCATAGCGGGGCGCACCTTGCCGAAGTGATCTGCGTCGACAATGCATCGCCCGATGCGAGTGCGGCGCTTGTCACCCACCACTTTGAGGATGTGCAACTCCTACGCGAACCAGTTAATCTGGGCTTTGCCGGCGGCGTCAACGCCGGGTTGCGAGCCGCAACCGGTGACGTGCTGGTGTTGCTGAATCAAGACTGCATTGTGCATCCCGGCTGGCTGGACGGGCTCATCGCTGCACTAGCCCTGGATGAACGGATCGCAATCGCCGGCTGCGTCATCTACAGCGCAGCCGGCGCCGTCGAACACGCAGGCGCGCGGTTGGAGATGCCGTTGGCAGTTGGGCGGCACCTGTTGCAGGTCCCAGAGCAAACAACCCCGGTCGACTATGTCACGGGTGCAGTCTTTGCCATGCGCCGGACGGCATGGCCGGCCATCGGCGAATTCGATGAGGGTTTCTATCCAGCCTATTACGAGGAGACAGACTATTGCCGGCGCGCCCGGCAACATGGGTGGGAGATCGTGGTCACCCCCGACGCAATGGCCACCCATCTCGCCAGCAGTCGTGAATGGGACCGGGACCCATTGCTCTATTGGGCCAACCATACCCGGATGCGGTATCGATTCGTCGCCAAGCAAATGACGCGCGACGAGTTGCTGGCATTCTTCCCCGCAGAGACGGCAGCGGCCCAGGCCGAAATGTCACCCTTTCTTGCCGCGGCGCGCATCATCGGCGCACGCACCACGCTGCGCAACCTGGACAATATTCTGGCCCGGCGGCAAGGCGATTTACCGGAGCCCGCAGATCCTGTACGCGACCGGATCGTTGCGGAAGGCTTCGCAGCCCTGCAACGCGACGCTTTCGGCGTTGCGCAGACATTGATGGCGAATTCGTATCCGGACGCGCCCTGGTCAAGGATGGTAGACCAATACCTTCTTCCAGCGATGGACCGCGTGGCAGGGACAGATCTCACCCGGCGGGCCAGCCATCGCCGCGGCATTGGCGGACGCACGCGCCTCTTGGAGTGGCTGTCGGCATATGACTGCGCCTGATTTCAAGCCGGTGCCCACCTTTTCCGTCGTCATCAACACGACCGATCGCGCTAGACCACTGCGCACCCTGTTGCGCGGCCTCGAACAACAAAGCTATCGCGACTTCGAGGTGATTGTCGTGGTTGGCCCAACCCAGGATGATACACTCGCCATGCTGGCGCCATTTGCCGACCGTCTCCGAGTCATTCGCTGCCCGGTGGCGAATCTCGGTCACTCACGCAACCTGGGCATTCAGGCCGCCACGGGCGAGATCGTGGCCTTTATCGACGACGATGCCTCCCCGAGCGTGAACTGGCTTGCGCAACTCGCTGCGGTCTTTGTCGACCCCCAGGTCGACGCCACCGGTGGCGCCGTCTTTCGGATCGACCCGCCCCATGCCGAAGTACAGTTCAGATTAGGCGTCGCCAGCAGCCTGGCCGAGGCCGTCGACGTGCGCGACAGTTGGCTCCAGGGGCTGACTTCACCCCGGCTAGGTCGTGCGCTTGCACCGCGGGTGATGGGGACAAACATGGCCATGCGGCGCCAGGCGTTGCTCGACATCGGCGGTTTTGACGAATTCTACGAATGGGTCTACGACGAGACCGACCTCTGTCTGCGCCTGGCGGCCGCCGGCAAACTCGTGCAACCGGTCCATGAGGCGGTTGTCTACCACGCGCCGGCATCAAGCCGCTATCGCGAGGTGCACAAGCAGACTGCCCGGTGGTGGATCCTGACCAAAGCCGCGCTCTATTTTACACTCCAGCATGGCCGCCGCACCCGCGAAGACTGGTCCAAAATCGGGTTGCGCTGCCTCTACCTGATGCATGGGCGCTTTCTCTGGGGAGTTCAACAGCACCAGCAGGGTGTTTTTTCGATAGGCCAGGTCGTGAGGATGTGGATAGGAGAAACCCGTGGCTGGGCAGCGGGCATTCCGGCCGGGTTGTGGGGCGCCCCGCGCCTGATGCCGGTTGCTGCAGGCATTGGAGGCCAGCCCTCTAGCCCAGACCAGGGGCCTGCGCAGGCGCCGCCAAAGGTCGTCCGGTTTCCCGCCGGAAACCCCAGCCGCACCGCGTTCGATCCTGTGACCGGTGCGACTCCGCAAATTGCCTTTCCCACGGCCCCGCTTCGAATTTGCCTGCTGAGTGCGGCATACCCCCCGCTCCAATCCGAGGGGGTGGGGCGGCACACACAGCTCATGGCCCAAGGACTGTTTGAACTCGGCCATACGATCCATGTGGTCGCCGAAGGTGCCCGTGAACAGACCGTCTTCGCCGGCGGCGCCTATCTTCATCGCATTCCTGCGTCACGGATCCGCTACCCGCAATATCGCACGCTCCCCAAGACGCACCAACTGCTGAACTACAGCCATTCTGTCCATGAAAAGGTGCTCCGTCTGCAAGCAAACGACGGCATCGAAATTGTGGACTCGCCGGTCTGGGGTCTTGATGGCCTGGTGACGGTCACTAGTGGCCTGTTGCCCGTCGTCGTCCGTCCACAAACCGCACTGCGTCAGGTATCTGAATTGCAACATAATTTGCATGACGATTTCCGTGCGGTGGGCGAACTAGAACAGGCGCTCATTGCACGCGCGGCTGCGCTGGCGCCCAACTCAAACGCCACCGTCAAGGCGCTCCAATCGGTCTATCATCTGTCTGATCTTCCCAAAGTCCCGGCATATCGCGTGATTCCGCATGGCATCATCCCGGTGACGGAAGCAGAAGTGCGCCCCGTTGCGCCTACAGCAGCATTGGAAAAGGCCACCATCCTCTATGTGGGCCGTCTCGAAAAGCGCAAAGGAATCCTCGACTTGTTTGCTGCCATTCCACGCGTGCTTCAACATCTGCCCGGTGTTCACTTTGTCATCGCAGGCGCCGACAACAGTGTGGCGGATGGTTTCCAGCCACGCACCGGCTTTTCGTACCCGGACTACTTCGCACGTGAGCACCCTACAGCATTGGCAAATGTCCAGTTCACCGGCGCCGTTAGTGAAGAGGAACTGCAAACGCTCTATCAGCGCTGCGATCTCTTTTTGGCGCCATCCCTTTACGAGTCGTTTGGCTTGATCTATCTCGAAGCGATGAATTACGGCAAGGCCGTCATCGGCTGTACCACCGGTGGCGTGCCGGAGGTGGTGGAGAACGGAGTCACCGGTCTACTCGTCGATCCCGAGGCGCCAGCACAACTTGCCGAGGCAATTGTGAAGCTACTGCGCAACCCGCGTCTGCTGCATGACTATGGTCTTGCAGGAAGGCAGCGGCTGCTGGAGCGCTTTACCTACGTGCAGATGGCGCGCAGCTTTGCGGAACTCTATCAGGCCACACTGGCTCAACAGGGAGCGCGGCAATGACAAGTTCGATTACAGTCGAGCAGGTCCTTACAGATATTGAGTTGGCGTTGCTCCAAGGATCGATTCCTCGTAGCGATCTTGGCGCCAGCATCCAGTCAATCCGAAAGTTTGCCAACGCCTCGCGCGGGAACTCCTCGACCCACAGCGGCAAAAACCTGACTATGGCGCATTGGCAACCCGCACCTTTCAACTGGATGACATGTTGTTGGCGTTGTTGCAGGAGATGGCGCGCCAGTTGGCGGCACAGGAACTCGAACTGAGAAAGTCGGTCAGTTACCTTGCTCAGCGTGCTCCTAACGAGGCGCCCCCAGGCGTCGCCGCCGCGCCCGATGGCGCGAGGGGCGGCGCGCCAGTTGACGCCGGCGATGCGGATTGGACGGAGGTGTCGGCTGAGTTGGAGGGGGCCATGCAACTGGATGCACTGGAACTCAGATTGGCGATGCACGATGAGGGCAAAGGCGCCTTTGCCGGCGTCACACGGCCGCTGCGAACATCGTTTCACAGCCTCGCCCTGTATTATGTAAATCAATTAGCCGATCGCCAGGCGGCGATCAACCGGCTCTATGGGGATCGCATCCTCGCCTTGCACGAAGAGCACCAGGTGCTCGCCGCTGCGATCCGGACATTGGAGCATCGTCTGACCGCAATCGAAGCCAATTCCCCACCCCAGCAGGCCACTTGATGGGCGCAAAGATCCTGGTTATCAGCGCCCATGTGCCCTCACCGGAAATCGACGGTGGGGCGCGGCGCATCGTGCGGCTGATGCACCTGATGATCGAACTGGGCTTTTCGGTCACGTTTGTCCCGTGGCGCGCCACGAGCGCCCCAGGCGCCGAGGATCGGCTAGCCGAAGATTGGCAGGCGCTGCGCGCACTTGGGATTGAGACGCCGGCCGTCGTCGAGAGCCGGACCTGGCTTCAGGCCAATGCCGCACGCTTTGACGCCATCCTCTTTAACGGCTTTGAAGCGGCCGAGCACTTGCTCGATGTAGTGCCGCGCAAGCCTGGACGCCCCATCACGATCTATGACACCGTCGACCTCGCCTATTTGCGCGAAGGACGCCGCGCCTGGCGTGAGCGCGATGCTGTATTGCTGGCGCATGCTGTAAATATTTTCCGAATCGAACTGCGCAGCGTGGCACGCCACGCACACCTGGGCAATCAGTGAAGACGAACGCCGGATCCTAAAGCGGTGGCTGCCGCACGCGTCGGTCGACGTCATCCCCAGCATGCATCCGCTACACCCCCGTCTGACGCCCTTTGAACTGCGCCGCGGCGTTTTGTTTCTCGGCAACTTTCAGCACGCCCCCAACGTCGACAGTGCGCGTTACCTGGTGCGGGAGGTGATGCCGACCGTCTGGGCGCAGTTGCCGGGGCTGCCGGTATGGCTGGTGGGCGGGTTTCCGCCGGCCTCGATCAAGGCACTGGCAAACGCCAACGTCTTTGTCACCGGACACATGGCTGATCTGACGCCGATCATGGCACAGGTGCGTGTGGCGCCGGCGCCGCTACGCTACGGCGCCGGCATCAAAAACAAAGTGATCGACAGCATGGCCTACGGTGTGCCGGTCGTGACGACCCGGTTGGGTGCGGAGGGGCTACCCGTCGCCCAGGGCTTCAACATCCTGGTCGCAGACACCGCCGCCGAGCTTGGCAGCGCCATCGTCGCACTACATGAAGATCCATTTCTCTGGGAACGGATTTCCCGCGCCGGCAGAGACACTGTTGCCACGTTCTACTCGGCGGACGTGTTGCGGGCGCAACTGGCGACGACGTTACAACGCTATCTTGTGGGGCAGTAGCCCTCATTGTCATCCATTGAGAGACCATCACCATGCAAGTCAGTATCATCGTCGTTAACTGGAACGGAAACCGACACCTGCCCGGTCTCATGGCAGCCCTTGCCCAGCAAACATTGCGCGACTTCGAATTGATCTTCGTCGACAATGGTTCTACCGACAACTCAGTTCAACTGATGGAAGAGAGCAGCCGCGCGTATGGGCTTCACCTCCGCGTGATCCGAAATACGGAAAATAGAGGCTTTGCGGTTGCCTGCAACCAGGGGATTGCGGCGGCAACCACCGACTGGGTCGCCATGCTCAACAACGACACCGTCCCGGAGCCGGAATGGCTTGCCAGGCTGGTGTCTACGGTAGACCTTGCGCCGAGGGTGGGGATGGTGGCGGCGAAAATGCTCTCGCTGGGCCGCCCCGGCACGATTGACTCGGCGGGAATTGCCGTGGACTGGACCGGCATCGCCTGGGACTGGCGCGGGGGCGAGATGGACGACCCGGCGGAGACCGCCGTCCGCGAGATCTTCGGTCCGTGCGCAGGCTCAGCGCTCTACTCAAAGCGCATGCTGGAGCAAGTCGGCGTCTTTGACCCCAGCTACTTTATCTATATGGAAGATGTCGACCTGGCCTGGCGCGCCCGGCTGGCCGGCTGGCGTTGCCTTTATCAACCGCAGGCGCGTATCCTCCATGCCCACTCCGCTACGTTCGGTGATGCATCGCCGCGCAAACGGTTCCTGTTGGGCAGAAATAAGGTCTGGTTAATCGCAAAAAACATGCCAGAACCATGGTTGGCGCTGTGGTTGCCCTTCATCGCCGGTTATGACGCCATGGCAGTCGGCTATGGCGTGATCCAACGCGGCGATCTCGCCTCGCTCCGGGGCCGGCTTGCCGGACTGGCAGGTCTACCAACCGTGTGGAGCAAACGCCGCGAGGTGCAGCGCCGGATCGAAGATGTCGAAAACTGGCGGCGGTGGATGCAGCCTATGGTGGCGCCGTGGCAGGTGCCTGCACGCTATCGACACCTGGCGCCCGGCGCCCAGGTGAAGCAAGCGCACAAGGAGTCAAGATGACGAGTCTATTGGCGGGGCTCAGCCTGGGCCTGAGTGCGGGCATTACGCCGGGTCCCCTGCTGACACTTGTCGTCACGCGGACGTTGTCGCGTGGTTTTGCAGCGGGGGCACGCGTGGCGATCGCCCCGCTATTGAGCGATCTGCCCATCATTGTCATCACCCTGCTCTTGTTCAATGCCATGCCCCCCTGGTTGGAAATGGCGTTGACCGTGATCGGTGGTTTGTTTCTCATCTATCTCGGGGTCGAAACCATGCGGAGCGCCAAAGGCGCCACGCTGCAAGCGCTGGGTGGTGAGCCGGCTACGGCAAACGTCGATCTGTGGCATGGCATGCTGGTGAATCTGCTCAGTCCCCACCCCTGGCTTTTTTGGATCGCCGTCGGCAGCCCGACTTTGACGCATGCCTGGCGCATCAGTCCGCTGAATGCCGCCGCGTTTCTGGCCGGCTTCTACGTGCTCCTGGTGGGTGGTAAAATCGCGGTGGCCTTTGGCGTTGCCGGCGGGCGCCGCTACTTGAATGATCTCTGGTATCAGCGCCTGCTCATGCTCAGCGGCGCCCTGTTGTGCCTCTTTGGCGGTCTACTGTTGTGGAGCGTGCTCACCCTATTCCTTGCCTGAACGAGTGCAACGTCATGAACGAAAGCTCTGAACATTCCGGCAGCGTGACCCAATACCAACCACAAGCGCTACTTCCTATTTGCCGCGATTCCGGCCGTCTGTGCGATCATCCTGGCATGGCAGATCAACGGCCAGTTCGATCCCGTTGCCGTTGTCTTTTTTCTGATTGCGCTTGCGGCGACGGCCTGGGCCATCCTCAATATGCTGAGCCGTGTCGAGGCTGACGAACGTGCGCTCCGCTTGCGGCGTCCGCTGCAGGGGGTGCGACAGGTGGAACTTCGCCAACTCATCAACGTGCACACGGGGGGGCGCTTGCTGCCCAATCTCGTGCTCTTTTATCATCCTCGCACCTCGCAAGATCTGCTTGACCTGGATGCCGTCGAGTCACTGACCCTACCGGCAGTCGAAGACCAGGCGATGTTACTGGAAACATTACAGGCCGCGATCCGGCATTATCAACCATCATGATGCCGTTTGCGCCCAGCCTGATCATTCGTGATCTGAATCAGAGTGATGGTCAGGCGGCGTCTGAGCTCATCAATCGCCAGTTGGCAAACGCAGCCTATAGCGCCGCCATGGACGAAGGCGAGCTGAACGAGCAACTCTTCTCTCCGCAACCATCCACACTGCTGCCGGTGCGCTGGCAGCAGCGGGCTGTATTGGGCGCATGGCGCGCAGGTTCGTTGGCCGGTCTCCTCGACGTAGCCGCCGGCCAAGATCACGACAACCAGGATCTGCCTGACTACAAACCGATTGGGCTGGTGCGATTTGCCGTGTTGCCCCAACGGCAGGAGTTGGTCGATGAGGTGGCATACGCGCTGTGGGATGCGGCGGAAGCTTTCTGGCGCCGCAACCGCGTCGTCGAGGTCAAGGCGTTTCACATCAGCACCGGTTATCCCTCCTTCCAGGCAGGCGCAGGCATCCTGCCTGGGGACTGGTCTGAACATGTCCGCCTGCTCACAAACCGTGGATTCACCTTTACGGATCGGTATTATTGCATGCAGTGTCCGTTGGGAACGCCCCTGGAGGAAGTGGTGCCCCAGGGCGGGCTAAGTCTCGCATTCCGTGGCGCCATTGCCGAGCGGCGCTATCAGGTCTTCTACCGCCGCACCGAGTTGATCGCCGAAGCACGTCTGGTGCAGCGCAGAGTCGCCGAGGGTGACGCGCTGGTTCCAATCGGCTATCTGGCCCATTGGGAGGTGGAAGAAAGATGGCGCAATCAACGCGTCGGGCGGTGGCTGCTCAGACGAATACTCAACGATGCCGCACAGCAAGGGCTGGCACAGGTCGTTCTACACCTAAAGCTGAATGCATCGGCGGCAATGAATCTGCTCGCGCAACATGGGTTCATCGAAGAAAACTACCGCGGCTACACCTTTGGTAGGCATCTGGAAGCATGAAACCAGTCCATACCAACCCTGGGGTCAGACGCGGGTCTTCTTCATGAGGCGACAAAACTGATGCATATCATGTTCATTACGGGTGAATACCCGCCGATGCCGGGTGGCGTTGGGGCGTATACACAGGAGTTGGCAAAGGCGCTGATAGCGAGCAACTTGCAGGTCAGCGTGCTGACCAGTGAGCGGGCCGCGTCGCAAGGCGCCGCGGCGACGCTTTCCCAGATTCGTGTCATGCCGAGCATTCGCCGCTGGGACTGGTCGGCGTGGGGCGTCATCGCCAATCTGGCGCGCACCCTGGATGTCGACTGGCTGCATGTCCAGTATCAGACCGCGGCCTACGCCATGCACCCGGCGATCAATTTTGCCCCCTGGTGGTGGCGCCGGCAGGGGCTACAGGTCGCCTGGACCTACCACGATCTGCGCGTCCCCTATTTGTTCCCGAAGGCCGGACATGCGGCGCGGACCTGGGTGACCACGCGCGCCGCGCACGATGCCAACCTGGTGATCGTCACCAATGAAGCAGACCGGCGCGCGCTGGCCGGTCAGGAAGAATATGCAGTCCGTATCCCGATTGGGAGCAACATCCAGGGCGTTACGCTCAGCACAGCCGAGCGGCTCGCGCGCCGCCGCCTGCGCGGCTACAGTGAGTCAGAGCTGGTGGTCGCCTACTTCGGGTTTCTCAACCGGAGCAAGGGCGGTCTCATGCTCATCAGAACCCTCCAGCGTCTGGCGCAGGCGCGCCCGAACGTGCACCTGCTGATGATTGGGGAACAGGTCGGTGCGAGCGATGCGACAAACTATGCGTATCTCCAAGAAGTCAAACAACTGATCCACACCTGCCATCTGGATCAGAGGGTGCAGTGGACCGGTCACCAGGAAGATGCGGAAGTGGCGGCTGACTTGAACGCCTGCGATGTCCTCCTGATGCCCTATACAGATGGCGCCAGTCTGCGCCGGGGCACCTTGATGGCGGGATTGGCCAACGGGTGTGCCATTGTCACCACCACCCCTGAGGAACCGTTGCCGGAACTGGTCGACGCACGGGATCTCCTCTATATCACGCCGGAAGATGATGCCGCAGCCGCCGGCGCGGTGTTGCGAATCGCCCAAGATCCTCAACTCGCCGAGCAGTTGCGCAGCAATGCTCGGACAAAAAGCCTGGAATTTAGCTGGCAATCCATTGCCACGCAACACGTCGCCGAATACACTGCTGCGACCTGGTGACACCACAACCGCGCCGTTAAAGTGGCTTGATGCCATGTTCACGCTGCGGGCAACGGCCTGCAAAAAAGAGGAGGAATGCGCAGCGTGCACATTCCTCCTCTTTGATCACGGTCGGGCATCGTGCCCGGTTGGTTGTGATGCTAGACGGGGCGCCGTCGCGTCACATATGCGCCACCACGAGCAGCGCCAGCACGCCAGCCACCAGGAGCAAGGTCGTGTTGCCACCCGGAGAACTCACCACCGGAGGTGGGCAGTTCATCTGGGTTCACCTCAGGCGTTGCTTCGGCAGTCATTTCCATAGTCGCTTCGGCAGTCGCTTCGGGCGTTGCTTCGGCAGTCATTTCCATAGTCGCTTCGGCAGTCGCTTCGGGCGTTGCTTCGGCGGTCACTTCCACAGTCGCCTCGGCAGTCGCTTCGGCGGTCATTTCCATAGTCGCCTCGGCAGTCGCTTCGGGCGTTGCTACGGCGGTCATTTCCACAGTCGCCTCGGGCGTTGCTTCCGTCGTGGCCTCGGTCACAACGGCCGCTGGGGCAACAGTCGGCGTGTTCGTCGGTGGGACCGGGGTCGGTGTATTTGTCGGCTTTGGCGTCGGCGTATTGGTCGGCGGGACCGGGGTCGGCGTATTCGTCGGCTTCGGCGTCGGTGTATTGGTCGGCGGGACCGGGGTCGGCGTGTTCGTCGGCTTCGGCGTCGGCGTATTGGTCGGCGGGACCGGGGTCGGCGTGTTCGTCGGCTTCGGCGTCGGCGTATTGGTCGGCGGGACCGGGGTCGGCGTGTTCGTCGGCTTGGCGTTGGCGTGTTGGTCGGCGGGACCGGGGTCGGCGTGTTCGTCGGCTTGGCGTCGGCGTGTTGGTCGGCGGACCGGCGTCGGCGTGTTGGTCGGCGCGTGTTGGGCCGGCGTGGCGTGTTGGTCGGCGGGACCGGCGTCGGTGTATTGGGCGGCGCAGGCGTCGGCGTGTTGGTCGGCGGGACCGGCGTCGGTTATTGGTCGGCGGGGCGTCGGCGTGTTGGTCGGCGGGACCGGCGTGGGACCGGCGTCGGTGTATTGGTCGGCGCAGGCGTCGGCGTGTCCGTCGGCGCAGGTGCAGGCGACGCCACCGCCGCTTCTTCGCCTGTGCTCGGCGGCGGCAACAGCACCTCATCAATGACGTGAATCAGACCATTGCCGGCTTCGATGTCAGGCTGAAGAATCTCAGCGCCGTTGACGAAGATCTTGTCATCACCGGTGGTGAATACCAGCAGGTTGCCCTGTGCGTTGGTGGCGATCCCGGCGGCCGGCAGATCCGCCGCGGGCAGTTTATCCAGCACCACATGATAGAGCAGCAAATCTTTGAGCGCTGCCGGGTTCTTCAGAAGCGCATCCAGCAGGTCAGGTGGCAGTGCCGCAAAGGCTTCGTCAGTCGGCGCAAAAACGGTCAGCGGCCCAGAGCCGTTGAGTGCATCCGCCAGTCCCGCAGCCTCAGCCGCGGCGAGTAAGGTCTTGAACTGACCCGACTTTGCTGCTACCGCTGCGATCGTATCAGCCGGCGCGGCTGCGGTGGCCGTCTCAACGGTGGTGGCTTCGGGTGTAGCGGCTGGCGGCATCAGCACTTGATCGATCACATGAATGACACCGTTGCCGGCGGTGACATCAGGCGTCACGATCTTGGCGCCATTCACGGTAATGCCACCATTCTGAGCGGCAAACGTCAATGGCTGGCCACTCAGGGAGGCGGCGCTCATCCCGTCCACAACATCGGCGGCCATCACGGTGCCCGGTAAAATGTGATACTTGAGCACCTCGGCCAGCGCCTCGGGATCGGCGAGCAGCGCGTCCAACGTTTCCTTTGGCAACGCCGCAAAGGCGTCGTCGCTTGGGGCAAAGACCGTGAGCGGGTCTGCACCGGCCAGGGCATCCGTCAACCCGGCGGCTTCAACTGCCTTCAAAAGAGTTGTGAACGAACCGGCCGCTGCCGCTGTATCGACCAGATTGGGCGCAACTTCAGGGGCTGCCGCTTCTGCGTCCTCGGTGACCGGCGGGGGCGGCATGAGCACAGTATCAATAATGTGCACGATCCCGTTGGCGGCAGCGACATCCGGCGTGATCACAGCGGCGCCATTGACTGTCACGGCGCCGTTGTTCACGTCAATCAGCAAGGGACTGCCCTGTAGCGATGTCTGTTCACCGGTCTCCAAATCGGCTGCTGGTAGGGAAACCGGCAGGACATGATAGGCCAACACGTCGGCGAGCTGCGCAGGATCCGCCAGCAACGCATCCAGATCGGCCTTTGGGAGTGCGGCAAACGCAGCGTCGCTTGGGGCAAAGATCGTGACGGCGGCTTCCTTGCGCAGTGTGTCCGTCAGACCGGCTGCCTCAATCGCACTTACCAGGGTCGTGAGCCCCTCTTCCTGGGCAATCTGGTTGACGACCGTGGTCTCAATGCCGGTAACTTCAAACTTCTGCATGACGATCTTGTCGCCCTGCATGACCGGCGCGTCGTCGCCCTCTGGGTACTCAAACTCTCCGACCTTGTCCGCATCTGTATGCAACATGGCATAGAGCACGTCGGTGACCCCGGCCGGATCCACCGTCACGTAGACGTTGGCATTGATGCCACTCGGCAGCGCCGCATGGCCGATGATCGGTCCCGGCTTGCCGCCATCGTCGGCATGGATCACCAGCCAACCGGGTCCATCGGTCGTGGCGCGGGTCACCCGCACCATATTGTCTATGACCGGCTGATTGATGGCGAAGACCTCAGGGCTGAACGCCGCAAAGACCGCGGGCGCGGCAGCCAGGAGAAGTGCAGCCACCAGCACAAAGCCGATGAGCCGATTGCGTGTCAGCATAAGCGTCTCCTACTGTGCGATAAGTACAGTCACGCCAAAATACTTGGTCCGCTCACAACGAGCAAACCGGGATGAGTAAATTTAGTGGATGGTGCGCCGTTGCGTACCGGCCAAGGCGACACGAGGAGTTTCTCCGTTGGCCCGTGTATGATTGTAATGCAGATTCGTATTGCATGCAATGTGCAAACGTAGACAAAACGACTGTATCATATGCACCAATGAACACCCCACCCGAAATGTCACCCTACGCTCGCCACGTCCTGATCTGTGTCGGCCAGTACTGTGATCCCGCAGGGAAGGCAGAGCGTCTCTACCGCCAACTGGCGCGAATGCTAGGTGAATTGGGACAGTATGACAACCCGGAACGCGTCAAGCGCGGCATTACGCCCTGTCTGGGTGTCTGTTACGGTGGACCGTTGCTGGTCGTCTATCCGGATGGCGTCTGGTACCACGACCTGGATGAGGTAAAACTGCAGCGCATTGTGGACGAGCATCTCCGGGACGGCAATGTCGTTGAAGAGTATGTGTTTCACCGGCTTGGTGTAGAGCAGCGCCCCTAGGCCGTATGCTTTCCGGCGGAACGCAGTTGCGCAGCGCGGCGAGCGCCGTCTCCACCATCGCTTCATGGTCTCCGCTGCGGGACGACCCCGGATACAGCCAGATCAGAAACTCCACGTTGCCCGCCGGGCCAAGCAGCGGCGATGCCATCAGCCCGCCGATGGCCTGCCCGGCACTTTCTGCCGTCCGCATGGTTTCCTCCAGGACGCGCCGGTGGACCTGCGGATTGCGGACGACGCCACCTTTGCCGACATCGTCCTTTCCCGCTTCGAATTGCGGCTTGATGAGGGCGACGAGGTTGGCGGTTGGGGTCAGTAGGCGCAAAGTCGCCGGCAGGACGAGCGCGAGGCTGATAAAACTTGCATCGATCGTGGCGAAATCCGCCAACACGCCGTCCGGCAGGTGCACCAGATGGCGAATATTGGTGCGATCCATGGCTGTCACCCGCGTCAGTGCGGAGTTTCCACGCCAACTGGCCATAGCCAACATCGATGGCGAAGACACGGGCGGCCCCATGCTGCAGCAGGCAGTCGGTGAACCCACCGGTGCTGGCACCGACATCGACCGCGGTCAACCCCACAACATCCAATGCAAACCGGTCCAGGGCGGCTGCCAACTTTTGTCCACCGCGGCTCACATAGGGGAGCGCAGCGGTAACCGTAACCGCTGCATCGAGTGCGACCGGATGACCCGCCTTGTCCACCACCTGCCCGTTCACCTGCACGGCGCCTGCCATGATCAACCGGCGCGCCTGTTCGCGGCTCTCGGCCAGGGCTCGCTCTACCAGGAGGATATCCAGTCGCTGTTTTGATGCCATGATGCGGCTCGCTTGATGTCGTTACCGGCCACCTAACTCGCCAAAACCGGTTCGTCACAATCGGCGTCAACCGGCACAGATGCCCAGACAAGATGCCTGCCGGCGGAGAAGTTGTCAATTCCAGAGACGGTTCTGTTGCAACGGCTCTGCCCGCATGCTAGAATGAATGCGGGCCATCTCAATGCGAACAGGTGCTATTCCACAGCACCGTACGCGCGAAGGAGCAAGATACATGTTGCGCTGCTGCCTTGTGATCGCCTGTCTGTGCTGCCTCCTGACCCTTCAATACACACCGCTGCGCGCACAATCTTCTGCTTCGACCTGTCCCGCCGATATCACCACGACCGCGCCGCGCCCCACCGCCGCCGGCAATTTCGATGCCAACAACTGCTACATCGTTGTTCCCGGCGATACCTTGCGCACCATCGCCAGACGCTTCTGCGTTCCCGTGGGCCGGCTCGCCACGATCAACAATTTCTCAACCATCGAGGTCAAATTCAATGCCAATAATACGCCCCTGACCCTGGCAATTCCAGGCCTGGCGCCTTGCGACGCAACCGCCATCGCACAGGACCAGGTGGATCTCCTCCTGCCACGCGCCGGCGACGCCGTCGGACGGTATCTGACCGTTGTCTTCACCTCCCCGCCTGAATGGGGCGCAAACAACTATGCCTGGGTGGTCGTGGAAAGCGAGGGTCGCGAGCTGGCGCGCGTGCCCGCCTACCCCGAAATGAAACACCCGGATCAGATCCTCTGGCGCGCCAATGCCACCATCGCCGACGCCGGCGATGCGCGCCAGGCATTTCTGGAGGTGCGGAGCAACCGCGGCGCCGAAGCGCGCATCCCAATCCAACTGGGGGGACCGGGCCAATCCATCACCATCGACACCCCGGCTGTCAATGCAGAGGTACCCGCCACATTCTTCGTGGCGGGCAGTGCCTCGGGAGCCACTTCGCTTCAGATCATGACCCTGGCGAAGCCTGCCGGCAAATCAGTTGCCGAACCGGTGACCGCCAAGGTGGACCCGGCGACCGGCGCCTGGTCTGCGGTCATTGACACCAGCGCCACCCCGGGTGCGGACATTGAGATCGTCGTAACGGGCAACGGGGTCGTGCTAGAACGCTTCCCAGTGCAACTTGGTGGCGCTGCCTGCCAGGTGACGCTTGCCGCCGGCGCCCCCTACTATCTGGCGCCGGGGATGACAGTCCCAAACATGCGCGGCCACTTCTCTTCGATCGCATCCCTCGCTGCCGATGCAGAACTACTCATCGGTGCAACCCGGTGGTATCGCGTCCCCCTCGCTGACCCGCAAGATATCGTCTGGGTGCGCGACGCCGATCTGTCCGGTCCTGCACTTGACTGTGAAGGGCTGCCAACCCGCTGAATCGATCGTGATAAAGGTGCGCCTGACTTGCCATGCAGCGCATCCTTCGCCATAATCGGCGCATGGCTACTCAGAAAAACGCTACGCTGTACTTCAACCCCAATCCGCTCGTCCGCTCCGCCAGCGCACAAACCATGCTGGCCATGGTGCGGCCGCGCCATCTGGACATCACGCTCGATGAGCGCCCCATGCTACTGGACGCAGGGGACGATCTGACGGGCATGAATGAGGGCGGGCCGGTGCGCATGATCGGCTACTATAATGCCAGCCGGACGCCAGGCGTCAATCGCGGACTGGTCATGATTTTGCATGGCTGGGAGGGGTGCAGCCACTCAAATTTCAACCTGATCATGGCGCAGACCATGGTCGAGCAGGGGTATGACACGTTTCGCCTGAACCTGCGTGACCACGGCCCACAGATTCATGTAGATCCCTATACGCTCAATCGCGGGTTATTTCTCGGCACCCTCATCGAAGAGGCGGCGGCCGCCACCAGGCAGGTTGCCGCCCTGGCGCGGGCGCCCATTCTTCATCATGGGCGCGTCGATGGGTGGCAACTTTGCCTTACGCCTGGCGCTGGCATAGCGAACGCCAGGCGTTTCCAAATCTTCGCAAAGTGATTGCCGTCTGTCCTGCTATCAATCCCGGCGCGCCACTGATTCCCTGGACCGCCATCGCGGGACGCGATTGTACTTCCGCCGGCGCTGGCTGCACTCGCTCCGTGCGAAACAGCGCAGCTTTCCAACGCTGTACAACTTCGCAGAACTGGAAGAAATCCCGCTCGTGCGTGACATGACGGCCTGGCTGATCGACCGTTATGGGCACGTACTGACAGGGCGGTACGCCAATACCGACCAGTATTTTGCGGAATACAGCGTCGGTGGCGATGCGCTTTCGCACCTGACCGTGCCCACCACCATCCTCACCAGTCGCAATGACCCTGTGGTGCCGGTGATTGACTTCTATGCACTGGCGCCCCATCCGCTTCTCCACCTCAACATTCTGCCGACCGGCGGTCATTGCGGCTTCATGGATGCTCCGCCCGTCCGCCATCGCCTGCCGGAAATGATGTTGCAGGAATTAGGGTGAGCAAAACTGCATTTACCTGCTTCTTCCCTATTTATCTCTGCGTTGGCGTCGTGTTACAATCGCTCGGATGTGCCTTTGGCGGTGGGGGCGAGGAAACATGAGCGCAAGTCAGCCAGCAGAGCCGGCGTTCCCATGGGCCGATGATTGGCCCGAAATCACGGACGGCCGCGTGCGCGCCGCGTTTGCAAAGGTCGAGCGGGCGCTGTTCATCGAACCCCACCTGCGCGACTTCGCCGGCGATGATGCGCCGTTGCCAATCGGGGAAGGCCAAACCATCAGCCAACCCTTCATTGTGGCGCTGATGTTGCAGGCGCTGCACCTGTCTGCCGGCGAACGCGTGCTGGAGATTGGCGCCGGTTCCGGCTTCCAGACGGCAATCCTGTGTGAGTTGCTGGCTACGGACGACGCCCCGTCAGGCGCATCAGTTTATGCCATTGAACGCCTCGCCACCCTGGCCGCAAAGGCAACGCAGGTGCTTGCGGACCTTGGCTATCCGGCGCACCTGCGGGTCAGTGACGGGGTGTTGGGTTGGCCGGATGCGGCGCCATTTGACGCTATTTTGGTAGCGGCGGCGACCGCGCACGTACCGAAGCCGCTGTGGGAGCAGTTGGTAGAGGGCGGGCGTATGGTTTTGCCCTTGGGGGCAACGCAGGACGATCAAGAACTGGTGTTGCTGCACAAGATCGAAGGCAAAATGAAGATGACCAGGCTGGGCGGTGTGCGGTTTGTGCCGTTGATCTCCCCACTCCTGGCAGATCCAAAGATGTGGGCGGAGACCGTTTGAGGTGGATAGATGCATGTTTTGATGACGGGCGGCGGTGGACAACTGGGCAACGCCGTAGAGCGTGAGTTTTCCAGCCGTTCAGACGTAAAAGTAACCGTATGGACCTTTCCGGGGATTGACATCACCGAGCCGGCAACCGTTGACCGCGTGGCGGACCTTGCGCCGGACCTGGTCATCAATGCTGCGGCATGGACCAACGTCGATGCGGCCGAAGCGGATCCCGATGCCACCTATGCCACCAACACGCTTGGCGCCAAATACCTGGCCGAAGGCAGCGCCCGCTGCGGCGCAGCCATGGTGCAGATCAGCACCAATGAAGTCTTTCCGGGCGAACCGGGGGTCTTCTATCGGGAATACGACCAGACCGCCGCCCGTAGTAGCATCTACGCACGCAGCAAATTGGCGGGTGAGCGGGCCACCGCCGCCATGACCTCAAAGCTTTATATCGTACGCGTTGCCTGGCTCTTTGGCCCCGGCGGCAACAACTTCCCGACAAAGATCGTCGGCGCCGCCGATAAAAATGGCGTGTTGCGGGTTGTGGATGATGAGTTTGGCAACCCAACCTATGCACCGGATGTTGCAGCGGCACTCGCCGAGTTGGTGCAAACTGGGCGCTACGGCATCTATCATCTAGTCAACGACGGCTATTGCAGCCGCTTTGATTGGGCCAGGGAAATCCTCCAGCACAGTGGACGGATCCATGTCCCGGTGACGGCGGTCTCATCCAGCGAGTGGCGGCGTCCCACGCAACCGCCCCCCCACGCAGTCATGGTCAACCAGGCCGGCGCGGCGCTGGGTATTCGCTTGCGGCCGTGGCAAGAGGCGGTCGCCGAGTACTGCGGGCGTGAGTTTGTGGCAGTGCCATAGTTGTGGAGACGGATATGAGCAACAATTTGAACGGCGCCACCGGTGCGGCAAATCGTCAACCGGAAGAAACGAAACCAAAAAAACATGCGAAGAAGCCAAAGGCAACCTCAAGCAGTGCGGAGGCGCCGGCTGCCAACCATGCGAACCCAATCGTTAGCGACGAAACCTACGGTGAACTCCGGCAGGAGAATCGCGTCGTCATGCGCCACACGATCGCGCTCAACCTGGAAAGTTTCCGTGCCGCTCCCGACGATTTTGTGGCGCGTCCGCAGCGGGTGTACCCAGCGCTCAATGAAGTAGCGCCACCATTGCTCTCGGTTGTCATCCCAACCTTCAACGGGATGCAGCATATGGAGATCGTCCTCGCAGCACTGGCGCAACAGAGTTTCAAGGATTTCGAGATCATTGTCGTGGATGACGCCAGCAGCGACGGCACGGTCGATTGGGTCGAGCGACACTACCCTGACGTGCGTTTGATCGCCAATCGGCACAACGCAGGCTTCGTTGCCTCGTGCAATACGGGTGCGGCCGCCGCGCGGGCGCTACGTCGTCCACCTGAACAATGACACCGAGCCGGAACCGCGCTGGCTTGAGGCGCTCACGCTGGCCATCCTGGCGAACCCGAATGCAGCCATCGCCGGCAGCAAGTTGTTGCTCTTTGACCAGCGCGACACCCTCCATTCAGCCGGCGACTTGATGGGCGTCGACGGCGTGCCGCGCAACCGCGGCGTGTGGGAACGCGACACCGGCCAATACGATCAAGCACCGGCCATTTTCAGCGCGTGCGGCGGGGCGGCGGCGTATCGCAAGGATGTCTGGGAAGCGTTGGGCGGCTTCGATGAAGATTTGTGGATGTACCTGGAAGATGTTGACTATGCGTTTCGCGCCCGGCTGCTTGGCTATGACGTCATCTTTGCCCCGGATGCGGGTTTTTCACCGCCTGAGCGCCAGCGGCGGCGGCGAACTTGCGAGCTATTACGTTGGGCGCAACACGATCTGGGTGATCGCTAAGAACATGCCGCGTGGGCTGCTGCTGCAGAACGCGGCGCAGATCCTCAGCGCTCAAATTGCCATTGCCGTTGATGCACTGCGCAATATTCGCGGCAAAGCTGCCCAGGCCCGCTTGCGTGGCCAGTTCGACGCACTCCGCGGTCTGCCGGCGCAGATGGCAAAACGGCGTAAAATCCAGCCGCGACGGCAAATCGAAGACGGCGACCTGGCCGCACAGCTTCAAGCCTGAGCCACACACCTTCTTTGCGGCCTGGTCGCGTGGCGGGAGCGTCTGGTTTCTTGCTTGAACCGCCTGCCTGAGATGACTGCTATCCCTACTTCACCGGCGCCCGGCCACGCGCATTCTCCGTGTCGCGCATACCCATCAGCGAGACACCCACGCCGTACGTGACGAAGTCGCCGGTGGGATCGACGACGATCACGCGTGAGTCGGCGATCTGTGCATCACTCTCGGTGAGACCGCGATAGAGTTTGGCCAGTACGTCGGCGCCGACCTCCCTGACCGTGACGACCTGCGCAGTGCCTGCAAAGGTGATCGTGGCGGCGGGCACCTTGATCCAGGGCATCAGCGGGACGCTTTTGGGGATGGCGACGGTCAGGGAGACATGCGGATTGGCCGACACGTGCCGCACCTTCCAGGCGTCCTTTTTGGTGCCGATGTAAAGCTTGCCCTCATGCACAACATAGACGATGCCGACCGTGCGCGGTTCATTCTTCGCGGTCACCATCCCGAGCACGGCAAAGACATTGTTTTCGAGTTCCTTCCAGACCTGGGCGGTTGTCAACGCTGCCATAGTTCCTCAATTTTGGGTTTTGATTGGGCGCGACAAAGTACGTGCTTGACAGACTTCATCATAGCGCCAAGAGCACTGTAATTGTCAATAGAACGTCGCCCTGCGGCGCGGAGAGCGGGGCCGGAGGGGAGGGCCGGGGCGGGGCGAGGGGAGGGGAGACGGGAGACTGGGAGACGGGAGACGACCGCCTCCTTTCCTCCTCCGCGACCGCCACCCCGCGCAGTGGCGGGGAAGAACAACGCGGAGGTGGCGCAGAGAAGAAGAGATGCGTGACTACACCCTGACAAAGCGGCTCTTCCCTGGTAAAATGGCGTCAATTTCCATCAACCTAAGGAGACATCACCCATGCAAGCACCGCCTGAACAACTCGGCTCATTTTACCTTGGCGCGGAATACGACCTGGACGCCGCCGCGCAAGGAGGCGCCGATCAACTACGACGCCCGCGACCTGGTGACCCATGCCGTCTGTGTCGGCATGACGGGCAGCGGCAAAACGGGACTCTGCATCGGGCTGCTCGAAGAGGCCGCGCTCGACAAGGTGCCCGCAATCCTCATCGACCCCAAGGGCGACATCACCAATTTACTCCTGCAATTTCCCGAACTGTCTCCCACCGACTTTCAAACCTGGATCAATGAAGACGACGCGCGGCGCAAGAACAAGACCGTAGAGGAATTTGCGGCGACGACCGCAGAAAACTCAAAGAAGGGCTGGCCGACTGGGGCATCTCCGGCGACCGCATGCGCTTACTGGCCACGGAAACCGAATACAAGATCTTTACGCCGGGATCCGATATGGGTGTGCCCCTCAACATCCTCGGCAGCCTCGCCGCCCCCAGCGATTGGGCGACCGAAGCGGAGTCGCTGCGAGCGCATCGCCGGCACGGTCGCGGCGCTGCTTGGCCTCGCCGGCATCAATGCGGACCCCGTACGGAGCCGCGAGGGCATCCTGCTGGCCAATATCTTCGAATTCTATTGGCAGAAGGGCGAAGATCTGGATCTGGCCAAACTCATCACCTCGATTCAGAAGCCCCCCATTCGCCAACTCGGCGTCGTGGACGTCGACACCTTCTACCCGGAGAAGGATCGCTTCCAACTGGCGATGGCGTTTAACACACTTGTCGCCTCACCTAAATTTCAGACTTGGCTGCAAGGTGAACCGCTTGACGTGGACCGGCTTTTCTACAATGCCGACGGCAAACCACGGCATAGCGTCATGCACATTGCCCATCTGAGCGACAGCGAACGCATGTTTATCGTGACGCTCCTCCTGGAAAATGTGTTGACGTGGATGCGCAAGCAATCCGGAACCACCAGCCTGCGCGCTCTTCTCTACTTTGACGAGGTGTTTGGCTATTTTCCCCCTACCGCAGAACCTTCGTCCAAACGCCCCCTGCTGACGCTGCTCAAGCAAGCGCGCGCTTTGGCCTCGGCATCGTCCTGGTGACGCAAAACCCGGTGGATATCGACTACAAGGGGCTTACCAATGCCGGCACCTGGTTTATTGGCAAATTGCAGGCGGAACGCGACAAGGAACGCGTCCTCTCAGGGCTTAAGGGCGCGTTATCCGAAGCAGGGTCAAGCGACTGCGGTGGATTACGACAAGATCATTACCGGCTTGGCAGCCGCGTCTTCTTGATGCATAACGTCAACGATGCCACACCTACCGTGTTCACGGACGCTGGGCCATGAGCTATCTCAGAGGCCCGCTTACCTCCCGCAGGTGCGCACGTTGATGGCGCCACGCAAGAGCCGCGCCGATGCAGCGCCGGTCACGAGCGCCACGCCGCAGCCGGCGACAGTGGCTGCACCCGCGGCTGCCGCGCCGGTTGCCGCGACAGTCGCACCGGCCGGCAGTGGCCTGCTTACAGCGCCACCTGCGGTTGAGCCGGGCATCACGCAAGTCTACCTACCCCTCGTTCTCGATGATCGCGACGCCATCCAGGCGGTAAGCCCCAAAACGGGCGCAACCGTCAAACGAGCCTTGTTGGTCTACCAGGCAGGTATCGTCGGCGCAGGCACGGTGCGTTTCGTCGATGTCAAACGTCAGGTCGACGCACAACAAGACTACAATATGCTTTCCCGCGGCGAGACCACTATCACCGGCGTTGATTGGGCGAAGGCAGAGCGCTTGAGCGTGAAGACCCAGGATGTCTTGAATGCACCCCAGGCTGCGGGTGAGAATCAAGGTCCCTTCTACACCACTGTTCCGGAGGGCGCCGGCTCCGCAAAGAAATTGGCGGCGGCAGGCAAGGATCTCGCAGATTGGCTCTACTACAACGCCAAATATCCGATCAATGTCCACCCCGACCTTGGCATTGCCCAGCGACCCGGTGAAGACGAACGGGCCTATCGCATCCGGCTGCAGCAGGCCGCGCGAACGGCGTGACGCTGACGTCGACAAACTGGCGAAACAATATGACAAACAACTGAAAACGGTGGCGGATAAACTGGCGCGCGAAGAGGCTGAATTGGCGCGCGATCAAGCGACTGCACAGGCCAAGCAAACCCAACAATGGGTCGGCATCGGTGAAAGCGTTGCCAATTTCTTCATGGGGCGGCGCAGTTCACGCGCCATGAGCAGTGCGGCGAGCAAATGGGATCAAGCCCAGCGCGCCAGCGCTAGCGTCGAAGAGAGCAAACAGACCATTGCGCGCCTGCAAGAAGAACAGGCAAAACTACAGGCAGAGTTGCAGCAGAAGGTTGATGAAATCACGGCGCAATGGGATCGCGTCATTGAGACAACCAGCACCGAGCAACTCAAGCCGAAACGAACCGACGTCGCCGTCAAAACAACCGTGTTGGCATGGACGCCAACCTGGCAGATCAGCTTCGAGGATGCCACCGGCGAACGCACCGCCAGCATCGATGCCCATCATCTGCCAGACGTCGGATAACGCCTGCATCACCGCCTGACGCGATGTTCGAGTCCTGGCATGATCATCCGCTCGTCCGCGTCCCAGTCGGGATACGCTTCGGGGGTGCTGGACCCGTGCTTTTCAAAGAGCCGGTTCAGCACCAGGATGATGCTGGACACATAGATGAAACTGCCACCAACCCACAGGATCGCGCCGGCAAGGGCCTGGTCGTCCAAGGCGCTGAAATTTTGCGCGCAATCGCACGGTGGACACTCACGTAATGATCATAGAAAGCCACGCCTGAGAATGCTGTGCTGACCCCCGTCAACATGTTGATAATCTCCGTGATCACCAACATGATGGCAATCAGCCAGGGCGCCAGGGACGGATGGAGCCGCGGGCCGGTGCCCACCACATGCCACCAGAAGAGCAGTGCGAGCAGTCCCAATACAATCAGCCCGGCGGTATGCACCCACGGCCGCCCCATCGACCAGTTCACCCACGTTGGTTCATGCCAGACGACAAACAGGACCAGGAACAAGACCCAGATCAGGCCAATGGGGGTCAGGCGCCGGACGGTGCGTCCCAAAGGCGCATTGCGATGGAGATTACCCTTTAGTTGCCGGCGCCACGCGGCCGGCAGCCCCCACAGCATCACGTCATAGCCACAACTCAAGAAATAAGCCGGCGCCGCCAACAGCACCAGGATGACGGTCTGCAGGCTACGAAAGAAGAGCAACTGGCTGCTATAGGGGTGCAAGGGCGAGAGAAACGCGACGCCTACGAGCAGGCTGGCAACGCAGAAAACGATCAGCCGGTAGATCGACGCCACGGGTGAACCAAGCCGGCGCATGCGCCACCAGCCGCGCCCATAGAGCACCAGCGCCGTGACGATCAATAGGCCGAGCAGCGCCCGCAAAAGTTCATTCATGCCTTCACTCGTTCTGGGCAACCACGGGCAGGTACGAAGACCACCCGGCGCCAGACTGCTCACAATCCGCGTCAATCGTCACAAAGACGGCCGTAGGAACGCCAACATTGCCGGCGGCATCTTGACCTTCGATAAAAAGCTGGTGGCGTCCGTCGCTCCAACCCTGGGTCGTCACGAGCGCCACTGCCGGTTCAACCGGACCGTCAAAACCATCGACCGTTGCCATTGAGGTGGCAACGGCGCCGCTGACCCAACTGGGCAGGTCGACCGTGTAGCTGACCGCAGCGATATTCTGAATAGGCTCGCTCCCAAAGTAGGGATCGTTGCTGGCAAAGCGAGAATCGTCGGCGGTGACAGTTAACGTCACTGGATCTCCGGCCGCGACACATGCGGGTTCAGCGACCGCATCGACAATTTCCGGACCTGCCGGCGCCTGATAGGGCAGCCGGGCAGTCTTGGCGGCAACTGTGAGCGTCGTCAAGAGTTGTTCAATAATATCAGTGTCAAAATAGCTGCACGACTCAAAAAACTCAGTGCCGAGTTCGAAGGTGTAGGCGGCGATGCCCAGTTCGCCATAGGCCCAATCGTCGGTGGTGCCGTCAGTCTGATAGATGCAGCCAGACGAACCGGATTGGCAGACCACATAATTGGTGTAGAAGCCAAACTTGCGCCCCAACGTCTGCAACTGCGCCAGATTGGGGCTTGGCGCCGAGTTCCACCCCCAGGGAAAGAGGACCCATTTCCCGTAACTATGCAGCGAAATCATGAGCCCAGTCGTGTCTGCCGGCGCCGCGTCCGCGTCGCCAGGGCCTCTTTGATCGGCGAAGATCGAGCGCATGTAGTCTTGCAGGGTCTGCGTTTCTGGTTCCGACCCGGCCGCTGATCCGCGGTGAATCATGTCACAGGGATCTGTGCTTGAGCAGAATCCTTCCACACAGGCGCCCATTTGAAGCTGCTGTTGCGGTTGAGGTCGACGCCAATGGCGCTGCTGAAAGAGCAGCCATCCTGGTTATTCACATTCTTCCGCCACAGGAAACCCGACTCGGCGCGCTTGCGGCCATCAGGATTGGACTGCGTGACGATGTGGATCTCGGTATAGTCGAGCAGCCAGGTGATGTCAGGATCGACCCCATACCCGTTCACCAGGCGCTCTGCGAACCGCGCCGCCGTTTCGGCGGTCGCATACTCACGCGCATGGATCGCTGCCATCAAAAAGAAGCGGGACTTGGGACCCGTCCGGTCGCGATTAGTCACAACCAGCGCACGAATGTCGTAGCCCTCATCGGCGGCGCCGTGGATTTTCAGCCAACTGTCGCCAATATCGACCCACCTGGCCAGGCGCGGGTGCGCCTTCGCCAGTTTTGACATGCTTGTATAGGTCTCCTCGACTGTCCGATAACAGGCGTAGTTGGGAATCCCCGCCTTCTGATGCGGGGCCGGGGCAAGCGCCTGACTCAGCGCTGCGGTGCGCGGCGCATCGACCTGAACCGAGTAGCCGTCACGTGCCAGGGCCGTCCGTTCGGCCGGCGTCACGTACGCAATCAGCGATTTGACGCGGTGATCGACATACCAGACGTCATAGCGGGCTGCCAATCGTGTCGCATCCGCCGTATCTTTGAACCGGATCGAGACCACGGCGCCAGACGCGGCAACACCGTTGTCCTGTGCCCGTACGGTCGACCAGCCCATTGCCAATGCCACGCTCGTCACAAGACATAAACAGAGGACGATCCATTTCAGGGCGTGCATCATGCCTCCTATTGGCCAAAGCCAAGATCGACGGCGCTCAAGAACAGCGGAATCAAGAATATGAAACTGAGCAAGATCGCGGCGATTTCAAGATAGACCCATCCCTGTGCGGCCCGCAGGATCTGCCGCGCCCAGGTGTTGGGGGCGCGATGCCGCTCCTGCGCCACATAGTGCACCAGGTAGGCCTCTTCCGCACGCACCGGTTCGAGTGGCTGCACATCCCAACCGGCATTCTGGAAAATGCGCGGCTGCGCCGTCACCAGCCGGTGGGCCAGCCACCCCAACGGCAAGACGAACACAACAAACATCAACACCAGCGCGAGGATGAGGTCAACGACACGCCACGGAATCGGGCTGACATAGGCAAAAAAATCAGTCCAGACCCACGCCAGAAAGATCAGCATGGGGGATGCCAGCAGCCAGAACCCCAGCCCGTTGCTGCCCGGCGTCGCTTCAATTAAGTCAGCCGCCACCTGGCGACGCTCCACCTTTGTCATGCTCACGGAGTTGCCTCAAACATCATTATCGCAGTTCCTGGCGCCGCTCGCTGTCAGCAAGCTTCTGTTGCGCCTCCCGCCAATCCGGCGGGTGATGCTGTCTGCGCCACCAAAGCCCCACCGGATACCCAAACATCTTGGCCAGATCGCCGGTGGCCCGGATGATGGGGACCCATCCCGCCGCCGCCAGCCAGCCAGCCGGTCCGAGACTTCCGCCAATCTTGACCAGGCGCTGCCAGGGACGCCGGCAATAGAGTGCGATGCCGGCAACCAGCCCCAGCCAGCCCAACCAGCGCGCCGACACCCCCCAAAAGGCGTGGCCAAGCAACGCAGGAAGAATGATCAAATAGGTGATATACCGGGCCGCATGGCGTTTTCGCCAGAGGTCTGCCTTCCCATCCCCGCGCGCGTATCGATAGTACTGCTTCCAAAACTGTCCGAGTGTTTCCCGCGGGCGGAAATGAACCAGGGCGTCCGGCGCCCAGGCAAAGGCGGACGGTGTTTCCGGTCGCTGCGCGTTGACGCCGAAATCGAAAATCAGGTCCTCACAATAGTCCAGCCACTCCGGGTAACCCCCGGCGCGTGCCCAGGTGCTCTTTTGAAATGCAACCGATCGGCTACTGGGCAGAAACCCGGCGGGATCGATCTCATCGACCAGGGGCAGCACGGTGGCGGCCATGGCGGTCTGGAAGACGCCCACCACATCGGGCGCAAAAAACCGGCCACCGCCAGGTGGGTGGGATCTCGCTCCCAGGGCGCCACGATTTCCGCCAACCAGTTTGGCTCCAGCCGGACCCCGGCATCGGTCACCGCAATCAACTCAGCGGTCGTCGCTGCGATCGCCAGGTTGCGCCGCGACTGATGTTGGCGCCGGCTTCCACCAGAACCCGTAGGTTGGGCAAACGTTCCGGATGCCGGCGCGCATAGTGCGCGATCAAAGCGGGGAGTGTCGTCGCGGCTGCCACCATCGCAGATGACAACTTCATCCGGTCGACGCGTTTGCCCCGCCAGGGAATCAAGCAGACGTTCGATGGTGTGATGCTCATTGTAGACCGTGGCAATGACAGCGACTCGCATGGCGCCCATTGTGCCGCATAAATGGTGCAAGCTCAAATACTGGGCTGGCGCTGCCCGCTGCCAATTCAAGTTGAGTGACTGTCCCAATAACGGCTATAATAGAAAAGACACCGCCCACCTGACCGAAGGGATCCTCGTTTGACAGATCGCACGGATCGACACATACATCACCTGGGGTTTCCAGAGCTTGCGCCTACCAGCGGTCGCACCTATGTCGCATTGGATCTTGAGACCACCGGGTTGGACCCCGCGCGATGCCATCATCGAAGTCGGCGCCGTGCGGCTGCGCGATGGCCAGATCGTTGGCCGATTTTCTACGCTGATCAATCCGCAGCGCTCGATCCCCTGCGCGTGACGCGGATCACGGGGATTCGCAATAGCGACGTCACCCATTCGCCGCGGCTGGGCGAGGTCTTACCGGAGTTATTGGCATTTGTCGATGGTTCAGTGACCGGGTTGATTGGCCACAATGCCCCCTTGACCTCGGCTTTCTACGCAATGCCGGCGTAAACTTCCACCGGCCGGTATTCGACACCTGGGAACTTGCCTCCATTCTGCTGCCGGGTCTCGCCAGCTACAGTCTGGGCGAGTTGTGCCTGAACCTGGGCATCCCGCTGCTGGATGCGCATCGGGCTGCGGACGACGCAGAGGCGACGGCGCTGCTCTTTCATGCATTGGGTGAGCAGGCGCGCCAGTTGCCGATGCCCGTCATCCAACTGATCCTGGATGCGTGTGCGGGCCTCGAATGGCCTTATGAGCCCTTCTTCGCCGGCGCCGCCCGGGGACGCCCCGACGATGAACCGATGGTTGAACCTCTGGAGCCGGTCGCAGTCACCATTTCGGCGCCGGTGTTGAGCAGAACCGGGCGACCGAACCCATTCCGATCGAAACCATCGATGAATATTTTGCGCCCAACGGACCCTTGCGCGCAAATGGGTGACCATTTGAACAACGCAGTGGTCAATTGCCATGGCGGCCCAGGTCATGACTGCACTCAATATCGGCGATCACCTGCTGATCGAGGCGGGCACCGGCACCGGCAAAAGCCTGGCGTATTTGCTTCCTGCCGCCTTATGGGCAACCCACAACGACCGCCGTGTCGTCGTTGCGACCAATACCATCGCCCTGCAGGACCAGTTGATCGAAAAGGACCTGCCACAAGTGGCAACTCTGCTGCAGCAGACCGCCAACCTTGCATTGCGTGGAGCCGTCCTCAAGGGCCGCCAGAACTATCTCTGCCTGCGCCGGCTCCATGCCTGGCGCAAGGAACGCCAATTTACGGCGCCGGAGTTGAATGTTCTCGCCAAAGTGCTCGTCTGGTTGACAAAGACGCACACCGGCGATGCCGGCGAAATCACGCTGTTGTCGCCCGCAGAAAAAGCTGTATGGCAACGCATCTGTTCAGATCCCGTCACCTGTTCGCCCGAACGCTGCGAAGCCGGTGACACGCACTTCAATGGGCAAACCGGCAGCGCGGCGACCTTTGCGCCTGATGGCGCCGCGCGATTTCTATCTTGAGGCCGCGCCTCGCGGATACCGCCCACATCATCGTCGTCAACCATGCCCTGCTCCTCGCCGATCTCGCATCCGGTGGGCGCATTATTCCGGCCTACGACCATCTGATTGTTGACGAGACGCACCGCCTGGAGGAAGCGGCAACGGACCAACTGACCTATCGCGTCGAGTGGCCCTACGTACAGGCATTGTTGCGACGGATTGGGCTGGAAGGCGAACTGATGGCGCAGTTGCATCGTGCGGCAACAAACATACGCGCCGGCGAACTGTTGACCGCGCTCCCTAAAGTCGCAGCCGGCGCCCGGCGCGCGGGCGTGGCACTGGCGGATTTTGCCGAGCGGCTGGCGGCATTGCCGCAATCATGGTGAAGCGCGACAGGAGTTTGGCTTTCCTCAGCGACGGGCATTAAACGGTGGCATGCGCAGCCAGCCTGAGTGGAGCCAGGTTGAGCTCGAGTGGGACGAGACGCGCAGCTACCTGCGCGCTTGCATCGAACAGGTAAACCACCTGGTGCAGCAACTGGATGCCGCCCGCTGGTGGCAGACGGAACCGCAAGCAACGCTTCTCCAAGACACGCGCGGCGCCCACTCCGCATTGGTCGAATTGGCGCAGCAACTGGACAGCATCCTGCTTGCCCCGGAAGGCGCCCGGCGCGATCAGGTTGCCTGGATGGAAATGGGCGACGCCACCGGCAACGTCACGCTGGCCATTGCCCCCCTCTCCGTGTATGCGACCGTGGAACAAGAATTGGTGCGCAAGCGCCGCAGCGCAATCTTCACCGGCGCAACGTTGCGGACCGGATCCAGTTTTCGTTTCATCCGCGAACGGCTTGGGTTGTGGGATGTCAAGATCGCCACGGTCGAGAGTCCGTTTGATTACAAACGCAGCACTTTGCTCTACTTGCCCACCGACCTGCCTCCACCAAACGATAGCCGTTACCAGCCGCTGGTCGAACAGGCCATCGTGGATGCTGCCGTCGCAGCCCAGGGACGAACGCTGGTCCTGTTTACGAGCTATCAACAGTTGCGGGCCACCGGCGACGTCATCCGGACACAACTCGATCGTCAAGGTGTATTGCTGTTGCAACACGGTCAAAGCAGACGCGAATTTCGCGAAAACGAACAGGCAGTGCTGTTGGGCACACGCACCTTCTGGGAAGGGATCGATCTGCCGGGCGATGAACTGCGGTGCCTGCTGATCACACGCTTGCCCTTCGCCGTACCGAATGATCCTTTGGTGGCCGCACGCAGCGCCGAGTTCGAGGATCCATTCAATGACTACACAGTCCCGGACGCAGTGCTGCGTCTCCGCCAGGGTTTCGGACGGCTGATCCGGCGCGCCACCGATCACGGTGTGGTTGTGTTGCTCGACAGCCGTGCCTGGCGCAAGGAATACGGGCAGCAGTTTCTGGATGCACTGCCAGAGTGCACGGTGCGCCGCACGCCCCTCTCAAACCTCGCCGGTGAGGTGCGCAAGTGGATGGCAAAGGCTGGAGGCGACCGGTGAGCGAAGCCGCCCCAAATCATACCGGCCAAACGCCACCCGCGGAGCACGTCGCTGCGCCACCTGCGCAGTCACAGAGCGGCAGCGGAATTCAGCTTAACGATGTAGGGCGGACGCTTTGGCTGACACTGGTTTCACCGTGGCCGTTGCTGGCGCTGAGCATCCTGCTTGCCCTCTTGATTGCAGCCGCGGTCACGTTACCGCAATTGCCCAGCCAGTTCGCCGATGAGGCCGGCGCAGCGGGCCGCTGGTTGACCTCCACTGCCAACAACTATGGGGTCGTGGGCGCCATTTTCCGGGCGCTGGGCTTTTATACACTCCTGCGTGGGCCACTGCTACAGATCCTGCTGGCTGCGCTGGCGTTCATTTTGTTGGTGCAATTCGCCAACGAATGCCGTGCGGCCATCCGCCTCCGGCGTGTGTCCGCCGTGCTCGATCATACCGGCGCCGGCAACGGCGAACCGGTGACAATTGCCGCACCGGGAACATTGTTGCGCTGGCGTCAGGCGTTTGCCCAATCGCCATTGACCTTTGCCGCCGATCTCAGACGGCTCTTTGAGGCGCGCTGGCAACGCGTAGAGCGGCGAACGCTGCGCGTCGATGGTGCAAGAAGTGCAGCCGGCGGTCATACCGCTGACAACAGATCGGCTGAAGAACCTGTCCTCGAGGAAAGAATGTTGGCAATTCGGGGATTGGCGACCTCATGGCTGCGTCCGCTGCTCTTGGCCGGCATGTTATTGGCCGCGGCCATGATTTGGCTGAACACGGTGGTCGGATGGGCATTCACAGCTGCGCCCCTTTTACCAGGTGAACGCGCCGCCGACGCTGTACACGATCTGCAACTCGAATACGGCATCGATGAACCGACGGCCGGCATCCTTGAACCCGTGTTGCGCGGCGCGGTGAACGGTGACACCTTTGCGTTGCCGGTCTACGGGCCGCTCCGCACGCAGATTGCCGGAACCGATCTCGTGGCAAACGCCCAGACCCCGGCACTCTACGTGCGGACGCTGGATGGTGCGAAACTGCTGGAGCAGCCAGGGCAGAGCAACACCGTCGCTGAGATTGGATTAGGGTTTCCAAACCCTGACAGTGAGGAGTTGCTACTCATCCGCTCAGCCGGGGTTGCACTGCGAATTCTGCGCCAGGGGGATATTGAAGCGGGTGCGCCAGACACTTTTCTTGTCGAGATCTTTCGCGGGGAAAGCGAAGGCGCGACGGACCGGTTCAACGTCTCGAAGAGCAGCGTGATCAGCATTCCCGGTACGGATGGCCCGGCAATTGCGCTCATCCCGCTGCCCAGCCTAAGCGTCGAAGTGCGGCATGCACCCGCCCTGTGGCTGGTGTGGCCCGCCCTGGTTCTGGTGTTAGCAGGCGCCCTGGGTTATTGGCGGCGACCAGGATTTCTCCTTGCACAGGTCGGGCCGTGGCCAGTCGACCGGGCCGTGCTGGTCGTGCAGAGTGATCTACCAGACGAGTTAGCGGCTGTACAACGGTGGTACACAGAACGCGAAGAATCCACTCACTGATCGTGCGTGAATCGCCCCAACCCGCCGGTTTCTGCGCACAATTCAGTCAATAGGAAACTGGATCGAACGATGCTACACAGCCCAATCCCATTCGTTATTGGTGTCGCCGGCGGCACTGCGAGCGGCAAAACCACAGTCAGCCGTCGCATCCAGGAAGCAGTCAATATTGCAAATATTGCCTACTTGCAACACGACAACTATTACCGGGATCAAAGTCATCTGACGATGGAGCAGCGCGTCCGCACGAACTATGATCATCCCAATAGCCTGGAGACGTCCCTGTTGGTCCAGCACGTCATTGCACTCAAGACCGGGCGGACGGTCGAGATGCCGCTCTATGATTTTTCCCAGCATACACGGAGCACGCGAACACAACAGGTAATACCTGCACCCATCATCCTGGTTGAAGGCATTCTCATCTTCACCGAAAAAGATCTGCGTGACCTGATGGATATCCGCATCTTTGTGGAAACCGATGCCGATGTCCGCTTCATTCGCCGGCTCCGGCGCGATATCAGCGAACGCGGCCGCACGCTTGACTCGGTCGTCAAACAGTACATGGCCACCGTCCGGCCGATGCACCTGGAGTTTGTGGAACCCAGCAAACGCTACGCCGATGTGATCGTGCCACAGGGGGGCGACAATCGCGTGGCCATGGAAATGATCATTAGCCGGGCGCAGTTGCTGCTCCAGGAGCGTCGCACGTGACCAACCTCAGGCGCGCGGCGCAAGGTGGGAAATCCGGTGAAGTTCACCAGTCTCCCCCTCCAATTCGTGCGGTCATTGACATCGGTCCTGCCGTGCACCAGGGGGCCGGACTTGCCAGATATGCGTCACAACTCACACAGCATTTGTTGGCCGGCGAAGCCGATCGGGTCGCCGTCTCCCTCTTCTACAACGCCCATAGCCATCACCGGCCACCGGCACCGCTGGCGCACACACCAGTGGATTCACTGCCGTTGGATCAGGTGCGCTGGCGCATGACCGCGCTGGGCAGCCAGTGGGTGCACCGCCCCTATCGCCCGCTGCAGGAGATCCTGGAGCGCGTTCAGCGGCAGCCGGGCCCACCCGAGGCCGGGCGCCAATTGCCATCACCGGTGCTTTATCATGCCACCGAACACTTGCTGCCCTGTCTTACCGCACCTACGGTGCTGACCGTACACGATTTAATTTTCGAGCGTTACCCGGAACATCATACCCAAAAGAATCGGATCTTCTTGCGGCTGGCGATGCCACGTTTTGTCGCGGCCGCAACGGCAATTATTGCGGTCAGCAACCACACCCGGCAAGATCTCATCCGGCTTTACGGCGTGCCGGAAAGCAAAATCACGGTGATCTATGAAGGCGTTGAAACCGGCTTTCGACCTGCCCCTCCAGCCTCGCTGGCACAGGTCAAGGAACGCTACAGCCCCAACCGTCCCTACCTGCTGATGGTTGGGACGCTGGAGCCGCGCAAAAACCACATCACCGCATTGCGTGCGCTTGCCCGGCTCAAGACTGAAGGGTTTCCCCACCAGTTGGTGGTGGCGGGCGGGAAGGGATGGCTCTTTGAGCCGATTCAAGCGCAGATTGAACAACTGGGCCTGACCGGTGATGTCGTGCTCGCCGGCTATGTGCCGGCGAGCGATCTACCGGCGCTGTACACGGGGGCCGCCTGCGTGCTTGCGCCCAGCCTCTACGAAGGATTTGGCTTTCCGGTGCTTGAGGCCATGGCATGTGCGGCGCCGGTCGTGTGCAGCAACGTCTCCAGTCTACCGGAAGTGGCGGGCGGCGCTGCGCTGCTTGTCCCACCCACGGACGACGAGATGCTTGCGCACGCGGTGCGGCTGGTCTTGACGCAGCCCGCATTAGCCACTACCATGCGCGAGCAGGGAAGGCGCCAGGCGGCCCGTTTCAATTGGAAACGCACCGCCGCCGAAACGGCGGATCTCTATGCCGCCATCTGTGACCGCACACTCGTGAGCTCGTGATGCGTGATGCGTGATGTAACGCAACACCTACTCCTATGACCAATTACTTGACTGCCGCCGAACTAACTCAGGAATTGACCCGCGTTGTCCATGAGTTGGCCCCGACCTGGGCCGCTACGCAAAGCGATCTTACCGACCGCATCTATCGCGCGCTCGATGTCGAACCTGGCGACGTGATGGTGGTGTTGTCGTATGAGGATTTCCTCGCCCAGTTTGACGGCCTTCATGCTGAGTGGGTGGATGGCAAGGTGATTCAAATGACACCAGTTTCGATCAAGCATCAGATGATCACCCAGTTTCTTGTGAAGTTGCTTGATGAATATGCCACGGCCAATCAACTGGGCATCGTCTTATCCGCCCCCTTTCAGATGCGACTGTTGGTCCCACCCCGTGGCCGTGAACCTGATATCCTATTTGTGCGCTCAGATCACCGTACACGCCTGCAGCCGGCCTATCTCGAAGGCCCCGCAGATCTGGTGGTCGAAGTAATCTCACCCGAAAGCATCGGGCGGGATCGCGGTGAGAAATACATGGAGTATGCCGTTGCCGGCGTGCCCGAATATTGGCTGATTGACCCATTGACCAACCAGGCCGAATTCTACCAATTGCAGCCGGATCGGCATTATCAGGTGGCGGCGGTGGATGCTGCCGGCTGGTATGCCTCCCCTGCATTGCCCGGTCTGAGGATCAACACCGCCTGGCTGTGGCAGGACCCACCGCCATCTCTGCTTGAAGTCTTACGTGTACTCGGAATCACCGGCTGGTGACAACAGCGAGAGTTGAAATTGAACAAACTGCAATTGCCCCCCACCTTCACCTTTAGCCAGTCCAGTTTACAGGCCTATACGGACTGCCCGCGGCGCTTCTGGTTGGCCTATGCGGAACAGTTGCCCTGGCCCGCAGTGGAGGCTTCTCCGGTCCAGGAGCACGAAGAGCAGATGCGCCAGGGCGAACGCTTTCACCGCCTCATTGAGCGCGCCGAGATCGGGATCGATCCGGTCCAAATTGCCATGGGGTTGCCGGCGCCACTCGCCACGTGGTTTGCCGCCTATCAAAGCCAGCGCCCGAAAGACTTGCCGGAAGATTTCCTCGAAGTCGAGAAGGTCCTGACCGTCTCCATTCAACTGCCACACACTGCGAACCAGACGTCATCTGACGCCGGCCCAGCGGCTAGCGGAACCGAACACGTGCATGTGCGGCTTGCGGCCAAGTATGACCTCATCGCCGCCAGCCGCGATGGTCATGCCATCATCGTTGACTGGAAGACCAGCAAACGCCGCGGTGACCAGTTCACGCTGCGCCAGCGGCTCCAAAGCGTGGTCTATCCCTTCGTCCTGGTGGAGGCAAGTGCACGTTTCCCCTGGGGCCCCGTGGAACCTGAGGCGGTGGAGATGCGCTATTGGTTCACAGCCGCGCCCACCCAATCGATCGTATTTCGCTACAGTTCCAGCCAACACGAAGCCAATCGCCGCCGGCTGGAGGCGCTGCTCGCCACGATCCTTTCGGGGAGAGACGAGCGAGATTACCCGAAATGGCCGCGGCAAGACCGCGGGTGATCTCGATGCGTTCGATGACGCGGAGGAATTTTTCGCGGTGGACATTGAGAAGGCGCTCGAATTTACCCTTGCCGACGTCGATGAATTGGCATTTTAAGGATCGATGACATGCAATCTTGGCGCGTCCAGCCTATCATCACGCCCAGCCCGGAATTGCTCGCCACGGTCGGTGGTCACCCACTGGTTGCGCAACTGCTGGCGCAAAGGGGCATCGACACACCGGAGAAAGCGATCCCGTTTCTGGATCCGGATCAATATTCGCCCGCACCCCCGGATGCACTCATCGGCGTCGAAAACGCTGCCGATTTGCTCTATCGCGCGCTACAACAAAGCCGGCACGTGCTTGTCTGGGGCGATTTTGACGTAGACGGGCAGACCAGCACGGCATTGCTCGTCACCGCGTTGCGCGATCTGGCTTCGAAGCTGAACACATGGAGCGAAATCCGTTTCCACGTGCCGAACCGCTTCAAAGAGAGTCACGGCATCAAGGTTGACAGCCTGCAAGCATGTCTTGCCGAAGAAGGTGCTTCGATTGATTTGCTCGTCAGTTGCGACACCGGCATCGCCGAAGGCCCGGCTGTGGGTTTTGCCAAGGACCAGGGGTTGACGGTGGTCATCACCGATCACCACGACTTGTCACCGGAGTTTCAAGGGCTGCGGCCAACGGTCGATCCACTGTGGGGACTCGATGCCGCTACCGCAGGCACGAACTCCGTGCGACGCGCCGATGCAGTGGTCAACCCCAAATTTCAGCCGCCAGGGGACCCGCTCCGCACCCTGCCCGGCGTGGGCGTAGCCTTCAAGTTGGTGCAGAAGCTCTATGCCTTGGCCGGCTATAGCGGTGAAGAAGACTTCCTGTTGGACCTGGTTGCGCTGGGCATCGTTGCGGATGTCGCCGAGCAGGTGCATGACGCTCGCTATCTGCTCCAGCGCGGGTTGGAACGGTTGCGTACAACGCAACGCATCGGTCTGAAGGCATTGATGCATCAGTCACGCGTCGATCCCGCCAGTTTGAATGCGGAATCAATTGGGTTCCAACTTGGCCCGCGCATGAACGCCCTGGGACGGCTGGAAGATGCCACGCTTTCGATTGAACTACTGACCACGAATGATGCACTGCGCGCCGGCGAATTGGCCGCAAAACTCGAACGGCTGAACCAGGAGCGCCAGTTGTTGACGCGCCAGATCACAGCCGCGGCGCTCGAGATGGTTGACCAGCACCCCGAGTTGCTTCAATTCAATGCCCTGGTGCTTGACAACCCGCACTGGCACGCCGGCGTCGTCGGCATTGTGGCGTCTAAGCTTGTCGAACAATTCGGCAAACCGACGGTGATGCTCCTTCGGCCACCGGGCGATCGTGCGCGCGGGAGCGCCCGCAGCGCCCCCGGCGTGGATATCGGCGCGGCCATCGCAGCATGCAGCCACCTGCTGCTTACACACGGCGGGCATCCTGGGGCTGCCGGGGTGAGCCTGCTCCCGGAGAACATCAACGCCTTCCGCCGCGCGCTAAGCGATCAGATTCCCTTGCACCGCGATGACTCGGTCCAAACCGGGCTTGTAGTGGACGCAGAATTGGCGCCACAGGATCTGGATATGGAACTTGTCAACGAGTTGACACGGCTGGCGCCCTTTGGCCAGGGAAACCCGATGCCAATCCTGGCGACCAACCACCTCGAGGTCGTTGAAGATCGCCGGATCGGCCGCGAAGGCACCCATCGCCGATTGGCGGTCCGTGCCGCCGGCACGGAGGGTCCACCGGTGCTGCCCGTGATCTGGTTTCACGGCGCAGATGCGGAACTACCTGCCGGCCCGCTTGATCTGGCGTACACCCTTGGCATCAATGAGTACAAAGGTGAACGCACACTCCAACTCACCTACGTAGCCAGCCGAGCGTCGCGCCCACCGGAGGGGGACTTGGCTTTGCCGGCGCCGGGTCACATCCCAGCCGTCGATCTGAGGCAGACAACGGTTGACCTCATGGCATTGCCGCGAGTTACGGCAGCGACGTGGTATGCCGAAGGTACGGCATTGGCCACCGGCGACCAATCGGTGCCCTATTCCCCACGGCAACAGGCAACCACTGCAGTCCCAGGAAGACCACTCGTGGTCTGGAGCACGCCTCCATCGGCGGAAATCTGGGAATGGTTGAAGAGCACGGCGCAACCAGACGTAATTCATCTGGTGGCAAGATCGACCGGCAACGACACCCCGCCCGCAGTACTGCGCGCCGTGGCGAGTACGGTGAAATACGCAATCGGACATTTTGAAGGCCTGCTCGATATCGGGCGCATTGCCGGGCGCCTGGGTCTCACTGAGGCGAGTGTGCGCCAGGCGCTGCTCTGCCTGCAGGCAGAAGGGATGATTGAAATCGTCGACTGGGGCGAAGGCGATGCAGTGCGGATTGCAACTGGCGCCGGCAGGGTGCAAGCGGAAGCAAAGAAGAAGCATTTCAACGAACTCAAGGATCTGCTGCTCGAAATCCGCGCCTATCGGCGCTTCTTTCAACGCGCAACCTTTGATGAACTCGGCATCGGTGCAAAGTAAGACGTGGCAACAGCGTACGATCACCCACCCATGCAGTCCCCCGTCGCAAAGACAGGTTGGGCACACCGTTTTCTCAATTCGAAACTGCCCGAAATCAGCATCCTGCTCCTGGCAACCCTCACGCGCTCCTGGCGTCTTGACTACCATAGCCTCTGGTTCGACGAAGCCGTCAGCATGAAATGGGCGCGTTCTGCCGCGTCCTATATCTGGAGCGTGACCCTGCAACTGGTCCAGGAGAAGCACCCGCCGGTCTACTACCTGGTGCTTCACTACTGGGCGGCCTTCCTCGAACTCTTTGGCCTCCACACCAATGACGTGGCCCTGCGCTTGCTCGGCGTGCTCTTTGGCGTCGCCACCGTCGGTCTGCTCATGGGCCTGGTGCACGCACAGAGCGGACGCACCACTGCCTTGCTTGCGGGCGCCCTGGTGGCGGTCAGTCCGGTCCTGGTCTGGTACAGCCAGGAACTGCGCATGTTCCAACCGGCCACGACGGCCATCGTTGCCGCCGCGTGCTGCCTTTGGTTGGCATGGAACGGCGCCAGTGCGCGCAGACGCCTCCTGTGGTGGGGTCTGATGGTCATCGCATGGCTCTTCGCCCTCTACAGTTATCTATTCAGCGCGTTTGTCCTGCCCGCTGCCGGCCTCAGCCTCCTCGGTCTCTGGTGGCTTGAGACGCTTGGGAACAGGCAGCGCCGTCCGGTCGAAAATAGAGCTGCCCGTGTCGCGCCGCTTTGCCGAAGGCGTCCTTGCACTCCTTGTCACCGGGGTCCTCTTTCTTCCGCTGGCACGCAATGCCTGGCTCTCGAATGCCAATGACAGCACCCCCGGCCGCGCCTTCGATGCATTTCTCCCCAACCTGTGGCATCAGTTGCAGATTGCCACCTTCTGGCGCGTCGACTGGCCCGATTGGGTGCTCACGTCCGGCCTTGTCTTTGGCGCCATGCTCGTCATTCTTGGCCTCACGCTGCCGTGGCCGCGCCGGCGCCGTGGACACATGGGACCATTCACGCCGGATCTGCTCTTTCTTTGGGTCTGGCTGGCGACGCCACTGCTGGTCGGCAACGTGTTGCTCGCACGCAACGAAACCATCTTCGGCGAGGATCGCTACTTCCTTTTTCTGGTCCCCTTTGTATTGTGGGCCGCCGCCCGCGGCATCGTTGCCGTCGCCGCCTGGGCCGGCCATGTGAAACGTGGGCCCAACCGCTGCCCACAGGCGCAACCGGCGGGCAAGCGCCGCCCGCAGCGTGGTCAAAGCCGTTGGCCAACCATCGTTGTGGCCGCGGTCCTGGGTGGAGTCGCCGTGCTCTGGCTTGCCGCGGCATTACCCAGGCTCTGGACGCCGGCAATGGCCCGCGAAGATTGGCGCGCAACTGCGAACTACATCGCCGGCTATCAGGCGGCAAGCCCCGGGTTGCCCGGCGCGGCCGTCGCCCACATCGACTACACCCGTATGCCGCTGGAACGGTATCTTCGCCAGAGCGCGATCCGTACTGACCTCGCCGTCTTTTTCCCCTTCGGCGGCGCTTTAGCGCCGGACGACGCTGATGAAGTGGTGGCGCCGCCCCTGATCGGGTTGGAAAGAGACGGCGTCGCCACGCTCTGGCTGACTCAGAGCCATCTGGAAGGCATGGACGACGCCAGAGTGGTCGAAGGCTGGTTGAATGCCAGATATCCAATTGTGACCGAGCAATACCCTGCCGGGATCAAACTGAGTGGCTATGCAGTTGCCAGCCACTTTGACCAGTTGCCCCCGTTGAACGCCGCTGCGGTTTACCCAGATGCAGAACTTGCGCCCGGCTTGCGCCTCGCCGCCTGCGAGATCTTGACGCCGGAGTTGGCGGCCACCGATGAACGGATGCATCCTCCCAGCGGATGGGTGCATGTGCGCCTCTGGTGGGAAGCGACCGGGGAGATCACGGATGACTATATCGCCACCGTTCAGGCAATTGGCCCGGAAGGAGTCTGGGGCGACCGGCTCTATCGTGAAAATGAGGCATTACGAAAATGGCCGACGCGCGACTGGGCGGCCGGTGCGATCGTGCGCGATGAAATCGACGTCAATCTGAACCCTGTGATGCCGCCAGGGTCCTATCCCATCGTCGTCGGTTTGCGGGATAGCGCAAACAACGAAACCGGCGCCAAAGTAGAGTGTGGGCGCATCACCATTGTGCGTTGAGGGGAGCGTGGGCAAATGAGCGTAAAGGCGCCAGCACGATTGGCACGGGAGACCCTGTATACCAGCCCATGGGTGAATCTGCACGTTGACCGCGTCGAATTTCCCGGCGACCGGATCATCGAACGGCACCACTTTTTGGAATTCCCGAGCAAATCGGTCGGTGTTCTGGTTGAGAATGAGGCAAATCACTTGCTGCTCGTGGAAGCGTATCGCTATGTCACCGGCACGGTGGAGTGGGAGATCCCAGCGGGTCACATCGATGGCGGCGAGACGGTGTTGGCTGCGGCCGAGCGTGAGGTCAGCGAAGAGGGCGGCTACGCCACTGCCGGCCATCGCCTCGTCTATTCATTCTACCCAATCCCGGGGATCGGTGATGCCCTGCATCATGTGGTGTACTGTCGATCCGTTGGTCAGGTGGGGACTTTGACCGGTCCGAAGTGCGGGCAGTGCGCTGGTTTTCGCGCGGCGAATTGCAGACGCTGCTGGAAGCCAAAGCACTGCACGATGGTTACACGGTAACGGCGCTGCTGCTCTGGCTGGCCGGGATCACGTAATTTATAGACGATTGACAAAATCGAACACTTGTTCTATACTTATCCTCAGTCGGGGTGCATCTGTCACCTCGTAGGGGGCCGTGTTCGAGGAGGTCGCGCATGTCGTCGAAAACCCCGTTGTCGGTTCGCATCATGGAGTATTTTGCCAAACTGGAAGCGCAAGGCGCACGCTCTCCCAGCGTTCGCCAGGTGAAGGATGCGCTCGATGTCAGTTCCATGCAAGTGTTGCATGAGACCCTGAAGGCGTTGGCGGAAGAGGAGTTGCTGGAACCGCCGGCAAAGCGCCAGCACCGTGGGTGGCGCATGACGGATACCGGCCGCCGTCTGCTTGAGCAGTGGAATGCCATTGTGGAGAGAAGAGTGATGCGTTTTCATCTTGGGCGCGTCCGCGCCGGTCATATGCTGAAAGAGTGGCAGGAACTCTTTGCCCAGACGAGTGAGCACCTTTTCTTTGGTGACGACGACAACGACACGATCGAAGTCAGTCTCAGCCTGTTGCCTTCAAGCCCGGAGAACCTGTTTGCCTTGCGCGTGGCGGGCGATTCGATGGAGGAAGCGCTGATCAACGATGGGGACATCGTGATCGTCAAAAAGCGGCTGCCCGGCGAGAACATCCGCAATGGGGCGATGGTGGTGGCGTATGACATGGCCAACGACGGGGTGACGCTGAAGCACTATCATGAGGAGCGTGACTTCGTCGAGTTGAAGCCCGCCAACGCCGCCTATCAGCCGATCCGCGCCGCCAAGGAACATCTGATGTGCTGGGCACGGTGCAGATGGTGCTGCGGTGGCCGGCGGCGCTGGCGGCATAAGCCCAGCCCGTGAAAAGCAGGAAAATTGCCGAGCACAATCCTCTGAGCGCGGCTTCAAGCACCTGCACGGCGCGCCAGTATTCTGCCAGGTGCACGTGCTCGTTCGGCGTGTGGTCCAGACTGCTGTCGCCTGGTCCGTACGCCAGGATCGGGCACTGCCAGGCCGGTCCCACAACGTTCATGTCGCTTGTGCCACTTTTGACCACAAAGCCGGGTTTGGCTGCCGCGTCCACGGTGCGCACCGCGCCGAGAAAGCTGCGCACGAGCGCATTGTTGCGGTCGCCCCGCCAGGCTGGCTCGTAGGCCCCCAACTTCACGGCGATTGACGTCAATGGCCCCGCCAGGGTGAACACGGCCGGCTGCTCCGGTGTTGGCGCCGGATACGGGGCGCCGTCCCAATCGAGGTTGCAGCGCGCCGCTGCCCATGCACCGATGGTTTGCGCAAAGTCCGTGACGTCGAACCCCAGCGGCAGGCGAATCCCGGCCTGAGCAATCACGTGATCTTGGATCTGTTCATCTGTAAACGTCTGTAGCCGGCGGAGGCTGGGGGACAACTGATCGAACGTTTTGTCGATCCCGCTGTTGTGGACCTGTGCCAATGCAGCGAGCCAGTTCCAGAAATCGACGGCGACGGTCGCCACGCCCTCGTTTGGTCCCGCGGTATGCGCCATCGGTTGGGAGGCGTCGATCTCCACCAATACCCTGCCCTTGTACCCCAGCGTGACGCGCTGCCAGCCACTGGGTTCGCCGATGATGCAGGCGTTTGGGATAGGTTCCGTGCGGCCGTCAAAGCGGTCACGGATAAAGCGGGCGCCCTTGCTGTTGGCGGCCTCCTCCTCCACTGCACCGACCACGACCAACCGGACGTTTTGTTCGGCAGCCCAGGCCGCGCCTACCCGCGCCACTGCCGCGGTTGCCGTGGCCAGCGGGCCTTTGGCATCCACGCTGCCGCGGCCATAGAGCACCGGACCGGCGGGTGTCTCTTCGATCCGCACCGGAATGGCCCCCGGCACCGTATCGATATGGCCCAGCAGCATGATTGTCGTCTCAGCGCCGGCAGGTCCCATCTCGCCCACGGCGTTGCCGGCGCCATCGACATAGGCGCGGTCATACCCCGCGGCCCGCATCTGTTCCACAAGCCACGCGCTGGCCGCGCGCTCCTCATGCGAGAGCGACGGAATTTCCACCAACCCCTTCAACAGGGCAATTGCCTCATTGCGGTCCATGGAACGCTCCATGAGAGCCTCATCATCCTATAACTCAAAATGAACTGTTGACTACCAACCATTCCCAGCGATCTCTTTGACTCCCTCCCTGTCTCTTTGTCTCCTTTGTCTCCTTGTCTCCCAGTCTCCTTGTCTTATTTACCAAGCGTCCTCGCGATCGCCTCCACCCCAATCTCGATCTCCTCTTCGCTGATGATCAGCGGCGGGAGCAGGCGCAGGACATTCGTCCCCGCGGGCAGCGCGATCACGCCATGCTCCTCCATCAAGGTCTTGAGATAAGGGCCTGGCTTCTGACGCAGTTCGATGCCAACCATCAGCCCCAGCCCGCGCACCTCGCGCACCACGGGCACGTCAGCCAGTTCCTCGCGCAGCCGGCCAAGCAGTACTTCGCCCATGGCGGCAGATCGCTCGATCAAATGGTCACGCCGGTAGGTGTCAATCGCGGCGATCCCGGCGGCGGCGGCCAGCGGGTTGCCGCCAAAGGTGCTGCCGTGGGCGCCGGGATAGAGTTTTGCCTGGACCGCATCGGTGTAGGCAAACGCCCCCATCGGGAAGCCGCCGCCAAGACCCTTGGCGAGGCAGATGATATCGGGTTGGAGACCGGCATGCTCGAAGCCAAACCAGGTTCCGGTGCGGCCAAAGCCGGTCTGGATTTCATCGATTACCAGCAGCGCACCCCGTTCGCGGCAGAGTTGCTGCAGCCCCTGGAGAAAGTCGATTTCGCCGATGTTGACGCCACCTTCCCCCTGCACCGGCTCGACAAAGACCGCTGCGATGGTGTCGTCGAGCGCCGCCTCCACTTTGGCCAGGTCATTGTAGGGGAGATGAATGACGTCGAGCAGGGGCTGGAAGGGCTCGCGGTACTTCTTTTCCCAGGTCAGGGAGAGTGCACCTACGGTGCGACCGTGAAAGGACGAGCGGAACGCAATCATGCGCGTGCGACCGGTCGTCAATCGGGCGAACTTGATCGCGCCGTCGATGGCTTCCGCACCGCTGTTGGCGAGGAAGAGATGTTGCAGGTGGGGCGGAAGCACGCCGGCCAGTTTCCCGGCAAAACGGGCACGCTGGTCATTGTAAAGGAAGTTGGGGCAGGCGATCAGCGTCTGCGCCTGTTCGGCAATCGCGGCGCTGAGGGCCGGGTGGGAATGGCCGAGCATGGCGATGCCTTGCGAGGAGGTGAGGTCCAGATAGCCGCGACCGGCGGTGTCGTAGAGCCAGCAGCCGGCGCCGCGGGCGATGACCGTCTCGTTGCGGCGCGCGGTCGTCCCGCCAAGAATTGTTTCTTCGACCTGCACGAGGTCGGCAGACAGTGGTGCTGCCTGTGTGGCTCCATCCATTCGTTTATGCTCCATTTTTCAAACGTATGACACGGTGGATCGTGTCGCTATGCAAATGGTTAACAAATCGTAGGTGCGGTTGAAAACCCATACGCATCAAGCGAAGGACAGAACTCCCGCAGGGACGCCGAGCCGCAGGGAAATGCGTGCTGGAAGCTCGAAAATTGCCACAAAGAACACAGAGACCACAAAGAAAGGAACGCCAGGCGCGCATTTTCTTTGTGGTCTTTGCGCGCTTTGTGGTCAATGATGCTCTTCACTGCGTCCCTGCGTCCCTGCGGGAGAATTCCCTTTTGTCTATACCCTTTGCGTCTTTGCGGCTTGGCGGGCGGCTTTACTCCTTAGCCTGATGCGTATGGGTTGAAAAACACGCCTGCGCATGGCATGCTAGAGTGTAACCGTCTAGCCGGGGCACCCTGGCCCGATACGGCAGGTAGTATAGCACGGAGCGTATGGTACCATGATACAAAGTGCGTTGCGACGTTCATAAAGGGTTCATGGCATGACAAGTCGCCGGCAACCAGATTCGGCCAACGATGTTCTGGTCAAAGTGGACGGCAAAGCAGAAATCACGCGGCAGGCATCGTAACCAGCATGCCACTTGCCGGTTTTCTGCCCAACTATGCGGCGGCGGAGATCTATGCCAGCCTGCGCGAGTATGCGCGCCGCACGCGGCACGGGTATGCCTTCACCGACAACATCGGTTACCTGGTCAAATTACCAAATCGCCAGTCGTTCAGTCCTGATGCGTCCTACTATGCAGGACAGGCGACGGGGATGAGGTTGATCGAAGGCGTCCCCGTTTTTGCCGTCGAACTGCGGAGTGAGGGTGATTATGGGGCGACCGCCGAACGCATGTTGAAAGAGAAGCCATGGCCAACGCCGAACCGGCCGTACCGGGCTGGTCCATGCCGGTCGAAGATCTCTTTCCCTATGCAGTTGATTTGGATATCCACTAGCCGATCTGGGTGCCTTCACCTGCCAGCGCGCGGCTGATCGGGTTTTCTACGCGACCGTCGGCGAAGATCACCTTCTGCACGCCCTCTTCGATGGCTTCCACCGCACCCATGACCTTCTTCTTCATGCGCCCTTCGGCAAAGTTCATATAGTCGTTGGCCTTGGCACGTGGAATCTCGCGGATCAGCGTCGATTCATCCGGGTAGGCGCGCAGCAGACCGGGCACGTTGCTGAGGATGACCAGCGCCTCGGCGTTGAACGCAGCGGCCACCATGGCGGCGGCGCGGGTCGCCGTCGACGTTGATCGCTTCCCCTTTGTCTGACGATGCCGGTGGTGTGAGGACAGGGAAATAGCCTCCATCGAGCAGTAGCTTGAGCAATGGCGTGTTGATGCGCTCGACCGTGCCGGTCCAGTCGTCGCGCAGCACCATGCGTTTGCCGTCCACGCGGATGCGCAGCGTGTCCTTGCGCGTGCCCTCAAAGATGCGGCCGTCCAACCCGCTGAGGCCAACGGCATTGACGCCGGCAGTTTGTAGTTTTTCAACCCACATCTTGTTGAGTTGGCCGCAGTAGACCATCTCGAAGATTTCGAGGGTGCGGCGGTCGGTGCGCCGGCTGACGAAGCCGCTTTCACTGGTGACAAATTCAGGCGGATGGCCGAGCGCGGCGGCCACCTCATTGGTGGTCTCGGCGCCGCCGTGGACCAGCAGTAGTTCCGTGCCCGCAGCGCGCAGCGCGGCGATATCCGCCACCACCGCGTCGATATTGAGATCCTTCCCGCCCCCTACTTTGACAACGATCATGCGTGACTCCAGGTTTGCGTGGATGTGGTTGATACGAGGGTGTAGTTTAGTGCAAAGAGACAAAGAGACAAAGAGACAAAGAGACAAAGAGACAGGGAGACAAGGAGACAGGGAGACAGGGAGACAGGGAGACAGGGAGACAGGGAGACAGGGAGACGGGAGACAGGGAGACGAGGAGACAAGAGACAAAGACGGCTTAGTTGGTGAGCGGCCTGCGATTCAGGTGGCCACGACGCACGAACCACTCCCTTCCCCGCTCCGCCCCCCCGTTTCCCCCCGTCCTCCCCTGCGTCCCTGCGGGAGATTCTCCTTCTCCCCTTTGCGTCTTTGCGGGAGTATCTCCGTCGCCTTCCTCCGCGCTCTCCGCTCCTCCTCGGTCTCCGCGGATCTTTCCCCCGTCCTCCCCCTCTGCGTCCCTGCGGGAGATTCTCCTTCTCCCCCTTTACGGCTTTGCGGGCGTCTCTCCTCCTCTCAATACCCTGCGGGAAGTTCGCGCGGGTCGAAGATCTCAAGGAGCGTGAACTGCACGAAGATGGCGAAGTTGTCATCCATCCGCGTCTGTTGGTTGATGCGCACCCAGCCAATCTGCTTCGACTGGTGGTCCTCATCGACCAACGGCACTACACCGCTTCCGAAATGGCGCGGGTGATCGGGAAAGAATCGCGTATCAACCGTGTACTTCTCTGCTGCCCCCACCCAACCGCGATTGAAGAGTTTCCACGCAGTGGCGATGATGCCATGCGGGTAAAGTGCAACCAACTCGCGAGCGGCGGCAACACTTTCCGGAAAGATCCATTGACGCCCGCTCAACTTCAGCACCTCCTCCTCACGATGCAGCCACTGCGGAATGATGTACTTTGATTTGGATTCAGCGATGGCTGCACAGGTGCGATCAGGCAGTTCGATCGTCTGTTCATTCGGAAACGTGACACGGTAACTTGGCATCGGAAAACTCCTGGCATTAGCCATTGCAAAATTGAACCATTCCCATCACACAAGTGATTCATTTGAATCATGCGCACGGCTCAAAAACATGATAGCCTAGCACTATTGCGCCCTTCCACTGCGGGGTCTCTGATCTTGGTTGCCGAAGCCACAATAGCGCCGGCCCCGTTCCAAATGTCCATAACGCAATCATAAAAGAAAAGGGAATGACTATGAAGTCAAAAAATGCTGTGATTGCCTGGATCGGGCTGTTCATGATGTTTGCCGCTGTTCTGATTGGCGCCGCGTGGGGACCGATGGTCGCCTCGGCGCAGGACACTGCAACTGAGGACACCGGTCATCCCCCCATTGTTGGGGCAGAGCCAGAGTCCTGCACCACCTGTCACGGTGGCGCAGGCGCCAGGCACCAGGAAGCCTATGACGAATTGTACCAGGATGGGGTCATCCAGGTCACCGATCTGGCGTACACATTTACGCCAACGGGGACGACCACAGTCACCTTCAAGATGACCAAAGATGGCGAGCCCTTTGACGGCCGAGATGCCGACCAACTGGCCATCTACTTTTCACCGTACGCCGATGGGCAATTCGGGTTCGAGCCGGCGTTGGAACGAGTCTCCCTGAAGGGCGATCTGGCCTATGACGGAGCAGGCGGCTTAACCAGCACCCTGGTGAGCGCCGATGTCCCTGATTTCACCAACACCACGGGGATCGTGATTGTGTATGGGGCAGACGAACAGGTCGGCAGCTTGCCGGCCCGCATCCGCCAGGTGAAGTATCCCTTTGAGGCACTCCTGCAGATGGGGGAGGGCGTCGACTATGTCTCTGCCGCCAACACGGATGGTTGCAAGAACTGCCATACCGATCCCTATCTGAAGCATGGCTTCATCAACTCGCAGGTTGGCAACGATCCCGCCACGGACTTCTACACCTGCAAAGCCTGCCACATGGACAATGGCGAGGGCGGCCATTTTGAGTGGCAATTGATGGTGGATGATCCGGCTTTGGCCGCCGCGTACCTGGCCGATGACAGCATCCTGACGGATGAGCAGAAGGCCAAGTATGCTTACACGACGTCTGTCATGAACGACGTCCACATGTCGCATGCGATGGAGTTCCCGTATCCGCAGTCGATGGCCAACTGCGTCACCTGCCATGAGGGCAAGTTGGACCAGACGCTGGCCGACGAGAACTTCAAGACCGAGACCTGCCAGAGTTGCCATGCTTTGACCGGCAGTGAGGAAGAAGGCACGGCCGAAACGTCGCTTGACGGAATGATGTACCAGGTGTCGGATCACGACGACGTCGAACTGACAGACAGTTGCACCAGTTGCCACAAGGATGGCGGCGAGGCGTCGACCTTCCGCCAGATTCACAGTGGTTACAATGAACTGATCTTTGCATCCGAAGGTGTGAAGTATTCGGATGCGATCTCCGTCACGATCGACAGCGCTGCGTTTGACGGTGGTAAACTGGACATCGCGTTCAGCGCCCACCAGGACCCAGATCTGGGCTTCGATGTATCGACCATTACGCCTACCGTCATGATTGGTCTTTATGGCGGGGACACGAAGGACTTACTGATCGGCGCGCATGAGCGGCTGACTGACGACAATGCCGACGGCGCCATCGACAGCAAGGACAAGCGGGCGTTGGAGTGGGTGGTTGGTGAAGAGCATCCGCGCTTCACGCTCGTCTCTGCCGGCGACGGCAAGTGGGAAGTCGTGGCGGATATGTCTACCTGGACTGACCTGGTTGACAACGGCAAGGTGAAGCGGGTTGAGATTGCAGTGATGCCGACCTTGCTCAACGACGACGAAGAGATGCTGGCGCTCAATGCGCCGTCGCGCACCTTTGACCTGGGTGCGAACGACTTCGCCGACGACTTCTATCCGCCGATTGCGAAGGTGGTCGACGGGTGCAATGACTGTCACGAGGCGCTGGCCACGACCTTCCACGAGCCGGATCATGGCGGCAACCTGGTCGTCTGCCGGATGTGCCATGTCACGAAGAGTGGTGGTTCGCACCTCGAACTGCAGTCACGGTCGCTTGACTCTTATGTCCATGCGATCCACTCGTTCCAGGCGTTTGACATCGGTGATATCGACTTCGAGGATCCAGTGGCGGCGATGCACTACGGGCACCACACCGAGTTCCCGTATCCGACCCATGGCATCGACTGCCTGTCGTGCCATGTGGAAGGCGCCTTTGAAGTGCCGGATCAGACCAGGTCGCTGCCGGGCATTCTGTCGGCGACCGACGCGCTGAGTGGCACCACGCGGGCGATCGGCACGATCCCGTCGGTGGTCACGGGGCCGGCGGCACGTGCGTGTGGCGGCTGCCATCGCGCAGAGTTGATCAATGAGGACGATGTGAATGGTCTCGTCTCCCTGAATCAGCACTTGAAGCAGGGTGGCACCTCGGTGCCGGTGGGTGACAAGCCCCAGGACACGTTACAGGCAGTGATCGACGAGATCATGAGTTATTTTGATTAGTAGTAGTGTATCCCGTGTGTGAGAACTGTGCGGCGGGCGAAAGCCTGGGATGCACAGTGCGGTAGGAGTAAAGAGGGGTCCCGAGAGGGACTCCTCTTTATTTTTGTGGGGAGGAGAGACGCCCGCGGGGACGTAGGGGAGGACGGGGGGAAAAGATCAACGCGGAGAAGCGGAGGAGGAGTGTCAACAAACCTTTCACACAGGGGGGTCGTGATGCTTGCTTATCATTATCGCAATGGACGGCGTGTGTGTCAAGTAATCTACCTCAGTTATCGCGAAGCCAGGCGCGGGTGTTGGCGTGGTGGAGTTTTGGGATAGCCATGACAGGCAATTGTGGGCGCTATACGGTGGCGACCTTTCTGGGCCTGCTGTGCGGGCAGAAGGTGAATACAGTAGAGCAACGCCTGTACGAATGGTGTCTGGATGCCGAGGATAAGGCAGGGAGCATCGGCAAGAGTTGGCGCTCACCACCTGTCAATTGGCGCTGCTGCAGTGGATCGTGCGCCTGTGGGTGGGCACAGAGTTGGCCCTGACCCTGGATGCCACCAGCCTGGGGGATCGGTTTGTGGTGCTGGCGGTGAGCGTGGTCTACCGCGGGTGCGGGATTCCCGTGGCCTGGGTCGTCCTGCCTGCTGGCAAGAAGGGCGCCTGGCGCAAAGAATGGTTGCGCCTGCTGCGCCTGTTGCGCCCAGCCGTGCCGCCAGACTGGACAGTGATTGTCCTGGCGGACCGCGGGTTGTATGCGGGCTGGCTTTATCGTCGAATTGTACGGCTGCACTGGCATCCTTTCCTGCGCATCAACAACGGCGCAAAGTTTCGGCCTGCGGGTCGTGCCCGCTGGTACTGGCTCAAGGAACTGGTCGGCACGGTCGGGCAACAGTGGCAGGGCCGTGGCAGTTGCTTCAAAGACTCTGCCAGCCGCCTGGAGTGCACACTGCTCGCCTGGTGGGCCGAGACCAACGATGACCCCTGGTTTATCCTCACCGATCTGGCGCCGACCGAGTCTGCGGTCACCTGGTATGGCCTGCGCGCCTGGTGCGAGCAAGGGTTCAAGTGCAACAAGCGCGGCGGCTGGCAATGGCAATTGACCCGTATGCACCATCCAGAGCGGGCAGCGCGCATCTGGATGGCCATGGCCGTCGCCACGCTTTGGATGGTCAGCGTGGGGACTGA
>JADJPH010000019.1 GCA_016713335.1 Candidatus Fredericiella danica | reverse complement strand
GCAGTGGATTTGTCTCCGGCGAGTATTCGAGAAAGGCGCGCTGCTCATCGTCCGGCGTGAAATAGAGCAGCGAAAGCGCACGCGTATTGGGCGAGTAGGTGCCGGCGCGGATCAGACCGAGATTCACCCCAAGTTGTGGATACTTGCGCCAATCTTTCCTGCACAAGTTTGCCGACACCCGACGGTGTTGCGGGTCCGCCAGATACAGATCCTGGATCTCCATGGCGACCACGACATCGCCACCCTGCTTGATCCAGTTGTCGGTCTGCTGTTTGAGTGTCTGGTAAACGCGATCAAAGAGTCGCGCCTTGATATATGCTGCACGGGCATCGTCAAGCGGCACCCGCACCTTGCGCGTCACCACGTCGACCAGATCGTGGCCGACATTATCCAATGTGGATGTGTCGGTGGTGGTGATGCGCCGTACGACGCGCTTTAGGTAACCTAATCGTTGCATCGGCCGCGCAATGCGGTCGAGCACCCGGAGTTCCGGCATGGCTCAAAACCCTCCGTGGACACTCACCCGTGGTCGAATGTCCACTAGAACCGCGCGATCGGTTTCGGTGTTGGAGACCAGCGCCTGGCCCACATCGAGGCTGCGCAGCAGTTCGTCAAAGTCGAGGGTGCGTCCGGCATAGATCACCTCTTGGGGCAGGTTGGACTTCAAGTTCCTCCGCACGTAGTCTATGTCCGACTGCACCGTCAATTTGTGAGCAATCAGCGTATCCACCTGCGCAAGGATTCGGCCATCAATGGCGGTCGGTTGCTGGGTCGCCACCATAAAGGATAGACCATAGTTCCGCCCTCTCGCACATAGCGGGTCAACGCTTCGCCTGCACTCGTGCTTCGTTCCGAGGCGAGTATGTTCTGGGCCTCGTCCAGGCGACCAGGGTCTTGGGGACGGAGGACGCCACAAAGGATTCCAGACGCGCCCGTTCATCGGCTGCGAAATCCGTGCGAATCGCCAGATGTTTCTCCGCTTCGGACGTGGTCATGCGTTCCTCCATCAAGCGCCGGATCACAGCGCTCAGGATGACCAGTCGCAAGGGACCAGATAAATGGCTTAGCACCAGTACATTCATGCGTCCCGGTGTGAGCAATTCTGTGAGTGATGTCCCAGCACTCTCAAAGAGCGGGTTGCGCTGAAAAGTGCTGAGTTGTTGTGTGACGGCACGCCGTGTCTCTGCCTGGTAGCTTTCCAGCAGTTCGCGGTCTTCGCGAATACAGTCAATCAGATCAGTGAGCGAGTAATTGCGGTTTGTGGATGCAACTGATCCTGGCTGCGCCACCCTTCTGCGGTCACCTTGATGAATGCATCATTGAGCAGTTGCCCCATCCGATCCTGAAAAATGTCCAGGTTGAGCAGATATCCCCAGTCATCCGCTGTGAAATCCGCCGTGCGCACGGCGAAATCGCGGTGGCTGGCGGGTGTCTGTTCGTTGCGTGTGCCTGCCGGGATCCAAATCTGTACGTCCAGATCCTCTGGTTTGAGCGTCCATGTGCGCCAGGCGGCGCGCTGCGCTGCCAACTGATCGTTCGACGCAGCCTGATCAAGACGGATGTCCGTCCATTGAAAGATGCCGAGTGTGTCGAGGAGCAGCACGGCCGTGTCGCGTGATATCGCCAATGCTGGTTTTCGCCGTGCACGTGCAGAGGCTTTCCAGCATCGCACCCATCGTATAGGACTTTCCTGGAACCGCGCCAAAGATCGCGGTGACATGCGGATGGGCGCTATCAAACGAACCTCGACCGGCGCCCCCAACTCTGCAAGCCGGCCGAGATAGATCCAGTTTGAATCCTGTTCGTCGGTTCCCCAATGAGGGCAACAGTGCGCGACGTAAAGCGCGGTTTAACGGTGAACTTCTTCACGAAGATCCTTATGAGAATGCATACGGCGCGACCTGGTTGACAATCGCATCATCAATCAACAGCTTTTCTTCGTCCCATGCCTGAATGGCGCACTCGTTCACGGCATTGATAATGAGGCGCGGCAGCGCACGGATCGGGGTCCTGTGTGGCGTAATCCGCCAGCAGTTCAAACGCACTCGGTTCAAATGGGAAGACGCCGGGTTCACTGGTCATGCCCTGTGCCGCCATTCGCTGCTGGATGGCCGATTCATTCGTGAGATTTTTAGCAATTCTTGCACAAATCTCTTGACATCGGACACTGCGGGCAGGGGGGGAATATCCACATAGTTGGTTGGCCCAATCCGTCCCATGATGTCCCCGCGGCGCAGAATCTGCGGTGCGTCGTCCAAGACATCGGCTTTGAATCCGATCAAAAATCCGACACTTGCATTGGCCGGTTCAGAAAGACGCCGCAGGTACTGGTGGATTGATTCGGCGGCGTCGCCAGCCTTCACGTTGAGTAGTTCCTCGAATTCATCCAGCAGAAAGATCAGCTTCTCATTCACCTGCTGTGCGAGACGTCCAATCGCAACCAGAACATCGACAAGGTCGCCGGCGCCAACTTCACCGAGGTTGCGCGTCAATTGGAGACTGGTCAGCTCCGTGCTCTTCAGTTGCTGTCCGGTTAACCAGCGCCAGGCAACAAAGGGTGAGTCACCGGTCGCCCGCAACTCTTTCAGGGTCATGAAGATGTTGCGATCTTCGCCGGCAATCCCTTGCAAGGCAAGATCGAAGTCTTTGGATTCGTCAAACAGCCTGCGCACCCACTTTGCCACCGTCTCTTTGCCAAGTGCTTCCATGATCTGCATGTGGAGGTGGGCGGCATTCGAATTGCCTCGCATCTCCACGGTCAAATAGAGCGTGAGCGGCACGCCTTTGGCGGACGGCGGCGTCTGTGACTTCAAATAGTGCTCAAGATAGAAAAGCGTCTGCGTTTTGCCAGAGCCGTAAGGACCCCAAACCATCATTTTAGGTACACCCGGCGCAATAAATGAGCGGCGCAACTGTCGTTGAAGGCGATCTAAATGTCATCGCGGCCGAAATAGTAGCGTGCATCTTCGGGGTTTACCTGCGGGTCAATCGTAAAGTTCTGACGCTTGTTCAGACAAAACCACTGCGCAAAGTCTTCCATGAAATGTCTCCTTACCTGGGGCTGGTAATTGCTTTGACTCGCTTGCTGGTCGTGCGCAGATCCTGATGGCTCCAATCATAGAGTTCACGGATCAGGTGCGACCATAGCCGCGCCAAGATCATCATGCCCAATTCAAGATTGTGGCGCAATCCACGTCGTCAGATTTCCCGAACCAAAAAGCGCAAAACTCGATCCTTCTTCTCTACTCCAGCAGATGGATGTTTTGCATGGACGTCAGGATTGTGTCGAATTTCGACATACGGGCTTGACTCCAAGAGAGACATGGCAGTCTGTTGATAAGGCTCGCGTGGCGGTCGCGACTACATACATACGAGTCCTGTCTCCCTTCCAACCTTTTGAGCAGATCCTTTAGCTCATAGACCTCACCGGCAAGATCACCGACAAAGGGACTCACAATCATCAGTGTTTGCGGGTCAGCGGCGGCAATCATGGCGCTGCAGGAACTTTTCGACCGATCCAGAAGTCAGGATCTGCACATATTGCACCCCTTCGAAGTCACGCCGTTCAGTTTCAAGCGGCATTTCTCCTTTACTCTGCAATTCAAGTTCGACCAGGCGGCGGAAGCGAGGGTTCCCCAAGATCGTTTCACGTATCTCACCTAACGTCAGCGGGCGTTTATCTGTGCCATAGCGCCGAACGAAGTCTGTACTGTGGTCACGCGCCATCATGTGCGGGGCTTGATCACTGGACGGTACGTGGAGCACGATGATTCCCTGATTGAATGCGATTTCGTACGCTTTCACTTCCAGCCCTGGCACCCGTTCAACGATGCCGTCCAGACAGGCTTGATTGATGGCCTGCGCCTTTGTTTGTGGCTCGTCGATTGGCGCCAGTCGCAACGCGCGTCCGGCAGCATCTTCCTCAATCCCCAAGACAAGATAGCCACCGTCGGCGTTGGCCAGCGCAACTACATCCCGCAGCATTTCGCGGATATCAGTTGACCGGCCGGAGTAGGCAGTGGCCTTGTAGTCCAGGTTCGGTCCTTCTGGGATTCGGTTTTCCACCAGCGTCTGAAAATCAGCAAATACAAGATCGTGTAGGCTACGACCACCTAATATCATAAATCGGCTCGTGCTATATGTGATTTTAGCATGGATTCAGACACCGCCGAAACAGTTGTTCAAGCCCATCCATCCCGGAAGTGCCGTGCAACTCTGGGCGGGTCAGATGCGAAGTACATCCGCATGCTCCAAACAATAGCACAGATCCTGGGAGTTGGATCTACAGCAAACCTCTATTGTTTGCGGCCAGTTTGGCCATAGGGTGTGGAGTTGTTACCTTGCGGCATAAGTGGACTTCTGTGCGGCATGGATGTTTCACCTGCTGGGTGGTCCCAGCAGGTGAAATGACAGGGTCAGAAGAAATTCTCTACCGATACTCGTCCAGTGCGGCGTACATGGCTTCGATATTTTCCGGCGGCACGTCGGACAGGATGTTGTGGACCGTATTGAAGACGAAGCCGCCGCCCGGCGCAAAGGCTTCGATGTTCTTGCGCACGTGCTCCTTGACCTTCTCCGGCGTCCCGTGGTTCAGAATATGCCGGGTGTCGGCGCCACCGCCCCAGAACGTGGCATCTTTGCCAAACTCACGTTTCAGCCGCTCAGGCTCCATATCGCGCGAGGAGATCTGCACCGGGTTGAAAATCTCAAATCCAGCATCGATCAGGTCCGGCAGCAGCTTATAGATCGACCCACACGAATGAAGGAACGTGTGCATCTGGCTGTGCTGCTTCACGTAGTCGGTGAGGATCCGTTCGCGCGGTTTGAAGAGCCGGCGATAGACATCCGGCGACATGAATGGACCTCGATCCATGCCCAGGTCGTCGCCAAAACGACAGATGTCGACCACGTCACCCACGGACCGGCAGACATTTTCCAGGGTGACCATGTGCCGTTCCATCAGTGCGTCGAGCAGGCTTTCGACCTGCTCCGGCTCTGTCACGAGGTCCATCAGGAAGTTGTCGATCCGGCGTAGGAAGGTGCCCCATTCGAACAGGTTGCAGCCCACCACCACCATCAACGCCTTGTCGGTCGTTTCACGCAGGTGGATGGCCCTGGCGCGCAGTTGCGCCCAGAAGTCCGCCTCCCCCGCATGATTCCACGGGCTGTGTGGCAGCCCCGCCCACAGCACCTTGCTCATCGCGGCAGGCAGATCAGCGTAATTATCGGGGTAACCACTTTCATAGGGGAAACAGGTCTGATCGTAGAAGGTCCCGGTCGCAGGCATGGTGGCGATGCGCGTGCCGTCGGGCGCAAAGGCGTCCCAGCCGCCATCTTCCCGTTTGATCGGTTTGAACCAAGCGGGGAACTGCACCGTGATGTCTTGCGGCAGAGTGAAGTCATACCAATCGGCGTCACTCGTGTCAAAGGCGCGCCCGATATCGAGCACATCGACGCGGAACCGTTCAATGATTTCGTCTTCGGGCTGGGCCAACTGTTGCACCACGTCGTAGACGCGTGTGTGACCCCGCTCAATGCCCAGATAATTCTTGAAGTTCACGTAGGCAATCGCCGAGATGCCAGAACTGGGTGTAGAACCCAAATCAAGCGGCACCCCATCCGGTTCCTTGTGATCAATCGCCGCCAGTACTCTTTCCCTCGAATTCATCGTATCCCCCTCTTACCCTTTACAAAGCGCCACGCACGCCAATGGTCGGTTCATCGATAATCAGGATATCACACTGCGCCGCCAACCACTTGGCGATGCTCACCTTTTGCTGGTTGCCGCCGCTCAATCTGCCCACCAGTTGGTCCGGACCAGTCGCCTTGACATCCAGCGCCTGCATATATTGGCTCGCAACGGCACTCTCTTCGCAGCGATATTGCACCCACCCGATTGACAATGCGATTCCAGACCGTGATTGCGATGTTCGTCTTGATTTATGCGGAGAGGATGAGTCCCTTTTCCTTCCGATTTTCGGACACATAGCCCATTCGGTAGCGGTAGAGGCTTTCGGCCATGCTGTGGATGTCGGCAGCGACACCGTTGATGAGCACTTCGCCGGCATCCTTGCGCGCTTCACCGAGCAGGATCTGGGCAAGTTCCGTACGACCGGAGCCGACCAGGCCATAGAAACCCAAGATTTCGCCTTTGTGCAGCGTGAAACTGACATCGTCAAACGTTCCGGCCTGCCCGATGTGGCGCGCCTCGATGACCTTATCAGCATCATTGATGTTGAGAACGCCCAACTCCATGGTGCGGGCGTCGCGACCAATCATCATTTTGACGATCTCTTGCTTGGTCAAGCCGGCAATCGGGCGTGTGCCGATGAGATGGCCGTCACGCAGGACGGACACCTGGTCTGCCACTTCCAGCACTTCTTCCAGTTTGTGTGACACAAAGAGGATGGTGACGCCGTCGGCCTTGATCTTGGTGAGTAGTTGCAGTAAGTTCCCCGTTTCATGCCGGGTCAGCGCTGAGGTTGGCTCGTCCAGGACAAGAATTCTTGCCTGCGATGAGAGCGCGGGCGATCACGATCAATTGTTTCTGGGCTGCACTCAGCCCCCAACGGGCATCGAAGCGGGCAAATTCAGTTCCACCAGATCGATGTAGCGTTGCGCCTCGGCATAGAGTCGCTTCCAGTCAATCTTGCCGTAGGCGCTAAAGCGCTCGATCTTGTCGAGCATGACATTCTCGGCAACCGTGCTCTTGGGGATGACCTGGATCTCCTGGCTCACCAGGTTGATCTTGCGGTCCAACGCGTCCTTGTAGGTGTGCAGGTGAATCTGTTCACCGTCGATCAGCACTTCACCCTCATCCGGGGCATAGATGCCGCAGATGATCTTGATGAGGGTGCTCTTGCCGGCGCCATTTTCGCCCACCAGGGCATGCACCTCGCCTGGCTGAAACGAAACCGACACGCCGTCCAGCGCCCGCACCCCGGGAAAGAACTTGCTCACCTCGCGAATTTGCAACATACCTGCCATCCCTTCGATTGCGGCTGGTTCGAACGTCCTTCCAGGGAGCATCCTGCTCCCCGGAAGGACGCTGCCACGAAACCTACTTCACCAAGTACTTGGTCAGCAGGTCGTTCTTGATCTGGTCGGTCACCTTCAGGATATCGTCGTTGTATGTCTCAAGATTATCCTTGTTGGCGAAGGCAAACCCTGCATCGATGAAGTACACGCCCTCGATCGGCTTGTAGCCATCAGCCAGGTGTTTCAGCAGCATCAAGCTCAGATAGCCGTGGCCGTAGGGGTTCTGGACAATCGTGCCGTCCATCACGCCATCCTTGATGGCCTGCATCACGATGTCATCGGTGTCGATGCCGACGGCATGGATGGCGCGTTCGCCGCCCTTGGATTTGTATTCACCCAGCACCTGGGCAATCGCAACGCTGGGTGTATAGCCCGTAGCAATGATGCCGTCAACGGTGTCGATGTTGGCAGAGAGCGCATCGCCGACCTTCTGCGTGGCCTCTTCGGTGGTCGCCATACCGGCAACTTCCTGGATGATCTTCACATCCGGATACTTGGCAACCACTTCTTCGATGCCGGCCTTGCGGAGGACGGTGTTGGGGTCGGTCAGGACCTCCAGGATGTTGATGATGTTGCCCTTGCCGCCCATGGCCTTGATCAGTTCTTCTGTGGCAGCCATTGCCGCGGCCTTCACGTCGGTCGCCACGGCAAACGAGGCCGTCGTCGGCTGGTCGGTCGAGGTGCCAAAGTTGGCGATGTTAATCCCGGTGGCGGTCAATTCTTCATACAGACCATTGGCGCCGCTGGCATTCGCCGGATAGACCGAAAAGGCATTGAAACCCTTTGCCGCCAGGGCTTCCATGCGCTGATTCTGGCTGTTCTGTTCCCAATCCGGCCCGATCTGCTTCTCGACGGTGATCCCGGTGTCCTTCTCAAACGCATCGACGCCGAGTTTCACCTGCTCGAAATAGGGGTGGGGGGCTGGGGCATACCAGACCGGTTTGAAATCGCCGGCGGCTGCCGGCTCAGCGGCGGCTTCGGTCGTTGCTGCGGCTTCACCACCGGCGGCCGGGGTGCTGCCGGCGCCGCTACGGGTGCGGTGCATCCTGCCAACATCGACACGACCACCAGAACTGAGATCAGAAGCCATACCAGCTTCTTACCACGTACTGCTTGCATTGTGCTTCTCCTTATTGGTTTTCGCGAAACAGAATCCAATGACCGTCGCTACCACTATTCAAACGCAGAGTAAATACCAATTCCTTCACTCCGCGTCACTCCTGCCCATCCCCACACCCCTTCACCACTCGGCCTCCCACTCTCCCATCCCTGTCTCCCAGTCTCTTTGTCTCTTTGTCTCTCTCTGTCTCTTTGTCTCTCACACATTCGCTTTCCTCTCCGCGTGATACCGTTTCCGTTGGCTCCGTTCACCGAAGTAATTGCGAATGCTTTCAACCGACACCGCCAGCAGGATGATGACGCCCAGGAATGTCTGTTCGAAGTAGACGTTGACGTTCAGCATGATCAGACCGTTCTTGATCAGCGTCAGCATCACGGCGCTGAAGAAGAAGCCGATCGCGGAGAACTCGCCGCCACTCAATGCCGTCCCACCGATGATCGAGACCGCAAACGAGACGATCAGCCAATCCGTACCGCTGGAAGGCTGCGCCGAGCCCATGCGGGAGATCCAGAGCAGACCGGCGATTGCCGCAAAGAAGCCTGATAGGGTGTGCGCCAACAGGATCATGTTGTCCGTGCGAATGCCGGAGAGGCGCGCCGCTTCCTGATTGCCGCCCGTCGCCAGCAGGCGCCGGCCGATCACGGTGTACTTGAAGAAGTACCCCATGAAGACCAGGAGCGCGATGGCAAGGATGAATAGGTAGGGGACACCGAAGAGGTCACCCCGCCCAATCCAGGTGAAAGGCTTGGGAATGTCGGTGTATGGGAAGCCCTGTGAGATGCCTTGCACCAACCCGAAGTAGATGAAGGAAGTCGCCAGCGTGACCACGAAGGAGTTGAGTTTGGATTTGACGATGATGATGCCGTTGAAGTAACCGGCGGCGATGCCTGTCAACAGCGCCAGCGGCGATGCTATCCAGGGTGACAGCCCCATCGTATCCATCCCCCAACCCGCAACCACGACCGAAAGACCGCCGATCGCACCCAGGGACAGGTTCATGCCACCGACGACGATGACGATGGCCTGCCCAATGGCGACAAAGACGTAAAGTGCGGCTGTGCGCGCCACATTGTACAAATTGAATGGCGTCAGAAAGCTATCGCTGCTCAGCGTAAAGATGATGAAGAGCACGATCGTGGCAATCACGACGCTCGTGTCCGGGCGGCGCAGATAATTGCCGATCGAGGCGCCAAAACCACCGCCGGATGTGGCGCTCTTGGCTGTCTGTTGTGCTTTTACCTCGGCCATAAGCCTCCTGAAATTTTGGTTTGTACTGCACATCTGTGCAGTGCAAAGGCGCCTACGCGATGAAGTCTGAACTGCTGCCCGCTTCTTGTGGAACCCGGTAATAGCCGCCTTCCACTTTGGCAGGATGCAAAAAGTACTCGCGCAGGTGCGGAATGTGTTCGAGAAACACCTCTTCGTGCCCCAGCGCCAGACGGTTAAAGATCACAAGATGTTGATGGATTTGCCCCATGTCGCCGACGTGGGGCACCACCGGCAGGTTGAAGCGCCGCGCCAGGAGGCTCACGGTAATAAATTCGCTGATCCCGCCCACCCGTGCGCAGTCTACCTGAATGAAGTAGGCGGCGCCTGCCTGCATGAAGTTCTTGAAGAGCACACGATGCGGGATGTGTTCGCCCGCCGCAACCCGCAGCGGGGCAATGGCCCGCGCTAATGTCTGGTGCGCCAGGACGTCGTCGGGATGCGTCGGCTCTTCGATCCAGTAGGGGTTGATGGCGGCAAGTTCAAGGCAGACTCGCAGTGCCTTTGGCAGGTTCCATTGTTGGTTTGCGTCCAACATGATCTGCACCTGCGGCCCGACGACTTCACGCACCATCAGGGCGCGCCGGACATCGCGTGCCGTGTCGGCAGAGCCGACCTTGAGTTTCATGGCGGCCGTGAACCCTTCATCCAGGGCGCGCGCGCATTTCGCGCATTTGATCGTCGGTGTAATGAAACCAGCCAACCGAAGTGTCGTAACCAGGATAGCCGCGGCTGAGCAGATCAAGCTGTTTCTGACCGCCGCAGCGACTCGGCGTGTAACAGGGAGAGGGCATCCTCAGCGGACAGAACGTCTTCCAGGTAGCTGAGGTCGAGCAAGGCCACGATCTGCTCCGGACGCAGGTCGAGCAACAACTTCCAAAGTGGGACGCCCCGCGACTTCGCCCACAGGTCAAAGCAGGCATTCGTCAGCGCCGCCAGGGCGAGGTGCACGACCCCCTTATGGGGACCCAGCCAGCGTAACTGGGGGTGGTCGGCGATCTGATGGAAGACTTTTCCAAACTCGGCCATCAACGCTTCAATCTCACGTCCGCGCAGCGGTGCACCCAGCAACTCAATGGCTGCACAGACGAGTTCCGTCCCGTCGCCCAGTGTCAGCGCCAACCCAACGCCGGTGTGCGGGCCATCGGACGCCAACACCGCCACCGCATATGCATACTCGGTGGTGGCATGGATGGCATCCATCCCCTCGCCCGGCTTCAGCAAAAAGCGGGCATCCCGCGCCCCAACTTGTGTTATAAAAACAGGTTTCAAGCAACCTCCGCCAGTACCCCAATCCGTCGTTGCGTTTTCCGTATTCACTATCTCGTATCCGTATCTCGTATGTTGATTGTCTCCCTGTCTCTCTGTCTCCCTGTCTCCCTACGGCAGTCTCCTATACCCCAACTCCGCCCCACCACTCACGGGCAGGGTGACGCCCGTGATAAAACGCGCCCGTTCAGAGAGTAGAAAGACGGCCACGTCGGCGACTACATCGCCCTCAGGGCAGTAGCCGAGCGCGTGGATATGGTTCAGGAAATCCTCTGTGTCCTCCGGGTTTGGCTGTTCCTGCACCCATTGGCGCAGCAGTGGCGTCCAGACGGCCGCGGGGCTGATGCCATTGACGCGGACGTGAAAATGGGCGTAGTCGAGCGCCATCGCCTTGGTGAGGCTGATCACGGCCCCTTTGGTGGCGACATAGGCAGCATGGTTTTCCTGACCGATGGTCCCGACCATGCTGGCCGTATTGAGGATGCAGCCGCGCGTTGCCTTCAATGCCTCGATCCCAGCCTGGGTCGTGTGATAGATGCTCTTCACGTTGACGGCAAACAACTGTTCCCAAGCCTGCTCACTGGTCTCATGCAGCGGCCTGGCAGGTCCACTGATCGCGGCATTGTTATGAATGGCATCTAGCCGCCCGAGTGTTTTCAAGGTGGCAGCAAACGCAGCAGCGACCGACGCACCGGATGACACATCACACTGGACGGCAAGATGACCAGGACCCTTGCATCTCGCTGACCACTGCCTGCGCAGCGCTGTGATTGATGTCAGCTACGACGACGGTGGCCCCGGCGCGTGCATAGGCGAGTCCGCACTCGCGCCCGATGCCTTGCGCCCCACCCGTTAGGAAAATGACCTTTCCCTGGAGTTCATTGTTCATGCACCGTGCAACCTCTTCAACTGGCCTGGCTAGCCGAAGCTAATCCGGCGATACAATGCTGCGGATCTGGCGTGTCATCTGGTTCAGCGCGGCGTCGACGGAGATCTGGCCGACCATTGCCGCCTGTACAGTCCGCCACAGCACCTCTTCCACTTCAGGGTAACGCGCGAACTTGGGTGGGATCACCACGCCGGTCAGGGCATCCTCCAAGGTCTCCCAGCGGGTGCGGGCCACAGGCGCGGCTTCGGCCTGCACCGTCCGCATCGTGGACTGGCGAACCGGTACGGCGCCATGGCGGGCTTCGAGCAACTGCTGTTCAGGCGCCACGAGAAACTTGAGCAACGCCTGCGCGTCTGCGCTCTCGATCCCTTGCTTTGTCAGTGCAAACGTATGGCTACCCACATAGACAAGCGACCGACCTGTGGGACCGACGGGATAACGCACCACGGCAAAGCGGTCATAGACGGATGAAGTGATGGGATCACGGTAGTCGCCATAGTAACCCGGCCAATCGCCCACCATCGCCGCTTTGCCATCACGGAAACAGTCGTGCACCTTGTCATAGTGCCATTCTACGATTTCCGGCGGTGTCAGCCCTTCGCTGTAGCAGGTTTTCAAAAAGTTTAGCGCCCACCGGCCGCCGGCATTCTCGATCTGCGGCGTCAGGTCCGGCGGAAAAAGCTCGGCGCCTCCCATCTCGGCAAGTTCATAGACGGTGCCAAACAACCCTGATTCCATGCCGGGGAACAGAAAACCGTAGAGACGCGGTGGCCGGTTGACCGCACGCGCCAGGTCAAGCAGTGCATCCCAACTTGGTGGTGGCTGTGCGATCAGGTCTGTCCGGTAATGAAGCAGCCGTAGGTCCACATTCCGCGGAAGCCCATACAATGTGCCGTCGATACTGGCGAGGTCCAACAAGCGTGGCGCAAAATCGTCGAGTTCGTGTGGCGCAAAGTGACCGGCCAATGGTGCCAAAAACGCGGTTTGTGACGGTGCATATTTTGTATGCGTGGAGACCAGGTCGTAGGGGATCGTCTGCAACCCCGCGAGATGAGCGTTGAGGGTTGGATGGTCCGCCTGGTAGGCAATATCGACGGCAATGCCGGTTGCGTTCGTAAAATCTGGCAGGCGGGCGTAGAGCGGGTCATACATCGGCCCGGCGATGAAGGGCGACGCGGACGGTCATGCGACTTTCTCACTCATTTCGCTGATAGCGCTGACCGGCGCCGATTGAACCGGTTCAAAAAAGCACAAAATGCGGCCCTCGGTGGCCGTAACGTGTGTTTCCACCGCGGTGTGCGCCAGGTCGGGATTGTGTAACCGTAACGCATTGACGATCGCCTGGTGCTCGTAGCAGGTCTGTTCCTGGTCCACGGTGCCAAAGGCGCGATAAAAGCGTCCCAGCTCGACGTGAATATTCAACGAACGATGCGCTTGCACCAGGAAGCGATTGTCGGCTGCGGTCAGCAGGATCGCGTGGAAGCGTTGATCCAGTTGATTAAACGCCTTGTACCCGTGCGACCAGGAGCCGACCTCGGAATGCTCACTGTCTTGCAAGATGCGTTCCATGGCGAGCAGATCCGGGACGCGGATTCTGCGCGCAGCAAGGCGCGGCATCCACTTCAAGCAGGCGCCGCACGTGCATCAGCGCGGTACCCCTTGAATGGCGCAAAGGTCACGAGCCGTTCAGCGGCCAGACGCGCCAGTGGTTCGGGTACGGGCGTTGGGCTCAGGTTGAGATCGAGCGCCATCGCATCGATATTGAGCCGTTCGCCCGGTGGATACACTTGATCCATGATGCGTTCTTTGAGCGCATCATAGACTGCACTAGCCAGCACCGTCTTATCGTCTTGTTGCATCAGGCACGGATTGGGAGCGATGGATCGTATTGGACTTACCAAAATCCTATAGGATAGGATAACTAACTATAGCATCTGCGTCAAGTACCAAAATTCACGAACTTGAGACCTGAGCGCCTCTGGTATATGATCTCTTGCCGAATGGACGCGTTGTCCATTCCCCCGTAATGCCACCAGGTTCACCAAAGGAAGCCTCTATGCAGCGCAAATTCATCGTTTTGACCGTCATTGCACTTCTGTTGACTCTCTTCTTGTCCGCCTGCCAACCGGTCGTTGACAATTCGAGCACGGTCGTGACCCTTGAAAATGGGATTTCCGGCACCCTGCGCAGACCGGCTGGGGCGACGGCGGGACCGGGGCCTGTGGTGCTCATGCTCCACGGCTTTGGCAGTTCCAAGGATGAAGTCGGCAACATGTACGCACGGCTGGCCGATGCATTGGCCGAGCGCGGCGTCGGTTCATTGCGGATCGACTTCCGTGGCTTTGGCAAGAGCGATGGCGACACCGGTTCCACCAGTGTGACCGCGCAGGTGGAAGATGCGGTCACGGCGTACAACTATCTGAAGGGGCTGGACTGGGTGGATCCGGCGCGCATTGGCGTCATCGGTTTCAGCCTGGGCGGCGGCATCTCCACGATTGCGGCGGCGCAAAATCCGAACTGGTTCAAGTCGATGGCGACCTGGTCATCGGTGGGTGACATGGTCCCAGATTTTGTCCTCAGCCTCAGCCAGGAAGCCTTTGATACGGCAGCCGAAAAGGGTGTGGTTGGGCTTGACCTGGGCTGGCGCACCATCGTGCTCAAGCAGGACTTCTTTGACAGCCTGGGGCAGTACAACCTGGGTGAACTGATCGCGCAGTATCCGGGCGCCTACCTGGCGGTCGCCGGCGATCAGGACTTCTCGGCGGCGTACGCTCCCGGCTTTGTGGATGCGGCGGCAGGGGATCCCAAGGACGCGTGGATCATCCCTGGGGGTGATCACATCTACCAGGTGCTGACCGAAGATCAGACGATGGCAGAAAGCGTCATCCAGCGCACGGCGGATTGGTTCAAGGACACGTTGTAGTTCCAGAAGATCATCGGAGGGCGGCTTTGGGAACCGCACATCCCGATCACCCCGACGAATATTCTCGTCGGGTCACGGCACGGCCATGCCAATGTCCCTACGATGCGGGCATGCGTCGATCACCCCGGACACGGCGGTGCCGTTGTCCCTACGGTGCGCCCTAAACGATTGGGGTTCCGTTACTCTATCGGTTCCCCAATCGGATTGCGCAGCACGCCGAAGTCGCTGACTTCAATTTCTACGACGTCACCCGGATACATGAAGACCTTGGGGTCGCGAAAGACGCCGACGCCGTGCGGGGTTCCGGTCAGGATCACATCCCCCGGCTCGAGCGTGTAGGCGCGGGAGATATAGGCAATCAGTTGCGCCACGGGGAAAATCATCTCGCTGGTGTTGGAGTCTTGATAGGCGACTCCATTGACGCGGCACTGTAACGGCAGTTTCTGCGGATCCGGGATTTCATCTGCGGTGACGACTACCGGCCCCAGTGGGCAGAAGGTATCCAGTGATTTGCCGCGCGTCCATTGCCCATCGCCAAACTGCAAGTCACGGGCCGAAACGTCATTCGCAGCCGTGTAGCCAAACACATAACTCAGCGCATCGTCTTCGCGCACCATGCGCGCGGTTTTGCCGATGACGACAGCTAATTCCACTTCGAAATCGACCTGTTCGGTCAGACCTTTGGGCCAGCGGATGAGTTCCTCGGGACCGATCACAGAGGTAGGATACTTGGAAAAGAGGAGGGGCGCGGGCGGTGGCTCCACCTTCTGCTCCCGGCAGTGGTCCATGTAATTGAGGCCAACGCACACGATCTTGGGCGGGCGCAGCGGCGCAAGCAGGTTGAGCGACTCAAATGGCAAAGCGCTGCCGGCTGCATCTGTTTCAACTCCTGCGATCACGTCGAGAAGCGACGCCGCCTGCACAGGCTGCACAAGCCCATCTTTTAAATAGCCGATCCGTGTATATCCCGCCAGATCAAAACGCACCCAACGCATCGCTTAATTGTCACTTTCCAAATGCAGCAAGCTGAGAATGATTGCTAAAGCCGTTCTGTCGTAAGCCGGCCATCCGCCAGTGCTGCGCGGAAGAGTTCGATTGTGGACTGCACCCCATCTGCGAGGGATGTGTTGGGGAGATCGCCGATCAACACCCGAAGCCTCGAATCATCCAGATCCGCGGGCAGAGGAAGTGGTTTGGGATCGTAGGTAATGGTTCCACGCTGCTCAGGGACGGCATGCTCAATGGCGGCGACGATCTCCGCCATATCCACAACGCTGCCGCGGACGTTGAAAACCGCTGCGCCGGAGAAGTCGACCAGCGCCGATCGGATGAAGATGTTGGCGATGTCGTCTGCATATTGCATGCCACCGCGACCGCCATAGGGGATGTGATACGGCAGTCCAGCCGCTGCGGCCAGCATCGCTTTGGTGGGACTTGAGGTCAGGCCCTGGTCGCGGCCCGGACCGTAGAGGGTATGTGGGCGTAGCCCAATCGAGCAAACCCCCCAGTCCTGCCAGTAGATGCGCGCCGTGCCTTCATTCGCCTGTTTGTAGACCCCATACAGATTGCCGGGGACCAAAGGGGCGTGATCCGCGACACTTGCGTCGGGGTCCTCTTCACTGCTACCAAAGACCGCCACGCTGCTGGCATAGACGACGCGGCTGGCGCCGATGCGACGGGCTGCTTCCAACACGTTCACCGTCCCGACGACATTGACGCGCGCACCCAGCGACGGATCCGCCCGGCAGAACGGCACTTGCAGCGCCGCAAGATGGATCACGCGCATGGCGCCGCTCGTGCGCAAGGCAGTTTCGACCGAATCGAGATCGGTGATGTCGCCGTGGACAAATGCAACTTGCTCAAGTTCGGCCGGTGTCATGATCAGCCGGAGCCGGTGCACATCGCGGCCCAAATCGAACACGGTGACCCGCGCGCCCTGGCGGACGAGGTTGCGTACAGTCCACGCCCCGATACAGCCCAATGCCCCGGTGATGAAGAATGGTTCGCCGTTGACACGCTTATTCAGCATGGTGTATCTTTCCTGGTTGTGCATTGCGGTACCTCACCCCTCGTACGGCATCTCTACGGCGCGGGCGTTGATGCGGGCAAACTCGGCTGCGATGATCTCCTGCACCGAAGCCACGATCGTGGCCAACGGCAGTTCGCGCTGTTCGCCGTTGCGCCGGAGCTTGAGTTCGGCAATGCCATTCTTCAAGCCCTTTGCCCCCAACGTCAGACGTAGCGGGATGCCCATCAGGTCGGCGTCGTTAAACTTGACGCCGGCGCGCTCGTCGCGATCATCATAGAGCACTTCAACGCCAGCAGCCTTCAGACTCTGGTAGAGTGCTTCGGCGGCGGCAGTCACCTCGGGCGTCTTCTCCGTCGCCAGGCTCACGAGCATCACCTGGTAAGGTGCAATCGTGATCGGCCACTGGATGCCATTGTCGTCGTGGTGCAGTTCGATCGCCACCGCCATCAACCGGCCGGTGCCGATGCCATAGGATCCCATGACGATGGGCTTGGATTCGCCGTTTTCATCGAGATAGGTCGCCCCCATGGCCACACTGTATTTCGTGCCCAGTTTGAAAATATTCCCCACTTCTACGCCGCGGACGGTGTGCAGGGGTGAGCCGCAGTTTGGACACGGGTGCCCATCCGACGCGGCCACCAGATCAAGCACGAGATCTGCGGTGTAGTCACGGCCATAGTTCACGTGGCGCAGGTGCGTATCCACCTTGTTTGCGCCCGCCACCAGGTTCGGGCTGCTTGGGATCAGGTCATCCACCACCAGCAACACCTGGTCGCGGCGGATGCCGACCGGCGAACCATAACCGGGTTCGGCGCCGATCGCACGAATCTCTTCGACCACAGCCGGGCGCAGCCGGCGCGCTTTGATGCCGTTGGTGAGCTTTGTCTCATTCAGTTCCATATCGCCGCGGACGACGACAAAGACAAACTGCGATTTGACCGTGCCATCGGGCTGATCGATGTCCGCCATCAGGAAGATCGCCTTGGCCGTCTCACTTTCTGCAATGCCCAGGAACTCGGCTAGCGCGGCGATCGTCTCCGCACCGGGCGTGGCGACTTCTTCGGTGGGCTGTTGCGCCGCCGCCACGGGGGCGGATTTCGCGAAACTGGCCACCTGGCGATTGGCGCTGTAGCCGCAGTTGTCACAGATGACCAGCGTATCTTCGCCAATCGGTGTGATGGCCAAAAATTCGTGGGCCGTACTGTCCCCTATGTTGCCGGAGTCGCTCTTGACTGCGACCGTATCCACCCCGCAGCGATTGAAGATGTTGAAGTACGCCTGGTAGAACTTGGGATAATAGGCGTCGAGCGCAGCGTTATCGCGATCAAAGGTGTAGGCATCTTTCATCGTGAACTCGCGCGTGCGGATTAGTCCAGCGCGTGGCCGTGGCTCGTCGCGGAATTTGGTCTGAATCTGGTAAAGCATAAACGGCAACTGGCGATAGCTGCTAACATATGCTGCGGCCAGTTCCGCCATGATCTCCTCATGGGTCATGGCCAGCACCAGATCGCGGCCGGCACGATCCTTGAGGCGCGCCATGTCGCTGCCGATCTGATACCAGCGCCCGGTCTGCTGCCAGAGTTCGGCCGGATGCACAACCGGCAGAGTGACCTCTTGGCCGCCGATCGCATCCATCTCCTCGCGGAAGATGTCTTCGATCTTGTGTTTCACGCGCAGGCCAAGCGGCAGGTAATCCCAGATGCCGGCGGCGATCTGGTGGATCATGCTCGCACGCAGCATCAGTTGGTGGCTGACCGTATCGGCGTCGGCAGGCGCCTCACGCAACGTCTGGAAAAACAATTGTGACATCCGCATAACAGGACTCCGAACTGATAATGTGTCGATCACCCTAGCTTGGAACGCTGAGGATCCGATCTACACGTCGTTTGATCTCATCATAAGAAGTGACGCCAAGGATACGGTCTACTTCCAGGCCATTGCGTAGAAAAAGCAGTGTCGGCAACCCCATCACGCTGTAGTGAGCCGGCGTGTCGGGGTTTTCGTCGACGTCAAGCGCGGCCACGCGCAATTTACCCTCATAATCTGTCGCAAGAAAACCGACGTAGGCCGAGAGTACACGGCACGGTTCACACCAGTCTGCCCAAAAGTCCACAACCACCGGCAGTTCACTCCCCATGACCTGCGCTGCGAAGTCCGCGTCGGTGACATCGATCACCGGCGGCGGCTTGCGGGCAGCATTACTGGCTGCAGTGTCTTTGGCCGGCTTATCCTGCTTGCCGCCGAATGACTTGAAAAATTTATCGAACATCGTGGCACCCCGTTTAGACAACAGCCGGCGGTCCGGCTTTGGGCTTGCGTTGTAGGCGCTGCCAGAGCGCGCCTGCCGCATCTTGGACGCGCGCGCGGCTCCAACCATCAACATCGGGCCGACACCGGCAAGCGTCTCTTCCAACCATGCGAGCAATTTGCGCTCGTCAAGCCCGGTGCTTGCGCGCACACTCTCGTTCCAGTCGCCCACTGCCTCAGGGCCGAGGCGGAAATAGGCGTCGGCACGACGGCCAATGATGTAGGTGGTAATGATATTGGCCGCCGCGGAGATGGCGATCCCAAAGAAGGGGATTGCCTTGGCAAACGCCCGCCCGGCCAGGCGTTCCGCTGCCTCCTGCGCCAGTTTACGGCTGGCCTGTGACACAACCTGCTCCGTGCCCATGTTGACGCCGGTGACGATCAGCAGGGCGTTGCGCCCCTGAGGACCCGTCAGGGTGTGTCCGCGCACGGCGGCAATCTCAAGCACCAGCTCGGATTGCAGGCGCAAGGTCACACCGACATCAGTCGCCACGCCCAGGGTGAAGGCGGTGATGCTGCCTAGACCGGGAATCAGTGCGGCCGCCGATGTCACTGCGCCGACCGCACCGGCTTGCAGCGTCTTCTGCTTGATCAGCCGTTCGACGAGTGCATCGTCGGACGTTGCCTTTTCCTTTTCGCGAATCGCTTGCACGCGCTGCACCGCAGCAGCAGCGTCGGCGTCGTTCAGTGCGTGCAACGTGCGATCGACCAGCGCAACCAGCGGTGTCTGAAGTGAGTCGTTCGGTTGTTCGCTTGCCACGCCTCCCCCCGATCAGTCGTTAAACTATGCTGCCGCGGCGATCACCTTCGCCCGAATTTCGTGATCATGCGTGATGTCCACGCCGGCCGCTAAGGTCGCATGGGCGCCACAATACTTTTCAACACTGAGTTCGATCGCACGTTCCACCTTATGGGGGTCGAGCCCGGCGCCGTAGAAGATATAGTGGATGTGCATCTTGGTATAGGCCATTGGATAGTCCTGGGCGCGTTCGGCGCTGATCTCGATTTCAAGATCTTCGAGCGGCTGGCGCTGCTTCGTTAGAATGTCCACCATATCGATGGCAGTACAGCCGCCTACGCCGAGCAGCAGCATCTGCATCGGGCTGACGCCGGGGCCTTCGCCGGTGGACAGCAATGTCGCATGCCCGTAGGCATCGGTGGCAAGGAATGTCTTGCCTTCAATCAACTTTACGCGCGCAATCCCCATTATTCACCTCGAAATTGAATTTTTCTTACAACTTGTTTGGGTCATCGCTTTTATAGTCAACCCATAATCGCCCCAGTATATGATCGCGACATGCAGATGTCAAAGGAGGTGTGGTATAATGCTTCGCAGATCCGTCTCCTTTGCATGCACAAGCGTGCTGTACGCCACCTGCCAACCAACATAAAAACTAAGGAGAACCTATGCCCTCCACGCATCCCTGGTTAGCCAACTATGAGAAGGGTGTGTCTACCACCGTCGAAATTCCAAACACCCCCGTGCAGCAATTGGTTACCGATGCTGCGGCCAAGTACCCCAGCAAAGTGGCGGTGCGCATGGTGCTCAAGTACCTGCCCATGGGGCTGGCCGTGCAAGCAAAGCTGACCTATCGCGATCTTGACCGGCGGAGCGATCAGTTTGCGGCTGCACTCGGCAAATTGGGTGTGGTGAAGGGCAGCCGGGTAGCGATCATGCTCCCCAATTTGCCGCAGCAAGCAATCGTCTATTTCGGCATCCTCAAGGCCGGCGCCATCGTCGTCAACACCAATCCCACCTACCCGGCGCACGAACTCGGCCCGCTGATGAAGAATTCCGGAGTCGAGACGATCATCACCCTGAGCGGGTTGTATGATCGCGTCCTGGAGATCCAACCCCAGACTGCGATCAAGAACATCATTTTGACGGATGTGCCGGATTATGTTGGAAGTCTTTTCCGGAGGTCGGTGGCGAAACAGGTGAAGGCCGGCGGCATGATGAAGGATGTCACGCTGAAGCCCGGCGCCTACTGGATGAAGGATTTGATGGCGAATGCGCCCACCAAGGCGCCGGCCACACCGATTGACCCGTCCAAAGACACGGCAGTCTTCCAGTTCACGGGCGGCACCACGGGCATCCCGAAAGCCGCGGAACTCACCCACCGCAACCTGGTGGCGAACACCACGCAATTGGTGGCCTGGGTGCCTTCGCTGGTGCCGGGCGATGAGAAGTTGTTGCTGGCGCTGCCGGCGTTTCATGTCTACGGCATGACCGTGGGCATGCTCTTCTGTCTGGCCCTCGGCGGCGAGCTGGTCGTCGTGCCTGACCCTCGCAACACGTCACACATCCTTGAAGTGATCAGCCACGAGCGGATCACGGTCTACCCTGGCGTACCGACGATGTACATTGCGGTCATCAACCACCCCAAGGTGACCGACTACGATTTGCGTAGTATCAAGGCGTGCCTCAGTGGCGGCGCCGCGTTGCCGATTGAAGTTGCTCAGAAGTTTGAGGAATTGACCGGCGGCAAGTTGGTCGAGGGCTACGGCATGTCCGAATCGTCGCCCGTCACGGTTGCCAATCCGATCTTCGGCCAGGTGCGCACGGGGTCGATCGGGCTGCCCATTACGAGCACGGAATGTGCCATTGTGTCGCTCGAACCCGATGATAACGGACAATACAAGTTCCTGGGCGTTGGCGAAGAGGGTGAGATCGTGTCGCGGGGAGCGCAGGTCATGAAGGGTTACTACAACAACCCTGAGGAGACCGCCAAGACCATCGACCCGGACGGCTGGCTTCACACCGGCGACATCGGCAGGATGGACAAGGACGGTTATTTCTATGTGATCGACCGGAAGAAGGATTTGATCATTGCCGGCGGTTACAACATCGTGCCGCGTGAGGTTGAAGAAGTGCTCTTCATGTACCCCAAGGTCATGGAAGCCACGGTCATCGGCGTGCCAGACCCCAAGCGTGGCGAAACCGTCAAGGCCTTTGTCGTGCTCAAGGAAGGGCATACGGCGACTGAGGAAGAGATCCGCACCTTCTGCAAGGAAAAATTGGCGCCCTATAAGGTGCCCGCTGCGGTCGAGTTCCGTAAAGAATTGCCAAAGTCCCAGGTCGGCAAGGTCTTCCGGCGCACGCTACTGGACGAGGAGATGGCGAAGATCAACGCGCAGAAGGAGCAAAACGCAGGCAAGGCGTAAGCAGACGCTAGATTGACTTAGGCTTGGTTCGAGGAGCGGTCGATCTGCACCCGCAAGTCGAATTCTTCCGCCTGCAAGCGTTCAAGGTCACGTTCTATCTGCCCGATGCGCCGCCGATTCCGTCTGGGATCGGCGGCGTTTTCGTACCGCACCAACTCCCGCCGCAAGCTTTCGATTCTGCGCCGGACCTCATGCTTTCTTGCGATCAGCGTCGAACGATCCGTCATTTATATTCGAAAGGAATGGACTATTCCTGGCTGAAGTCGCGAGGGACACGCGGCTTGTAGAGCCAAAAGGCCAGTGCCACGCTAAAGCCGTAGAGCACAATCAACGGCGCCATGACCAGGCTCATGTTCACCGGATCGACGGTTGGGGTAATTGCGGCGGCCATGACGGCAATGATCACGATTGCCTGCCGCCAGAACCCAAGCAAAGCCTGCCCACTCACGATCCCGGCGCGCGCGAGGAAAGCAACCACCAACGGCATTTCAAAGGCCACACCAATCCAGAACACGATGCGCGTGACGAAACTGATGTAGCGATCGATCGTCCAATCTTGCGCAATGATGTCGCCCAGAAATTCCTGCAGGAAGCGGACGGCCGCCGGCACCAACAAAAAATACGCAAAGGCAACGCCGATGGCAAAGAGGAGCATCGCCCCAGGGATGAGCAGGATCAGGTTTCGCTTCTCGTTGGGATAAAGCCCGGGTGCAATGAAGGCAATGACCTGATAGAGAATCACCGGCATCGCCAACATGGCGCCGGCGGTAATGCTAACTTTGAAGAAGACCGTGATGGTGTCAGTGGGACCAATGGCCACTGGTTTTGCGCCAAGCGCGGTCAACGGTTGGAGAATGAATTCCAGCAGCGGCGTCGCAAAGATCATGGAGATCAGTGTCCCAATGACGAGGGCGCCCACGATCCACATCAACCGCGTGCGCAGCTCACGGAGGTGATCCATGAGGCCCATGCGATTCTCTTCAATAGAGCGCGTTCGCTCGGCGCTCACTGTTGCGCCTCCGCCCCTCCATTGTGACCGAGTTGCGGAGAATCCTCTGCGGCAGGATTTGCCGTGGGCGCAGCCAGGGGAGTGGGCGATTGAAGCGGTGGCGTCGCGGGGGAATCCACCGGCGCCTCAGCGACTGGCGGCGGCAGGATCGTGTTCACCGGCGCCTGGGAAGACCCTGCCAAAGGTTTTGCCGCAACCCCACCAATGGCCGGGGTTGGCGTTTTGCCGGTGGCATTGGTGCGCGTGGCCGGGCTCGGTTTTGTATCCAACGTACTATCGAAGATGCGCTTGGGGTTGATTTCGTCCAGCATTTGCAGCTCATCGCTGAACTGGTTTTGAAATTCACTCGAGATTGCCCGCAGTTGCTTCATGTACTTCGCCAACTCGCGCATCGCACCGGGCAGACGCTCGGGTCCCATGACGATCAGCGCAATGACGGCAATCATCACCAACTCAAAAATGCCAATCCCGAAGAAGCTGTCCATGGTTAGAAGCGCTTGTGCTGCACCTCATTCAACGCCGAACCCAGCACACCGTTCACAAAGCGCGGGCTGTTGTCGCTGCCAAAGCGTTTGGCGAGTTCGACCGCCTCATTGATGACCACTTTGGCCGGCGCATCGACGCCATGTGCACCAATTTCAAAGAGCGCCAGGCGCAGCACATTGCGGTCGATGATGGCCAACTGGTCCACCGGCCACTCTGGTGCATAGTGGGCGATCATGGCATCCAGTTCACCGCGGTTGGTGATGACGCCGGCGACCAGCCATCGTAGATAACCGGATGCTTCCTCGCTGACCGGCACTTCGGGGTCGTCCCCGTTCTCACTCGGCAGTGGATTGGAGAGCCGGGCATCAACGACATCACCAGGTAAATGCCCGACACTGTCCACCTCAAAGAGGGCTTGAATCGCCAGTTGGCGCGCCAGTTGGCGTTGCTGGATGTGTTCAAGGTGGGCTTGATCTGGAGCCCTTGGTTTTCGCTTTGGTGCACCGGCGCCTACCGGTTCACTCTCAACATCTTCAGACATGGTCATCTGCCTTTGTTGGCTTACCCCATCACCAGACCGCCGTCCACGCTCAGGACGTGACCAGTGATGAATGCCGATCGATCTGCTGCGAGGAAGAGGACGGCCCAGGCAATCTCTTCGGGTGCGCCCATTCGTCCTACCGGCGTATTGGCCAAAATGCCCGCACGTTGCTCCTCCGTCAGCACATCGGTGAGTTGTGTCGGCACAAAGCCCGGCGCCACCGCATTGACGGTGATGTTGCGGCTTGCAATTTCGCGGGCAAGGCTCTTGGTGAAGCCAATGATGCCCGCCTTGCTGGCCGCATAGTTGGCCTGACCAGCCTGCCCAGAGATACCCACCACACTCGTGATATTGATGATTCGCCCCCACTTTTGGCGGAGCATGCCACGCATCGCGGCCTTGCTCATGGCGTAGACGCTCTTCAAATTCGTATCGATGACCACGTCCCATTCCTCTTCCTTCATGGTCATCAGGAGGGTGTCGCGCGTTGTACCGGCGTTATTGACCAGGATATCGAGCCCGCCGAGTTCGGTCTGGACGGCCTTGACCAATTGGACGGCCTGCTCTGTGTCGGAAACATCGGCCTTGAAGAGAGCCGCCGTGCCCCCCTGTTCGCGAATCTGCGCGACTACAGCTTCCGCGCCGGCGGCGTTGCCACGGTAGTGAACGGCAACTTTGGCGCCGGCGGCCGCCAATTCCTTGGCAATTGCGGCGCCGATCCCACTTCCGCTGCCTGTCACTAACGCTACTTTTCCGGTCAGATCAATCACCATGCTCAATTTACCTATTCTCAACAAGGCCAGTTAAGTTGGCCCATTATACCGCGTAGGGGCCTAGTCAACTATCCGCAATCCCGCGACATAAGCGCGGATGGCCTCCGGTTGACTCAGATTGATGCGTGTCGCCCCACGCGCCACGCGTTTCACAAGACCGGACAATACTTCTCCCGGTCCGATTTCGACAAAACTGGTCACACCGGCATCCGCAAGCCATTGTAGCGTTGCGGTCCAGCGGACGCTGCCCGTCAACTGGTTGCTCAGTTCGTCGCGGATGGCGGCAACTTCGGTGAGAGGCGCACCGCTTGTGTTGCCAAGGATGGGAACGGCCGGCGCTTGCACCGGCGTGGCATCGATAGCGGCGCGCAATGCGACTGCAGCGGGCTTCATCAGCGGGCTGTGCGCAGCAATGCTTACCGCAAGTGGCACCACCTTTTTGGCGCCGGCCGCACTTAACGCGGCCATGGTGGCGGACATCCCGCTTGGGTCGCCGGAGATCACGATCTGCCCGGGGCAGTTGTCGTTGGCGACCTGGGCAATGCCCCCGGCCACGGTCGTTTCCGCACAGACGCGGGCGACTTGCGCCTCATCAAGTCCGAGCACCGCGGCCATCATGCCCGGCTTCTGCGTGCCGGCCTCTTTCATGAGCCGGCCACGCTCACGAACAAGGCGCAGACCGTCGGCGTAGCTCAGACTGCCGGCGGCCACCAGCGCGGTGTACTCGCCCAGGCTGTGGCCGGCAACATACACCCCCTCGCCGGGGGCTGCCGGTGCGGTCTGGGTTCCCAGTTCCGCTTCAATTGACCGTAAGGCAGCAATGCTTGCCGCCAGGAGGGCCGGCTGCGCATTAATCGTGTCGGTGAGCACCTCCTCAGGGCCGTCAAACATCAGTTTGCTCAAGGCAAAGCCGAGGATCTCGTCGGCTTCCGCAAGCGTCTGGCGGGCGACCGGATAGGCGTCAGCCAACTCGTGCGCCATGCCCACATGTTGGCTTCCCTGACCGGGAAAGAGCAGCGCCGTATTCTTAACAACCGAAAGTAGACTCGTGGCGGTCATCATGCAAATTCCTTTTGATATGCGGGCGAGGCGATTTCTTTACGAGCGCCCATCCGAACGTTATGCAACCCGGTGGGTACGCTGCGCATTGGCGTGCGTATTGACCTGGGCGGCAAAGCGGGCAAAAAGCAGGTCCGCATCATGCGGACCGGGGCTGGCTTCGGGGTGGTACTGCACGCAGAAGATGGGTTCGTCCACCAGTCGCATGCCCTCGACGGTGCCGTCATTCAGGTTACGGTGTGTGACCAGGGCGCGCGCGGGGAGTGTGTCCGCATCTACTGCATAATTGTGATTCTGCGCAGTAATCTGAACGTTGGCCGCATCTACATCACTCACCGGCTGATTGCCACCATGATGGCCAAACTTCAGTTTGTAGGTGCGTGCACCCAGGGCAAGACCGATGATCTGGTGACCCAGACAGATGCCAAAGATCGGGATGTGGCTATCCAGCAACTCACGCACCGCAGCTGCGGCGTAGGGCACGCCTGCAGGATCTCCTGGGCCATTGCTCAAAAAGATGCCATCAGGGTGCAATGCCATGACTTCTGCGGCGGAGGTCCCGGCCGGCACAACGGTCACGCGTAAGCCGTGGCTGGTGAGCCGGCGGAGGATGTTGTGTTTGATGCCAAAATCGTAGGCTACGACGAGTGGCGCATCGTTGCCCGCTGCCGGCGTCTGCCGATCGGCTTCGGTCTCGTCCGTTTGCCCGCCGGCGGCAACCGGTGTCCATTCCACCCGCGTTCCATCCACCCATTGATAGGGTGATTGGCAGGTCACTTCGCGCACGAGATCCCGGCCATCCAGCCCCTCCCAGGTGCGCGCCATGCGCAGTAAATCATCGACACTGTGGCGACCGTCGTTGGAGAGTGCACCATGCAGTACACCCTGTTCGCGCAGCCGCCGCGTGAGCGCACGCGTATCAATGTTGCTGATGCCGGGGATGCCGTGGCGCGCCAGGTAGGCCGGTAGCGTCTCATTGGCGCGCCAATTGGAGACGACCGGGCTTACCTCACGCACGATAAATGCCGCAATTTGAGGGCGGTCGCTTTCAATATCCTCAGCGTTGATGCCTGTGTTGCCGATGTGGGGCGTCGTCATACACACCATCTGGCCGCGGTAAGATGGATCGGTGATCACCTCTTGATAGCCGGTCAGACTGGTGTTGAAGACCACCTCGCCGACGACGGTGGTCGCCGCACCAAACGCCTCGCCCGTAAAGATCGTGCCATCTTGTAGCACTAGAATCGCAGTTGCTGTCACCCGTTCACCTGTCATCCACCATGGTGGGTTGCTTGTAGGCAAGCTTCAGTGGCTGCCACTCGCTCCATTTCAGCAGGTGGCTCCAACCCGGACGCGCCACTGCATTTTCCGTCGTTGCCGGCTTTTCGGCCAAATTCATCAGTACGGCGACTTCGTCACAGCGATGGAATTTCCGGCAATAGATGCAGGCCTGCCAGACCTTTGAGCTGATACTCCAACGGTCCACAACTGAGAAGCCAAGGCGCACAAAAAAATTCTCACGCAGCGTCAGCGCACAGACCTGCTCGTAGTTGCGTATGCGCGCCCGTTGAACCAACTCAAGCACGATGACGCCACCCAGGCCCTGACCCTGTTGGCTTTCGTGCACGGCCAACGACCTGACTTCCGCCAGCGTGTCCGTCAACGGCACCAGGGCGCCACAGGCCAGAATGGGCGGGGTGGTTGGCTCCGGCCATTCCTCTACAGCCACCAGCCAGTCGGGCAGCGTGTGGCTCACGCTCTCGACCGTGCGCGGTAACATGATGTTCTGATCCGCAAAGCGATTGACCATCGCCAGAATATGAGGCACATCCCCGGTCTCGGCCGGACGCACCAATACAGGCATTACAACTTCCTCCGAAGAATTGAATAGGAGATTGGAGATTGGAGATTGGAGATTGGTGCTCGACAATCTCTAGTCTCCGATCTCCGATCTCTACTCATCACCCAGAATCTCACCGATCGTCTTCACCACCTGAACAATCTCCGCTTCGGAGATCACAAGCGGGGGCACCAGGCGGAGGACGTTGGGTCCCGCGTTGACGAGGATCAGGCCCCGCGCATAGCCTTTGTTGATGACCTTCGCCGCGTCTATATCCAGTTCGACCCCGACCATCAGCCCTTTTCCGCGTACTTCGACGATGTGGGGGCTGTTGATCTCTTCCAGCATGTCACGGAGCAATTGGCCCTTGGCCGTCACATCGGCCAGGAACTCAGGCATGGCGATGCGACCTACGACGTGATGCGCGACATGCGTGATAAACGGCCCACCGGCAAACGTGCTGCCATGATCGCCCTTCTGCATGGCATCCGCCACCTTCTGCCGCACCAAGATCGCACCGATTGGGAGTCCACCCGCCAACGGTTTTGCGGCCGTCATGATGTCGGGTTCGTAGGGGCAACGCCCATCGCAGTTGCAGGAACCGTCCTGCGGACAATAGCCCTGATGCGCCCACAGATGGCCCGTGCGCCCAACGCCACACTGGACTTCGTCATAGATGAGCAGGGCATCGTACTCGTCGGCAAGCGCGCGCAAGCCGGCGAGAAACTCGGGCGTCGCCGGATAGACCCCGCCTTCGCCTTGGACCGGCTCCACGATGATGGCACAGACGGTGTGGTCCATCTGCGCCCGTGCGGAGGCGAGATCGTTGAAATCGGCAAAGCGCACGCCCGGCATCAAAGGCTTGAAGGGATCCTGATATTTGGGCCGGGGAGTCGCGGCCAGGCTGCCCATGGTGCGGCCGTGGAAGGCGTTCGAAAAAGCAAGGATGTTGGTCTTATCGCTGTGCCCCTGCGCACTCGCATAGCGCCGCGCAAATTTGAAGGCGCCTTCGTTGGCTTCGGCGCCACTGTTGCAGAAATGCACCTTATCGGCAAAGCTCGTTTCCACCAACAACTGGGCCAATTGGGCGTGCGGCGCAGTGTGGTACAAGTTGCTCACATGCAAGAGTCCCGTCTGCATGCCTTCGGCCATCGCCTGATTGATGCCGGCGTCGCCGTAGCCAAGGGCATTCACGGCGATGCCCGCCACGCAGTCGATATAGGCGCGGCCTTCAGTGTCATACAGGGTCACGCCAGACCCACGCTCCAGGACAAACGGTGCGCGCCCATAGACGCCCAGCACAGTTTCGTGCTCCAGATCAATGATCTCTTGCGGATTCATCGGTTGCTCCTAACCTGCTGCAATGACGCCCGTACCCGAGCCATCTTGAACGCCGGCTAAATTGGTAATCACAGCTTGTGCTACGCCATTGCGCACAGCCTCCACTGCGCTGCGCACCTTGGGATCATTCCGCCGGTGATGATGCCTTCGTCGATCCATTCTTCGACCTGGCGCGACGTCACTGCGCGCAAGGCGCCCCCGCCACCAGCACGCCAGGCACATTGCTGATGAAGACAAGTTTGATGGCGCCGGGTTTGGCGGCAATGGCCGTGGCGGCATGGTCGGCGTTGACGTTGTAGCTCAGTGCGTCCAGTGCGCCGAAGCTGATGGGGCTGACCACAGGCACAATGTTGGCTGCGAGCAGCGTACGCAGTAGATGATCGTCCACATCCTGGATTTCACCCACGCGGCCCAGATCGCCCATGGGGTGCCACATCTTCTCAACGTAGATCGTCCCGTCATCGACGCCGCTGATGCCCGCCGCGCGGATGCCGGCATTGACGAGAGTACGCACGACGCGCTTGTTGATCAGACCGCTCAGCACCATTTCGGCCACGTCAAGGCCCGCATCGTCGGTCACACGCAGCCCCTCAATGCGCACCTCAGGGAGTCCCAGCCGCGTCTGTAGATCCGTAATCGCTTTGCCGCCGCCGTGCACAATCACCGGGAAATGGCCTTCCGCCTGCACCGCCTGCACGGCGCGCGCCAGCCCAAACAGAAAGCCCGGGTCATCCAGTTCATTTCCCCCGACCTTCAGCACCACCACGTATGGCGTCTGCTCATCCGGCGCCATCTCGCCTACGTCGCTCAACCCTAATGACTCTTCCATCTAAGCTCCAATCTCTCAGTCTCCAATCCCCAATCTCTATTTCAGCCCCGCCGTCTCTTCAATCCCCGCCGCGATGTTGAAGCACTGGATCGCCTGTCCACTCGCCCCCTTGACCAGGTTGTCGATGGTCGCCACGATAATATAGTCGGCGCCGTTGGCGTCATCGGGATAGACGGGCGTGATGCTGATCGCGCAGCGGTTGCTATAGGTGACATGTCGCAACGAGGCGAATTGACCGGCGGGGAGCACGTGCACAAAAGGCTCCCCGGCATAGGTCGCGGCGTAGATCTCGCGGATTTGCTGCTCCGTCACACCGGGTGCAACACTCACATACATCGTGCTGAGAATGCCGCGGTTGACCGGGAGCAGGTGCGGCGTGAAGGTGAAACGGTGTGCGGTGTGGCTGTTCGCGCCGTTGAGCACCAATTCCATCTCGGCGATGTGGCGGTGGCGATAACCCACACTGTACGGCGTCATGTTCTCATTTGCTTCGACAAACAGATAGGGGACCTTGGTGGTGCGGCCGGCCCCACTGATCCCGCTCTTGCTGTCGATGATGACTCTTTCGTCGAGCAAACCGGCTTTGGCCAGGGGGTAAAGCCCGAGGTTGACGCTGGTTGGGTAGCAGCCAGGATTGGCGATCAACTGTGCCCCCCTGAGCGCGTCCCGGTTGACTTCGCACAGCCCATAGACAAAGTGCGGGAGCAGTTCTGGGGCAGTGTGTGTCTTGCCATACCAGCGTGCATAGACGACTGGATCTGGCAGCCGAAAATCGGCGCTCAGATCGATGACACGCACGCCGCTCGCGGCGAAACGCTGCGCCGCCTCAATCGATTCCCCGTGTGGCAGGCAGAGAAAGACCACATCCACGTCTCCAGTGCGGGCGAACGCCTCGGCCAGAGGAATCAATGGGTACGTCCAGGGAACTGCATGGACATCCGCCAGCGACTTACCGGCGCTGTTCTCGCTTGTGATCCAGCCGATCTCCAACTGTGGATGGCGGTCAATCCAGGTCACCAATTCAATGCCGGTGTAGCCGGTGGCGCCGGCAATTCCGGCTCGGAATGTGTTTGTCATCGTCGAACGAACCTTCGGTGTTCCTTTGGCGCCTGCAATCAACTGTTGCGGCAGCGACGCAGTGAAGCGACAAAAAAAGGCCCCCCATCTGGAGAGCCTTGCCGTCTACCTCATCACAACGCCGCGCGCAAAGTTCCAGGTGGTCAACCAACCGGCTTCCTTGCCCTGGCGCGCAGACTGTTCTGTAGGTAAATGTTTGGCGTCATGATGCGCGAAGTGTAACATGACCCCCAGCGGGTGTCAATTCATCCGGAAAAAATGCGACCCATTGACGTGGGCGTCCAGACAATTTGAAATCTTGGGAGAGATTGACTGTGAAACCAACCCGATTGATTCTGGTGCGGCATGGCGAAACCGAAGCGAATCTGCTACAGGTGTGGCACGGTTCGCTGGATGCGCCGCTGACGGCGCGAGGGCAGCGCCAGGTTGCGGCAACTGCAGTGCGCTTTGCCGATTGTGTACAGTGCGGTCCGATCGACAGGCTCTATGTATCGCCCCTGCCGCGCGCCCGGAGTACGGCTGCGGCCATCGGCGCCGCCATTGGTCAAGACCTGGTGATCGATGAAGAACTGCGGGAATTCAGCATTGGTGATTGGGAAGGCCGCACCTACCGCGATCTGATCGACAACGAGCAACTTTGGGCGCATTGGGCGGCCGACCCGACTTTGCCCCGCCCAATGGGGAATCGCCCAATTCTTTTGCCGCACGCGTGGTGGCGGCTTTGGCGGAGTTGGCTGTACGCCATCCTCAACAAACGGTCGTTGCGGTGACGCATGGCGGGGTGATCGGAGTTGTACTGGATCAGTGGCTTGGCAGCGCCACCGGGGATTGGGTGAGTTGGGATCCCCACAATTGTGCGATCAGCGTACTCGACCAGGTGGGCGATCGGTGGGAGGGGGTTCTGGTGAACGACATCAGCCACCTGCCGGCGGATGCTTTGGCGGATGAGAAGCCGACGTACCATGAGGGGTAGGCGGCCACCGAATTGTATTCGGTGGCTGGTACAGGAAACGTGTTGAAACATGTTGGCGCGGGACGTTGCGCGCGCCCCTCGAGGAAAAGATCAACGCGGAGATGCGGAGGTGGCGCGGAGTGCGCGGAGGAGTCGATCAGTGTTGTGCACGTGCCAATCAGAGCCACGCACGTGAGTAAGTGGTTGGCCGGCAGAGGCAAAGGCATTGGCTGTCTGAACTGGGATTCGTGGGATTCTTGGACGCTGATCAGGCTGATCGGCACCGCGGTGGCTGGCTTGCCCGCGCCAACGGCGGAAAGATGCGCTTGCCGTGCGGTTGCGCAAAGCTGACTTCGTTATTGACCCCACCGACCAGGCTTTGGCATGGCGGCGGCCGACCACGGATCGGCGAGTTGGCGGGCAGGTGACACGAGTCCGGATTGAGTTTATAGGTGATTATCATGACGCGTGAAGGTTGGCATTTCGAACCAGATTGGATATCGCCGCCAGGCGACACGATTGCTGATTTGCTGGATGAGCGCGGCTGGTCGCAAGCAGAGTTTGCGGTGCGCACCGGCTATACCACCAAACACGTAAACTTGTTAGTGCGCGGTAAGGCATCCATCAGCGAAGACACCGCATTACGGCTGGAACGGGTCCTGGGCAGTACAGCCGGGTTCTGGCTGCAGCGCGATGCGCAGTATCGGGAGCAGTTGGCGCCGCGCTGAACAAGCCGCTTTCAAGCAGGAAAGTAAGTGGCTTGCTGAACTGCCGCTGCTTGACATGGTGCGCTTTGGCTGGGTGAACGACTGTCATGGCAGCGAGGCTGCACAGGTTGCAGAATGCCTTGGTTTCTTTGGTGTTGCCAGCGTGCCGGCCTGGCGTGAACGCTATGGCGCGCCGGTGGCAGCGTTGAGCATGTTGCGTGGCGATCACATGCAACCGGGCGCCGTTGCGGCCTGGTTACGACAGGGGGAACGCCGCGCCGCGACGATCGAATGCACACCGTTTGATCGGAAAGCATTCGTCCAAGTACTGAAGAAATTGCGTGCATTTCCGCTCGGACCAGCCCCCGAAGTGTTCGTGCCTCAAATGACTGACCTATGCGCTGCGGCTGGTGTCGCCGTCGTGTGGGAGCCAACACCGCAAGGGTGCCCTGCCAGGGGCGCGGTGCAATGGCTGACGCCTGATCGTGCGCTACTCATGCTCGGTGTGTCCTACACGTCCAGCGCCCAGTTTTGGTACACCTTCTATCATGAAGCCGCTCACCTGCTGCTCCACGGCAAGCGGGCCATGTTCTTGGAGGTGGAGGATCGGATCGACAGCGCGGCTGAGGTCGAGGCAGATGCATACGCCCGACGGTTTTTGCGGGAACCGCGCTCACAGGCGCGCTGATTTGTGTCGATGAATCCGGCAAACTGGCCCGTAAAGAAAGATCGACCCTACCCCTGCACCGCACCCGACGTCACCCCACGAATGAAGTGGCGCTGGAAGAGGATGTACATGACGATCACAGGTAACGCGACGATCGTGGCGCCGGCGGCGGTGAGTGGCACGTTGGTCGTATACCGTCCCTGGAAAAATGCCAAACCCAACGGCAACGTACGTAGTTCTTCGCTGGACACCAGTACCAGCGCCATCAAGAAGTCGTTCCAGGTCCACACAAAGAAGAGCACCATCATCGCCAGGATGGCCGGCAGCACGATCGGGACAAGCACCCGCCAGAGCACCTGCCATGAATTACAGCCGTCGACAATCGCAGCGTCCTCCAGATCACGCGGGACTTCGGCAAAGGCGCCATACATCCAAAATGTGCCAAACGCGATGCTCATCCCAATCTGGGGCAGAATCAGCGGGACCATGATGCCGAGCAGGAACAGGAAGAAGATCACCCGCTTGAAGCGGAACTGCATCCGGCCAAACGCATACCCGGTCAGAATCGCAAAAAAGGTGGACACGGTAACCACCGGGATGACGACGATGACGCTGCTGCGAAAGAAGTATGAGAAGCGACCCTGCGCCCAGGCCTTGATGTAGTTGTCAAAGTGCCAGGTCTCGGGCAGCCGGAACGCCCCTTTCATGATCTGCTGACTGTCTTTGAACGACGTCAGCACGATGGTGATAAAGGGGACCAGCGCCAGCAGCAGAAACAGAATCAAGATCACATGGACGGTCGTGGAACCGAAGATCTTGCGCCAACGAATCTCCTGGCGCGCGCCCGGCGTTTGCGTCGACATTACTTCAGTCCTCTTGCGACATGTACCGCATGCGCACAGCCAATACGGCATAGGAGATGGCCAGGATGATGAGCGTCAGCACAACTGCGATGGCCGCCGCGTAGCCGGCACGGTTGAGCACAAAGGCGTTGTCATAGATGAGCATTGCCACCACTGTCGTCTGGTTGCCGGGTCCGCCACGCGTCGTCACGAAGATCAGGTCGAAGACACGGAGCGCAGCGATCAGGGTCGTCACCAGAGCAACGGATATTTCACCGCGTAGCCCGGGCAGGGTGATGTTCCATAGTTGCTGCGTTTCGCCCGCACCGTCGATCTTGGCGGCAACGTAGAGCGTCTCATCGATGCGCTGGGCGCCAGCGATGAAGAGCACCATGCAAAAGCCATACTGCACCCACATGCCGACGAAACCCACAGCAGGCAACGCCCAGGTGAAATCGCCGAGCCATGGCCTGGCCAATAGATCCAGCCCAACCGCGCGCAGTAACTGGTTGAGCGGACCAAACGACGGATTGTAAATCCAACGCCAGACGACGCCGACCACCACCATAGAAAGGATGTAGGGTACAAACAAGCCGGCGCGGAAGACAACCAGACCGAAGATCCGGCGCCTGACCAGCAACATGGTCAAGATGAGACCCAGGACGATCGGCAGGATGCTATAGAAGAGAATAAAGACCAGACTGTTGCGCAGGGCAATATGAAAGAGCGGATCTTGGAGCAGGTCGACGTAGTTCTGCACGCCGTTGAAGACCGGCGCTGTGAAGCCATCCCACGCAAAGAAGCTGTAACGCAGCGTATCGACGATGGGCCAGAGCACAAAGACCGCGTAAATCGCAAAGCCCGGCAGGATGTATAGAAAGGGTGTCCAGCGTCGTCTGCCGGGACGCCCCCGGCGCGGCGGCGCTGCCGTCGATGTGCTCATACGGATACTCCCAACGAGGCGGTGGGCCGGCGTCGCTTGCCGGCCCACCCTGATTGCAGTGCTACTGCTTCACACCCTTTTCGACCAGCCAGGCATCATAATCCGCCTGGTTCTTGGCGATGAATTCCTCCGGTGTGATCTGCTTACCTAGCAGTTCCTGGAGCGAAGCGGTGATCGTGTTGTAGAAGGTCGGGGTGGCCCAGTCAAGATAGTGACCGATGCTGTTGGTGCTGCGCACCTGGTCCCAGGCGGCAATCAAGTCGGCGAACAGGGTGCCTTCCGCAACCTTGTCGGCAGGTAGTCCTTTGACCGGTACGAGTCCTGTGCCGGCGAAAAGCTCCATGGCGCGGTCCGACATCATCCAGTCGATATACTTGGCGGCGAGGTCCTTCTTTTCAGAACCGGCTCGAATAGTGTAGGCGGTGGAGGTTCCGGCGACCACCGGCTTGCGCGCCCCTTCGGTGCTGCCCGGCATGAGGAAGAAGCCCATCTTGTCGGCATTGGGGCCGGCCGCAAGGTCGCCGCTCACCCACGAGCCGGTCAGGAACATCGCAGCATCGCCGGCAGAGAATTGCTGAAAGGCGTCATCCATCGCCACGCCCAGGAAATCAGGCGTGAAGTAACCGGCGTCAACCCACTCCACCAATTTTTGTGCAGCCTTTAGATTGGCGGGATTGTCAAAGCCAACGTTGCCGCGGGCATAGATGAAGTCGTCGAGATAGGCTGGGTCCTCTTCGCCGAGAAAGACACCCTGGGCCTCGCTAAAGGTGTGGATCGCGGGCCAGCCGTCCAGGTCACCAAACGCGATCGGCGTCTCGCCTGCTTCTTTTAGCTTGGCCAGCGCTGCCTCAAACTCGGCAAAGGTCTTGGGGACTTCGATGCCGGCGGCGGCGAACTTGTCTTTGTTGTAGAAGACGCCCACGAATTCGGCCGTAGGCGCCATGCCGTAGAGGCTGCCTTCCCCATAGGCCGAACCATCGGGCTTGACGCTATTGCGTAGCACCAGCGAAGGATCCCAGCGGTCTGCCCACGCGTACTGCGCCGCATAGTCGGTCAAGTCTGCAAGCAGCCCGGCGCGCACCAACGCCACCATGTCGGACTCACCCTGGTTGATTTGTGCCACATCCGGGCCTTCGGGCGTGCTGAGGGCCAACTGCGCGGTCGCCTTCATGTCGTCAAACGACTTCACAACGCGATCAATCTTGACGCCTGGATTGGCGGCCTCGAACTCCTGGTCGAGCTGGTCGACGACCTGGCTGTCAGCCTCACGCGTCCAGATGTCCCACACGAGCAATGTGGTCTCACCGCCCTGTGCGTCTACTTCCTGCCCGCCATCGACAGTTGGGGCGGCAGCCGGAACCGCGCAGGCGGAAAGCACCAGGGACAACAAGATTGCCACCAGTGCGACAGCGGAAATGTTCCTCTTCATTGCGGAATCTCCTTTTCTGACAGATGGTAAAAACCGAGTGAACCTCAGAACGGTGAACTCTTCTCCAACCAAAGATGGCGCGCTTAGGGTTGGTAAGCGTTTGCCATCGCCATCAGCAACTCTGTGTCGCGCTGCGCTTCCTCAATGCCCGTCATGGGCCGTTCTCCCGTCACCACGCAGTGATGGAAGTGGAGCATTTCCTCATGGAATGCCTCGGCGTTGCTGACCGTCATGTGCTTTTCCCACGGCATGCCGTTTTCCATCCCTTCGAGCCGCAACGACGTGGGGAAGTGGAGCAGATAGGGCGATGGAAAGACCATCTCCAGGCGCAGATCGGGCGCCAGGAATTCATACGATTCACGATAGTGCTTGATCCCCGGCAGGAAGAGCCAGGTCAGCGTGGCGGTCAGTTGCTTGCTGAACTGGAAAGTGGACTGGATCCCGCGGGCATCGTGCCAGACGTGAGTCGACAGCACCGCCTCGGGTTCGCCGAGGATGCCGCGCATGGCGCTGACCTGATGGACGATGCTGGTGCATAGGATGAAGTAGGCGATGCGCCGGTCGATGTTCCCGCCACGGCCCAACGCTTCGTCAACCAGGTCGGAAAGCACGCCCTGCGTGACGAGTTCGGTCACTCCCATCTCATCAACCACTGCGGCGCGGTCAAGCAAGACAGGGGGCGGGACAATGCGATGATGGGTGCGATACGCGGCATCGTCCGGGTGCCAGACGTTAATCTGCGCGTGGCGCAGGTCATCCCGTCCGGCCAGCAGTTGCTGCACGTGCCGGTAGGTAGGGTCGAAGCGCTTCATGTAGCCGATCATCAACTGCACACCGGCTTTGTCAACGGCGTTCCGGACGTCGTTCACCTCCCGCAGGTTAATGGCGAGCGGTTTTTCAACGAAGACATGTTTGCCGGCCTGGGCTGCAGCAATGACGGCAGGCGTGTGTGGGTCAGCGCTCAGCACCAGCACGGCGTCCAGTGGCAGCTTCAGCAGGTCCGCGGCGTCAGCAAACTGGTGTGGCACACGATATCGTTCGGCGACGGCCTGGCGCGACAGCGGGTAGGGATCGCAGACGGCTTCGATCTGAAACAGATCGTGGCGTTCGGCGAGAAAAGGCAGGTGCGTCATCTGCGCAATGCCGCCACAGCCAATCACGCCAACTTTGAGTACAGTAGCCAATGCTTGCTCCTTGTTCTTGCGGTTAGATCCCGAACTCGCGCTTGAGATATGCCCTGCTCTCTGCGGCACTCCGGGCGGGTGCATCCGGCGCCACATTGCTTGCGACAATATCCTGTTCGACAATGATCCAGCCCGCATAGCCGTTCTTCAACAGTCGCTCCACGACCTGTGGAATTCGGGCGCTGCCTTTGCCCAGTTCGGCAAAGACCCCCATCGCCCACGCTTCGCCCGCGGGGAGTTGATTGCGGCGCACATTGCTGAGTCGGTTGGGCCAGACATCCTTGAGGTGCACATACCAGATGCGGTCGGCGAGACGCTGCGCCAGTTCAACCGGGTCGCCACCCCCATAGACGATGTGCCCGGTGTCAAAACAGAGCCCCACGATCTCCGGGTCGGTCACCGCCAGGAGCCGTTCAATCTCAGCCGGCGATTCCACCGGCGAACTGGCTTCATGGTGAAACGCAATGCGAAGACCAGGATAGTGCTGCACCACGTCGCAGATGCGCGCCATCGAGATCCGCACCTCATCCCATTGCGCGGCATTCCAGCCCTTGCTGCCGTCGCCGGGAACTGACCCGGCAATGGCCTCACGCTCTGGAGTAGCATCGGCAGCCGCCATCACGAACGGCACCCGAAAATGCGATAGCAATGCACAGAGTTCCGCCAGGAGCGGCAGGCGGCGTTCGACCCGTTCTGGTGCATCGAGGGGGAAGGCAATGTACGAAGAACCCAGTTGTAGGTTGTATCTTGCCAGCAGTCCCGCAAGTGCATCCGGGTTTGTCGGCAGATAGCCGTAGGGACCGAGTTCAACGCCGGCATACCTGGCGGCGGCGATTTGACCGAGCACTTGTTCATAGGGTGGATTACTGCCCTGTTGGGGATTGGCTTCATATACGCCCCAACTCACGGGCGCAGCGCCGACGGTAATCTTCTCTTTGGTCGTCATAGCGCACCTTCCGTTGTCACAACATAAGGGCAATAGACGAGTTCATCCGGATTCTTGCCCTTGCGCACTGACAGCAGGTATGCACCCAACTGCACGGGTATGACACCGAAGAGCGCGGCAGCGAACTCCGGCGCCGGCGGCAGTTCAAATTTGAGGTGGCTGTTCGCACTGGCCGGCAGCTCGCGGCCAATCAGCATGCCCCGGCCACCCAATCCGGCGATGCTTTCAGCCAGTGCAAAATCGTAGCCGTGCACCGGTTTCGTGGATGGCAACCATAGGATGCTGCGAAACAGCGGCGAAAGTACTTCCTGCGGGCCGTGACGGAAGGCGCCGGTCGGCATTACTGTCGCACCGCTTTTGCCACACTCTTCCATCAGTAGACGGCCTTCCCAGGCATTAGCCAGATCCATGCCGCGAGCCAGCATATAGAGGGTGCTGCCCGGCGCGAAGAAGTCCCCATCGTGCTCGATGGTGTCGTGCCACTCCGGCAGCATGGCATCAACCTGGCGCCACGCGGCCATCAGCTCCTCTATCGGCAGCGCTGACCGCGGCCATGCGATGGCAAAGCCCAGTACAATGAGCGCCTGCTGTAGCGCAGTGTACATGCGCAATGAGATACAGTGGTCGAAGTCCGTGCGCAGATCGATGGCAAGATGCGCGCTTGCGGCGACAGGGCTGTCCGGGGCATTCGTGATCGCAATGTAGGAAATGCCCTCGCTCAGACACCGGTGCACCAGGCGCACCAGTTCAACGCTGGCCCCGCTCCGTGAGACGATAATGAGCCCGGCGCTGCGCGGCAGACGCGGGGCATAAGCGAGCTCAGTGCCGTCCACGACCTTGACCGGCGTCCCGCAGGCATCCAGCATCGCCTCCATCGCAAGGGCGGCATTATAGGAACTGCCAATGCCGGCAACCACGATGGAGGGGTGGGCTCGCAACCACTCTGCCGCGGCCGCCATGATCGGCGTCTGTGCCTGCAACCCGTGCAGCGAACGAATCAGGCTGGCGGGCTGGCTATAGACGTCGTCCAGATAGCGATAGGGGCGTTCTGCCATGCGGTCACCAGTCCATTTCCGGCAACAGCGGCTGCTGCCGTGTAAACATTTCATCGATCAGCGCCACCGCGTTCGCATAGGTGGAGACCGTCGGGTCAATCAGCAGCGCCTGCAGCAATTTGCGCCGGGAGCGTTCGGCATACGCTTCGACCAGAATCCGGTTGATGTTGCCCTGGAGTTGAAGCATGGTCGTAATGCCCGTGGGTAGCGGCGGCAACGACGGCAGGTGCAGCCCATCGGTATCGGCAATGGCCGGGACCTCCACGACCATGTCGTCGGGCAGGTCTGGAATGGTTCCGCGGTTGGGCACGTTGACGGTGGCAATCGGACGGCGACCGCCGCCGGCGAAGGCATCGAGGATCAGCACCGCCTCCTCGCCGGAAGGAAAGACGCCTGCCTCGACGCTCATGGTGCGTTTCTCAAAGGCTGGGTAGAGCTGCTTGGAGGCGTCGGGGTCAAACAGCGGCGTCTCGGCCGGCTTGCCGCCCAGGTCGTAGACAAAGGTCGGCGGCTCCATCGTCTCCCAGGGGTTCTCTGCTACCGGGTCATAGAAGTATTGCATGTTCGTACAGGCCATAAACTCCGAACTCCAGCGCAGGTATTCGCCCGAATGGTTGGTGCCTGGGTAAGGCCACAAACCAAAGGTGCGGAAGAGAATGCGACTCAGCGCCAACTCATCCCAGGCTGCAAGCCAGTTCGCCTGCCGTTCGCGCTCCCGTAGCAGGGGATAGAGGTCTTCGCCGGTGCGCTTGCGCCGGATCTGTTGGTACCAGGCAAAGTGATTGAGCCCGCACGCGACGACGTCAATCTCCTCAGCAGGGATTTCTAGCAGCCGGCTCAACTGGTCAATTCCCATGAAGACGCCGTGGCACATACCGATTGACTTGATCTTGGTAAGGCTGCTGATGGCTTGCACCAACTTGGCCTCGGGATTGGTGTAGTTGATCAGCCAGGCGTCGGGGCAGAGGCGTTCCATGGTGTGCGCAATTTCGAGCATGGGGCCGAAGTTGCGCAGCGCATGGAAAAGACCGCCGGGACCGCCATTCTCGCCGTAGATCTGCGGAAAGCCGTACTTGCGGGGGATGTGAAAGTCCTGCGCCCAATAGAGATACCGCTTGACTTCGATGGCGGTGACGACGTAGTCGGCATCCGCGACGGCTTCGCTCAGAGCGGTGGTGGTGATGACATTGGCGTGGCGGTGCAGGTGGGCCGCCGCGGTCTGGGCGTACCGCTGCGGTGCGGCCAGGCGATCCGCTTTCACATCCATCAGGGCAAGGTTCAATTCACCGCCACTCAGCGCATCGCTGAGCAGCACGTCGCTAATGATACCGGCGCTGAATTGCTCGCTGCCGGCGCCGATTACAGCGATCTTGAGCGATGATTTTGGAGCCATAGGGCTTTCCCTTGGTGAAAGTTTGATATTGTCACTTCATGTCTACGCGTCGCCCAGGGACCAGAGCGTGCTCGTGCGACATGGAGAGTTCAAAGCGGTCAGCGCGAAATGCCGAGAGTGCCCACTCAACCGGACGCTCAGTGTCACTGTGGATAAGAAGACTCTAGCACGCCCACGAGTCGGCGTCAATCTTGTTTCCCACCGCGCTTTCCACGAAAGAATGCAGCATTCCGCCGACGCAATGCCGGGCGCGCAGGGATATGCTTGAACCAGCCGATTGAACTCGGCGAGGTTGTCCTGAAAGGAATGAGGTTGCATGAATCGTCGTGAATTTATGCGGTTTGCTGCGGGGCTAATGGCGCTCGGCGCAGTTCCAGTCTGGCATGCGGGGTCAGCGGATGGGCGTGACGGCATCCGCTATCCGAGTCCGCTGCGCCGGGGCGACACGATTGGGATTACGGCGCCGTCTGCCGGCGTGGGTCCTGCGCTTGAACCCCGCCTTACTTTCTGTCTGCAAGCCCTGCAAGATCTCGGCTTTCGCATCCGCGAGGGGCACTGTTTGCGTAGCGACAAGATGGCAAGCGCACCGGCGCAGATGCGGGCGGACGAACTGCAGGCCATGCTGCTGGATGACTCAATCCGGGCGATCCTTCCCCCCTGGGGTGGAGAAATTCTGATCGATCTGTTGCCCCTACTGGATTGGGAAGCATTGGCGGCGCCAAAATGGATCATCGGCTATTCTGACCTGAGCACCTTCATGGCGCCCTACACGCTGCGCACACATTGCCACGCTGAACGGCCCAATTACCCGAAACACCCATCAGCCCCACCGACCCCCTTGCACTGGACCCATGTCCGACGCCGCGCTTTCAACATTGGGGCAGAACCCGGAGACCACGCCTTTGAGCCACGCGCCGTGCCCAAGGCCCCATCAGAAGATGAAGCCGGCTATGAGTGATTTCGGCCAGTTGGGGGCACCCGTGTCATTGCGATGCTCGTGGACATCGAGTCATTTGCAGCCCGTGTCCCGGAGGTTGATCTTCCTGACATCGGATTGAACCGGCGCAGTGCGGCCGGCTCCCGCCACATTTGAAGTTGGGCGGCTGGTTGACCGGGCAAACGGTTTCTTATCGGCAGGACCGGCGCTGGATTCACCGCGTAGGCGCCCTCGATGCGTTGGGCGATCTGACCAGCCCGATCCTCTATGACGTGGATGCCGGTCACCTGCCGCCGCAGTTAATGTTAGTCAATGGGGCGCGTGCGGTGATCAACTATGAACGGGGGTACCCCCACATCGGCGTACACGCGAAATTCAGCATTCTGCAGACGTTGATGCCATAGAGGATACAGCGCCGGCGGCCGCGCGCAGTGCCGTCAGGAGTGTCGCAAGGGACTGATATACATAAAGCACTTGACACGTCACGCAAATTGTGTATTATGTCATGTGTATAGAGTTTCAATTGAATAGCGCTGGCGCAAAGAGCATGTTGTATTAGCCTGTTCCCACCCTTCGCGAAGGTGGGACGACAACCCATCCATTGCTAGCAGGAGAAACAACAGCGTGAATCCCCGCGGAAGTTTTCGATATCCGTTTGGCGATGTGTCGTGCGAGTATGAGTTCAAAGCCCTCCAAGAGAACTATCCCGATTATTTCTACAGTCTTGGCCGCTATACACGTGAGGCGATCGACGAAGATCACTATCTAATCGTTGGCCGGCGCGGCTCCGGCAAGACTTCGCTCACGCGGTATTTCCACTTCCAGAACGCAATTCGGTCCGCTCGCTGCATCGATGTCAACGAACCTGACATCTATGACATGGTGTACCAGCACGTCGCAGACCAGATGGCGTATGTCGATCGCCAACTCAAGACGGTTGCGATCGGCAACGCTGCCAAGTTGTGGCACTTTGTCATCTGGTCGCTGATCTTCAATGAGTACGATCACGCCATCGTTCACCAGCATGCGCCAGGCTTGGCACCTGGCGCACTCGAGCACACGGCGCTTGAGCAGAAGCAAGCGATTGCAGCGCAGTTTCGCCGGTTTGCCGGCGTGGCCAAGAACGAAATGGCCAAGCGCATTGAGGCCTATCTGACATCCGATGAATTCTGCCAGGCCCAGCGCAGCGTGATGCAGGACACGCGCCGGCAGCCGCTGATCGTTGCGATCGACTCGTTGGAGAAGTACGACAAGAACGACGATGCGATGATGGCGACGACTGCCGCCTTGATTCAGTGCGCCTCGGATTTCAACGTGGAATACGTTCAGGATGGAATCCATGTCAAGGCGTTTGTCGCAGCCGAGATCTTTCCGCACCTGAAGGAACAAGTTGTCCTCAACACCGCCAAGTATGTGCGCGATCCTGTGTACCTACACTGGTGGCCCAGAGATCTCGTGCACCTTGTGTCATGGCGGTTCTGGAAATTTCTGACCTCGACGACCACGCTTGCCCCCATTCCCCCGGGCTCTGTCAAGTGGGCCAACTTCGATAGCGTCCTTGAAACGCTTTGGTATCCCTATTTTGGCACATCCCTGACGAACCGAACCGGTTTTTCCGAGCGAACCTTTCCCTATCTGCTGCGGCATACACAGATGCGCCCAAGGCAATTCGTCCAACTGTGCAACGCCATCGCAAAGCAGGCCCGGCACGATGGGTATGGCATCGAGTATTCGCGCGTGGACATCCCTGAGGTGGTAAAGCGAGTTGAACTGGAACTTGCAGACGAAGTGATCGGTTCCTATTCGGAAATCTATCCGCAGGTATCGGCTGTGGTGGACGCGCTGGACGAATTACCGGTTACATTCCAAGGGAACGAACTGGACAAAGTGGCCCGGACGACCAGGGCGGCCTGGTCGCGCAGCAACTATTCGTTGGAGGCATTCCGGACCCTGGTGGCGGAACTGGGCATTGTCGGCAAGGTTCGTCACCGCGATCGCAACGGTCTATACATCCTTGGCGACTTTGAGTATATGATGACCGACCGGCTGACGCTAGACAGTGAGGATGAGTGTGTCATCCACCCAATGTTTTTTGGAAAACTGCACACGCGGATGACGGAACGCGTCATCGTGTTGCCGTTCCCGAACCATGCCGACTTTGGCGCCGACTATATTCGCTGGATGAACCCCAATGTCGAACCACCCAAGAGACCGGCATCCAACGGTGAAGCTAAGCATGGAGAAGCTAAGCACGGTGAAACGAAGCACGGGCGTTCTGAAGGGAGACGAGTTCGAAAAAGTGCTGGAAGCGCTCCTGGATGCCTTTGACTTGCCGTCTCTCTGCCAATTGGTGCGGACAAAGTTGGATGAAGACCTGTATAAGATTGCTGGTGGAAAGAACAACCGCGAGATCGTCTTCAGTTTGCTCAGTTGGGCCGAACGGCACCGGCGACTCGCCGACCTCGTCAGGGCGGCGGCAGCAGCCAACCCCAGGAACGAACTGCTCCAGCGCGTGGCGAAGTTTTTTGACCGGGAGTAGGAAAAGCACGGGCGGCCACAACCTGGCCGCCCGTGCTCATTTCGATTTGCCATCCGGCGATGAGCAGAATATCTACCGGGTGATCGTGATCGACGTGCCGTTGCTGCCACCATCCACATCATGGTTGCTGCCCGGTACATAGGTCAGGTTCGAACCGGAGATGTTGGTCACCGAGAAGACAGTGCTGGTCCTGTTGTTCTTCAGGTTGCTCTTGGTCATCGAGCAGACGCCACTGCTGTTGGTGGTGCAACTCGTGCTGCCGGTTGCTGCACCTGTCCACGTGCCGGTGACGGTGGCGCCGCTGACCGCAGCCTCGCTGCTGTTGTGCACCGTAACAGTCACCGTGGCGCTCCAATTTCTGCTGCCCAGGGTCTTGCTGCTGGCGAGGTTGCCCACGTGCACCTGCACCGTCGCCGGCGGGGGCGCTGCGCTGATCGAACCGTTGTCAACCACCAAGGCAAAGGGCTGTGGCCCGCTGGGAACATTGAAGCCGCGCACCTCGACCGACCAGGCGCCTGCTGCAGGCGACTGGATATAGACATTCTCCACGTTATTGCGCCGGTCCGCGCTGCCACCGGCGGCGCCCCAACCACCGGAGAAGACGTTTCCGCGATAGACTGCGCCGCCAGGGGCCGTTACGATCACATCGAGGTCATTGACCAGATTGATCGCCGCAGTCTCAGTGGACTGGAAGTCGCTCCAAACGACGGTGATCTTCAGCGGCCCACTGCCCGTGGGGGTTACGGAGTAGATGGCTGAACCGTTGGTCGAGAGCCCGGCGCCCTCAACGAAGTTGACGGAGCCGTCAACGGCATTGGCAAGACTGATGCGGCCCCAGCCTTCGTGGCTATTGGGAATGGGAAAATCGTTATCGTTGGCGCCGTCGTTGTTTTCATCAGCAAGGTCGACCGCGGTGTTGATGAGCGTCGCTTTGACCAGGGCTGAACTGGCGTTGACGGCTTTGGCCTTGGAATAGTAGTCACGCACCACCGTTGCCGCACCACCTGCCAGCGGGTTGCTCATCGAGGTGCCGCCAAAGTACTTGTACTGCTGGTTGAACGGGATGCCCCACCCGTCCATTTGGAAGGTGTTGTTCCGTGGGTTTGGACCGGCGTCATAGCCTTCCTGATAGAAGTCCGAGTAAGTGGAGAGAATCCAGGTGCCAGGCGCAACCACATCGGGCTTGATGCGGCTATCATCGGCTGGTCCGCGACTGCTGAATGCCGCCAGTTGCTCCATGTTGCCGGCGGTCGCGTCGCCTGCGATCGGCGCAGCAGGGTAGTCCGCCCCCCAACGCTGGCCGTAGGTACCCAAGAGGTTGTTGCCGCCCATGCTGCCGCAGGTCTGACCGCTCTGGTAGGTCGTGTCGCGGCTGGTGTACCCCAGGGAAGTGTCACACGAGTATAAGATGAGCGCTGATTCTCGCTGGCGCCGATCGTGATCACATTTTTCGCCGTTGCAGGGCTGCCAATGGAGTCGTTGTCAATCACGCCGTCGGCGTTGGCATCGATCCCCTCGTTGCCGGCGCTGAAGGTGATGACCATGTCCTTGTTGGTCCAGATGAACTTGTCGGCATTACTGCTATCCAGGGTGTAGTCGCCCGCGGCGGCACTGCCCCAGGAATTGCTGTGGATGCGTGCACCTGGCAATATGCGGCCTGGAAGAGTGTATTCAAATCATCAGGGGATGCCCAACAGGTAATAGCCATCCGCATACTGCACGGCGCAGACCCCGGTGAAGTCTACATAGTCCTCCACTGCTTGCCCAACGAAACGCGCGGCCGGCGCCACGCCTTTCCCTTCACCACCGGCGCCGCCATCACTCAACACCGAACCGGCGACGTGGGTGCCGTGCCCGCTGTCCACATCGACGGCGCCATCACCGACCACGGTGTAGCAGCCGCCCGAACTGGCGCCCTGGAAATTCTGGATCGCAACGACGCGCGCCTGTGGGATGTCAGGGTGCACATTGTTGACCGCGCCCCCACCGAAACCGGTGTCGGCTACGGCTGCAATCTGTGAGCTGCCGTTGTAGCCACTGTTATTGGCGATCACCCCGCCGATGATCTGGCCACCGCCCACCTCATTGTGCTTTTCGCGCAGCAGCCAATTCTCGATCCAGGCGACATCCGCCACCTGGGCGATTGCCTGCACCTGAGCGCCGTCCGCGAGCACCGTCAAGGCATCGCCGTCCCGGCTGATGATTTGCGCACCGGAGGTGGCGATGGCGGCGTTGGTCAGGCCGAAGTCGCGGCCGGATTCGACGCGCACGCGATAGATCGCCGGCCCGCCCATCGCCAGATCCGGCGCAAGCTTAAACGCCGGTTCAAAGGGACCCACAAAGACGACGTCCTGGAGATCTTCAACCTTCTTCGCCTGCCCCTGGTTCATCCGCACCTTGTAGGCGAAATCAGGTAGGTAGGCGACGACTTCTACGCCCTCCGCTTCTAGGGCAGCACGCCACTCCTGAAGGATCGGGCCGCCGAATTGAACGATCCAGTATTTTGAGTTTTGCGCGGCCACGGTGAGACCGGGTGGCAGTGCAAGGGTCTGCCCGGCGGCAGGACTAAAAGCACCGACATTCAGATGGAGGGTGGGCGGCGGTTCCGCCTGCCGGATCGGCGCAGCCACTGCAGCACCCGCCGAAAGCAAAGGTGTGAGCGTCAGTGCCAGCACCGTGGCAACGATTAGGACGCGTTTCATGGACGTGTCTCCTGTGAGTTTTGTTGATGGCTGTTTCGAGAGCGCTCGGGCAGCATGGACCAAGCGTGGACGCAAGTATATAGCAGACCAATGCGGGAAACAAGCATGAATAACAATCTAATTAGGTATTCAGCCACTCCTGTAGCATTGCTTTCAGCGCGGCTGACTGAATCGGTTTTGCAAGATAATCGTTCATTCCGGCTTCGATGCAACGCTCACGATCGCCTTGCATTGCATGGGCGGTCATCGCAATGACAACCACCCCTGGGTTCAATACCCCTGCACTTGCAGCGCGGATCCGCGCAGTTGCCTGAAAGCCATCCAATTCCGGCATTTCGCAGTCCATCAACACAAGCTGGTAGGGTATCTCGCTCAGCGCCTTCACGGCTTCGCTCCCATTGGCCACTGCATCCGCACTGTAGCCAAGTTTTTTCAGCATCGCGCGCAACCGTCTGATTCACGACGTTGTCCTCAGCGAGCAAAATGCGCGGCTGGCGGCGTGGCTTTTGTGCGTCATCTGGCCGAATTACTTCCTCTGGTGCAATCGCTGGTCTGCCTCGCCCGAGGACAATTTGCAGTTGCTCATATAGTTGGATCTTGCGGATCGGCTTGGTGAGTTGCGCGGCGAAGTGGTGATCGCGATTGTCTGCACTGCGGTAGCCGAGGGACGTCACCAGGATCAATTTTGTGGCCGCCAAAGCCGGCTCACCTTTGATCATACGTGCCAGTTCAACCCCATCCATGTCGGGCATTTGCATGTCCATGAGCACGAGATCAAATGGCGCGCCATCGCGCGCCGCTGAGTCAAGTAGAACCAATGCGGCAGCGGCAGAGTCCGTCTCGGCGCAGGCGCCGTTCCAGGTGGCAAGCAGGTTACGCACAGGAGGCGGTTGGTGGCAACGTCATCGATGATGAGGGTGCGAACCCGGTCAAGTCCAGCGTAGGGGGTTCATCACCGATTTCGGTCGCTTTCTCAAGCACGACCGTAAACCAAAACGCCGAACCTTTCCCTACTTCACTGTGAACGCCGATTTGACCGCCCATCAGTTCGGCAAGTTGCTTGGAGATCGCCAGTCCAAGTCCGGTGCCGCCGTACTTGCGGGTTGTCGAACTGTCGGCCTGGCTGAATCGTGTGAACAGATCGGCCTGGTATGCGGCGGGGATCCCGATCCCCGTGTCAGTCACTTCAATACGCAGCGTGATTTGCGCAGGCGCCTCAACTTCAACCCTCGCTTTGACGAGCACCTCGCCATGGTCGGTAAATTTCACAGCATTGCTGGCCAGGTTAATGACAATCTGGCGAAGCCGCCCTGGGTCACCGATGACGTAGGTCGGCACGCCTGGATCGACAAGACAGATCAGGTTTAGCTCCTTGTCCTGGGCACGCACGGCAAGGATCGCCACTGCATCTTCCAATGCGGTGCGTAATTCGAACTGTAGGTGCTCCAATTCCAGCTTGTGCGCTTCGATTTTGGAGAAGTCGAGGATATCGTTGATCAAAGTGAGTAGCGTCTCACCGCTAAACCGGGCGATTTCTGCGAAATGGCGCTGCTCCGCACTCATCGGCGTGTCGAGCAGCATGCCGGTCATGCCAATGACCCCATTGAGCGGAGTTCGAATCTCGTGGCTCATGACGGAAAGAAATTCGCTTTTCGCGAGGCTGGCTGCCTGAGCCTCTTCCGCCAGCCGTTCCGCACGCGTCAGCAGTTCAGCTAGTTGGCGGTTGGCAGCAGCCAATTCCTGGCGCGACTGCATCAGGGCTTCCTCCGTCCGGCGGTGCACGTAGGCGTTGGCAATGCTGGCGCCGGCAGCCGCCAAAATGCTTTCCTCACTGGCTGTCCAGTTGCGCTCAGTGTGGCAGTCATCGAATCCCATGATTCCCCAGAAGGCGCCGTCCACCTGAATCGGAATAATCAGGAGCGATCGAATTCCTTGTGGTTCGAGCAGGGCACGTTCTGATTCCGGAAAGTCGCTCACGGGACCTTTGAGCGTGCCGTTTTGAGACAGGATTGGGTACCAGCGATCCGAGAATGCGGCATACGGCATATTCTGCAGCAACGGGTTGTCGATTTCCGGCGTAACTCCTGGTGCGCACCATTCAAGCCGCTGGCTTGTCAGATGTTCGCCGGTAATCGGATCATCGTGATTTTCGAATATGTAGATACGATCCACTCCGATCGCCTGGCCCAGAATCGCCAGCGCAGCATCGATAGATCCTTGCTGCCGCTGTGTCATCAACAATAAAGACAGCGCCTCAGCGACCGCCCGCAGCAGGCGTTCCCGGTGCTCGAGGGCATCCTGAATGCGTTTCTGTTGCGTTATGTCGTGGCCGACCCCCACAATCCCAATGATCTCGCCGTCTGCATCGCGCCACGGAACCTTGGTGGTCGAGTACCAGAGGTTACGCCCTGTACGACTATCAATGATTGCCTCCTCATGTGCGATCACTTTGTCGCCGGTTTCAACGACGCGAATCTCGTCCTGCCGATACTGGTCTGCCATAACCCCTGGATGGATATCCCAATCGGTCCTACCGAGGATCTCCTCCTGTGTATTCACCTGCATCAGATCTAGCAGCGCTTGATTCACCATTACAAAGCGGCCATCACTATCCTTTACAAACAAGGTATCGGGCACGGTGTCGATCAAGGTACGCAGCAGACGGCGTTCATGATCCAGCACCAACTCCATGGTCTTGCGATCGGTGATGTCCTGAACAACGCCGGCCATGAGGGCTGCGTTGCCCGCATCGTCAAAATCCGTCTCATGTTGCATTTGCAGATGACGAACGGCGCCATCGGGCAAAACGATGCGGAACTCTAGTTGGCCCTTTGCCTCCTGCGTTATCGCTGCAACGACGTTGGCGAGATCGGCAGGATGGACACCTCTCAAGACGGCATTCGCGGTGATATTTGTTTCGGGTGGGAACGCAAATATCCGGTGCATTTCGTCCGTACAATGAAATGAACCAGTGATGAGATCGTGTTCCCAACTGCCAACATGCGCAATACGTTGGGCTTCGGCCAACCGGGCTTCGCTGATGCGCAGTGCCTGCTGCATCTTCATTTCCTCGGTGACATCACGTCCGACCGATTGAATCTCGATCAGCTGGCCAGACGCGTCGAATAGTCCCCGGTCGTTCCAGTCGCGCCACCTGGGAACGCCGTCGGCATCGACGACTGCTTGCCTGCCCGTCGACAAGGGAGACTCCGGGCGCAGCCGCGTAACAAGGGCAGCCAGGATTTCCGCTTGCATTCCACGCGATGCCGGGCTATATAACTCCAACTGATCCAGGCCAATCAGTTCGTCTGGCATGCGGCCAAAGTACCGGCAGAAAGCGGGATTGACGAAGGTGAGGATGCGGTTAGGCTTCCAGCGGCAAATCAAATCTGGTTGATCCTCGACGATGGCCCGATAGCGCGCTTCGCTCTGGTTCAGTGCGTCTGCGACTCGGTGTCGCTGCGTCGTAAATTCCTTACTCATGCTAACCTCGAAGAAATCGCTTAGAATTGTCACCGATGCGATTGACCCAAGTTGTTCTGTGTTGACAAGGGCCAGGCAAGGGAAACCGACCGGCACCGCAAAGCGGCAGGTTACCGTAATTGTATATGATTTACTTGACCACTTCATCCGACAATTTAACTAACAGACCCACTATCGGGGCAACAAGAGGACGCTTTGACGAGGCGCATCAATCATGAATAGAAACCGCTGGAAATTGTGGTGGTCAACACCCGCCTGCACACGCTCTGGGTACGACGACTATGGAATTCCGGCTGTGGGATGGGGTGCGAAGCGACCGCGACATAGTGCTCTTCGGGAACCTATTGAGCAGCGCACCAAGCCAACAGGTTTGCAAGAAAGCGAGCGGTGTCGAAGCCTGGCGGTTGCGTGGGGTTCTGTTGGAAGAGCACCCAGGTACCGATCGCCAGAACCCTGCCTTGTCCAGTCAGCCCGTGCGGCGCCTCGGCAATCACCGGGACCCAGCCAACCCCATAGTTGGTGCTAAAGACCTGCTTGCCGCCGCGCAACCAGCCCTTGCTTGTATAGTTGACGCCCTGCCGTTGTAGTGACGCGATGCCGTTCTCCCCTAACGCGAGGACGAGATCGGCGCCGGGTTCCGGCGTCAACGTGCAGAGATTCCAGAGGCGGAGATTCTGGACGCCGGCCATCACCGGATGCGCAGACTGGATCCCCGTGAACTCGATTGGCTCGTCATACGGTTTTCCTGTCCCCGTCCAACTGCGCGGTGCGACAATATCGGAGTTAAAGCGCAGGCCAAAAGCGTCAGCCAGTGCATTGAGATTTGTCTCATGATGCCGTTCACCCAATTCAAAACCCAACAGGACAAGCCGCCCACCGCTGCGCACCCATTGCACAATGTCGTAGCGCGTGGCGTCTTCCATGCGGACATGACTTGGGATACCGAGCACCAGCCCTTGCCACGCCTTCATTTCCGTGGCGTTCAGTTGCCTACGGTCTCGGATTTCCTTCATTTCAAAGCTTGACAGATCCAGGTGGGCACTGAGGAATGCATCCAGTGCGCCGCTGGCAACACGGAAGATCGAAGGGGCGCCGTAGTCCCACTCGGCCTGGTCGTGCGAAAGGTCGACCAGCACACCGCTCCTTCCCGGTCCAGGGGCGCCGAGGGCAGGAGGTTGACCGGCCGGCCCCGCCAGGCCGAAAGCCGCAAGGCAACCCTGTAACTCGGGATTGCGCGGGTTTCGCGCTGGGCACAGGTGAGCAGATCCATCATGCGGCCTTTGGCCACTGCCCAGTTGAGCACCTCAAAGACGGTCAGCGTGGTTGTTTCGCCTGCAGCGATCTCCTCCAGGTTCATGTCGAGCGCGTAACGCACCAGCAGCGAAAGGTCGATGCGCCGGGGAAATGCGGCGACGAGTGCACCCTGTAATTTTTTGAACTGTTCCGGCGTCAGATGATAGAGGTCAACGGGCATAAGGGTCGTCCTTCATTCGGATCTTGTAGTCAATTGTCAATGGTGAACAGTCAATTGTCAATGAAGAAGTTGACTCCGCCGTTGCTGCACCATGTCAGCCGGGACAGACAAACTATGCTCATCAAACAATACCTGCTTTGGAACGTTCAGGGGAGTGGCAGTCGCTATAGGTGCATTATGCGACTCCGCACATCTGTGCTAAGCTGTTGCTTGCAGCCAGAACAACAGCATCGCTACGGCTTTGATGATCCCGGAACTATGGCTGCGCTTGAAGCAGAGGAGAATACAGAGTGAACCCAGAACCGTCGCCCCTGATCGCCGTGCTCACAATGTATCTGCGGGGCATCGGGGCGCTTGCCGAAGGGATTGGTCCTTTGGTGGCGGCAGCCATGACCTTTGTGCAGAACCTGCGCACCCATTGTCCCGAGGCTTTTGACGAAAGTGGCAATCTTCGCCCGGATTGGCAGAGCATCGTCAAGGCCAAATTCGACGCAACACCCGTAAAGGCCGCTGCGCACAAACTGCATGTCGAGTTGATCACCCGCCGCATTTCTGTTCACCCCAACTGAGAGTTCACCTATGTACGATCTGGCCGTCGCCTTCGCCGGCGATTCTGATTCGATCTATTGCCTGGAACACCCGATCCCGTGGCGCTCCGACGAGACTATCTGGTTTGACGGACCGAATGGTGCTGGCGATGCAAAGCAGAGTCCAGCGACCGCCGTCGCCCACATTGAAGTGCTGACTGCAACCGGATCGAACGAAGTTGCTGTCAAAGTGCTTGTCGAATCGACCTGAGATCCTTCACACGACGTAGATTCCTCACCCAGATTAGTGCAAAGATATCTTGAAATTCGTGCACGGTAGTGGTATGTTTACCTTACATTACATTTAAGGCGCGTGTTCCCTTTGCCTAAGCGGGAAACCGAATGAACCACGGGATTCCACTCCCCAACCGCACGCGGCGGACTCGCAGCGACGGCGTGTTTCGATACGAGTGCGCCGATGATCCGAGCGAACAGCTCGGCGAACTGCGCTTTCCTTCGCCAGTGCTTCTGTCGATCATTGCGGCGGTTGCGGTGTTTGCCGGGGAATTGGCCATCATGCTGTGGTTGCCGCAATTCCTCGCTGCGGATCCACGTGTCGATGCCCTCGTCGATGCGCTGTTGATGGGCGGCTTCGTCGCATTCATTTATTGGTTGTACTGGATGGGGTACGCGTCACATGAGATGCGGCGGGCCCAAAGCCAGCATGAGCGGATGCGCGTCCAATTGGCGGGTCTCCATGCAGCCGGGCATGGCATTGCGATCACGGACCGAGATGGTGTGATTGAATGGGTGAATCCCGCCTTCACCAAAATCACAGGATACGCCTGCGTCGAAGCTGTTGGGCAGGGACTGAGAGAACTTTTGGGTACACCGGCCGCCGACGACGCTGTCAACGAGAAATTCTTTCAGACAATCTATGCGGGTCAGGTCTACCAGGGTGAACTCACGCGTCGCCGCAAAGATGGGACGCTGTATGTAGAGGAACAGACGGTTGCGCCCGTCAAGAACAGGCAGGGTGAAATCACCCACTTCATTGCCATCAAGAATGACACCACCGAACGCAAAAACCTGGAAGCACAATTGGAACTGCATGCGCGCCAATTGGAGGCTCTCGGACGGATTGATCGCAAAGCACGCGCCACGGCAGAGACATTGGCAGAAGCAAGCCACGCGCTCGCACAGACGCTGCAGGTGCAAGCTGTCCTGGAGGTGTTGCTGCAGTATCTTCACCGGTTGGTCCCCTATGAGCATGGGTGCATTGCGATGCTCGATGCGGACGACAACCTGGTCATGAGGGTCATGGCAGGCAGCGATGGTAACGTGGATCGCACATCATCCCTACCTACGAAAGCCATTGAGTTGGTCGATTGCAGAGACCTGAAGCCTCTGTTGGCCGGCTCCAGGAGTGTGATTGTGAATGACGTTTTCTGGGCCGGACGATGGGAGCTTCCGGCCATGGACGTCTCATCGCGATGGGTACTCACTCCGTTGCGCGCAGACGAGAAGTTTTTGGGCGTCTGTCTATTGCAGTACTCCTCAGCCGAAACCCTGGACGCCGATAGGTTACAGGTAATCGAAATCATTATGAACATCGCCAGTGGCAGCATTCGAAATGCATTGCAATTCGAACAAATCGCTGCCGATCGTGAGCGCATGCAGGCGCTTTCCAGACGGCTGGTGGAAGTTCAAGAAGAAGAACGCCGCAAGATCGCGCGAGAGTTGCACGACCAGGCAGGTCAGGCGCTTACCTCAATGCGTTTGTGTCTGGGTCAGTTGCAGCGGCATGCCGATGACCCCAGCGCGATTCTGGCGGGTGTGGCCGAGTTGCAAACCATCAACGACGAGGTAATGGAAGATCTTCACCGGCTGGCCATGGACTTGCGACCAGCCACGCTGGATCGGCTTGGGGTAGTGCCCGCACTTGCATCGTATTTTGATCGCATCAACGCCTCAGAGCGTCTACGGGTCCAATTCACCGTGACCGATCGTGACAGACGGTTGCCGTCTGCGGTGGAGACCGCCGTGTACCGCGTCGCCTGTGAGTCAACCACAAATGTATTGAAGCATGCAGGGGCGAAGAACATGAGCGTACTTCTCCGCATGATGGACGATCGTGTCATCCTAATGATTGAGGATGATGGACGTGGCTTCGATATGAGTTTGCTGGGCCAGGATCTACGGTTGGGGTTGATTGGAATGCAAGAACGCTTTGAAACGCTTGGCGGGACACTGATCGTGGAGAGCACGCCAGGAAATGGCTCAACGCTTGTAGGGGAGATACCCTGTGACATGTCGAATCCTGATCGCAGATGATCATAAACTGATCCGGCGTGGCGTCACCCTGCTGATTGCGGAAGATCCGGATTTTGAGGTGGTCGGCGAAGCAACCAACACCGATGAGACAATCCGGCTGGCAACCGAACTCAAGCCCGATATCTTACTGCTTGACATCAGCATGCCCGGCGCTGGCGGGATCGAAGCAACGCGCCAACTGGTAAGATTACGGCCCGATCTGCGCATCCTGATCTTAACAGTGCACGAAGATTCGGGCATGCTGACCGGTGCAATGCGGGCCGGCGCCGTGGGTTACATTGTCAAACGCGCGGCTGACACTGAACTCATGGGCGCACTGCGGGCGCTTGCAGCCGGCGATGTGTATGTTCACCCAGCAATGACGCGCGCGCTCCTGCAAGAGTTGGCGCGGCCAGAGCACGCAAAGAGCGATGCGGCAGATGCCTTGACGCCACGCAGCAAGGAAGTCTTGCGCCTGCTGGCGCGTGGCTGCACGAACCGCCAGATTGCGCAGGAATTGAATATCAGCGTCCGCACCGTAGAGGGACATCGCGCGAACATACAGGCAAAGCTAGGTCTCAAGAGCCGTGTGGATCTGGTCAACTACGCAACGATGCACCATTTACTCGATTAAGGGCTGGGTGGTTGGTGGTTTCATGATAGATGCTTGCGCAGAAACTCGATGGTCCGGGCTGCTGCGGTGTCAGGATCCGGTTTGGGGAGGATTTCAGCGGATACATAGCCCTGGTAGTGCGTTGCCCGCAACGTGTCGAACACGGCATCAAAGTCCATGTGACCCGCCCCGGGATAGAGGCGATTCGTGTCGGCAATGTGCACATGGCGACAGTGTTTGCCGGCTGCGGCCAGGCTGTCTTTGATGGAGGCGTCTTCAATATTCATATGAAATAGGTCGAGCATCAGGCCAAGATTTGGTTCGCCGACATCCTGAAGAAAGCACAGACCGTCCTGTACGTTGGCGATGAAATCGACCTCGTAGCGGTTGATGGGTTCCAACGTGATCACAACACCGCGCGCGCCGGCATAGCGCGTGACGTCGCGGATGCGTTCGACGGCCACCGCCCACGGGTCAGTGACATTGCGCATCCAGTCCAATCGCCCGCGCAACCGTCCGACATTGACCATTGCGTGATCCAGGTAGGCGGCGAGATCGATGACCGCCTGGGTGCGCGCCAGCGCCAGGCGATAAAGTTCATCGTCTGGGGTGACGAGGCAGAGACCATCGGCGCCGAAGAGTTCACCGGTGACGACTTGCGGCGTTTCGAGTTGATTGGTTTGGAGGATGCGCTTGACGTATTCCCAATCGAGACCGGCGGGGTCGCGGACCATCAACTCGATCCCATCAAAACCCAGCGCATGCGCCTTCTGCGCCTTTTCTTCGAAAGTGCCAGTCAGTAGCGCCAGCGGGCCGTAGGCCACATCGGGTCCACACATCACAAGTCCGGTCTTCATCGAGATCTCCAATTCGATCTAATGCGTGTCAAGCCTTGCCACGGCGTAGGGGGCAAGCATCAGGGTGAGTTGGCCCGACGCGGTCTCGTGTGGCTCGCCGCTGAGCATGCGGAAATCGCCAGGCACTACCATTGCCTCCAGTACGTTGCTGGCATCCAGCATGCGTACGAATACCTGGGCGCCCAGGCCGGCGATTTCCACTTGTTGCGGTTTTGGCGACAGATTCGCAACCAGATAGCGCACGGCGCCGCCTGCACGGAGCACAAGGCCGTCGACCGCCAGCGCATCGGTCGATGTCGCAGGGAGCACTTCACCACCGGCAAAGGTGGCGATGTCTGCCAGGACGTGATAAAGCGGAAAGACTCCGCCCGCCACGCTGTGGAACTTCTGCGGCACCGCCGCGCCGGCGCGTTCTTCCATCACCCCACGCCAGCCGGTGGTTTCGTAATAGGTCACACTGGCCGCACCGCTCTCGGCCAGGCGCTTGATGCTGCCCAAGGTCCAGGCGGCGCCAAAGAGCGACATCTGGCGCGGGTCGACCTGGGGTGGCAACTCACCTGCGGGAGTTGCGGATGCATTGGCCGTTGCATAGGGGTTATGGCGCATCTTGAGCGTCACCGGGGTGACGTATACCGGCCGCCCTTTGCCCAGACGTTGGGCGCTGCGCACCGTGGCACCCTGGCAGGCCAGGGTTTCGATCAAAGAGAGATTGTCAAACGCATGCACCTGGGGATTGACGGCATAGGCCAGCAGATCAACCGCTTCCAGGGGCGGCAGATTACGTTGCATGAAGATGAAGTCGGCATTTGTGCCGGAGCCAAGAGGGGAATCCGCATAGGTTTTCAACACCGGACGCGCCGCTGCCACCACTTGCGCGATGGGCGAGCCACCCCAGAACATTTCCGTGGCAGGAAAAACCAACCATGCCGCAATGGGCGGCCGGACGCGTGTGAGCAATTCATACGCCTGAGCCAGTTCAGCCTCTATGGAATCGCCCAAGAAAAGTGCCAACTCCAGCCCAATGCCGAGGGCATGGGCGTCTTCCGTTGCGCGCCGCAACTCCGTTTCCGCATCCGGCGCGGCAGGCCATAGATCAGCGCGTAGATGGTGAGGGTGCAGGATCGCCATCCGTCCCACCTCGACTGATGTGAGCGGACGACCATGAGTGGCGACGCCAAGGCCGATGGCCGGCAGCGGCACCGGTTGGGCGTTGTGCAACGGAGCAAATTTCACCCGCGCTTCCTCACGCGGCATGACAGGTTGTGCGTCCCCGCGTGCATCGCTGACGCGCAGAGTGAGGGTCTGCACCACTTTCTCTCCGGCGTGCAGTTGCACGGGATAGGGGAGGCGCAACGGGGTGGAAAATGTTTTGAATGAGGCGTCGGTCCAGTTGCGCTGATCCTCCATCTCAAAGATGTCGCCGGTGAAGTCGGTTTCAACCCAGACGGAGGGCATTGCCTCATACGCAAGGCCAGCCATCTCCTCGAAGGGCTTGAGCGGTTGATGTGGGATGATGTGGGTCGGGAGCGCGGCGGCTTCCATGACGCCGTCGGCATGGAGAATCCGGCAGGCGCTTCCGGCGACCTCGCCGGGGTGTAGAATACAGAAGCCAATGCGATTTTTCCAGAAAGTGCGGTTGGCCTGCCCTGCAATCGAATAGGTGATCACACCCTCGGCAGAACCGGTGACCGTTCCCTGCCAGGTGAAATCAATTTCGCCCCTGCCGGTTGGCCACGTCAAAACTGATGTGAAAACCAGCTTGATAGGTGGAGATCTGCAGATTTGTGATCTCGTTGGGCACGGTGCCCCAGTTACGGTCACGAATCGCAACATAGACCCTGCGCAGCACCTCCTTGTCGCAATACTTTACGGTGCGGAGATCGCCCTCTTCCCAGGTCAGTGTAACCGGGCCTGCATGCAGCGTCAGCCGCTCCGGGAGTGGTTCGTCGCTGCCATAGAGGAGAATCTGTTCGGATACCATAACCGATGACCTTTCGTGCCGGCGCGAAGGTTGCGTTACTTCCGGCGCCCTTCCGTGATCGCCTTGACCTGTTCCATGACATTTTGCGGTTCAAAGATCTCACGCCAGTTTGAGTTGAAGAGCAAGGGTCTGGCGCGCTCCACCGCCAGTTTGGCGCCGTCCGAAAACTGGATATCCAGGAATCCGAACAGGATGGCCGTATTGATGTTCATGTGCCCGAGAATGAACTGGCGCGCCGCCTCATAGGGTACACCGCGTTTAACCGCCTCATCGATGGCTTCGACCATCATGTACATACAGGTCAAGACGAAAGTTTCGGAGAGCGCCGGCTCCAAAATCGCCATCTGCTCGACCGTCACACGATAGGCGTTCATCACAGGGGCGAAGATTTCGCGCGCGATCGCCTCGCCCTTTTCATAGTCTATCTCGGTCCCTTGCATCAGGGCGCAGACGATGTGCTGCTTTGCCTTGATGCCACCATAGAAATCAAACTTGGCTTCCATGTCCGTCTCATCGTTGACGATCGGTGGATGGCAGGGATGGGTGACGAAGTAGGCAATGTCGGCGCGCGGCGGCAACTCGCCGCCATATGGGGCGGCGGGGTCAAGGCAGATGACCAGCGCGCCGGCCTTGAGGCGCGGCACGACATCGTGTGCGATCCGGCCCAGGATAAGATCGGGTACGGCGAGGATCGCCACGTCGGCAACCGGTGCGGCCTCGCCGATGGCTGACGGAGTGTCGCCGCGGGCTCGCAGCTTCTCTTCGCCTGCTTCATTGCCTTCAAGGTAGAGTAGACGGTAATTCGGGTTGTCTTTCATGCGGTTGCGAATGCGCGAACCGATCTTGCCGGCAGCGCCTAAGAGTGCAATTGTCGTTGTCATGGTTGTTTCTCCATCAGCATTGAATCGTTTTGCGCCCGAACATGCCCCTGACGGCAGCTTCAGATCATTCGTCGTTCAGCATTGCGGCGAGTTGCGCCAGGGCAAGTTGCGGGCTGGCCAGCACGGGCACAGACAATGCCGCGGGCAGGAGGACGTCCAAAAGCCGCGCCATCGATGCTTGCGCCAGCACGATGACGTCAACGGTTGGCGCCAACGCCTGCACGCCCGCGGCAACTAACTGATCGTGCAATTGGGCATCACCATGCAAGAGCGCCGGCAACGCGCCCTCAACCAGCAGTGCTGAGACGTCGATCGGTGTGCCGGCAGCGGCTGCCACCTGACGCAAGCGCAGTTCTGTCGGCGCCAGCGTTGTGCGATTGGTGGCGACCACACCGATTCGGTCACCCAGTTGGACCGCTTTGGCAATCATCGCTTCGTCGATCTTCAGCACCGGGATCCGCGCCTGTGCCCGCACACTGTCCACGCCCGGTGAGACGGTTGAACAGGTGACCAATAGGGCTTGTGCGCCAATCGCGGTCGCTTCTTCGACGTGTGACGCGATTCGCACGATGTCGCCGCCGCCAATCCCGCCCTGCTGGCGCACATGTTCCAGGAGCGGTTCATCCAGGATGTGAAACACCTGAACGTCCGGCAGGTGCAGGGTGCTGAGGCCGCGAAACACTTCAATCAACGGCGGCACGGTGTGCAACAACACGACGCGCTTGGTCATGGCAGGTTCAACTAGGCGGTAATAAACTGACGCAAATACGGGATGCTTTCACGCACCCACTGGTCTTCCATGTCGATCGTCGCTTGCAACGTTGCTTGCTCTGGCGGCCATACTTCCAGGATGACATTGTAGGTGGCGCCGGCCTGGTCAAGGACATCGAGTAGCCAGGGCATATCCAACTGTCCCTGCCCCGCGGGCATGCCTTCAACCGTGAAGCCCATCATGCTCCAGATGCGCTTGACGACGAATTCCTTGTGATGCAGGCAAATCGTGTACGGGGCGAGCGCCGTCGTAACATCTTTCCAGCCCTCTGGCACCGCCATCGAATTAACCATGTCCAACACGATGCCGATCTGATCACTCGGCGCCTGGTCCAGCGCCCAGGCCAATTCTCTGGCTGGAATCTTGCCGTTCTCCAGACCGAGTTTGACCCCCTCTTTCTCCAAGGTTGGCAAGATCGCCTTGAGGTATTGTGGAATCTCACGCGCCGCAATTGGCTTGCCGTCGATTTCTGGAAGCGTCCGCACCAGCTTGCTGCCCATCATCTTGCTTAGCGCTACTTGTTGTTTCAAATGGTCTGTTTCCAGCCCGCGCGTGGCAAGTTCAAATTCAATGTTCCATGTACGCCCTTTGGCGAGCAGTTCAGCCATTTCTGGCGTTTCCGGCTGGGGAAGAGGCAGGTTAGGTCCATATTGGACCAGGTGAATGCCCAGTTCGTGGGCGCGTGCCAGTAGACCGAACGCTGTCATGGGGTGCGCCGGCACTGCCGCCCGCTCGCCAAACTTGAAGCCAATGGCCCACATGTAGCAATAGGTTCCAATGCCCAACTTCATGTGAAGATCTCCTAGCAAGAACGTGACCGGCACTCGCGCATGTGGCGAATCGTCAATGCGGCGGCAGTGTCTGGGTCTGGTTGTGGCAGTAGTTCAGCGCTCAAATAGCCGGTATAGCCGGTATCGCACAGCACCTGGGTGATTGTGGCAAAGTTGATATGTCCCAACCCAGGCGCAAGTCGATTGCTGTCGCCGATATGCACATGAAACAGCCGATCGCGCTCGATTGCACGACGGAAGGACTCTTGCAGCGAAGGTTCTTCGATATTGGCATGGAAGGTGTCGATCAGCAGCCCCACCGCGTGACTGCCGACTGCGTGGCAGAGCGCCAGTCCCTCCTCCACATCACGCACCAGATCGGTTTCATACCGGTTGAGGGGCTCAATAGCCAGCCGCACGCCGCGCCGCTCGGCTACGATCGCGGCTGCATGCAGGATCGACACCACTCGTGCGTACGCGTTGTGCCCCCCTGTTGCCAGGCGCCCACGAAAACTACCCACGGTCACGACGGGTGCACCAAGCGCGGCAGCAAGGTTGATTGCCTGAACCAGACGCGCCTGCGCCAACGCACTCACAGCGGGGTCAGTGGCAAGCAACGTGAGTTTCCCTGCAAATGACATCGCGCCGGTGGCGATCGCGGCCACACCGAGTCCTAACGCCACCAGTTGGATGTGTAGCGGCGCGGCGTCAATCGAGTCAGGCGCCAATGTCATCAATTCAACCCCGTCGAAGCCGAGTAACGCGGCCTTCTGGAGTTTCTCCTGAAAAGCGCCGGCAAGTAGGGCGACGGGGACAGGCACCGGCACCTCCGGCGTGCAGGTCGTGACAGCCAGCTTCATCGTGCATCACCGCCCTGTGGACTTCATTTGCAGAACCTGGTCTGCCGCATGCACGACATCGCTCACGGCAAGACCGTAGCGATCGAGGAGTGCGTGATATGGACCCGTTTCTGTGAAACGGTCATTGATCCCGACACGTTTCAGCGGGGTGGGCAGCGTCTCTCCAAGCACCTCAGCCACGGCGCCGCCAAGCCCGCCCACGATGGAGGCTTCTTCCGCCGTGACAATTGCGCCGGTCTCGCGTGCTGCTGACAAGACGGCATCCACATCGAGTGGCTTGACCGTATGCATGTCGAGCACGCGCGCCGCAATGCCTGCCTGCGCCAGGATGTTGGCCGCCTGGAGACAACGTTCCACCATCACGCCGTTGGCGATGAGCGTGACATCGCGTCCGTCACGCACCTGGTGCGCTTTCCCGATTTCTGGCGCAAATTGGTCATCATAGAGTACGGGAACATCATTGCGGCTGAGTCTGAAGTAAACGGGACCCTGCCAGTCCGCCACTTGAGGCAGCAATTTATCGATGGCCGCACCATCGGCGGGTGTAATGATCGTCATCTTTGGCAATGATCGCAGAATCGCGACGTCGAAGATGGCGTGGTGCGTCGGTCCGTCAAAGGAATCGGAGAGTCCCGCATAGGCGCCCATGAGCTTGACGTTGGCCTCGCCATAGCAAAGGTGCGTACGCACCATCTCCAGTGCACGGGTGGCAAAGAGGAAGGCGAAGGTATTGGCAAAAGGAATCTTGCCGCTATAGGCCAGTCCTACTGCCACATCGACCAGTGATTGTTCGGCGATCCCGACATTGAAGAAGCGGTCGGGATAGACTTCCTCGAACATATAGGAGTGGTCGGAGTTAGAGACGTCGGCGCTAAGCACGACCACGTTGGGATGCGTCTGGCCTAAGCGGACCAATGCCTGACCGTATGCTTTGCGCATATTGACTAGTGCAGCCATGCTCGCAATCCCTCCTCCAATTCGGCCAGGGCCGTTTCATATTGTTGCTGGTTTGGCGGCGCACCGTGCCACCGGTTGTCGTATTCCATAAAACTGACGCCTTTACCTTTGGTGGTGCGGGCGATGATGATGCTTGGTCTGGCATGAACTTCGTCTGCACGATCGAGGGCAGCCAACACCTCTTGCATGTTGTGCCCATCGATCTCCTGCACGTGCCAGCCGAAAGCCTCCCATTTGTCTGCAATCGGTTCCGTCGGCATCACGTCGGCGCTTGCGCCGGTCTGCTGGATGCCGTTGTAGTCGAGAATTGCGGTGAGGTTGCCCAACTTGAACTTGGCTGCAGCCATGGCGCCCTCCCACACCACGCCGGCATTGATTTCGCCGTCGCCGAGCACGACGTAGGTGCGTCCTGCGGATGCACGCCCGGAGGGTGCGCTCAATGCGGAAGGTTTCACGCCCTGCATCCGAAGTTTCTGCGCCAACGCCATGCCGACGCCGATGGCAACCCCATGTCCAAGGGGACCGGCGCAGGCCTCAATGCCAGGAAGTTTCATCTTGTCGGGGTGCCCCTGCAACCGGCTGTCCAGTTGGCGGAAGGTGGCGAGTTCCTCGACCGGGAAGAAGCCACGATGCGCCATACAGGTGTACAACATGGCGCAGGCATGGCCTTTTGAGAAGAGCAGGCGATCACGATCTTCCCAGTCGGGATTGGCGGGATCGAGTCGTAAGTGATGAAAATAGAGTGCAGTTAAGACTTCCGCAATTGAGAACGCGCCGCCGATGTGTCCGGTCTGCGCCTGATAGACCATCTTCAGCACCTGTATGCGATAGCTCTGGGCTTTGGCGGTCAGGTCTGTGATCAGCGCTTCAGAATGGTAGTGCATGCATTTCTCCTCACGCCATTACATACGGGATGGTCTGGGGACCTTCGGGCAGCACACAAACCGTGGCGCCTGGTCCATAGCGATGTCGTAGAGACGAAACCGTGGCTGCCAGATCGCGGGTTGGCAGAAACAGTGCGCTGCGGATTTGCGCATCGTCCAGGTAGCCGCTGTAAACGTAGACGTCAGCCTGAAGTTGGATCTGTGCCTGAATTTGCGCCTGCCATTGATCTTGCTTCAGAAAACCTGGCGTCATGATCCGGTCGAGCAATTCGCGCGGGCTACTGGCCTCACGCAGCAGTTGCCCGTACAGGCCATGTTCGGGGACACCGTCACTGCATTCGGCAGCGCAGATAATGGCGCCGCCACGCTTCACGACCAACGCTGCGGCGCTCATGCCCTTGACCGCCTGGTAGAGATTCATGTCCAGGGGGTAACCGGAGTTTGTCGTGATGACGACGTCGAAGGCGCTCCGCACAGGAACCATCGCGGTCTCCTTCACAAACGCACAGCCGGCAGCGTGCGCCTGGTCCAGATCACCCGCAAAGATACCGGTGATCTCCTTGTGCTTGTTCAGGGTGACGTTGACAAGGAAGGCCCCGCCCACGGTATAGGCAACTTCCATCACCTCTTCCCAGATCGGTTGCCATGGGTGATCCCCCAGGTCGCATTCGGGTTGGCAATCATCTGCGCATCGTGGTTGCCCAGCACGGTGCGTTGGCCTGCCATACCCGGCATCAGCGCTTTGCCACCACCTGAGAAACCGGCAAAGAAGTGTGGCTCGATGAAGCCGGTCAAGATCTTGACGTCGCAAGCGGCAAGTTCGCGGTTGATCCAGATATCGTGTCCACGGCTTGTGCACCCGACATGAACCTGTGTAGCTGGATTGAAGGCGTCATTTTGCACGATCCGATAACGCAAAAGTCGATCGGCAATGGCGGGCGATCCGCTCATTTCAAACATGCTGCGGAGTTCAGCGATTGTGTTTGGCCGATGCGTCCCGAGCGCGCAGAAGAGGGTGATGTTTTCCGACGGCACGTGTTCCAGTTCTGCCAGCACCGCGGGCAGAATGATCCCGTGCGGGGTGGCGCGCGTGATGTCACTAAACACGATCCCCACGCGATCCGTCCCTTTCACCTTCGCGGCGAGTGGGGACGCCGCCATTGGCGTGCGCAGTGCACTCGCGAGCGCACCGGCGGGATCGGATAGACCGGGAATATAGCGCGGCTCAATGACTGTCACGTCCCAGGCGTCGGGCAGTTCCAGGAAAAGGCCCTCTTTGCCGTACGCAAGTTTGATGTTCATACCCCTACGACGTTTCTGATCAGCGCCAGATTGCCCGTCTTCGCCGCCGCCAAGATCGGCCCCATATAGTCATCCACCATTTCCGCGGTGAGCGGGACCGGCATGTTTTCGAGTTTCATTTTGAGTTGGGGGTTCTTGGCAGCCGTGAGCGCGCGGTCGATGTGGGTATCGGTGAGGTATGCGTTGTCTTTGAACTGGCGCAGCAGAAGCCGCGCCCGGTTGAAGTCTCCCATAATCAATTCCTCCGTTCTTCATCCTGCCGGCTGGAGCAGGACCTTTTGTACGCTGTGACCTTTTACCATGGTAAAACCGCGGTCATACTCCGCCATCGGCAGGATGTGCGAGATCAGCGGCTTCAGATCCACCTTGCCCGCATCGATCAACTGGACCATGCGCCGCCAGGTTTCTCAATTGCGCCCCATGACCGACTGTAATCTGATCTCGCGGCGCGTCATTTTGAAAAATGGATTGAAGGTGATTGGGGCATCAAAGCTGCCGATGGTTACGATCGTGCCGCGAATCCGCACCATATCGAAGGCGTTCTCCATGGCCGCCTGGTTGGCGGCCATTTCAATCACGAAATCTGCGCCTTTGCCGTGGGTGTAGTGCAACACGGTTGCCACCGGATCTTGCTCACGGACGTTGACCGTCAGCGCACCGCTATGCCCGGCGGCAAAGGCAAGACGCTCCGGCGAAAGATCGGTGATGATGGTGTTGACCCCGGCGGCAACCAATGCTTGCGCAGCCAGAACGCCAATGGGACCCGCGCCGAGGATGACAGCCCAGTCGCCCGGATCATGGTGTTCGATCTCGACCGCATGCACGGCGATCCCCAGATTCTCCAGCACGGCGCCCTCTTCCAGGCTGAGCGAGTCTGGCAGCGGGCAAAGCACGCGTTCGGGCAATACGGCATACTCTGCAAATGCACCGCGGCGTTTGCCGTAGATCCTGGCGTTCGCACATGTTCGTGAAACCTTCGCGCGGCATTGGCGGCGTGCCGCAGATCAATGGGTCATTGACGATTCGGTCACCAGGCTTGAATTGCGTGACGGCGGGTCCCACTGCCGACGACACCTGCCGCTTCATGGCCGAGCACGGTGGGGAGCACCAACGTCTTATCGTTTGCCGCCCACTCGTTCCAGTCATAGACCTTGGTTTCACCGACGCAGATGGCGCAATATTCGACTTTGAAGAGCACATCATCCGGATTGCGGAGTACTGGTTCCGGTATGTCAACCAATGAAAGCCCGGGTTCTGGCCGATCCTTCATCAGTGCTTTCATGATTGGACTCCTTGTCAGGCTGGTGGCCTGGTTCAGGCTGCGACGGGTGCGCTTCATACGGTGAACAAATCACTCTGCGGACAGGGAGATCACCTGATTGTGCGCCGCAGATTCATAGGCCGCGTAGACCAGTTGCATCGTCTTCAAGTTGTCTTCGCCGGTGTTTTCAGGGGGTGCGCCGGTGCGCAGCGCCTTTAGAAAATCTTGATGTAGGGGCACCATGCTCGCATGATTGACGTCATATGCGGGATCTGCCCAAGGGTAACGCGGTGGCTCGACCTGCGTAACCCAGGTGCCGGCGGCGGTGGTTACATGGAGCCAGAAGTCCGGCTTGAGTTCGAGCGTGCCTCGGTTGCCTTCCAGATAGAACATGGTTTCGGGGAAATGGCGTTCTTCAGTCTTGGTTACAAAGGTGATATGGACGGTGACAATCGCCTGTGGCGAACGCAGGAGCGCCGTGGCGACATCTTCGCCGGCAATGTCATCGCGCACACGCAAATGTTGGGCATAGATACTCTTGAATTCACCAAAGAAGAAGCGCGCAAGGTCGAATTGGTGGCTGCCCTGGTCCGCCAACACGAGCCGTTCGAGTTTTTTCAGGAGGGGCTGGTTGTCCCAGGCGAACTCGGGCAGGCAGTGGCGAAACTCAAAGCGTCCTCGGAACAATTCCCCAATGCGTCCTTCGTCCACGAGCCGCTTGGCCTCGCGCACGGGCGCCTGCCAGCGGTAGTTCTCATGGACAAAGAACGGGACGCCGGCATCCTTGCATGCATCCACCATCCGCTTCGCTGATTCGTAGCTCCCGGCCATCGGTTTCTGGCAAATGACCGGCACCTTGTACTTTGCGCGAGCAGAACGAGCGGTTCATGCGCCGGCACCTCCGTAATGATGTCCACAAAGTCCAGCGTTTCGTTCCGGAGCAGTTCTTCCGGGTCCGCATAGACCCGTGGGATATCGAATTGGGCGGCTACGGCCTCGGCCTTGGCGACGGTGCGGTTGTAGCAGGCAACGAGTTCTACACCACCCACTTCGCGCCAGGCGGGGATTTGAAATAGTGACCAGAAACCTGTGCCGAGCACGGCAAAACGGAGATTGGACATGGGGCATTGGTCCTTATTCACTAGTCCGCTACGGGTTGCACCACTCTTTCGAGTGCCAGGTATTCCTCCTGGAAACGCCGTGCGTTGTCGAGATGGCGTTGCATCGCGTCCGCGGCCGCTTGCGGATCTCGAGCGGCGACTGCCGCCAGAATTTTCCAGTGATCGGGAATGGCCATGGCGTAGATCAGCGTGAACTGGTGTACTTTCAGGCGGACTGCGTGCATGATCGAGCCGATCGACTCCGCCAGCACTTCCAACAACGGGTTGTGTGTCGCACGCGCCAGCGCGCGATGATAATCATCATCGAGGCCCACAAATACGGGGATGTCCTCCAGTTTTTCGCCCATTGCATCCAAGATGCTACGCAGCTCCATCAGATCTTCCTCGGTAGCGTTGGCCGCAGCCAGCTTCACGATCCCGATCTCCAGAATCAGGCGCACCTGATGCAGTTGATCGATAGAGATGTCACGCAATTGGAGAAGCAGGTTGAGTGGTTCGAGAAACTGATCGCTACCGACCTCGCGTACGACGGTGCCAACACCATGGCGCGTCTCCAAGAGGCCACGCGCCACCAGGATCCGGACCGCCTCGCGCAACGCTGTGCGGCTGACGCCAATTCGCTCTGCCAACTCGCGTTCGGGTGGCAGCCGCGTCCCAGGAGCGAGCTGGCCATCCACGATCAACTGCTGGATATTGGCGACAACGCGTTCGACCAATGAATCCTTTACGCCAACCGTGGTGAACAGCATCTCAGATTCCACCCCACTGCCCTCACTTGAAAACATGATTGATTCCCTTGTGGTTCAAACTTGCGCCGTCTGGCCACCATCGACCGCCAGCACGCTGCCGGTGACAAAGGATGCTGCATCAGAAGCCAGGAAGAGCGCAGCCTGGGCGATTTCCCTGGGCTGACCCAAACGGCGTGCCGGAAATGTCGCTGCAAAGGCGTCAATTTGCGCCGGTGTCATGATGCCCCGCAGCATCGGCGTGTCGGTTGGACCCGGCGCAATTGCGTTCACACGAATTCCATCTTGCGCGTGGTCGATTGCCAGACATCGCGTCAGGAGGGTGACCCCGCCTTTTGACGTCACATAGGCTGCCGCGTTGCCGTTTCCGTCGTGCGCGCCGGTAGATGACGACATGTTGATGATTGAGCCACCGCCCCGTGCAAGCATGTGGGGGATGACTGCCTTGCAGCAGAGGAAGACACCATTCAGGTTGACATTCATCACGCGCTGCCATGTCGCATACGGCGTGTCCACAACCTTGCCGAAAACCAGCATGGCGGCATTGTTAAAGAGAATGTCGATCCCGCCATACCTGTCCAGCGCAACGCTGACCATGGCGTCGACCTGTTGAGGATCGGCAACATCCACGCGGACGAAGGTGGCGGCGCCACCGCTGGCACGGATCAAGTCAACTGTGGCGGCGCCGGCAATTTCGTCAAGATCAGCAACGACAACCTTAGCGCCCGTGGCTGCAAAAAGTTGCGCCGTTGCCTGGCCAATGCCGGAGCCAGCCCCGGTAATTACAGCAACCTTATGTTCGAGTTGCATGCTGCGACCTCCCGTCGATCAGGAAATATGGCTTTTCGATCTTTTCTTTGAGCGCCGCTAAGAAACGTGCACCCTGCACCCCATCCATGACGCGATGATCCACGGTAAGCGTCAGATTCATCCGCGGCTGCACGCCAACCACATCATTGGGAAGGACGACCGGGATCTTGATCACGGCGCCGACCGCCAGGATGGCGCTCTGTGGTGGATTCACAATGGCCGCGAAGCGCTCGATGCCAAACATCCCTAGATTCGAGATTGTGAAGGTGCCTCCGGCCAGATCTTCAGCCTTGAAGTGGCCTTTTTGCGCCTTTTCTTGAAATGCCGCGACCTCGGCGACTATCGTTGGCAGATTCTTGTGATCGGCCGCTTTGACAACCGGTACATACAGACCGTTCTCCGCACCTACGGCAACGCCGATGTTCACCTCATCGTGTAGCAGCAGCTTATTCTGGACGAGTTCGGCATTGGCGCGCGGGTGCTCGCGCAGCGTCGCCGCCACCAACTTGACCAACAGGCTCGTCAACGAGAGCCGGGCGCGTGCCTCCAACGTGAATCGAGCATCAAGCGCATCGCGCAGCCAAAGCAGGTTCGTGGCATCAGCCGAAAGTTCCAGCGCAAACTGCGGGGCATTGACGACGCTTTCGCGCGTGCGTTCACCCGTGATCCGCTGGATTGGTGTCAATTCCTGCCAGTGATCGCCAGCAGGGGCAGAGGGCAGGTGAACGGCTGGCGGCGGTGGTGAAGCGGGTGCTGCGCGCTCTTTCAAGTAGGCTCGGATGTCGGCTTCAACGACGCGCCCCCCCGGACCAGTGCCCTTAAGTTGCTCGATATCCACCCCCAAATCCTGGCCATCTTGCGCGCCAGTGGGTGGACTTAATACGCCCGACGCTCTCCATGAATGGCGCAACAGGCAGCGTCGATGCGCTGGCCGGAGAAGGGGTCTCAACCAGACTCGGATCGAACGGTGACAATGCGCGCACCTGTTCATTGGCGGTGGCAATGTAGCAGAGCGGTTCACCCACTGGAACGATCGCACCCTTGATGCAGCCGGGTCGAATCCCCTTGACAACGCCGGCGGCTGGCGCCTCCACTTCAACCGTAAACTTATCGGTCATGACTTCAATCAGTGGCTGGTGTTCGGTGACAGTATCGCCCTCGCGCACCAACCACTCGATGATTTCGGCCGAATCCATGTGTTCAGACATTTTGTGGATATAGAACTCAACCGCCATAAGGATTGCGCCCTTCTCAAGTGCCGATTGGCCGGTTGGGTTACCACGCCATGGTGCTGCGAATTGCGGCGACGATGTCTTCCGTCTCGGGCCAGACACCCTTCTCGATGCTGTCCGCGAAAGGGATCGGCGTATCACGGCCCGTCACGCGCACGATGGGCGCACGCAGGTACTCGAAAGCCTCTTCCATGGCGGATATGGCCCATTCGCCGGTGGGTCCATAGCTTTTGCACGCCTCAGCCACGACCACCACGCGCCCCGTCTTGCGCGCAGACCGGCCGATGGTGGCGCGATCCAGGGGGCTGATCGTTTGCACATCGACCACCTCGACATCGATGCCTTCCGGCGCGAGGATCTTGGCGGCGAGCATCGCATACCAAACCATCAAGCCACTGGCAATGACGGTGACATCACGACCGGAACGCTTGATGTCACAGACGCCGAGGGGCAGGCTATATTCGCCCTCTGGGACGGCGCCGCGAAACGAGTACAGAAACTTCTGCTCCAGAAAGATCACCGGGTTGTCATCTTGGATGGCGGCCGTGAGCAAGCCTTTGGCGTCGTAGGGCGTCGAGGGCAACACCACCTTCAAGCCAGGAATGTGTGCAAACCACACTTCCAGACTTTGCGAATGCTGCGCAGCGATGCTTTTGCCGGCGCCGCCGCCTTGCGGCATGCGAAGCACCCAGGGCACCTTGACCTGGCCGCCCGTCATCAACCGCAGTTTGGCGGCCTGCGTGCAGATCTGATCCATCGCCAGGCCAGAGAAGTCGACAAACATGATCTCCATGACAGGGCGCATCCCAACCAGTGCGGCGCCGGTCCCGGCGCCGACGATCGTGTTTTCGCTGATCGGGGTGTTAATGATGCGATCCGGTCCAAATTGGTCGAACAAGGTACGCGTCACGCCAAATGCACCGCCGTGTTTCCCAATGTCTTCGCCCATCACAAACACCGCTGGATCGCGCACCATTGCTTCACGGAGCGCTTCACGGACTGCCTCTTGATAGGTCAGATCTCGGGCTGGCGCGACCTCCGCAACCTGCACGATCAATTCTGGCGATAACGTGGGCTTGGAACCGGTAAGGGAAACGGCATCGCGTTCTGATGCAGTAGACATTCAATCATTCTCCTTGCCACCCGTGCGTAGAACTGGGTGGCGCTGGCTCGTTATGCGCGGACAGCAGGGGTTATGCATAGATGTAGTCCATGGCAGTCGCCGGGTCAGGCGCCGGGCTGTTCTTTGCAAACTCGACGGCAGCGGCGATCTCCTGCTTGACTTCAACGTCGATGGCGTCCAGATCGGCATTCGCTAACCAGCCTGCGCCGGTTGCATCCGCGCGAAAACGGGCCAATGGTTCTCGCTTCCACTGTTCCTTGACCTCGTCGCGCGTGCGATAGACTTCCGGCTCGCCGGCATAGTGACCTTCCAGCCGGTAGCATTCAGTGACCAACAGGGTCGGACCTTCCCCGCGCCGGGCGCGTGCCACTGCCTCGACAGCCGCTTCATAGACGGCCACCACATCAAAACCATCGACGCACACGCCCGGGATGCCATAGGCGCGGGCGCGCTCCGATAAGTCTTTGATCTTGATGACATCGTCAACTTTGGTGGAAACGGCATAGTGGTTGTTTTCGAGCACAAACACCACGGGCAGGCTCCAGATGGCCGCCATATTCACGCTTTCATGCCAGTTGCCGGTGTTCGTGCCGCCTTCACCGGTGAAAGGAACGGCCACCCGATCTTCGTGGCGCAGCTTGAAGGCAAGACCGGCGCCCACCGCGAGAGGAATGCCTGAACCGACAACTGCGAGCGCACCCAGGCTGCCGGTTTCAAAGGCGGCAATATGCATGGAACCACCGCGGCCCTTGCAGTACCCGGTTTCTCGACCCAGGATTTCGGCCATCATCTTGGCGGGATCGGCACCCTTGGCGATGTTGTGACCATGGCTGCGATGCGTCCCGGCAATCAGGTCGTCCTGGCGCAGCGCCAGGCAGACGCCGACACCGGAGGCCTCCTGACCGATATACGGGTGCACAGTTCCTTTGACGGCGCCGCGGCGGAATAGGTCGCTTGCGGCAGTTTCGAACTCGCGGATGCGGACCATCCGGCGATACATTTCGAGCAGCGTTGCGCGGAATCACCATGGGGCAACCCTTCTCTCGCCCGGCGAACGGTTCGACGCCGGGTGCTATGAACTGGACTCTGTTGGGTCAAGGCAAGTTTTGGAGAGCCGACAGACCAAGTGGTCATACCTCATACGTCTGTCCTCGCACCAAAAACATACACCCAACAAAGCGCGCTGTCAAGCCCCCTATTCGAATTTTTGGAGGTTCACGCCATTGTAATTTGCTATTGACATATGTCACCACATGTGCTAGGATCGGCAATAGTCCAGCATACAAATCTAGATTCGCGCGGGCACTACCTCAGCTTGGGACAATGCCAGGCGCCGGTATTTGACGCGCTCTGTCTGCCGTTCGTCCACTTCAACGCGTGTTTTCAGTCAACCGTACTTCAGTTCCAATGGGAGAAAAAAATGAAAAAAGTAGCGCTGCTTCTCGTTTTTGGCGTCCTGTTTTCGCTTGTTCTGAGTGCATGCACTGCCGTGGCGCCCGGCGCCGCGCCGGCGACACCAGCGGCTGGCGAAGAAGCTGCTGGCGAGAAGATCACAATTGGCTACGGCGCCCCTGAGTTGAGCGGCGGCCAGGGTGGCATCATGGCCGGCATGGAACTCGGCGCCAAGAACCAGGGCTGGGAATTCGTCAGCAACAATGCGAACTTCGATGCGTCCGCTCAGGCCAACCAGATCGACGACTTCATCGCCTCTGGCGTCAATGCTATCGTGACGGTGCCGGTCGACAGCCAGGCGATCTGTGCTGCGGTCAAGAAAGCCAAAGATGCGGGCATTCCGTTCTACACCATCGACCGCGCGCCGATCGGCTGCGAAATCAACATGACGGTGCAGTCGGACAACTATCTGGCCGGCAAGCAATCCGCCGAGGCGATGGTTGCATTGCTGACCGAAAAGTATGGCGAGCCCAAGGGCACTGTGCTTGAACTGCAAGGCAATCTGGGTCAGAACGTGGCGCAACTACGCGGCGGCGGTTTCAATGATGTGATGAAGGAGTACCCCAACATCAAGATCATTTCGAAGCCCACCGACTGGGACGCTGCAAAGTTCTCGCAGAATACGCTGGACGTCGTTGCCGCTGAGCCGGTGGATGGCATCTACATGCACTCCGACTGTGTGGGCACGGTGCCAGTCACTGCAGCACTTGAGCAATTGGGTAAGAAGGTCAAGGCCGGTGAAGAGGGTCATATCTTCCTGGCCGGCGTCGATGGTTGCGCCGATGCACTGCAGTCGATCCGTGATGGTTACTCTGACCAGGCTTCCAGCCAACCGATTCCGGACTTTGGCGTTGTGCTGGCCGACTACATAGCGATCGAGTTCGCCGGTGGCACGATCGAAGAAGGCACCGTGACCAGGAAGGCGCACCATGGTCGCCTGCCACGATCGTCAAGTCCGACACTGGTCTGATGTTGAACCTTGCGACAAATTCGGTCTCCAAGGACAACGTTGACAACCCCGCCCTGTGGGGTAATGCCGTCAAGTAAGCGTTCCTGAATGTTGAAAGGGTGGATGCAGAGCCGGCTCTGCATCCACCCATCCATGTGGCTGGTTGCGACCATCCACCTCCTGTCGATCGAACTCCAATTGTTACGAAATCTGGAAATGGCATGAGCAAAGTCAATTCAGGCAACCTTTTCGTGTTCCTGGTCGAAAATTTGATCTGGGTGCTCGTCTTGGTGGCCTTGATCGTTTTTTCGCTCCTGTCGGACAAATTCCTGACGCCTTTTAACATGGTGAACCTGCTGGTGCGCGTGGCGGCGCTTGGGCTGCTGGTCATCGGCCAGTCCTTTACGCTCATCACCGGAAATTTCGACCTGTCGTCGGAATCAACGATGGGGCTCACGGCCATGGTGGGCGGGCTCATGATTGCCTCGACAGTAAACGGCGGCCTCGGGTGGGAGGTGAATCCACTCATTGCCATCGCCGTCATGATTGTGTTGGGCTGCGCAATCGGTTGGATCAACGGCACGCTGATCACAAAGTTCAAAATGAACAATTTTATCGTGACGGTGGCCATGTTGATGATCCTCCGCGGCGTCACCTACGCCATTTCGCCTGGACAGAGCACGAGCTTCTTCCCGGAACTGTTCGATTTCTTGGGCAGCGGCTCGGTGATGCGCATCCAACAGGCGACGGGCAGATTCTTGCCGATCCCGGCAGCGGCGATCTTTTTGATCTTGATGTTTGCCGTTAGTCACGTGGTCACGCGCTATCGCCGGTTTGGCCGCAACATGTACGCCGTGGGTTCCAATCGATCGGCGGCAGATGCAGCCGGCATCGACTCTCAGCGCGTCATTTTGCTGGTGTACATCGTCAGCGGTCTTTTCGCGGCGCTGGCCGGTCTGCTGGAAGCCGGGCGCATGGACAGTGCAACACCCCGTATGGGATCCGGCATGATCTTTTCCGTGCAGGCGGCCGCGGTGATCGGCGGTATCAGCCTCTTTGGCGGCCGTGGCACGCTGATCGGCGCATTTGGCGGCGTGTTGTTGTGGGGCATTCTCGACACCGGGCTGAATATGCTGCAGGTCTCGCCCTTCTGGATCGAAGTCAGCCGTGGCCTGCTCCTGCTTTTCGCCGTCTTCCTGGATGCCATGAAGGTCCGGTATCTGCACCGTATCGCCGTGCGCAAGGCATTGACCGGCAACACGATCGGGCTGCAGGACCCCGTCATGACCTGAATCGGTGCGTGAATTGTTAGGCGCGTCATGCGTCACCAGTGTTGTAACGCATGACGCATGACGGTGGTCAATCTAGCAACCAGTAGCGGCGTGACGGCAACAGCAATATGAAATCCACAACTGGCGAGAAGTGATGCATGGATAGTCAAGCAGGAACCCCGGTCCTTGAAATGCGGGGAATTGGCAAGGCATTTCCGGGCGTACAGGCCCTGGCCGACGTCGACTTGACGGTCATGCCCGGCGAAATTCATGGTCTGGTCGGCAAAAATGGCGCCGGAAAATCGACCATGATGGCGGTGCTGATGGGGATCCAGCAGCCCGACGAGGGCACAATCGTGATCGCCTGCGCGCAGTTCAAGGCCATGACCCCGCGTGAGGCGCTGGCTTCGGGCGTGGCCTATGTGCCGCAGCGCATTGCGATGATGACCCCGCTCACCGTGGCGGAGAATGTCCTGGCAGGCATGATGCCGGTCAACAAGATGGGCTTTGTCAACTGGGGGCAGGTTTACAGCGAAGCGGATCGGCGGCTCAAGCAATTGGGCCTGGAAATGGATGTACGGGCGCGCGTCGAGGGTCTCAGTGTGGCAGAGCAGACCATGCTCGCCATCGCGAAGGCGCTCTTCAGCAATGCCAAACTCATCATTCTCGATGAACCAACCGCGGCGCTGCCCCGCCCCGATGTAGACCGTCTCTTTGCATTTGTGCGGTCGCTGAGGAGCCACGGCGTTGCCTTCATCTACATCTCGCATCACCTGGAAGAAGTGTTCGAGATCTGTGACCGCGTCACCGTGTTGCGTAATGGCCGTCTGGTCGAGACGCGCGATGTGGCCGGTCTCGATACCCCTACCTTGATCCGGTTGATGGTGGGCGAGGATGTCAAAGAATTCGCCCGCGAGGGTAGTCAGGCGCCGCAACGCACCGAGGTGATGGTTGTGAAAGACCTGGTGCGCCGCGGTCACTTTGAGGAGATCAATTTCACTTTACATGCAGGTGAAGTGATCGGGATAGCTGGGCTTGAAGGCTGTGGTGCGTCTTCCCTGGCGAAGGGTCTCTTCGGTTTGCAGCGGATGGGCGCCGGCGACGTGACCCTGGGCGGTAAGCCGTACAACGCCATGACGCCAATGGCTGCGTTTGAGCAGGGTCTGGCATATCTGCCCCAGGATCGCTATCTATTGGGCATTGTCGGCGCGCGGCCGGTGCGTGAAAACATCACCTATCCCGTATTGCACCGGCTGGCGCGTGCGTTTGGCTTTGTCAATCAGGACGAAGAACGCAAGCTGGTTCAGGACTATATCACACAACTTGGCATTGTCACCCCTAGCGCAGAGCAGACAGTCAGTCTCCTGAGCGGCGGCAATCAGCAAAAGGTGGTCTTTGCCAAGCTGGCGACAACCAGGCCGCAGGTGTTGATTCTCCATGAACCAACGCAGGGTGTGGACGTCCACGCAAAGATTGACATCTATCGCATTGTCAGCGATTTGGCAGCGCAGGGTGTCGGCATCGTGATCATTTCAAGTGAAGTGCGCGAACTGTTAGGTGTCTGCGACTCCATCATGGTGATGTATCGCGGGCATATCACGGAGCGCTTTGTGGTCGGCGCGCCCGGAACGACCCCGGAGAATATCCTCATTGCAATCGAAGGAGGCGCGGTCAATGTCGCGCAATAATTTCGCTCGCTTCGTGCTGGATCATCTGATTTGGTTCATCTTGCTGCTCGTCATCCTTTTCTTTGGTTGGCGTATCGGTCTTGAGAAGTATGTAGCCCCCTCTAATGTGGTGAACATTTTCATCCACGCAAGCGTGTTGGGTGTCCTCACCATCGGGCAGACGCTTGTGTTGTTGAGCGGCAACTTCGACCTGTCCGCAGAAGGCACGCTCTCCCTGGTCACCGTACTGGCGGCATGGTTGATGTTGCCTTACAGCGCAGTGGCGACGGCGCAACGCGGCGGCATCGGCTGGGAAGTCACACCGTTTATTGTGATTCCATTGATGATGGTCATCGGGCTCGGGGTCGGCTGGATCAACGGTTTCTTCATTACACGTCTGAACATGAACAACTTCATCGTCACGCTCTCGATGCAGTTGATCCTGCGCGGCCTTGCCACGGTGATCAGCATGGGCGCGATCATGCCCGGCACGCCGGCCCTTTTCAACTGGTTGGGCGGCGGTCGCATTTGGATCCTTCCCGTATCTGTGATTTTCATGCTGATCCTCTTCGTGTTCTTTAGCTACGTCGTCAAAAACACCCGCTTTGGCCGCCAACTATATGCCGTCGGCGGAAATCGCGATGCTGCACGCCTCCGGCTTTAGCCCGGCACGGACGATCACATGGGCCTACATGTTGAGCGGTCTGCTCGCCGCAGTGGCCGGATGGATGTTGCTGGGCAAGTTGGAAGTGTCGGTGCCGAACCTTGGCGCTGGCATGACGCTGGAGACGGTTGCGGCGGCCGTGATCGGCGGTGTCGCACTCACCGGCGGCGTCGGCACGATTTGGGGCGCCTTTGCCGGTGTCATGTTGTTATCGGTCGTCGACAATGGGTTGAACCTGATGGATGTCAATCCTTTTTGGATCAACGGCATCCGCGGGTTGATCATCCTGATTGCGCTCTTCATTGATGCGCAGAAGGTGCGCTACAAACCGCAGACCGCACGAAGCCGCCCCACCCAGGGGCAGCAAGCACAGGCTTAGGACAGCGCATCCATGGGCCAGCAACTGCCTTCTGCTGTCAACGCAAGCGAGTTGGATCGTTCCCAGCATCTGGCGCTCGCGATCGATATCGGCGGTAGCAAGGCGGAGATTGCAGTGATCGACGCCCACGGCACGGCGCGCACACTCGCCGTGAAGCAGCCCGTCCCTTTCGGGCAAGATGGGCGCGCTGACCCGGCACGCCTGATTGAACTATTCGCCCCGCATGTTGTGGAAGCGCAGCGGCTCCCCGGCCAACTGGATGGCATTGGGTTGAGCATCTGTGGGAATATCGACCCTGATACAGGTGAAGCGGTGCTGGTGCCTAATCTCCATTGGCGGTACCTACCGTTTGGCCCCATGGTGGCGGCACGCTTCGGGTTATCGGTCTATGCCGCCACCGACGTGCGGATGGCGGCGCTTGCCGAGGCAATCTGGGGCGTTGCGCGTGGCGTGCGTTACTTTGCCTGGTGCACCATCGGTACCGGCTACGGTGGCTATCTATTTCTGGATGGCAAACTCTACGGCGGGACGCACGGCTTTGCCGGCAACTTTGGCCACAATACGATTGACGAGGTTGACGGCTATCCCTGTGGCTGTGGCCGGCGCGGCTGTCTTGAGACCTATGTTGCCGGACCCGCAATTGCGCGCGCCGGACAGGCGGCGCTAGATGCTGGGCGCAGCCCTGAATTGAGCCAGATCTGCACGGATGGTCGGGTGGTGACGCACATGGTTTTCCAGGCTGCTACGGCCGGAGATCCAGCGTGCCGGGCGATCATCGACGAGGTCGTGCGACGCGTGGCCATCGGTCTGGGTGGCGTCGTCAACACGCTCGATCTGGACATGATTGTGGTGGGTGGCGGCGTTGCCCACGGCGATCCCGAACTCGTCCCGCGGATCAATCGGAAGATCCGCGACTATCTGATGACCGTTGAGGCAGCACGCGACCTGCGGGTTGTCATGGAGTCGCTGCCCAATTCAGCCCTCTACGGCGCCGCCGCAGATGTATTTATCAGATCGGGCGTGCTTGAACTTGAAACCGGGTAACACGGACCCCTCCCCATGACAGACAGCAGCGAACTGATGGCCACACTCGTCCAGGTGGCGACACTCTACTATGAAGAGAACAAGTCGCAGCAAGAGATTGCTGACCAACTGAGCGTGTCGCGGTCGCTCATCGCACTCTATTTGAAACGCGCCCGCGAACTGAATATTGTGCGCATTGAAATTGTGAACCCCAAGGATCAATGCGAAGACCTGGCATTGGCGCTCAAAGAGCGGAGCCACCTCCGTAGTGTCCATGTGATTCCAAACCCAAGCGCCGGAATTGGTATTGCGCTCGCTAGGAGGGTCGGTTGCGTTTTTTTGGAAAACCGGCTCCAGGATGGCGATCTGATCGGTCTGGGGTGGGGCCGCAGCATCATGGAGGCGGTGAATCTGCTTGCGCCATCCCGCCCCAGGCGAATTGAAGTGGTGCCGTTGCTGGGCGAAAGCAGTTTCACCGGTTCTTATTCGCAGATGAATCAGATCGTCATGCAGATGGCGCGCCTTCTCCGGAACTCCCTATTTTTTGCTGGCGCCCCTGATGGTTGGCACCAAGGAATTGCATGATGCGCTACTTGCGGATGAGGTGGCAAAAGCCGTAGCCGATCGCTGGCAGCGGCTGGATATTGCCGTAGTCGGCATCGGCGCCCTGCCGGCAGTGCCCGGTCAGATCGTCTATCTCGGCGAGGCCAATGTCGGCATCTATCTCACTTATGGGGCTGTAGGTGATATGGTTGCACGTCATTACGGAATGGATGGCGCTCCGATTTGCACAGATTTGGATGACCGCATTTTGGGGCCAACCCTGGACCAGTTGAGTCGCGTCAAGACTGTAGTTGCCGTTGCAGGCGGAATGGACAAAACAAAGGCGATCATCGGCGCTTTGCACACAAAATTGATTACGGATCTGTTTATGGATCAGGATCTGGCGCAATCGGTGCTGGACGAGTTAGGGTAGGTATCTCGTAACAGGTGTTTTGTTTGCTGTACTGCGAGTTGCCGCGCTTGCACTGATGCTCCGTCAGCGCACCTCCGTCAGAGCACCATCCCGTGAGGTGGTGATCCCCCGCCCACCGTCTGAGCACCAGCCCGTGAGGGTGGTGAGGGCTAACCTGCTCTGTTTGTCCACTCAACGCACCGATCAATCAGAGCCGCGAACGTGAGCGAGCGGTTTGCGTGCAGGCAGCGTTGGCGGGGGGAAACGCCTTACTCACGTGCGGCGCTCTGATTGGCGGCGGCGATGTGCGTGCCAACCGAGCCGCGCGATCAATCAGAGCCGCGAACGTGAGCGAGCGGTTTGCGTGCAGCCAGCGTTGGCAGGGGGAAACGCCTTACTCACGTGCGGCGCTCTGATTGGCGGCGGCGGTTTGCGTGCAGGCAGCGTTGGCGGGACGCCTCCGTGCGGCGCTCTGTTAGCGGGCGGTTTGCGTGCAGGCAGCGTTGGCGGGGGGAAACGCCTTGCTGACGTGCGGCGCTCTGATTGGCGACGACAAGCGAATGGGCACTGACTATTCGTATTTCTCCGCTTATCGCCGCGGGTTTGGCATCAACACCGCTTTGCCTTCACGCTCGACGACCACCTGGGCAAAACCGCGCCGCGTTACCGCGTCATAGTCATGCCCTGCGGCCAGATGATAGCTGGCGACGAAAAAGAGCGTGTCCTTGCCGGTGTTCACCACGCGATGCGCCCACATCGGGGGAATGTGCGTGATTGTGCCCGGTTTCCACGGGGCGGCGCGAAAGTCCCCTTCGCGCGTCTCCATCAACAGATACCCTTCCCCATGAATGCAGAAATAGATCTCGGGCTGATCGAGCCGCTCGTGAAAGTGACCCTTCGTCATGTGATACTCGTCGCCGATCTTGCCCGGATAGATGCGGGTGACGCCAAGCGACATATCAGAGGTACTTGTCTGGAATGGATGATAACGAATCTCGTAAATCACGGGATCGCCTTCGCTGAGGATATTGCGCACGCGCTCCTGATCGTAGAACATCTCTTTCAGATTGGAGAGGCGACGGTCTTGCAGTTCTAGCCACGGCTCGAAAATACCGGTGGCGAAATCAAACTGGACGCTGATGGGTAAGTCAGATACGGGTGCAGCTTGCATTGGACACTTTCCTTTCCATGATGACTAAATAGGCAACACGGACAGGTGCGCCTTTTGTGGTCCATACCTTTTGGTGCACCGTCGCTTACGGAATGAGTGACAGCCTGGCAATCGACTGCCGCAAATCTCCCAAAAACTGTGCGACTGCTGCCCCATCCACTACCCGATGATCCGCCGCAACCGTAAACGTGATGTACTGCATCTGCTGCAGCCCGGTCTCGGTCAATGTGATCACCGGGTGTGCGGCGCCAATCCCCAAGATCGCCGATTGGGGTGGGTTTACCAGCGGCGTGAAGTGGCTGACGCCAAACATGCCAAGATTGCTGATCGTAAAGGTGCCGCTGCTGATCTGCGCCACGCTGAGTTTGCCCGCGCGCGCGGTCTTTGCCAGTGCATCCAACTGGCTGCCCAGTTCATCCAGGCTCAGCCGCTCTGCGCCGTGGAGCACGGGCACGACCAGCCCCTCGGCTGTCGCCACGGCAAGCCCGAGGTTCACCGTTTCATAGAGGATCAGCCCGTCACCGTCAAAGCGTGCATTGAGCAAGGGGTGGTGCCGCAACACGTTGACGACAAGGTGCGCAAGCCAACTTGTCAACGAGACACCCTTCGCAATGGCAGCCGTTTGCGCCTTTTGCTGCAACAGATGAGTGACATCGATCTCCATCGACACACTGAACTGCGGAATTTCACTCGCACTGCGCCATGCGGCTCGCCGTGGCGCGTTGGACGGCGTTCATAAGGACGCGCCGTTGGGGAATCTCCGGTGCGCCAGGTGCGCTGGAAAGATGACGAAGCACATCCTGGGTTGTGACCCGGCCACCCGGAAGCGCCGGCGCTAGTTGAGCCGGGTCCAGGCCGTTGTCGCGGGCCAGCCGCCGCGCGGCCGGTGAGATGCGCTGCCGTCGCTCGCCGCTTGCTGCGGGTAGCGAAACCGCCTGGTGGGCATCCTCTACGGCACGCGTGACCTGTGGGGGCGCAGCCGGCTCAGGTGGTTGTTTTGTCGTCTCTGTAGCCTCACCCTGCTGACCCACGCGAGCCAGCAAGTCGCCGGTTACGACCATGGCGCCGGCAGGTGCAAGCACCTCCAGCAACACGCCGTCCGCAGGCGATTCCAACATCAGCATCGCCTTGTCGGTCTCCAGTTCAGCCAGTTCGTCGCCGCGGCGCACGCTGTCACCAGGCTGCTTCAGCCAGGCAGCGACCCGCGCTTCGCCGATGGCTTCCCCTAGAATCGGAACGACCACATTGGTAGACATGGCTTATTCGTCCGATGTCACGCGGCGCACCGCGGCTAGAATATCGTTCAGGTTTGGAATCACACGATCCTGCGCTGCCGGCGCAAATGGGATCGGTGCATCGTCCGCGCAGACGCGGATGACCGGCGCATCCAAATCGTCAAAACCTTCGCCGGCGATGACGGCCATCAACTCAGCGCCAACGCCCGCCCGCCGTGCATCCTCGGTCACGACGACCGCCCGGTGCGTCTTTTGTACGGACGACAGAATCAGGTCCGCATCGAGCGGCGCCAGCGTGCGGGGATCGATGACTTCGATCTCGATGCCTTCAGCCGCCAGTTGTTCGGCGGCGGCCAGCGCCCGATGCACCATCACACCCGTGGCAACAACCGTTGCATGTTTGCCGTTACGAACGACAGCACCTTTGCCCAGTGGGATCATGTATGACGCTTCCGGCACATCCATCCCGAAGCGACCAATGGTCGGATCTGAGACCGCCTTGCCGCCGCCAGGCGAGGCGGAGCCATAGAGCATCTTGTGCTCTAGAAAGAGCACCGGGTTGTTATCGCGCATCGCCGCCGTCAAGAGACCCTTGGCATCATAGGGGTTGGACGGCAGGACGACCTTCATACCAGGTGTATGCATGAAATAGGCTTCAACGCTCTGCGAGTGTTGCGCGCCACGTCCGGTTGCGCCCTGCGGCGCACGGATGACCAGGGGAACACTTGCCTGCCCACCCGACATGAGCCTGATCTTCGCTGCCTCATTCACCACCTGATCCATGGCACAGAAAATGAAGTCGGCGTACTGGAGTTCAACGATGGGGCGCAACCCGGTGAGCGCCGCCCCAAGTCCCAGCCCCATAAAGCCTGCTTCAGAGATCGGTGTATCCCAGACACGCCGCGCCCCGAATTCTTCGAGCAAGCCGTGGGTGACGTGGAAGGCGCCCCCGAACTTGCCGACATCCTCACCGAGCAGGATGACGCGCGGGTCCGCCTGCATTTCCTGCACGATCGCCTCGCGAATCGCGGCCATCATCGACATCTCACGCATGTGCAGGCTCCTCGTCAAAGATGTACTGGAGGTATTCATCGGGTTCTACATCCGGGCTGGATTCAGCAAATGCGATCGCCGCTTCCAAATCCGCCTTGACTTCATTGCGAACCTGTTCCAGTGCGTCCGGTTGTACACGCCCGTCCGCAAGCAGGGCGTCGCCGAGGCGAGTGATGGGGTCAAGTTGTTTCCATTGTTCTACTTCGGCAGGATCGCGGTAATGGGACGCTTCAAAGCGCGCATGGCCACGAATGCGATAGGTGATGCACTCAAGCAACGTGGGTCCGGCGCCGGCGCGGGCGCGCTCGACCGCAGCTTGCGCTGCCTTGAGGACCTCGATCACGTTGTTGCCGTCCACCTGCACGCCGGGTATCGCGTAGGCGGCGCCGCGCTTTGCGATGTCAGGGACGGCAGATGACTCGGAAACCGTCATGGAAAGGGCGTACTGGTTGTTCTCACAGACAAAGATGACGGGAAGTTTCCAAAGCGAGGCCATGTTCAGCGCCTCGTGGAAGACGCCTTCGTTGGTGGCGCCGTCGCCAAAGAAACTGACCGCCACCTGGCCTGAACCGCGCACCAGGGCGGAAAGCGCGGCGCCGGCCGCAATCGGGATGCCGGCGCCCACGATGCCAAAGGCGCCGAGCATGCCGCGCGAAAAGTCGCAGAGGTGCATGGAGCCGCCCATACCCTTGCACGAGCCAGTACGCTTGGCGAACATCTCGGCCATCATGGGGTTGAGTTCGACCCCCTTGGCAACGCAGTGGGCATGGCCGCGATGGGTGCTCGTCACATAGTCATCCGGACGCAAGGCGCTGGTGACGCCAACTGCCACCGCTTCCTGCCCGGTGGCCTGGTGCATCGTGCCCGGCATCGGTCTCGAAAGAAAGAGATAGTACAGTTGCTCCTCGAATTCACGCGCCTGCACCATGCGCCGGTAAAGGCCCAGGAGAAAGTCGGTGTCGAAGCCGATTAGATCCAGAGGCGCCAGTTGATCGGTTCTTGCCGCCATGATTATGCGCCCTCCCACTCGATTCCGGTGACGCGCACTGGAAATGCCTCCAGCGTTGCGATCTTGACCGGCAGAATAAACGCCATGAAACGCTGGTTGAGGAACGCCTCCAGGTGCGCCAGGTACTCCACCAGCGGGATACCGGCGCAGAGCAGCCGTTCGTGATTGGGCTGCCCATGGAAGGCGCTGCCGTCGGGGTTGCGCACCTCGATGCCAGAGGTGTCCACGCCCATCACTTGAATGCGCATTTCCTCCGCGAGCCATGAGATCGACTCGGGTGAGAACCAGGGCCGATAGTGCTGCTTTTCGGTGCGATAGTGTTGGTCGAATCCCGTGTAGAAAAAGGCGATATCGCCGGGGCGCAGGAGATCGGCGCAGCACCGTTGGAGTCCGGGCAGGTCGATGCGTTCGTTATTGCCGTAGGCCGAAATATCGACGACGACCGCGTCGCCGATGAGTTTCTCCACCGGGAAAGTGGCCGCATCCTGCCCCTCGCGGCAGTGATGATAGGGCAGTTCCACATGGGTGCCGACATGGGTGTTGAGATGCACCTCGGAAATGAGGTACCAGGCGTCATTGACGCGCTGGTATTGAGCAAATTGTGGCCACTGTTCTGTGAAGCGGGTGTCGGTGTCGAGGCGGTACTCTTCCTTACCGGGGTAGAGCGTGTGGGATAGATCGACGATACGTTTTGGTTTCACGGTTTCACTTCCCTCGATCGTGTCAGTACGCGGTAGACGGCCGGCGTTTGCGAGCCATAGCCAAACAGGCGCCGCGGCGTACCAGGGGCGCGCGCATCATGGATTTGTTGCGTAATGGAACAAATCTATTATAGGGTCCGGATTGCCAAATGTCAATATCAAATGACAATTTGAATATACCCAATGCCAAACTCCCTATTGATATCGCCCGATCAGCGCACTATAATAGACGCAGCCCGTCCAAATCATGCCCATCCAAGATCAACCGAATTGTGCGCAACCGGTCGCCTTCATATCACACCGGAGGCCCCTACATCACTACTCACAACGAGCTTCAGGCTTCAAGATCCGTATGGCATACCGTAGGTCGCATTCTGGCGTGGATCATCGTCATCATCCTTGCGGCGATTCTGCTGTTTGCGGCCTATTTGTGGTTCTGGCCAATCGGTTTGAGTGCTACGCCCACGCCGCAGCCCCTGACGAGTTTTGCCGAGGCAAAAGCCGCAATCGCTGCGCTGAACGCGCAGGAAGATGAGGCTGGGGTAAACCAGTCTGTAAGACTCGCCTACTCGACCACGGTGAAAAGACCGCAGAGATGGTTCTCATTTTCCACGGCTTTGCAAACTGCCCTGAGCAGTTCGGTGTGATCGCGCAGACGCTCTATGACCAGGGCTACAACGTTCTATTGGCACGGCTGCCGCATCATGGCTTAAGTGACCGCGTGACCGAAGCGCCCCTGGCGACCAAGGCGGAGGACATCGCGGCGTCGGCAAGCCAGATGGTGGACATTGCCGCCGGTCTGGGCGACGAGATCACAACGGTTGGGTTTTCCGGGGGCGGTACGATCGCCACCTGGGTAGCGCAGAACCGCCCCGATGTCGCGCGGGTGGTAGCGATTTCGCCCATGTTTGGCGTACAAGCTTTTCCGGCTTCGTTGACCCGGCCGGTCAGTACGGCGGTGCGCGATCATCCCGAACTGGTGGGGTTGGTTTGATGAAGTGAAGCAGGAGAATATTGAAGGGCCGGCCTATGCCTACCCACGGTACTCATCGCGTGCGTTGGCAGAGTATCTACGGCTGGGACTGGTCGAGGCGGAGCGGGCGAACGGCACGCCTCTAGCGGTAAAGGATGTGCGACTCGTCGGCAACTTGAACGACGAGATGATTCGCCCGGAGATGTACCGGGAAATGGTGGCGCGCTGGGAAAAGCAGGGCGCCGATGTGAGCGTTTTTGAGTTCCCTGTCGCGGATGGGTTGAAGCACGACATGATTGACCCGAATCAGACGTATGCGAATACGGGACTCGTGTATCCGGTGGTGCTGGACGCGATTACGAAGGAGAAATCGTAGGGGGCGCAAGTGGAAATATCGGGTCATTGGCGATGGACGCGGCGATGTGGCATGATGAGGAATCGTGATTTTTCAGTCTGATCCAAATACCAATAACCCGATTGAAAGGACCGCACCGCCATGTCGATCCAACTGAGCGAAACCATCGCCAACCGGCTCGTAGTCGAACAGATCATCTGGCTGACGACCGTCCGCGCCGGCAGTGTACCCACCCCTACACCGGTCTGGTTCCTGTGGGATGGCGAAACGTTTGTGATCTTCACGCAGCCTGGTTCTCAGAAACTGCGCAACATCGCACAGAATCCAACAGTTGCGCTCAACTTTAACACCGACGAGTGGGGTGGCAGTGTAGCCGTGTTCACCGGAACCGCCGAGGTTGAAAACAAATTGCCTTCAGCGCAGATGGATGCCTATCTGATGAAGTACGCCGAGGGTATCAAAATGATCGGCATGACCCCGGAGCGCATGGCGGCAGAGTATTCAACCTTCATCCGCATCACCCCGTCGCGGGTGCGCACGCTGGAATAAGAAAGCGCAGGTCATCGACATGGGTTTGCGACGCGATCTCTGCGACTTGCTGATGGCGCTTCCCGGGATGGATAGCCCGGATGAGCGGAAAGCCCTGCTCAGTTATCTCGGCTTTTCGAATTACGGCACGCTACTCGACTGGCAGGGCAGCAAGTTCGTCTTTGTCGATCGGTTGGTTTCGTTGCTCGGCGGATCGGGCAAAGATGCCATGGTGCAGTTCATTACGGCCTTGCGCGACGCCCCACAGGTGGGTGTGAGCCGTAAGCCGGCGCTGGATGGATTCCTCACCCAGTTGGGGGCGATGGATACCCAGGCGTTTGATAAGGAGTTCACGCTGGCAAATGGCGGGACCGAAACCCCGCCCGCAGTTCGCCCAAAGCTGGTCAAGCTGACCGGCGCTCAATTTGGGCAACTCCAGAACGCGCTAGTGGCTTCATTCAACCTGGACGGTCTGCGCATGATGGCGCGCACCCAACTGGAGACCAATCTGGACACGATTGCCAGCAGTTCGAACCTGCAGGTGGCCGTCTACGACCTGATCCGCTGGGCCGAGCGCACCGGCGCACTCGATCGCCTTCTCGACGGTGCGCTTGCCGTCAATGGCGCAAGCCCAGAGTTGCAGGCGGTTGACAAAGCGCTGCGCGGGTAGAGACAAAGCCCGGTTCGACCACGGCGAAGAAATCCAGACCGGATCTCATAACCTGATTGACAACGCCCATGTGCGCGCCTATAGTTGAGATAGCCATCGCAGCATCTGACTGCGGGGCTATGCGTGGCGGGCCGAAAGCCCGGCGACTGAATATCGCCGATGTCTTGACGGTTAAGCCAACGTTCGCATGATGGCGAGTCCCTCCGGCCTTGGTTCGGAGGGACACCCATCTTTCACGGCATCTTCAATGCTCATCGTACTCCAGTTCCCCATTTCCGATATTCGTGGTTTTTTGTCCGCTGCCACCGGACGGATGGGACGCCCGTCCTGGCCGCAGCCCAAGCAGGACGAGGAATTCATCCGGTCCTTTGGCATGGTGCACGAGCGCTACAGCGGCGGCATTGGCGACTGGGTGGATGAAGGCAAGTTGTGCGTCGCCAACCGCGCCGTACGTATTCCACTCACCGACGCCGCCACGCAACTGCTCCAAACGCGCCAGTTTCGAGTTGCGTTTCGCACTTTCTACTTTGACGGCAATGCAGTCGGCAAGTATGAGATCGGGATCGCCACCAAACGGGGAACCGAACCCAGCGCCACGATCGCAGAAGTCGTCAAGGAGTTCATGGCCGTGCCGGTTGTGGCGCCCAACAGCCTGGCGGGTAAGCCCTACATGGGACCGCTTCAAGGCGCGGGCAAAAGCCTGGCTCAGCAATACCTGGCGGCGACGACCAGGTCGTCGGCCCGCGCCGATGCGGTGGCCAACAAGTGGTGGGTGGAAGCCAGCGCACCGGTCGTGTTGGTCGAAACCAATGAGACTGAAGGGTGGGCAATTGGGGCTGAGGCGCGCGAACAGTTTGCCGCTGCGGGAGATGTACCGGCGGTCGACTACCTGCTGCTGTCCAGCGCCGACCGGCGGCTGAGCGTGTGGGTGTGCACGGCACAGCCCTGGGGGCACCTGGACGAGACGCAGGCAGTAGCGCGCTACCGCGCCTTACGCACCATGCGGATTGCGTTGCTGCGCATTCACGCCGAACGGGAGTGCCTGCTGAATGTGGTGCGCAACTGCGAGCAGAAGCGCATCGCACCGGAGGCGCGCAGTACAAGCGACGCCAAACTACAGATGTATTTACGCGACGCCACAAAACGGGTGCTGACGACTGAAGCGGCAGCGAACCTGCCCATTGTGGCGCTCGCCAACCGGTACGATGATCAGTTGCGGCCCGGTGAGCGGGCGCAGCTATTGACGGCGTTGGCCAACACCCGGCAGTTTGTACAACAGGGGGTGGCATCACTGGTCAATGCCGATGCGGACATTACGCTCAAGCTACGCAAGCAGTTGCATCAGGCCCTGGTCGAGGCGTTCGACATGGATTCGCTGGCCAGACTGACGGCGTTCGAACTTGGCGTGCGCCTGGACGTGATCACAGCGCCAGGCCCGCTGACGACCGTCGTATTCAACGTGATGCAATGGGCGGAGAGCAATGGCCAACTGGCGGCGCTGGTCGCCGGTGCGTGTGCTCAGAATCCCACCAGCTCGCAAATCCAGGCCGTAGCCGCTGCGTTCGGACAGCCGTGTCCGCCGCCCGCGGGACGACCTCCTCCTTGACCATTGAGTCTTCTTTCGACACAACTATGCCACTGCGGTCCTTGAGGTCGTCGATCGCCTCCCTGTGGTAGGGTACTCCGGCACTACTCTTCTGCCAATTTGATCGCGACTTCGATCTCCCATTTCGACTTGCGGGGTTCTATTTTGGGGTCAGTGAGAAAGGTCTCATAGCGCCCGGCAAAGTTATCGCCCTGCTCAGTATCCCAGCGATCAAATTCCATACCGTTGGCGCGTACCCACTCAATCAAGGCTTTATTGGCCGAAATGCCGCCACCCGAATAGATGAGACTCGCATAGCGCCCTGCTGGAAGTATATCGGCTTTGATATCACCGTCATCAGGCAACACTGTGCGAACAGGGACCGCATAGGTGATATCCATGAACCCGCGCATATCGATAACATGGTAACGCAGAAACGGAAATCCTGCGGTTTCGACCTTGTTTTTGGTCACCCAGGCATCCAGTTCTTTGCGGAATCTGTCCAGTGCTTTGGACATGCCCTTAAAGGGTACGGAGGTTCGAATCCCGATGTAGGCTATTGCGGGTCGTGTGTCTATCGTGGGTTGGCCGATGTTTGGCATAGATACCCTACTAAACTGGCGACAAATGCTGTCAGCAACGCTGGTCGATGAGTTATTGTACTTCTGTGTATCCCTAAACTCAACATTTTTTGATGCGTATCCCTGGGTCAGGATTTGTAAGGGCGCCGTTTGCAAAAGGTGGTTCCGGATAGCTGGTGAATCAATCGATTAAAGTTGACGCGGTCAATGCCAGCAACAGGTGCTGCCCATTCCCCCGAGCCGGGCGCACCTTTCACCACTATTCTCGTGTTGGTTCTGGTGTGTCTCCCGGCGCAGACTGCGCCTCTGCAGTGGACTTGGCGGGCTTCCCAGCCTTACCGGAGGCATCGGCGGCGGCCGCGGCTTCGGCTTTTATGCGGGCGGCAGTAGCTTGGACATCCCAGTACCAGGCGCCGATGAGCAGGTAGACCTGGCGCAGCGCCTCCGCTGCTTCGGGGGTGAGACCGGTGACGGGGTCGCGCTCCTGGGTGGGCTTGGGGAAGAAGGAGGGCATGGCAGGACGCGGCCGGTGGGTGTGTGGATTGGACATGTGAGTCGGCTCCTTTCGGGAGTTCAGCAATGGGTGGATGGTAATGGCGCCTCGGAGGCAGCAGGTACCAGCGTCGCGCAATTTTGCCGTCTGCAACAGACTGGACAATTGCGGAATATAAGGGGACTTTGAGGATGGTTTTTGGAGACCGAAGACGGACAATGTGGGGAGGCTGAAGATTCGGCTGTAGGAACACTACAACGGATTTCAGACCGGAACGGATTTGGGGGTTCTTGCCTGGGCGTTGCGCGCTGCGTGGCGAGCGTGGTTGGGAACGGGTCACGCTTCGTGGTAGATGGAATGCGTTGGCACGGTCACCGGCTACAAGCCGTAGCTACGGTGGGAACGATCACTCCCTGTCTCCCTGTCTCCTTGCGATAAACGTCGCGGTGGTCACTGCGGTTTGCGTAGTTGGTGCAAAGGACGAAAATAAGGTGAAAAATCCAACTGGCTGTGGATAGTACGCCGCTGGCATCGTTCGCTCTCGGATGTTTCGATTTTTTCAAATCAAAAGGAGCCAAAAATGAATTCACTGTCGCTTGCGGGCCAATGGCAATTTCGCCAGGTCGGCACGGAAGAATGGCTGCCAGCCACTGTGCCCGGCGGCGTCCACACAGACCTGCTTGCCCTTGGCAAGATCCCAGATCCCTTTGTGGCTGACAATGAGAAGAAAGTCCTGTGGGTTGCAGAACAGGACTGGGAATACCGGTATCGCTTCACGCCTGACGCCGCCGTGCTGGCGGAAGAGAAGGTCTTCCTTGTTTGCGATGGGCTGGATACGTTGGCGTTTGTCTCGCTGAATGGACGGCCGCTCGGTGAGACGAACAACATGTTCCGCCAATATCGCTGGGAGATCAAAGACGCACTGCGCACCGGCGAGAATGAAGTCTCGATCCGGTTCGGTTCGCCGGTTCAATACATCACCGCCGAACAGTCTGCACGCCCAATGAAAGGCGTCTCACAAGCCATCCCCGGTGGTTCGCATCTGCGGAAGGCGCCCTGCCAGTTTGGCTGGGACTGGGGGCCGATGTTGCCACCCATTGGCATCTGGCAGGATATCCAGTTGGATGGGCGCACCACGGCAGAATTGGCTGACGTGCATCTTCGCCAACGCCATCAGAATGAGAGCGTCGCGGTCTCAGCCGCAGTAACGATCAACCGGTGGAGCCAGGATGCGCTGACCGCCACGCTGATCCTGACCGCACCCGACGGCGCCCAGCAGGTGGCGAAGCAGCCGTTGGAGGGCGAGACAGCGGTCCTGGCCTTGCTGGTGGAAAATCCCCAGTTGTGGTGGCCCAATGGCTACGGCGCGCAACCGCTCTATCAGGTTGAACTGGTGCTTGCCCGCGAGGGCGTGGAGATTGAACGCCGCGCCTACCAGTTGGGGCTGCGAACGCTCGAACTGCGTCAGGATGCCGACGAATGGGGCAAGTCCTTCACCTTTGTGGTCAATGGCCTCTCGATTTTCGCAAAAGGTTCCAACTGGATTCCTGCGGACTCTTTCCCCACCCGGCTGACGAATGCGTTTCTGGAGAAGTTGATCCGAGACGCCGCCTTGATTGGCCACAACATGCTGCGCGTCTGGGGAGGCGGCTTCTACGAAGAGGAGCGCTTCTACGATTTGTGTGATCGCTATGGGATTCTGGTCTGGCAGGATTTCATCTTCTCATGCAGCATCTACCCACTCGATCAGACCGACTTCTTGGGGAATGTGCAACAAGAGGTGATTGAGAATGTGCGCCGGCTGCGTCATCGCGCCAGCCTTGCACTCTGGTGCGGCAACAATGAAATGGAGCAGGGCTGGGAAAGTTGGGGATGGCAGAAGCCCGAACTTAGCGAGGAGCAGACCGCCGGATTGGCGAAGCTGGCCGAGACAATGCCCTATGCGCGCCAACTGCTGGCGATGGCGGCGCAAGTCGAACCACTGGATGACTGGCAGGTGTTGAAGGACGCGTACCAGACGTTCTACTTCACCATGCTGCCGGCCTGGGTCAACGAACTAGATCCGGATCGCGCCTACTGGCCGAGTTCACCGTCAAGCAACACCCCCTTCATGGACGTCAATGGTCAGGCGGAGGGTGACGCACACTATTGGGATGTGTGGCATGGCCGCAAGCCCTTTACCGCGTACCGAGATCAATACCCGCGCTTCATGAGCGAGTTTGGTTTCCAGGCGCTGCCGCCGCTCGCCACCGTGCAGACTTATGCCACAAAAGATCAGTGGAATATGACGTCGTATATCATGGAGCATCATCAGCGGAATGCTGCGGGCAACGGCTTGATGATTGCCCAGATGACCGACAACTATCGCATGCCCAAGGATTTCCCGTCACTGGTTTACATGAGCATGGTATTACAGGCGGAGGGGATTCGCTACGGCGTCGAACATTGGCGGCGACACATGGATCGGGTGCGTGGCACGCTGTACTGGCAGCTAAACGACTGCTGGCCGGTGGCGTCCTGGTCAAGCCTTGACTACTTTGGCCGTTGGAAGGCGCTGCATTACGCTGCACAACGTTTCTATGCGCCGATCATGCTTTCCGTTGAGGATGTTGGGGCGACCATGACCGTCCATGTGACCAGTGACCGCTCGGAAGCGTGGGAAGGTTTGGTCAAGTGGACCTTGGAGACCGTCAACGGCGTCGTCTTTGTGCAGGGCGAACTGCCCGTCATGGCTGCCCCACTGGCCGACACATTGGTCGAGAAGTTCGACTTTTCGAAACAGGTGGAAGACGCCACCAGTCGCAGGCTCGTGTTTGTGGCTGAACTGTGGCAGGGCGGCGTCTTGCAGGCGACCAGCGTGGCTACGTTTGTTCCGAACAAACATCTGGAACTGAATGAAACCGGGCTGACCTTGTCCGTGCGCGAAGTGGTCGACGGCGTCGCAATCGACGTCACGGCCAAGACGCTGGCGCGGTTTGTCGAGCTTAGCGTGGAAGGCGTGGATGTCGTCTTCAGCGATAACTACTTCGACGTTCCGGCGGGACGTACACGGACCGTGCGCGCCGCGCGGCCGGAGGGTATGACTGCAGAGGAGCTGAAAGCCGCCTTCAAAGCGCGGTCACTGTACGACGTCTACGCATGAGCCGCAATAACGGGGTGTGAGTGGGCGGCTGCTAGAGCGATCCTGTCGCCATCGCCTCCAGCAGCGCAAGGTCAAAGTGAATCGGGTCGGCGTTGACGGCGGCAGCAACGATTTCAGCTTGTCGCTGAGCGTCGTCCCGAACTTCATCGAGGTCACCGGTCAGCAGACGCCCGTTCTGCAGCAGCAGACGCCCAGCCACCATGACAAGGTCGACTTCTTGCCGGTCGCTGCGTAAACGAGATTTGGCACGATATTACGAATCGGGCTGTTCAGGATGGGCGTAAGATTTGGTGCACGCAGGTCGACCAAAATGAGGTCTGCCTGCTTGCCCACCTCAATCGAGCCGATCTGGTCCCCGAGCCCAATGGCGCGGGCGCCTTCAATGGTCGCCATCCGCAGGACAGTCCATGCCGGCATGATCGTCGGATCTCGATAGCGGATCTTGTTAAACAGCGCGGTGAGCTTCATTTCTCCAAACATGTTGTTGGCGTTGTTGCCGGCGGCCTGGTCGGACCCAAGCGCCACCAGGCCGCCGTTGGAGCGGAAGGCGTATGCCGGCGGCACGATGCCGTCAATGAGGCCAATACTGCCTGAACAGAGCACCATGCGGGCGCCGCTGAACGCGATTTCGGCTGCTTCTTCCTCTGTCGCCTCCGTTAGGTGCACTGCCAGCAACTGATCGTCGAGGTAGCCGATCTGCTCCAGAAAGGCCGGTGTGCGCTTGCCGTAGCGTTTGACCATCTGGTCGATCTCGCGCTCACCCTGTGCCACGTGCATATGGATCATCAGCCCTTCGGCAGCGGCGAGGCGCTTTACGTGGAGCAGTTGGTCACGGCTGAGCATGTCGGCGGCCTGGGGACCCAGCATGATGGAAATTCGGCCCGCCTCGGCCCCGTGCCAATCACGGGCAAAGTCAAGTGCGTCGCGGATCGCGCGGTCGGCAACCGCTTCATCCAGCTGATAGAGCTCGCCAATGCCCCACCCGGCCATCTTGCCAGGCGGTAGGGCGTTGATGGTTGGGGTCAACACGGCGCGCACACCGAACTCGGCAAAAATTTCCGCCCAACCCTCGATCGGATGTGCATAGTCACCCATCGTGGTGGTGCCGGTGGACAGTGCCTCCAGCACATTGAGCCGGGATCCTGCGAGGGCAGCCTCGCGCGCCAGGTGACGCGCATAGGGGGCGAGGCCGCGCTGCATCCAGTGTGAGATGTCCTGCGCAACACCCCGCACCACCGCCCAGGGAGTGTGCATATGCGCGTCGATCAAACCTGGCAGCAACGCGTGTTCGGAGGCGTCGATGATGGTTGCCGCGTCGTAGCGAAGTAACAACGTATTTGTGCTGCCTTCATCGACGATCCGGTCGCCACGCACGGCGACTGCCCCGTCCGGGATGTAGCCAACGCCGTCGCGCGGCATCGTGAACAGGTGGGCGTGCAAAATGAGGGTATCCACTGCTTCAGCCATGGAGTAATGTCCGGTGTCTTCTCGGTTCGAATGCAAGGGGTGAGTATGCCAACCAAAAACGTGCCGCAGGGGCAACCGAACAGCCTATCGGGGGGCGATAGGCTGGTAGAAACGGTGATTCGGATGAAGCGACGGCTGTTCCGTCCCTATTTATAGGGCGCCGGCTCGTTTGTAAATCCGCCAGGATAGGTAGCCACGGCAGTGCGCGTGTCAACCTGAGTCTCCTGGTGCATCTTGAGCAACAATGCTGCGCTCAATCTGGTGTTCTCTTCCACGGCGACCAGCAATGAGATAAATTCGCCCAACGCATAGTACAGAACGAAATTGACCAGACCGATCAGCAGCACAACCAGCGCCGCGGCCACTGCGCCAAGGCTCGTGAGCCAACCCGTCTGGGGAGCATTTGGAATGTAACCTGTGAGCATTGAGCCAAGGGTTCCACCCAGTATGGCCGTGCTGATGGCGCCAATAATGGCGATGACGAGCGTGATCCAAGCTAGAACTTTCAGCAACCCGCCAAAGAAGCGGAGTACATCGAATCTCTTCGGCACCGTCATGCAATCCTCCTAGGCAAAGCTCAATGACCTGCGGCATTCATTGCGGATTATTTCATTACGCATTGTACAACACTGTTGTGTTGGCGCGGAATGAGAATTTACGTAGCCTTGGCGTCCCCGGCAGGTGTAGCCGCTGCGCTCGATGTACTATTTTCGGAAGCAGTACTTTCGCTCTTAGTACTTTCGCTCTTAGCGCCTTCGCTCTTGGCGCCTTCGACGTTCTTCCCTGAATCAGAACCCTTCGGGGCAGTTGCGCTCGACTTGCCGGCATTCTTACTGTCCGTAATATACCATCCGCTGCCCTTAAAATGAATGGCCGGTGGACTCAGCCGGCGCTGGACATGGCGCCCCTGACAATTCGGGCAGGCAGGCGTGCTGCTATCCGAAAATGACTGGATCTGCTCGAACTCATGGCCGCAATCTTGGCAGGCAAATTCATAGATTGGCATCATCCGTCTCCGTACGCACGGTCGCGCAGAAACCTGGAATGGTCCCCGCTTGGCAGACCCGTGTATGACCGCTATACTCATGAATGCGACGAACAAACGGTCGCATCGGAAGCTTTGAGTATATGCCTCCGCGGGCAGTTTGTCGAATTCAATGTCCCCAGCGTGAAGCCTTGACTTATGATAGGATTGTCACACCTGAATCCACGGATTGCCAACCAATTTGAACCAGAAGGCATCTTCCTTTCCGCACCGCTAACGGGAGTCTGTACGCTGCTGCAAGGATGGGGTGAACACCCGGATTTTCATGGCCGGGTCATGTATAACGGGGTGCAACTGAAAGGGCACCCAGGGCTCGACTTTGCCACAGATCCAGGGACTGAGGTTTATGCGATTGAAGCTGGGCGTGTCGTTGAGATCAACATCGATGTGGGCGGTTTTGGGCGTCACATCAAGCTTGAGCATACCTGGGGAGAGTCGTTCTACGCTCAGTTAGGGGAAGTGCTGGTGGAGTCCGGACAACGGATCGAACGTGGTCAGCTCATTGCCCGGACCGATCGCCAACGCACGCCCTATGCACCCCATCTACATTTGGGGATTCGTATCGCTCCGTTCAACCGTTTTGACGGATGGGGCGGTTTCTGCGATCCTTTACCATATTTATATGCTACCGAGATCCTGCTGCCTACGGAAGGTGACGCCGATGAATTCTCCGAGCCGGTGCTTCCGCGGATCTCGCCCGAGCATAGCAAGATGCGCCGGCCCTGACACCCTTCACGCCACACTGCGCGGGAATTTGTGCGCGACCTGTTATATAATAGCTAATATTCGCGCGACAGATTAGTAAGGCGCCAGGTAAGGATGGCCACTGCGGCCGATTGATGAGCGCCGGCTGTGCGTTGCTTTCATTGGTGTCGTTGATAGGCGGACGAGCGGTATGAAAAGCAAGACCTCCCCACACGACATAACTTCAGATCGGATCGGCGCTTCAACTGGATTATTGCTGGTTGACACGGCGTATCGCTGTGTTCTGACCGATCCATTTGCTGCGGCTCTCTTGGGTTACACCTCAGAAGAAATGCCGCACAAGAACCTTGTCGATCTCTTTGGTAAACCCCTTTTTGAGGCGGGATTGCGTGATGCGTTGGTCCGCTGTTTTCAGGGTGAAGCCGTCGTGCTTGAAACCCTACCGGTGCGTCACGCTGCGAAATCGCACCCCGTGCGACTAACCCTGCGGCCGCTCCTACAGGACGGCGGGCAGGTTGCGCAGGCGGCAATCATGGTGCAGGAAGCAACGGTTGACAACGATGCCGGCGAGAAGGTACTTGCGGATCAGCGGCTAGAAGTGGAACGCCGGCGGCAGTCGGCCGATGGTCTACGAATTATCTTGGGTCTGCTAAACGCCAATCGCCCCCTGGATGAAGTGCTGGAGTATATTTTCAAGCAGGCCGAACTGCTGCTTGGCGCTGATGCGATCGTGGGATTCAGTCCGGTCGACAGTGATGCGCCCACCCTCGGCCAGCACAACTTGATGTTTGCCCACAGCATTGAGGCAAGTGAACTCTTGGCACTCGTGGGGGGGGTTGCACGGAGCTGTAGTCGAAGCGCTCAACGGGCGGCGTGCAGTGGCAGGCGTGTCAAGCGCAGCCGCAGCAGCCCAGTATCGTTCGTGGCTTGTGATCCCGTTGTTGCTTGAGCCGAGTGTCTTTGGGGTGGTGATTTACCTATTCGACGAGCATCTTGATCTGGATGATGAAACGCTGGAACTGGCAGCGACGCTTGGCGAACAAATCGTGCTGGCGACTCAGCGCGATCGCCTCCAGCAGCGCCTGCGCGAGGCGATGGTCTTGGAGGAGCGCGAACGTCTTGCGCAAGAGATGCATGATGCCGTGACGCAATCAATCTACAGTCTTGCGCTCTTTGCGGAGGCCGGCAGGCGCCTGGCTTCTGCGGGCAATTTTGAGAGGATTCAAGAATACCTGACGCTGCTGGGCGATACGGCGCAGCAGGCCATGAAGCAACTGCGGCTGATGCTTTATGAGTTGCGACCGGCGGTGCTGGAGCAGGTGGGGCTGGCTGAAGCGCTCAGGCAGCGCTTGGAAGCTGTCGAAAAACGAGCCGGCATCGATGCTCGCCTTGAGGTGATGGAGCCGATCTGGCTGCCGCCGGCAGTTGAAGAGCGCCTATATCGCATCTGCCAGGAAGCGCTGAATAATGCACTCAAGCACGCATCTGCGCATCGTGTCGTTGTTACCCTCGCCTCGACGCCCGATTCCGTCACGCTCGGCGTCAGCGATGATGGCGTGGGATTTGTGCTGGGCGAAGCGGCCAACAACGGCAGCGGGCTGAATCATATCCGGGAGCGAGTGGCGCAACTGAACGGTGACTTGATCATTGAGACTGCGCCTGATCGTGGCACCAACGTGATCATCACGTTATCGCTGCCAGCACATCTGGCGATTCAGGAGTTTCCCGAGCCTTCCATCTATTGATATTCATTCGGGTTCGTCACCGGCGAGCAATGCGCCGGTGTATTGCTACAATGCGCACGGGGGGTGATGCATGAGTGAATTGATACGAGTATTGATAGCCGACGACCACAATGTGGTACGCGGTGGTTTGCGTGCGTTGCTAGAAACCGAAGACGGGATCCAGGTTGTCGGCGAAGCATCTGATGGCGTCGAAGCTGTCCTCCGCGCGCGCCAACTGGACCCTGACGTGATCCTGCTTGATCTCGTCATGCCGCGCAAGACCGGCATTGAGGCCATCCAGGATATCAAACAGGAGAATCCGGATGCGCGCATCCTGGTGTTGACCAGTTTCTCTGACGACGATAAGGTGTTTGCGGCGATCAAGGCGGGTGCGCTGGGTTATCTGTTGAAAGACTCGTCCACCCAGGAATTGATCCAGGCAATTCGTGACGTCTATCATGGTGAGTCATCGCTTCATCCAGCGATTGCGCGCAAGCTGATTCGCGAATTGAACCGGCCTGCCGCCAATATGCCGCCTTCAGAGGAGCCGTTGACCGATCGTGAGGTTGAGGTGCTGGTCTTTGTGGCCCGTGGCATGTCAAATCAGGAAATTGCCGACGCACTTGTCATCAGCGAGCGCACGGTTCGCACGCACGTCAGCAATATCCTGAGCAAGTTGCATCTTGCCAATCGCACGCAGGCGGCGCTCTATGCTCTGAAGGAAGGGCTGGCCACGCTGGATGAAGCGGGCAACCTGCTCTAAGCGCATGGATAGAGCGCCTATCGCAGGATCCAACCGGCGCCACAGAAAAGCCAATTGCGCCAATCTCCGTTGACGGGCATCCGGCGCCTGTTCATGCGGCGTACCTTGATCGGATGTGGCATCTTGTTATGTTTCGCCGTGCCGGTCAGTGGCTGTGCGCCGTCCGAACTGCTGCCGTCTCCCTGCTAAGCAACTGCTCCAGAACGCCGTTGAACCCGCCGCCGCCTGCAGCGGTGCGGCCGATCGCCGGCTTGACCTCTGTCCCGCTCTTGCCCACACCGACAGCGGCGCCGTTTCTGGCGAGTGAGCCGGTCAATTTCACCGCGTTGATTGACGAGGCCGGTCTGGATTTCGCCGAACGCCGCAATATTGACGTCTATCAGCGCGTCTCGCCCTCTGTGGTCAGCATTACGACCCAGGTGACGCGCCAGGATTTCTTCTTCAACAACATCCCGGAAGAAGGTGCTGGCTCCGGGTTCGTGCTGGACAATGACGGGCATATCCTGACGAACTTCCATGTTGTGGATGGCGCCGAGCGCATCGACGTAACATTTGGTGACAAGCAGACATACCAGGCGAAGGTCGTGGGCTTCGACTCGCGCAATGATTTGGCCGTGTTGGCGGTGGAGTCGCCTCCTGAGCAAATGCTACCCGTCCAACTTGGGCAATCCGACAACCTACGGGTGGGTCAATGGGCCATCGCCATCGGCAATCCGTTCGGGCAGTTTGGACGCACGCTCACAACGGGTGTCATCAGTGCATTGGACCGTACGCTGCAAGGCCCGGACGGCCGCACAATTACGGGTGTGATTCAAACTGACGCCGCCATCAACAAAGGCAATTCCGGCGGTCCGCTGCTCGATTCCAGTGGCCGGGTGATCGGCATCAATTCCGCGATCTTTAGCCCGACCGGCACAAACACAGGCGTTGGTTTTGCGGTGCCGGTCGACACCATCAAACGGATGCTTCCGGATCTACTGGAACTTGGCCGCTACCGGCATCCCTGGCTCGGCGTGCGCTACGCCTATAATCTGACGCAGGGACTTGCTGAGGTTTTGAAGCTGCCGACGGCGACGGGTTTGCTGTTGGTGGAAATCTACACCTCCTCGCCCCTCGCCAACGCCGGCGTACGTGGCGCACAACAGGAAGTGGTCATCGGCAACCAACGGGTGTACATAGGCGGTGACATCATCACCGCACTTGACGGGATGCCGGTGGATAGCCTGGATCAACTGGAGGCGCAGATTGAACAGAATTATCGCGTGGGGCAACGTGCGACGCTGACGCTCTTGCGCGATGGAAAAACGCTGGACGTTACCATTGACCTGGCGGAAGAGCCGGGAGGTTGACGAACAGATTCACGGCATCACGCAACATGGCTGCCGCCGTCGGGAGCGGTTCACGTTCCCAAAGCTTATGGTACATCCGGCCATAGAGATCGCTGTAGATTTCGATCCCCATTTCCCAGCCATCACATTGCCCCAGAAATTCATTGATCGACACCGGCGCCGGCGCCACGGATAGGCGATAGCCGCTGCCCTGGCGCGTGGCAGTTGCCAGTAGTTTGATCGTCTGACCTTGTGTACGCGCTTGCTGCAGGTCCGCAGCAGTGAGGGCGGTGATTCCCTGCACACTTACATCAGCAAGCGACGTCGAGATGCCAAGAAAGCTGTTCGCAATAATCACGAGCTTGTTGGCGGTGTCCCAGCCTTCGACATCCAGGGTGGGATCCGTTTCGGCGATGCCGCGCCGCTGCGCCTCGGCCAGCGCATCAGAGAATGAATGATCATTCGCCATCTCCGCCAATATGAAATTGGTCGTGCTGTTGAAGATGCCCCGGAGATGCTGGATCTCAGCTGCAATCAAGTCGCGACGACCGATATTGATGACGGGGAGCGCACCGCAGACTGTTGCGCTGTAGGCGAGCCCGGCGGCATGCCGCTGCGCAAGTTGGTGCAATTCTGCAAAGGCAAGTACAAGTGGACCCTTGTTGGCCAGCACCGCAGGAATCCCGCGTGTCAAGGTCGTCCGGACTGCGCTCAGCCCTGGTTCGCCGTGTTGCAGGTTGACCGGTGACGCCTCCAGAAGGAGATCGTAGGCGATCTCTTGCAGCACGGCTGCCGGTGTTGCCTGCCCACGCCAACCCGGCAGTTGCGCCACCTTGCCGCCCTGCGCTTTGAGTTCCCACGCGTGCCGGCGCGTAGCCTTCGGGGTTTACAGCCACGCCGCTGCTGTCAGCGACACAAACGATGTGGAACTCAACACCATACTGCTGTGCCAGGCGTGCTTGCTTCATCTCCAGGATGTGGAGGAAATTTCGTCCCACACTGCCCACGCCGATCAGTGCGGTGCGAATGATTTGAGTCATCGTCGGTTGTTTCAACGAAAAAAGGGACCTGGCCGTAGACCAAGTCCCTGCAATGGGCAATGGAGTGCGTTATTTCTTCTTCGGTTTCTCGACTGCGATCGCCATCACCTGCCGGTCGCGGTAGTAGCCACAATGCGGGCACATGCGGTGCGGCAACACCGGCTTGTGGCAGTTATTGCACTCACCCAGGGAGGGTGCGCCGATTGCATCGTGTGCACGTCGGCGATCACGCCGGCCTTTGCTCAGTTTCCTCTTCGGTAACGGTCCCATTTCGGTCTCCTGACTTTACTTGTCACTGTCCGGTGGCTGGCGCAACTTCAGTAAAGCTGCCCATCGCGGATCGACATCTTCTTCACTTTGCGTAACATCATTGTCGCTATAGTGGATGTCTACATCTTGTAGATCATCCAACGTAGCGAGCCGCTGCGTCAAGTTTGGGCATACGCCGGGACCTGACCAGTTGCAGTTCGGATACATTGGCAGCGCCAACCAGATCGCCTGGCGCACAACCTCGGAAATATCCAGGATGTGTCGCTCATCAATCATCAGCGCCGCATCTTCAAGGACATCCTGCTCACCTTCGAATTCGGCCGGTGGAATATATCGACAGGTGTTGACTTCCAGTAGAGGGCGAAAACTCTCCTCCAACTGGAAGCGAACTTCTTGGGCCAGCGGCGCTTCACAGCGGCGACAAGCCATCTGCGCCGCGGTACTTAGCTCGCCCGTCGCCAGGACGCCGCTATTGATACGCAGAAGCTGCAACACACCCACCAGGGGGCCGAGGAACTTCAAATCCGGATCAAGCCGATCAAGTTTCTCGTTTAGCTCATACCGGCGGATTGCACCCGTCGGTTCTTTCAGCAGCTGCGCGACGTTAAATTGCATTTCGCCATTCTCCTGATTTCCAGGAGGATTGCTGCGCCCGGCGCGATACAACGGCGCCTGCGCCATTTACAAACAGACGGATAGTATACCGGGCGGCAGTCAAACTGTCAAAAACCCTCACCCTTTTCGTTGTTCCAAATCCAGATTCTGGCGCAGGAGGTCCAGGCCGTTATCCACCTGTTTGCTGATGATCGCAAGTTTCTCGGCAAGTTCTTCCAAGACACGTGCTGCATATCGATCGGCCTCGTCTCGGCGGCTCTTAGCCATCTCTTGTGCGTTGCGGACGATGCGCTCCGCCTCCTGCCGCGAGGCATGGACAAGCGCATCATTGCTCACCAGCTCGTTGATGCGCCGCTGGGTCTGCTCCAACATGCGTTGCGCCTCCCCCTCAGCCGCAGCCAGGATCTGGTCACGCTCTTGGAGCGTGCGCTCACCCTCAATAATGGAGTTGGGAACACCGACACGCAACCGTTCAATCGCCTGTTTGAACTGGGCATAGTCGACCATGCGCGCGGATGACATCGGGACACGCCGACTTTGCTCGAGCATTGCATCTAGTTGGTCGATGAGCTGTAAGATCGCGATAAGACACCTCCTGAGCTTACTGGCAGGCCGCCAGAGTTGATTTGGCAGCGGGCTATTGCGGCATCACAACAGCCGTAGGTGCGCTAATCATGGTGCACCAGTTTGTCTTGATGGCGCAGGTAGAGCTGCGCCGCACGATTGAGTTCCGGACGATTGAATTTGTCACCGAGCGCTGAGAGCACATGGGGAGGCGCCCAGGCAATGCAGTCACCGCCAAGGCTTGCAACTTCTTTCAGGATCGTGGCGCTTAGATACTCGTAGGGTCTGCTGCAGAACAGGCAACAGAGTTCGATGTCGGGCGCCAGATGATTGTTCGCCCAACCGATCTGCTGCTCGTATTCGAAGTCGGCCACATTTCGCAGCCCGCGCACCATCACGTTCACTTCCTGCTCGCGGGCGCAGGAGATCGTCAGACCTACGTACGTGATAATGCGCACATTGGAAAGATGCGCCAGCGCCGCCTGCGCAAGGGTGAGGCGTTCTTCGGTAGCAAACAGCAGTTTTTTGGGTGGCGCATCGTATACGGCGACGATGACCTCATCAAAGAGCGCGCTGGCGCGTTCGGCGATGTCAATGTGACCGTTGTGGATGGGATCAAACGTGCCGGGATAGAGTGCGCGCACCATGTCGTTGAACTTCCCTTTCGTTAGTCCGGCAGAAACTCGGCAAAGACGCGATTTCCGACCATCAGGCCGGCCGGCGTCAGACGAATCGCATCGGTATCGCGCGTCACCAGACCGCGTTGGCGTAATGCGGCGAGCTCGGTTTTGAACACTGCTTCCGGGCTGCAACCGTGCATTTCTGAAAAACGCACACTCGGCACGCCTTCACGGATGAGACGTAGGCCGAGCATCATGGTCTCGCCCATGGCCAGGCGTTCATCGATCGTTTCGGTGAATTCAACAGCGCTGCTCCCAGTGCGCATCCGCTTCACATAACCGGCAACTGGCTTCCGATTGGCCCAGCGCTGTTCTGAAAAGCGGCCATCTGTGGCGAGCGTGCGGAGATGGCTGTGCGCGCCAGGGCCAATCCCCAGATAGTCTTCATTGCGCCAATAGAGCAAATTGTGCCGACAAGCATGCACGGGTTGCAGCGGCGGCTGTTCGCCGGCGGCGCGCTGCGCCCAGTGGACACTTCATATTGCCAATAGCCACCGGCTGCCAATCGCTCCATCGCCAACTCGTAGTGATCAGCCGCATTGTCCTCATCGGGCACTTCAACCTGGCCCGTATGCACCCAGTGTTCCAGGGGTGTGTCTGGCTCTACGATCAGGCTATACAGGCTCAAGTGCTCGGGCGCGAGCGCCAGGGCGCTGTCTGGCGTCGACGACCAGGCCACCAATGGTTGTCGCGGCAGGCCGAAGATGAAGTCGAGATTGATATTGTCGAAACCCACGGCGCGCGCAGCATCAAACGCCACATACACGTCGGCAACGTCATGAATTCGGCCCAGGAACTTCAGCTCTTCTGGTTGAAAACTTTGCACACCCATGCTCAGACGGTTCACCCCGAGCATGCGCAGTGCCATGAAGCGTTCGCGATCGACTGCGCCCGGATTAGCCTCACAACTGATCTCGGCGGTGCTCGCCACCTCAAAATTCATCTGGATGGCCTTGAGCAACTGCTCTAATTGCGCCGGCGTCAAGAGGGTGGGCGTGCCACCGCCGATGAATATCGACACGACCGTTCGCCCGGCGGCGTCCGCGGCGCGCTGTTCCATCTCGCGGCATAGAGCATCGACCGTGTCCTGGTGCAACGCATGCAGCCCTGCATACGTGTTGAAATCGCAGTAGGGGCACTTGCGCTCGCAAAATGGGATGTGAAGGTACAGGCCGAGTGGCGGCAGGTGCGGCGTTTGCCGGACCGTCATCGGTTTTCCAGTCGAAAGCCATGACCGCGCACGGTGACGATATATTTGAATTCAGTGTCGCACTCCTCGATACGTTCACGCAACCGGCGGACGAGTGCATCGATCGCTTGTTCGCTGACGCCTTCACTGCTCGCTTCGGGCCAGACGGCCTCAACGATCTGCTCGCGTGTCAATACGCTGCCGCCAGATTCCCAGAGCGCCTCGAGCAGGCGATATTGATGGAGGCTCAACGGCGGGTCGATCAAGATGCCATTGGCCCATACCTGTCGTGTTTCTTTGTCGAGCCGCAAGCCGCGCTTGTCGGTGTCGAGACTAAGAGGTGCAGTCGCGCCGGCGTCGACAAACGCAAGCTTAAAGCGCAGCGCAATTTGGATCTCGTCCCCGTCATGCAGCGGCGCCGGCATTGCACCGACTTCAACGCCGTTCAGATGCGTGCCGTTCTTGCTGGCGAGATCTTCGAGATGGTAGCCATCCTCCTGCCAGGCGATGCGCGCATGAACACGGCTTACCTGACGATCAGGCAACGTGATGTCGCATTCGTCGCTTCTGCCGATTGTCAGCGCGCGCGCGCGATCCAGCGGCCAACGCCGGCCAGACTCGGCGCCACGTTGCAGCACCAGCATGGCGCTCTCACGCGGGCGCGCAGGTTCGGTACTGCTCGAAGGTGTATCCTGGCTCAATTCAGTCGACATACTGCTCCTTGGTCTACGTCGCGGTGGTGTACGCCACTGGCCGGTTCAGACAGCCCTGGGCGACGATGGATGTCTGTACAGCGAAGGGGCTATGGTATGTTAAAATTCATCAAAGCATCGCAATCAATCGCAATACTGCACATTATACCAAACTTAAGCAGGGGCAAAAATGCCCTTGGTCTCTCCTGGCTGGAGCAACCCTTTTGCAACAGATACTCGCGTCAGGCTCCGTACTGCGTAAGCGCTATCAGATCCTCGAATTGGTGGGGCAGGGCGGCATGGGTGCGGTTTATAAGGCGACCGACTTGCGGCTTGAAGGTCGTATCTGCGCCATCAAGGAGGTGCTCCCCACCCTGTCCGAGGCTGCGACCGAAGAAGAACTTGCCCAAATCGCCGAGCAGTTCCGCATGGAAGCCAGTACACTGGCCCGACTCGACCACCCGAATCTGCCCAAAGTATCGGACTACTTTGCAAACGATGGGCGTGAGTATCTGGTGATGGACTTTGTCGAAGGCCGTGACCTGCATGAAGTGATTCAAGACACCCAGCGTCGCAATGAATTTCTTGGCGAAACGGAGGTGCTGGCATGGGCAACGCAGTTGCTCGACGCACTCGAATACATGCATAACCAGGATCCGCCGGTCATCCATCGGGATATCAAACCAAGCAACATCAAACTCACGCCGCGCGGCGCGGTAAAATTGGTGGATTTCGGATTGGTGAAGGTTCTGCAGTCCAACGATAGCCGTACGGTGACGGTGGTTCAGGGCCGGGGCACGGTTGCCTATACGCCCCTGGAACAATATGGCGCGGACACCGGTTTCACCGATGCGCGCAGCGATCTTTATGCGGTTGGCGCCACGCTTTATCATCTGCTTGCGAATCAGCCACCGGTCGACGCCAAGGAACGTTTCCTTCGACCAGGCGCGCTTACGGCACTGCGCCAGCTCAACCCGAACGTTTCGCCACGCCTCGAACGGGTCATCTTCACGGCATTGGCAATGCACCCAAATGAACGGCCGAGCACTGCGCGCGAACTGCGGGAACTCCTGCTCGGCACAACACAACCGGTGCGGTCGCAGTCATCATCGATGTTGCTACCGGTGATGTAAGCGCAGCCTGATTGGACCGAGATCTTCCACCGGAACCGCGTCCTTTTTGGCGCAACCGGCGTATTGTTATTCGTAGCCATCTTGATCAGCGTCCTATGAAGGCACGCGTCGTGCGCGTCACCCGAAGATGCACATGTGGAGCGGGACGAGTCTTTGCGCCATTGCCCACATCGGTCGCCGCGTTGTAAAATCAAATAAACCGAACGGAGCCATTGGCTCCACCAGCGCCATCAAAATAAGCGAATCAGAATATGAAACACCGCGAACGCGTGCAGGTTGCCCTCAACCATGAAATCCCCGATCGCTGTCCCATGCAGATCAGCTTTACACCAGAATTTGCCGATCGGCTGCGTGAAGAATTGAAGGTGCAGGGCGCCAGGGTGCATAACCCGCATGGTGGCGGCAACACCTACGAACTGGAGCGCGCGATCGGTGAGGATATGCTCTTGACTTCGGTGGGATGGGCCAACTCCTACTATCAAACCGAGGGCGAATACACGGACGAGTGGGGGGTCACCTGGCGCGAACATCCCTATGAGACCCCGTTTGGAACCGGTCGCTACACCGAGATGGTCCACCATCCCCTGGCGGATGATGCCGCAGTGGATCACTATGTTCCGCCGGACCCGAATCGCCCCGAACTGTATGCTGAGGCGGAGAACGTACTGCGCAACTTCCGTGATGAATACTGGATCGTCGGCGTCACCGTCACGACGATGTGGGAGACGGCCTGGGCGCTGCGCGGGTATGAGCAGATGTTGATCGACCTCGCCACTGACCCAGAAATGGTTGAGCGCCTGCTCGACATTCCCTATCAGTATCACTTGACGGCAGCAAAACGCCTGGTGACGATGGGCGTGGACATGATTTGGACCGGCGATGATATCGGCACCCAGCGCGCAATGCTCATGTCCCCGGCTTCGTGGCGCCGCTTTCTCAAGCCGCGCATGGCGACCTTTATTTCGGAACTCAAATCGATCAACAAAGATGTCAAGGTGGCCTATCACTCTGACGGCGATATCTATCCCATCATTCCCGACTTGATTGAGATCGGGTTGGATGTGTTGAATCCGATCCAGCCGGCGTGTATGGACCCGGCGCAACTCAAGCGCGACTATGGCGACAAACTCTGTTTCTGGGGTTCCATCGACGAACAGCACACGCTGCCCTTCGGTACGCCGGCTGATGTACGCAATGAGATTTTGACCCGCCTGAAGACCATTGGCCGGCAAGGCGGGCTGATTCTTGGCCCCACCCACCACGTCCAACTCGACACCCCGATGGAGAACTTTTGGGCGATGGTGGAAACAATTACCAATACGGAGTATGCGAGTGTGAAGTGAAACGTGTCGTACGTATCTCGTAATGCCTGGCACGAGATACACAATACGAGACACGCAATCCGCAATATTATCAAGGAGACAAAACATGCGTCTAATCCTCAGAATCTTGATCAACATCGTTGCGGTCGGCATTGCCGTCTGGATTTTGCCAGACGATGTCTTCAGTGTAAGTGGCGGGATTTGGGTTTGGCTGATGATCGCAGTCATTATCGGCCTGGTCAACGCCTTCATTGGTCCAATCATCAAATTGATTTCGCTGCCGATCACTTGTCTGACATTGGGGCTTTTCACTCTCGTGATCAACGCCTTCCTGCTGTTGATCAGTGTCTGGTTTGCGAACCTGCTGGTTCCCGGTTCGGTGGCGTTGCAGGGTAGCAACTGGTTCATGACCTTTGTCTGGGCCATGGTGGCTGCGCTCATTATCAGTATTGTGAGCGGCGTCCTGAGCTGGTTCCTGCCTGACGAAAAACGGTAATAAGAACAGACTGGCGTTAAATGGGCGCCGGGGGATTTTTCCCCTGGCGCCTGTTTAATTCCAGATCCTTTGCTTGTTAAGATGGCAAATTTGAAGCGCACGGCCACGCTGATCTTTAACCCGTATGCGGGCTTTGCCGACTGGGAAGTGCATATCAACCATGTCGCCGAATTCTGGCGCGGACGCGGCTGGACGATCGACATCCGCAAGACCGAATACCCGGAACATGCCACCGAACTTGCCCGCGCCGCCGCCGCCGCCGGTCACCGGATGGTGCTTGCCGCCGGCGGTGATGGCACCCTGCACGAGGCCGCCAATGGCATCATCGACACGCAGACGATGCTGGCGCCGCTGCCGGCCGGCACCACGAACTGTCTGACGCGTGACCTGGGGCTGCCGCAGCCCGACAGTGGCGATGCCCATTGGCTTGTGCAAGCGTCGCGTCTGCTCCTCGAAGGAGCCATCCACCGGATGGACGTCGGGCAATGCAGCAACGGCCGGCATTTTTTGCTTTGGGCGGGCGTTGGGCTCGACAGTCACATCGTCGAACACGTGGAGCCGCGCTCTGCCCTATTGAAACGACTTGGCTTTGCCGGCTACTTCATGAAGCCAACGCCGTACTTCTTGAACTACGTCGGCGGCGCAATCCGCGTCACGGTCGACTCGTCAACGGTCGAAGGCCCCTTCGTGAATGTCATCATCTGCAACAGCCGGCTCTACGCGGGCGGTCTTTACAATCTCAACCCGCAAGGCGCGTTGGATGATGGTGATTTTGAAGTATGGGCGTTTACAGGTAAATTTCCGGCACGCATGTTTTTGCACAGTATTCCTATCTGGCTCGGCCAGCACGACCGCAAAGATGATATTCTGCTTCTGCGCGGCAAACATGTCATTCTAGAACCGGCCAAACCGGTCGCGTTCTATCTGGATGGTGAAATCAACCGCTATACGCCAATCACGTGCACTGTGCTCCCCGGCGCATTGCGCATCCTCACACCCACAAGAACGCCGGCCGGCTTGTTCCAACACGCCGGCGAACGGATGCCATAAAGGTCAGCAACGAACTCCATAGGGATTCTTTGTCATGTCACGAACTCTTCACCCTGGAAAACCATCGCGTTTGGGTGCGACGCCACAGGATGGCGGTGTGAACTTCAGCGTCTATGCCAACAAAGCAGAGGCGATGGAGTTGTTGCTGTTTGACCACGTTGATGATGCGAAACCGGCCGAAGTTTTACGGCTCGAACCGCTTCCCCATCGCACCTATTATTATTGGCATGCGTTCGTGCCCGACATCAAGCCCGGGCAGATCTATGCTTACCGCGCGATCGGACGCTATGCGCCTGAAGAAGGGCTGCGGTATGACCCAGAGAAAGTGCTGCTGGATCCCTACGGCCGTGCCGTGGCGATGCCAACTGCGTACAGCAGGGAAGCGGCATCCAAACCTGGCGATAACGCGGCACAAGCCATGAAAAGTATCGTAGTCGACGTGAGCGCCTATGATTGGGAAGGCGACAAGCACCTCTACAGGCCAATTCAGAAAACGGTGATCTATGAGATGCATGTGCGCGGCTTCACCCGCCACCCAAACTCAGGCGTTGCGCCCGAGAAGCGCGGCACGTATCTTGGGTTGATTGACAAAATTCCCTATCTGGTTGACCTGGGGGTTACTGCGGTCGAACTGCTGCCCGTGTTCCACTTTGACCCGACTACAGCGCCTGCTGGGCTGACTAATTACTGGGGATATCAGCCGATCGCTTTTTTTGCACCGCATACGTTCTATAGCTCAAATCCTGAACCCCTGGCTGCGCTCGACGAGTTTCGAGACATGGTCAAGGCGCTACACCGTGCGGGGATCGAAGTGATCCTCGACGTGGTCTACAACCACACGGCGGAAGGGTTTGGCGACGGCGCGAACCTCTCCTTCCGCGGCCTCGCCAACGACGTCTACTACACCCTTGACCCGGCCGATCGGTCCAAATATGCCGATTACAGCGGCTGCGGCAACACCTTCAATGCCGGGCATGCGGTGACGCGGCGCTTAATCCGCGACAGCCTACGCTACTGGGTGCAAGAGATGCACGTGGACGGCTTCCGTTTTGATCTCGCCTCGGTGCTCACGTGGCCGCGATGGATCGCCACTGCCGAATCCACCGACGATTTGGGACATCGAGTCTGACCCAGCCCTCGCCGGCATCAAGCTCATTGCCGAAGCCTGGGATGCGGCAGGGCTCTATCAGGTCGGCGCCTTCATGGGCGACAGTTGGCAAGAATGGAACGGACGGTTCCGCGACGATGTGCGCAGTTTTGTGAAGTCTGGATAATGGCTATGTGGATGACCTCGCTACGGATGACGGGCAGTCCCGACTTATACGAGCACGACAATCGCGAGCCGGAACAAAGCATCAACTTTGTCACCGCCCACGACGGCTTCACGCTGAACGACCTGGTCTCCTATGACGAGAAGCACAACGAGGCGAACGGCGAGGACAATCGTGACGGGAGCAACGACAACCGGAGTTGGAACAGCGGTGTAGAAGGCCCGACCGATGAGCCGGTGATTGAAGCCCTGCGCAACCGGCAGGTAAAGAACTTTTTCTCGCTGCTGCTGGCCGCGCTCGGTGCGCCGATGTTGCAGATGGGCGATGAGGTGCGGCGCACGCAACGGGGCAACAACAACGCCTATTGCCAGGACAACGAGGTCAGTTGGTTTGACTGGAGTCTGGTGGAAAAGCATGCCGGTGTGTTCCCGTTCGTCAAACACTTGATCAAGATGCGGATCGACAGTGCACGGAATCGAAACGCTGATGATTCGCTGCGCGATATCCTTGCCCGTGCCGCGGTCACCTTGCACGGCACCAATTTGAGCCATCCCGATGAGGGCTTCACTTCCCATTCGCTGGCCATTGCCCGCAATTCGCCCGATGGCAAAGATCGGGCCTACATCATCGCCAACGCCTACTGGGAACCGCTTGAGTTTGAGTTGCCGCCCTTGAACGGCGAAGCAAAAGGCGGCTGGCTACTTTGGATCGACACCAGCCAGGAATCGCCCAACGACATTCATCCATGGAGCGAGGCGCCACCGGTCACGGGAACAACCTACACGGTGGGGGCGCGATCGGTGGTCGTGCTGGGGCACCTTCGAACCGATGGGTGATCCTGCAAAGATACCTTTTCCACCTGTACGAGCGTGTCATAAAACAGCGCGCCCGCGCCCATGTCGGCCTCGTCTTGAATTGTCGTCCGGTTGATGTTGCGCCCATCAGGGCTCAGCTTTGACCACCAGACTCCCGGCGCCAGGACCGTGCCGGGGATGATGCCCTCCGTAATTTCCAGCACCAGGGTGACCGCGTCGTTCTGATTGGCAACGCGCACCGTGTCCCCTGCGATCAAGTTTCGTGCCCGTGCATCTTTGGGATGCATGCGCACCACCGGCTGCTCCTCACGCTGAATGAAGCGCGGCAGGTTGGCGAAAGTGGAGTTGAGGAACGAATGCGCAGGCGGTGAAATGCAGACAAGGGGCGTCTCAGTATCCTGGAACAAGGGGTGTGAACCAGAAGGTCGGTTGTCGGTCCCATCTTCCTTGACCATTGCCCGTTGTTGTTTCTCCAGCCACCTCGGCGCCGTATACCCTGGCAACGGATCGTACCCATCCGCCAGCATGCGCTCGCTATAGAACTCGCATTTTCCGCTTGGCGTGGGAAAGCCGCCTTCCGCAAAGGGATTCGCCGGGTCTGGCACGTTGAGCCGCACGAAACCCTCTGCCAGCAGTCGCTCCCAGGTGATTCCGGCAAAGCGCGCATGTGTTTGGGCGGAGAGAAGCGCTTGCAGCATATCCTCATCGGTCTCACGGAAGCAGGGTTCGGTGAAGCCCATTGCCGAGGCCAGCCGGCGGAAAATTTCGGTGTTCGGCAGGCTTTCACCGAGTGAAGCAATGGCCGGCCGATTGAGCGCCAGATACAGATGACCGTAGGGCTTGAGTATGTCCCAGTGTTCAAGCTGCGTCGTGGCAGGCAGCACATAGTCTGCATAGTCGGCCGTGTCCGTCTGGAACTGCTCGAGCACGACAGTGAACAGGTCTTCGCGCTCTAACCCGGCGACAACGGCCGCCTGATCGGGGCAGACCGCCGCGGGATTGCTGTTGTAGACGATGAGTGCCTTCACCGGCGGCCAGGCATCTTCCACCTTGGTGACCGGGTCCACCGGCCGCGGATGATAATAGGCCCGCGCTAACCGCTCTGGATCCAGACTCAGCGCATCCCCCAGACGATTCATATTGATGGTGCGTGGCTGGCCTCGTTCCTTCTCCCCATTGCCCGTCGACTGTTGACCATTGACCATTGACAATGCGGCCTGCTGGCGCGGGCAGGCAGGCAATGGTCCGCATCGCCATGCCGCCGCCGTAGTGGCGTTGGAGGCCATAGTTGACGCGGATGGCCGCAGGACGTCGTGGCGTAGGCGCGGGCCAACTGGCGAATTCGTTCAGCCGGGACGCCGGTAATGTCAGCCGCTCGCTCCGGCGGCCATTCGGCGAGGCGCGGGCAGAGCGCATCGAAGCCCACCGTATAGCGGGCAATGTAGCCGGCGTCGTGCAGGTCTTCGGCGACAATTGTGTTCATCATGGCGAGTGCAAGCGCCGCATCCGTGCCGGGATTGATCGGGATCCACTCGTCTGCGGCCTGGGCGGTGCGGGTGCGCGCCGGGTCGATCACGATCACCCGGGCGCCGTTGGCGCGCGCCGCCTGCACAAAGGGCCACAGGTGAAGGTTGCTCGTCAGCGTATTGCTGCCCCAGATGAGGATCAGCCGGGCATGGGCAAAGGCGGGAGTATCGGTCCCTTCCGTGGCGCCGATGGTGTAGACATAGCCGTGGAAACCTGCCTCGGCGCAGATCGTGCGGGCGAGGTGGCTGGCGCCAAGCCGGTTGAAGAAGCGTGACGCCATGCCTTCGCCCTGGAGCAGACCCATCGTGCCAGCGTAGGAGTAGGGTAGCACGGATTCCGCACCGTAGGTGTGCGTGATGGTGCGGAGGCGCGCGCCGATGTCTTGCATAGCGGCCTCCCAGGAGACAGGTGCAAACTGGCCGCTACCTTTGGGTCCAATGCGTTTCAAGGGCGTGGCCAACCTGTCCGGGTGATAGACGCGTTCCAGATAGCGGTCGAACATAAGTGAGTGGGCGAATCGGAGTGAGGAGGATGATACAACTGGGAAGGATTAAGGAGAAATGGCGGGATTGGGTGCTATAATAGTGAATAGTAGGCGCGACATCCCTCGCAACCCCGTTCCAGCGCGACAACTTTGGCCGCACTTCAAGTTTTCCGCAGGTATGGTCATGGATACGCTATCATTACTCGAGAAAACTGAACGCATCGCCCAAATCGGCTCCTGGGAATGGGACACCACCGGTGATCTCTGGTTGGTTTCCAATGGGTTCCGGCGTATGCATGGCATCGAGCACGATGGTCCTCTGCATACGTCCGATCTCATGTCGACGCGCCATCCAGAGGACCGTGCGGCGATCGACGCGGCATTTGCCGGCGCCTTTGCCGGGCTCGCTCCCTATGACATCGAGCATCGGATCGTCCGCGCCAGCGATGGTGCGGTTCGCCATGTGCATTCATGGGGCGAAGTTGAGCGTGACGAGCAGAGCAAAGCGGTCAAAGTGGTTGGCGCGGTCCAGGACATCACGGCGCGCAAGCAAGGGGGCGGTTTTTCCCCCCCCCCCGGCCCCCCCCGCGGCGACCCCCCCCCCCCCCCCCCCCCCCCCCCCGGGGGGGGGGCCCCCCCGGGGGGGGGGGCCGGGGGGGGCCCCCCCGGCCCCCCGCCCCCGGGCCGGGCCGCCCCCCCCCCCCCCCCCCCCCCCCCCCCCCGGGGCGGGCGGCGGGCGGCGCGCGCCGCCCGCGGCGCGGGGCGGGGCCGCGGCGGCGGGGCGGCCCGGGCCCCGCCGGGGGGGGCGGCGGCCGGGCCCCCCCCCCCCCCCCCCCCCCCCCCCCCCGGGGGGCCTTGCCCCCGCGGCGGCCGCCCCTGCGATCTATCGCGATACGACAGCGCGCAAACGGATGGAAAAGGAAGTGCGCCGTGCCTACGCACAGTACCGGTTGATCTTTGACCACAGCCTAAATGGCATTCTACTGAACGAACCGGCGAAAGGCACGATCCTTGCCGCCAACCCGGAAGCATGCCGCCTCCTGGGGCGACCTGAAGCAGAACTCCTCGGGCTAGACCGCTCCGATGTCATGGATCAGACCGATCCACACCTCGCTCTGGCGGTGGAGGAGCGAGCACGAACCGGGAAATTCCGTGGTGAGGTAACCTTTTTGCGCGCTGACGGCACGCCCCTGCCGGCGGAAGTGACCAGTTCAATTTTTAAAGATGCGGACGGAAAGGACATGACCGTCGTCTTCTTTGCAGATATTTCTGAACGAAAAGCAGCCGAAGCGGCATTGCGCGCCAGCGAGACGCAATACCGCCTACTCTTTGACAATAGTCTGGTTGGTGCAATTGTATCGGATCCCGCGACCGGCGAATTTCTGGCCGTCAACCCTGAGGCGTGCCGCATGTTGGGGTATGCGGAGGCGGAACTCCGCACGCTGGGGCGCAGCGCGCTGATCGATATCAAGGACCCGTGTGGCGGCGGCCATCACCTTGCGTGATCGCGTTGGGCGCCACCGGACTGAAATGACACTCCGGTGTGCTGATGGCAACAGACTGCCCGTCGACCTGACGAGTTCGCTTTTCACCGACGCGAATGGCAGGACTCTGGCTGGCGTCTTCTTTATGGATATCAGCGAACGCAGGCGCACAGAGGCGGCGATGCGCGCCAGCGAAGAAAGGTACCGCCAGTTGGCGGATGAAGCCCCTCTGCCGGTCGCTGTCATTGATGCAGAAACGCTCACCATTCAATATGCCAACCCTCAAGCCGGCTATCTCTTTGAGATGGACCCGACCGTCGCGGTAGGTAGGTCGTGCACGGATTTCTTGGTGGATCCCGATGAGCTGGCTCGGTTCAGTGTGACCACGGCCAAGTATGGCCGGGTGGATGATATTGAATTGCTGATGCGCAGCGACAAAGGACGTGAGTTCTGGGTTTCGATGAACACTACTGTCACCACCTATGCGGGCCGACCGGCGCTGCACTCCGTTTATCTGGACATTTCCGCGCGGAAGCGGATCGAGGCCGAAATGCGCCGGCTCAACGACGAGTTGGAGCAGCGCGTGGCCGAACGCACGGAACAGCTACAGGCAGCACTGATCGATGTGCAGCAGTTGGAGGAGTCGAAAGATGCGTTCCTGGCTTCGGTGAGCCACGATCTGCGCACCCCCCTGACGAGCGTGATTGGGATGGCCGATGCGTTGGAGATGCAGTTCAACGCCGAGTTGGACAAACGGCAGATCCACCACGTCCAGCAGATCCGCCACAGTGGCGAGCGGCTGCTGAAGATGGTGGAAAGCATCCTCCACTATACGGCTTTGGTCGCCGGGCGGGTGACGATTATGGCTGAACCGTGCCGGCTGATCGAGTTGGCGGCGATCCGGATGCGAGCTATGCGCGGTATGGCAGATGCCAAAGGCCTGAAAATGGGATTTGCGGTCGAACCGGCCGATATCGAAATCGTCAGTGATGCCAACGGCCTCATGCAGGTGCTCGACAATCTGCTGGACAATGCCATCAAGTTTACCCCGGCCGGTGGCACGGTCGGGGGTGAAGATCACGCCCGACGGGGGCGCCGACAGCGTGCAGATCGTGGTGTGGGACACCGGCATTGGCATCAGCCCGGAACAGTGCGAAACCATCTTCAAGCCGTTTGGGCAGGTCGACCGGACAATGAGCCGCGAATACCTTGGGGTGGGGCTTGGGCTACCTTATGCAAAACAGATGGTTATACTGCTTGGTGGCTCCATTCGTGTCGAGAGCGCATTAGGCCAGGGTAGTAATTTTACGGTGACGCTCCCGCGCGGCCAGGAATAGCATCATGAACATTATCACTGCCAATGATCTGAGAACCCGAGGTCTGTCCGATATCGAGCGTATCCTTCAGGATGAGACCGAGGTGGTTATTAGCGTTGGGGGCAGACCACGATATGTCGTGATCGATATCGCCCGTTACGATCACCTGCGTGAGTGCGAGATCCACTCAGCATGGCAACAGGCGAGTGTAGATCTTGCAGCCGGTGACTATCGGCGCGAAAACGTAGACGAACACATCGCTCGAATCCGGAACGAGATCAGCGGCGAAGTGCATTGATCGAGTTACGGTCAGTGCGGTAGCGTCTGCTCCAGCCACGCCACACTCCATGCCACCACATCATCAAAGACCTCAGGGCCAGGGGTCGGTGACGACGTTGAAAACGTGGTCGCTATCGACGGTGACCAGTTGTTCCGGGCCATCGTGATAGGTCAGGAAGAGTTCTCCATAGTAGGGCTGTGGCGTCACGGTGGCGTCGCGCGTGCCCACGATGACCATAAGCGGATCCTTCACTTCGGCGATGGCTGCGGTCGGATCGAAGCGGAATAGATCCGTAAAGAAGCCGGTCTTCAATTCGAGCGGCGCCCCCCAGTTGGTTTTCACCGCAATTGCCTTGCCACCGCTTTGCAGACCTGCCGCCACGCTCTCTGGGCTTAAAATCCACTTGTAGGTGTCGGGCGGATTGGCCACCGGCGACCAGAGCAACACGGTCTGCAGCCGGTCATCGATGGCAGCTGCTTCGGCGGCGACAAGCCCGCCCTGGCTAAAGCCGAGCACGCCCATCCGATCGGCGGCAATCTCCGGTCTGGAGGCCAGGTAGTCGATTGCCTTGAGCGTGTCGGAGATCTGGCCGGTGAAGGTTGTGTCTGCCCACTCACCGTCGCTTTCGCCGGAGCCACGAAAATCGATGCGCAGCGAGGCGATGCCATGCTCCCCCAGCACGCGCGCCAGGCGCGTGTACATCTTCTCATTTGTACCGGCCACCGGCAGTTCGTCGCGGGTGTTGGTAAAGCCGTGGAGCAGGAGGACGGCCGGGTAGGGCGCCTCGCCCATGGCCGGCAGGGCGAGTGTCCCCACCACGATCTGCCCCTCGCTTTCCAGCGTGACGACCTGCTCCGTGGGCGCGGCGAGCGAGGGCGCAGCCACCTCCGGAAGAATCTCTTGATGGATCGCGGCGATCGGCGTCAGATCGATCTGGGCGTGTGGGAGCGTGGGTTCGGCCACGACTGGCCGACAGCCGGCAACCAGCGCGCCAGACAAGAGCAAGAGGGATAAGGCAAAGATGAAAGGGCGCATAGGACCTCTATCTGCGGTTGCGTCGAAATTTCACCTATTCTAGCACATTGAGCACGGCTCAACTGACGATGGCTCCAGCATTACGCAGGCGCAGCAAGCCAGCATCAGTTGAGCCGTGCCCGTCGCAACTCAAGCTGCCTCTGTCGTTGGCGCTGCCTCGACCCAATACCGGGAACCATCGCGTGTGCGTTTCAGGAGATCGGTATCGACCATCGTCCGGCGCACCAGGACAAAATCGGCGTCGAGATACCATCGTTGCAATAGCGTGTTGACCTCCTTTTCCGTATACCCCCGCTCTAGCTCAAACTTGCCGATCAGGTATGCCAGCATCGCATCCTGGTCTTTCAGTTTGCTTGACCAGCGGGTGATCCGGCCGGATTCGTCGAGGAACGGCTGCAAGATGGCCGGCACGCCGGCGCGGGCCTGGTTGAGCCGCGTCTCTGCCTGCAGCCTCTGGCCAATCGACTGCGCATTGTCGCTAGACAACAACTGGCGCGTCAGATACATGAGCCGCTGCACGCCGGCCTGGTTGAATGCGTACAGTTTGTTGGCGTCCCCGGCGCGGCGCTCGCGCACGAAGCCGCCGTTGACTAACTGTTTCAGGTGGCGCGAGACGTTGCCCTGGCTGCCATCGAGTTGGCTGATGATCGCCTGGGCGCGCTGCTCGCCGTTTTCGATCAGTAATTCCAGGATGCGTAGCCGCGTATCGTCCGCCAACGCCGAGAGGGGACCCAGCACCTCTGCACGCGTCAACGGATCGCGGCGCAGCAGTTGCGGGTCGAACTTGCGCAATACCCAGAGTGTGTCTGCGCTGCCAAAGCGGCTGCACCAGGCGAGCACATGGGGCGACCAGACGAGGATGATGCGCTGTACACCTGCCAACTGCTGCAGTTGGTCGCCGGCCGGCTCCGTCTGCAACAGGAAGCGCAACGTAGCATAGCCATCGGCGGCGCTCCAGGCGGGCTGGCTGCAAACCACCTCGTTGACGCTACTCGTCAGTTTGGCCAGCAATGGTGCCTGTCGCGCCCACTCTGCGGCCACCAGGTTGTGCCAGACGGTGCGCAGGTGATCCACGACCCGTTGCTGCAGCGCGGTTGGGTCGGCCGGCAATGCGGCATCCAGCGTGGGGGCAGTGGCGTCGCTTGCGTCGCGTGGTGCAGCAAATGCAGTTGCCGGCTTTTCCGCCAGTGCGTCGAGATAGGCTTCAAAACTGGTCGCATCCGCCGCGGGTGTGAGGGCAGCGCCCTGGGGGCGAAGAGCCAGCGATTGAAGGCGTGCTTCAGGTGCGAGTTGCGCGGCGAGCTCGGCGAACGCCGGCTCGACGGGTGGTGCAGCGTCTGCCGTCAGCGCCCAGAGGCTCAGCAAGGCATTATGTGCTGGGGCCAGGGCGGCGTGCGCGTGCACGGGATTGGCGGGGCTGGCAAAAAGTGCGTTTGACATGAGCATCTCCTATATTGCAATTATGCGCATATTTACATATCTGCAATATAGGATACAAGAACAAGAGGAGCTTGTCAAGGGGCAAAAAAAGGGTCACCTGCGCCTTGGCTGGAGTTTTTCCATAGGTTTTTCGTAGACCCGCCGCCAACCCCCCCCCCCCCCCCCCCCCCCCACCCCGCCTGCTGGCTCTGGCGACGCCACCGGTGAAGCCGGCGACTTGCTGGCAAACGAGCTCCAGTTCATCGGCCGTTTACCGACGTCGTCATCAAGGTACGCTCGCCGCGCTTCGGCGACTACCTCGTTGCCAATGAGATCCAGTTCCGGGTTGACCCCGAGATGCCACGTCGCATGCGCGCCTATGCGGGTCTGGTCGAAGAGCGCCACCGGCTCCCCGTCTATCCCGTCGTCATCAACATCATGGAAGCCGCAGCCCCGTCGCCCGGTGAATATCGAACCACATTCATGGGGTTTGAAGCGGTGCAGCAGTATCGTGTCATCAATCTCTGGAACTCGACGCCGCCGCCGTCCTCGCCGGCAATGTGCCTGCCCTGCTCCCTTTTATCCCCATCATGCGCGGCGGTGACAACATTGACATTGTCAAGCAGGCATTATACGCTTTGCAGGAGTGATCCGGAACTGGCTGATTTTGAGGAGTTCATGGCCTTCATCGCAGGCAACGTCCTGCCGCTCGAAACAGTGCGTTCTATCATGAGGTGGGATATGGCGATCTTGCGCGAAAGCCCCTGGTACAACGAGATCCTCCAGGAGGGTGTCGAAAAAGGCATCGGCATCGGCTTTGAAAATGCCATGCTTTCGATGGCCAATCATGCGCTGCAACGCCGCTTCGGCCAACCAAACTCGGCGCTCGTTGCCCAACTCAAGCAACTGTCCCCGGACCAACTAACAGACGTAATCGATGTGATCTATACCGCCCCGTCCCAGCAGGTCGTCATCGCATGTCGATCGTTTGCTATCCCATT